>NZ_PJJS01000053.1 GCF_002929845.1 Cryobacterium sp. M96
GAAACCTAGACAGGAAGCGGCGTGCGGCCGTTAAGGCGCTCCGAAACACCCACGGATACAGCAGGGGAGCCAAAATCTCCGCCGAATTCGTTCAGCGGCGTTGCCGCACGGCCTCGGACTCGGAGCAGGGCGTTCGGGCACACTGCGTTCGGCACGCACGGTGATCCCGCGTAGCGGTCCACTGCTCGTCTACGTCGGCACCAGGAACAACCGCCCCGAAACCCCCAATTCGTGATCCATCATCGCCCGCAGCCGTCAGGATTCGCTCATCGAGGCGTAACGGTCAAATTGAACATAGATTTCGAATAGCACTTATCCACAATAGGAAAGACCCTCATTTCTTTGTTTTAATTTTGGCAACCTTTTGTTTGTGATCAACCTCTGGGAAAGCTTCGAAGCGGTTGCCGTGCCCGGCCCGTCCGCGGCGGCCCGGGCGGTCGCTGAGTGGCAGGCCCTCGCGGTGGGGCGTGGGGAGTCTCTGCGGTGCTCGGCGGTGTTCGGCGGTGCGCGGCTTCGACGACGACGACGACCTGCTGCAGGTGACCGCGGCGGTCGGGGTCCACGGGAGACGGGTGGACGCGGTTCGGGTGGCGGCAGCGGCCGAGGTCGCCGACCGGTCCAGGCCCGACGCGCTCGCCGTCAGAGATCTGATCAGCAACGGCGGCCAACAGAAGGCCGTGATCAACGATGGCGGACGCATCATCGCCCGGGGCGCACCGGAGCGTGCTTTCTCCGCGCGGAGCGACGGGCCATCCGCATGCTGCGCGGAGCCGCACAGACCATGGCACCACCCCGGCTCGAAACCGGGCCCCACACAGGGCGAAACACGACCAAATCCCGCACCCACACCCACACCGACACCGACATCGACACCGACACCCGCACCCGCACCCGCACCCGCACCCGCACCCGCATGACGGCCACCATCGAACGGAAAAACGCAACCCGGGACGACGAGTAAGGGGGTACTGGGCCCTAGGCTCGACCGGTTCGACCAACGTCACGGGGTCCCTGGCCGGGTTGGGTCTCCAGGGTCTCGCACGCTCGACCACCGAGGGGGAGCCGCCGGAAGGACAGCCTGAAGGACAGCCGGAATTGCCCTGGCCCACCGGGTGCCGTAACTTCTGAATCGGTGCTGTTCGCTGCCGCGCCGAGTCGAACCGGAGTTAAACATGACCACAATCGAGCTGCTCGTCTACGCCGACCGCCTGGGCGGCACCATCCACAATCTGCAGACGCTGCTCGACGGCCCTCTGAGGGCCTTCGGCAGCGTGCACGTGCTGCCGTTCTACGTTCCCTTCGACGGCGCGGATGCCGGCTTCGACCCGATCGACCACACCGCGGTCGATGCCCGACTGGGCACCTGGGACGACATGCGCAGCCTCGCCGGCACGCGCGGGCTCACCGCGGACCTCATCGTCAACCACGTCTCCTCCTCGTCGGTCGAGTTCATCGACTGGCTGGCCCGTGGCACCGCCTCCACCTCCGAGGGCATGTTCCTCACCTTCGACACCGTGTTCCCGAACGGCGGCACCGAGAAGGACATCACGGCGTTCTACCGGCCGCGACCCGGACTCCCCTTCACCGCCTACCAGGGCGCCGACGGCAGCCGTCACCTCGTCTGGACGACCTTCATGCCCACCCAGGTCGACCTGGACGTGAACCACCCCGCGGCCCTCGCCTATCTGCGTCGGGTGTTGCAGACGCTGGCCGCCGGCGGCGTCACAACGGTGCGGCTCGACGCCGTCGGCTACGCCGTGAAGACCCCCGGAACCGACAGCTTCATGACCGAGCAGACCCTCGAGTTCGCCCGCACGGTCGTGGCCATGGCCCACGAGGAGAGCCTCGAGGTGCTGGTCGAGGTACACGCGCACTACAGCCAGCAGCTCGCGATCGCCCCGCTGGTCGACCGCGTCTACGACTTCGCGCTGGCACCTCTGCTTCTACATTCGCTCGGCACCGGAACCGTTGACCGCCTCGCGGACTGGCTCAAGATCCGCCCCGCGAACGCCATCACCGTGCTCGACACTCACGACGGTATCGGCGTCATCGACGCGGGCCCGATCGGCGACAAGCCGGGCCTGCTGACCCAGGCCGAGATGATCGACATCTTCGCGCGGGCGGAGCGTGCCACACACGGCCACTCCTCCATCGCATCCGTCGTGCCCGAGTGGTTCACGCTGCCGCACCAGATCAACGCGACGTTCTACAGCGTCCTCGGCGGCGAGGAAGTGCCCTATCTTCTGGCCCGCGCCGTGCAGCACTTCCTGCCCGGCCGACCGCAGGTGTACTACGTGGGACTGCTCGGCGGCCTCGACGACACCGAACTCTTCGAGCGCACCGGCAATGGCCGCGACGTCAACCGCCACGTTTACACGGCGGAGGAGGTCGAACGTGCCCTCGCGACCGACGTGACCCGGGCCCAGCTCGGCCTGACCCGCATCCGCAGCACGCACCCGGCCTTCGACGGCGACTTCTCCTGGACGGCCATCGGCGACGACCGACTCGAACTCCTCTGGACCGGTACGGACGCCGTCGCGCGACTCACCGTGGCCATGACGCTGGACTCACCGAGCCTCCGCATCGAGCTGACGGATGCCGGACGCACGCAAGTGCTCGACACCGTCACATCCGTCGCCGCCTGGGAGCCCCCCGCGCGCTGACCTATTCGATCGGTCGAGATCGGGCTTGACTGGAGTGTGCCCACACCCCGTACCCGCTGCTACCGCGACGGCTCTCTCGTCGACGAGGATTTCCCGCTCGCCGAGGTGTCTGAGCACCTCGCCCTGTCCGGCGCCGTCGTCTGGGTGGACCTCGCCGATCCCGGCGAAGTGGATCTCGTCAGCCTCGCGGGCGAACTGGGCCTGCACGAGCTGGCGGTCGAAGACGCCCTGACGCTGCGGCAGAGGCCCAAGCTCGACCGCTACCCCGACCACCTGTTCCTGTCCGCGTACTCGGCCGAATTCGGCGTGGCGACCGCTCAGGTCACCACGCACGAGATCGCGGTGTTCATCACCGACCGGGCCTTGGTGACCGTGCACACTGAAGGCTTCGACCTGGAGGCCGTCGTGGCCCGCTGGGATTCGGCCTCCGATCTGGCCCGGAACGGAGTGGCCTTCCTCCTGCACGGGCTGCTCGACCACCTCGTCGACGGCTATTTCGACGCCGTTGAAGCACTGGACGAACAAGTCGAAGAACTCGAGGACCAACTCTTCCTGCCTGGTACCAAGCAGGAAGCGGTGCAGCGGGCCTCCTTCGAACTGCGCAAGAGTCTCGTGACGATACGCCGGGTCATCCTTCCTATGCGCGAGGTCGTGAACACGCTGCTGCGGCGCGATCTGCACCTGCTGCGGGACGAAATGGGTCCCTATTTCCAGGACGTATACGACCATGTGCTTCGCGTCATGGAATGGACGGAGAGCCTGCGTGACCAGGCCACCGCCATCCTTGAGGCGAATCTGGCGATTCAAGGCAACCGGCTCAACGTGATCACGAAGAAGGTGACTGGTTACGCGGCCATCATCGCCGTGCCCACAGCCATCACGGGCTTCTACGGGCAGAACGTGCCCTACCCCGGCTTCGCCCAGCCGTTGGGCTATTACAGCTCGGCCGCGCTGATCGTGGGGCTCTCGGCACTGCTCTACGTGCTGTTCAAGCGCAACGACTGGATCTGACGCTCCATGCGTGAAGAACTTAGTGCTTGAAAGCGTCCTTGACGTTTTCGCCGGCCTTCTTCACACTCGCCGAAGACTGCTCCGCCTTGCCGTCGGCAACCTTGGAATCATCCTTGGTGACCTTGCCCACGGCCTCAGTGGCCTTGCCCTTGAGGTCCTGGGCGGCGTTTTCGATCTTGTCGGATGCACTCATAGTGTCTTCCCTTTCCAGTGGTGTTGCGTCGCTGGCAGCCAGGCGCGCGTGCCCCAGACGTATGCGGTCGCAGCCGTCGAGTCCCCGGCGTCATCATCATCATCGGCCGGACCGACGAGCAACGAATCGAACGTGGGCATGACGGCACCGGCGGATATGCTGTCGTCGACGGCGGGTGAGTGGAACATCGGGAATCCTTCCGTTCTGCGGCTGACAAAGGCTGTCAGTAATACGACGTGTGTTGTGGCATATTTGTCACACGGATTTGTCAAGTAATTTTTGGACACGGCGGGTGAGAGGGTGGAGAAATGATGCCAACGACCCCAATCCGGGCACCGCTCGCATCTCCGTTTGAGTCATTCACCGACCAGACCCTGGCCGACCGCGCCGCCGACGGGGACATTCGGGCGTTCGAGGCGCTCGTGCGTCGCTACGGCCCACTGATGCGGGTGTATGCCAGCCGGGTCCTGGGATCAAATGACGAGATGGACGACGTCGTTCAGGAGTCCTTCATCACCGCCTGGCAGCAGCTGCCCACTCTCGACAACGGCGCCGCCGTCAGAAGCTGGTTGATGCGGATCGTGAGCCGGAAAAGCGTCGACCGGCTACGTGCCCGGCGTCCGCACCTCAACGTCGATCTCACCGACGCCCCGGCACCGGAGAGCCACTCCCCCCATAGACTGGCGGAGGTGGAGTCTCAAACCGAAGCTCTGACGCGTGTCCTCGGCGATCTGCCGGAAGACCAGCGCCGTTGCTGGATGCTGCGAGAACTCGCGGAATGCAGCTACGGCGAGATCGCGGAGGAACTGGAACTTCCCGTTTCAACGGTTCGTGGGCTTCTCGCCCGAGCTCGGAAGACTCTGCTCCAAGAGATGGAGGAATGGCGATGATGAACCCCTCCGATGAGCTCGCGGGCCACACCTTCGAAGAACTGAGCGACTACCTCGACCGGGACCGCACCCCCGCAGACCCGAGCATCGACGGCTTCCCCGAGTGCGAGATCGCCCTGCGCGGCATGCAGCGGCTCCGGCGCACGCAGCGCGCCCTGCTCCGGAAAGACGTGGAGCGCGAATCCGAGCGCGAGGACAGCTGGGTCAACTCGATTCTGCAGCACATCAATCTGGAGGCGCGCGCGGGCCGGGACATCCCGATCAGCCACCCCTCCCCCACCGCTCGCCTGAGCGTGACCGAAGGTGCGGTGCGCGGCATTCTGCGTGCCGCCGGTGACGGCGTGCCGAACATCATCGTCGGCCGGTGCCGCCTCGACGGCGAGGTCAGCGAGCCCGGCGCACCCGTCACCGTGCGCGTGGATGCCACGGTTCTGGAGGGCAAGAACATTCCACCGCTCGCCGAGCAGCTCCGGGAGGCTCTTTACACCGCACTTAGCCAGCACACGGAACTCGCCGTCGAGGCCGTCGACATCACCATCCGCGACCTGTACCAACCCGTACCCCCGCCGGCGAAAGCGAAAGCGAGCAGCGATGAGTGACGCCCTTGCACCTGGAGCGCCGCCGCCCGACCCCGGGACGCCGGCCCAGCTGACCGCTCAACTCGAGGGGGCGGTGCTGGCAGTCCCCGGCGTGGATACGCTGTATTCGGCAGCCCCGCTCGTGGCAACCGTGGTCGCCTCGGTGATCGCAACCACCGTCGAAGCCGTGACCGGCAAGCCGCGGTCGACCAGCTCCGTCTCCGTCTCCGTCTCCGAGAAGGAGGGCGGCCTGAAGATCGCGGTCAAGATCGGCGTCGCCGCACCCTTCGCGGCCCCCGACGTGAGCCGCCGCGTGCACGATGCGATCACGGATCAGCTCGACCAGAACGGTAACCCGGTCGTGACCGAGATCGCGGTCACCGTGGCCCGGATCGACTGACCGGGTTCGCGGTCACTCCGGTTGGCCACCGGTCCTCACGGCGGCGTCACACCCCGGGTGTGTAGCGTGAATACCCACACGACCTAAGGAGTCACCAGTGAGTCAGATAATCGACATCGGTATCCCGGATCAGCAGCTCGAGAAGATCGTTCACGGCCTGTCCCGGGTGCTGGCGGACTCGTACACCCTGTACCTCAAGACTCACAGCTACCACTGGAACGTCGTTGGCCCCATGTTCCACTCTCTGCACACCATGTTCATGGACGAGTACACCGAGCTGGCCCTGGCCGTCGACGACATCGCCGAGCGCATCCGTGCACTGGGCACCCCGGCGCCGGGCACCTACCGTGAGTTCACCGAGCTCGCCGTCGTGCGCGAGGACACCGACCTGCCGGATGCCCCGGAGATGCTCCGTCGTCTGGTCGCCGCCCACGAGGCCACGGCCCGCACCATCCGGGAGGTACTGCCCCTCGCCGAGGGTGCGCCCGACCAGGTCTCCACCGATCTGCTCGTGCGTCGCCTCGACGTGCACGAGAAGACGGCGTGGATGCTGCGCAGCATGCTGGCCTGAGCCTGCCAACTGCATTCAGTCGCCCAGAGCACGGCCGATCCGATCGATCACCTGGCCGACGAGCGCCTGCTGTTCTCCAACGCTGAATTCGACCCACCAGAACGGGGCCACATCGGCCGCCGCCGACAAGGCGTGTGCCGCCATCGGACCTAGACGTGACGTGACGTGACGCAACAGGGTGCGCCGGCTGGCCCTGGCGGCGGATGCGACGTCCGCCCCGCTGCAGGCATCGAATTCGCGCTTCCGGAAGAGCCGCAAGGCGATCAGCGCCAGCTCGTTCGGATTCCATGGCACCCGCATTCGCCCCGTACCGTTTGCAGGGCCAGACGGCCATCGTGACCGGTGCGGGGTCCGGGCTCGGCCGGGCCCCGGCCATCCGTTTCGCCAGCGAGGGTGCCCGGGTCATCGCGAGCGATGTGTCCCCGAACGGATAAACCAGTTGGCCGTCCTGCCGGCCGACGGCGGCCAGGCCGCGATCTGGGGCGAGCACGCCCGGACTCGTGCGCTATGCCCCGCGTCGGGCCGCCGCAACCGCGCTTCCAGCCATCGGGTCCCAGGTCGCGCTCGGGCGGCCCAACAGGTAGCCCTGGGCAAGCACGGCGCCGCTGGTGCGGAGACTGTCGAGCTGTTCCGTGGTCTCCACCCCCTCGGCGATCACCTCCACGTCGAGCTTCGACGCCAGCGCCAGGATTCCCTGCACGAGGGAGACGGAGGAGGCGTTGGGAAGGTCCTGAATGAAGCTGCGGTCGATCTTGATCTGGTCGACGGGAAGGGTGTTGAGCCAGGCCAGGGTCGAGAAGCCGGTGCCGAAATCGTCAAGGGAAATGCGGATGCCCAGGCGGCGCAGTTCCACGAGGCGCTCGACGATGCCGGGGAGGTCGACCAGTGACCTGCTCTCCACCACCTCGAGGGTCAGTCGCTCCGGTGCGAGGTCGTTGCGGTTGAGAGCCGTGCGAACCGTCGACACGAGTCGGCAGTCCAGAAGGGTGGCGGCGTCGAGGTTGACCGCGACGCCTAGAGGCCGAGCGCCTAACTGCGGCCACTCGACCACGTCCCGGCACGCGGTCGCGATCACCCACAGATCCATCTCGGTGATGAGGCCGCGTTCCTGCGCCAGCGGCAAGAAGGCGCCCGGGGCCAAAACGCCCAGTCGCGGGTGCGCCCAGCGGATGAGGGCTTCCGCACCCACCACCGTCTCCTCGCCGAAACGGGAGATGTCCACGACAGGTTGGTAGTAGAGCCTCATCTCGTTCGCCTCGACGGCACGGGCCAGCTCGACCAGCAGTGACGTGTCGGTGTCCCCCGGTGATTCCGGGTTCGATGATGCACTGCCCGGCACCTCGGTGCGGGCGACGGCGATCTGATTCCGTCCCGTTCTCTTTGCGTCGTACATCCCGGCGTCGGCCGCGTCGAGGAGCTGCTCGCCGCGACCCCCCTGTCCACTGTGCGAGGCAACACCCACACTGGCGGAGATGCGCACGTGCTGGCCGGCCAGGTGGAAAGGGGGATTCAGGCAGCCGACTACTCGGTGGGCCAGCTCGATGGCCGAATCTTCGCCGTCGAGATCGGTGACAAGCACCGCGAACTCGTCGCCGCCGAGGCGGCCGATAGTGTCATTGGTTCGAACCTCGGCGCGCAGGCGAGCCGCGACCTGCCGCAGCAGCTCGTCCCCGGCGCGATGGCCCAGCCGGTCATTGACGCGTTTGAAGTTGTCGAGGTCGCAGAACAGCACCGCCGTTCGGCTGTGAGGCTGGCACTCTGCCAGGGCGGTGTCGAGCAGCAGCGCGAACAGCGCTCGGTTGGGCAAGCCTGTCAAGGCATCGTGCTGGGATTGGTGCCTCACTGTCTCGAGCAGCCGGGCCCTTTGCATGGCCGTTTCTCCCTGGTGGCTGACACCTTCGATCAGGGTGATGGCCTCCGCCAGGACCTCGGCCGCGACGGGGGCAACCCAGCAGGCCGTTGCGACGCCCATCAACATATCCCCGGCGAGAAGGGGGACGGCGACCACGTTGTGTGAACCGATGGCACGGAGCAGCTCCGCCAGGGCCGGGCTGGCGTCGTCAGCCGTGATCAGAACGCGTTCCTGCCGTCTGAGAACGCCGAGAAGCTCCGGCGTCTGCTCCACAGTCAGCGTCGTACGCATGAAGAATTCGCGATCGGCAGGCTCGAAACCGACGGCTGAGGCAGGGCGAAGCTCACCAAGGTCGGCGTCCCAGAGGAGAACGGATGCCGCGTCACTGCCGACGATCGCCGCCAGTGCCGACGCGATGACTTCCGCGATCGCCTCGACGCTGTCGCTGATCGCCAGTTGGTGGGCGAGGTTGAGCAGTGCGGTCGTGCGAACTCCCTCCCGGCGGGATTCCTCGAGAGCCGTGAACAGGTCCAGGGCTGCGGCCGCGTGTCCGGCGTAGGCCTCGAGCAGGGCCCGATCTCCTAGCATCGCGGTGTGTCCCTCCGTGAACACGGCGGCCAGATGCCCGTGGATCCTGCGATTGGAGGCGATGTCAACGACCAGCGCGCGCTCGCCCAGTTGCTCTCCGCGCAGCATCCGTGCCACGAGATCGGCGCCACGTTCGTCGCCAAGCCCTCGGTGGCGGACCAGCGGCGCGCCGCCCCCGGCAGGTTCGACGATGAGGAGGTATGACGGCGCGAGCACGGCGGAGGCGGCGCGATCGACGATTCGGGCGAGCACCTCGTCGACATCGTCGCTGCTAACGAGGTCAGCCGCGGCCAGTTGCACCTCCCGCACCTTGTCGCGCAGTACGCCGAGGGATGCGTCGACCCAGCGACTCCGCGTGCGCCAGGACCACCAACGCACCCGCGTTGACCAGGTCAGCACGTATTCGCACGCCGGGTAGCCGTCCGATTGGCACTGCGGGTGGCTGATGTGGGCAAGGGCGAGTCCGAAAATGGCCGGCACGGACGAAAACAGTCCCTGGGCGTATTGGCAGTCGAGTCGGGACGGACGATAGCCGTCGTGGAGGCGGTAGCGCACGGTCGCGCTGGTCTGTCCGACCCGGACTGCATCCATCGTCGACGTTGTGGTGAACTTCGGCACCATGCGTGGCAGCTGACGAAAAATTGCTCCAGGTGAGGCGAACACACTCAGGAGCTGCACCAGCACGGGCTGGACGTCACCGCGGACCGCACCGGTACCCACGGTGAACATGGTGTTCGGGTCACCGAGCACCGCGGTTGCGGCCTCGAACAGCCGGATTCGGGTGGCGTAGCTGACCCACGCGGACGTGTTCTGGAGAGTCTTTGCATCCTGCTGTACGCCCGCCCGGGCGAGCACCTCGATGACGGCTCCCTCCCCACCGCGCTCACGCACGTGGCGCAGGAGTAGGCTGATAGTCGTGTTTGCGGTTTCGCGCGGCTCTGTGTCCATCGTCTTGCACCTCTCAACTCTTTATCGACGGGTTTCGGCGTGGGGTAAGCGCGGAAATCGGTTCAGGACCGTCATCCGCTTGTCGAACGCCTCCAATCGTGCCACCAAGATCTCCTGTCGTGACACGTGACGCGCGAATGAAGACGCGATGAGCGAGCGCTACCCCGTCATTTGTGTGCGAGGCTTTTCTGACAGCAGAACGTCCTGATCAATGCCTATCCCGGAACGCTGGAACCGGACTCCGTTTGGATCCACCAGTTCCACGACGCCGCATGGGCACATTCGGGGTCGAGCCGCAATCGTACGACATCGGCCGCGCGGCCAGGGGTCTCGTCGATTTCATCGATCTGGTGCATGCCAAGACTCGCGGCGGACCACCCGTCTACCTCGTGGCGCACTCCATGGGCGGGCTGATCTGCCGCACCGTCCTGCAGCGCGAACTGGCCGACCCCGCCGAAGCGGTGTCGAAACTCTGCACGATCGGGACCCCGCATGGAGGAATCTCCCCCGAGCTCGGCGGGCCGATCGGGGGCTGGCTCATGGACCGGTTCGGGCCGCTGGGCAGCGATATCTTCTCCCCCGGCACATGCAGGAGT
Source organism: Cryobacterium sp. M96 (assembly GCF_002929845.1). Lineage (GTDB taxonomy): Bacteria > Actinomycetota > Actinomycetes > Actinomycetales > Microbacteriaceae > Cryobacterium > Cryobacterium sandaracinum. Next base: position 10,291 of record NZ_PJJS01000053.1, read on the forward strand.
ACATGCTGTCGGCCACCCACGACCCTGCCCGGGAAACCGACCCGAAAACGGGCCGGTGGGACCCCCGGGCATGGTGGGCTCCTTCCCTCCCTCCCGCATCCTCAGCATCGTCGGCACGAATTCACGCGACTATTCCGTGGCCGCCGGGCTGTCATCCGCGGTCATGGGCGTGCAGAGCGATGGTCTCGTCGCGATCCGCAACGCTTACGTTTACGGGGGCGCGCGGGCCTACATCCATCGCTCCCACTCGGGTCGATACGGCTTGGTCAACTCCGAGGAAACGTACCAGAACCTTTCCCGCTTCCTGTTCGGCGGGTTGCGGGTGGAGGTCGCCCCGCACGGGGTGGAGCTCGATCGCAACGACCGCATCTGGCAGGGCGAGGCGAGGCTGGCCATCCGTGGCGTGCCTGCGCTTATTCATGAGCAGACGGCCGATCATTATTGCCCGATCGATCTGAACGCCACGGAGAAGGGCATCGCCGGGCCCCTGTCACCGGTCCCGTCGATGACAATCTTCCTGCAGCCGAAGAACGTGCGTAAGTGCCGCTACGCCCTCGACCTCAACCTCAACCTCAAGATCATCTCACTCAAGGAGACGGGCGGCACCCTCGGTTTCGGGGGACACCTCGAGCAGATCGCGGACTGGCAGGACACGCTCATCGTCGACGTCGAGGTGAACGACAAGGGCGCGGCCAGAAGCGTGATCTGGGAGTGGAACAGCACCCTCGCCGTTCGAATCGCCGAACAAGCAGAGCTGCCCAACCAGCTCGACTGGGCACCGGGCAAGTCCAGCGACGGGCAATGGCAGCTGCCGGTTCCCATCGTCCCGATGGGGCAGGCGGTGCTCGGCAGCCACGCGCGCCTCCAGGTCAGCATCGGCCTCTGGGCCTGAGCGGCCGCCTCGCGCGATCGACCCGATCCTGATCACGCATCACCGCCCGGACCCCACCGGGACGTAGGCGCCCCTGTGCGCCATCCACCCTGGCCCCTTCTCGACCGCGGACCGAGGGCGACAGTCCAGCCCGACGCCGAACGAATTCGACGGAGATTTTGCTCTAGACCGCCCGTTCTCGGTGGGAATGGCCGGATTTTGGCAGAATCTCCGTCGAATTGGTTGGGGGCGCACGGCAGGCAGTCGGGGCGGCTCCGCCCCGAGGCAGGTAGCACCGGCGCACGTCAGGCCGTGGGCCGGTAGCGCCGTGGGGCGGAGGCCTGGGCGACCAGGGCGCGCAGGCTGTCGAGGCTTCCGGTCACAAGACCTTGGGCACGGGCCTGCACGAGCACGTTTTCGATCGCGGTGGCCTCGACGGGGCCGGCCAGCACGGTCAGCCCCGTTCGGTTCGCGGTGAGCTGGCAGAGAAGGTCGTTCTGCGACCCACCGCCGACGATATGCACCGCGCGGATGCTCCTTCCCGACAGCTCGCTCGCGACCCGGAGGGTCTCGGCATAGGCAGCCGCCAGGCTCTCGACGATGCTGCGCATGAGTTCGACCGGGGTGCCCGGCACCGGCAAGCCGTGCTCGGCGCAGTAGGAACGGATGCGCGCCGGCATGTCCCCGGGTGCCAGAAAACGGGGGTCGTCCACGGCGAAGGTCACGTCTGCGAAGAGGCCGGCGCGGCCGAGCCCCTTCACGGAGAGCACGGTGTCGCCCACCGGGGCGACCTCCCGCATCACGGTGATGCGGTCGCAGACGGCGAACACCTCGTCGAAGCGGTGCGAGATGAAGAGGATGCTCGCGCCCTGGGCCCGCAGGTTGCGGGCAACCTGGAACAGGCGCTCCACCTCGATGTCCGAGAGCGCGGCGGTCGGCTCATCCATGACGAGCACCGTGGCGCCCTGGGAGATGGCCTTGGCGATCTCGATGATCCGCTGGTCGGCGATCGACAGTCCCTCGACCGCTCGGTTGGGATCGATGCGCACGCCGAGCTGGTCGAACAGGTCGCGGTGGCCGTGCGCACGGAGGCCCGGCTGATCAGGCCCAGCCGGCCTTTCGGCTGGCGCCCAATGAAAATGTTCTCGGCCACTGTGAGGTCGGGGAACAGGGTGGGTTCCTGATAGATCGCGGAGATGCCGGGGGCCTTGCTGTCGGCCACGGTGCGGAACGACACCGGCTGCCCGTCGACCTGGAACTCGCCGGCGTCGAGGCGGTAGAGCCCGGCCAGGATTTTCACGAGGGTGGACTTGCCGGACCCATTCTCGCCGACCAGGGCATGGATCTCACCGGGGAGGATTTCGATGTTCCCGTCTGCGAGGGCGACGACCGGTCCGAATGGCTCAACGGCACCGACAAGGGTGAATCGTTTCAGAGAACGTGTATTCAGCGAATATACGGATTGGTTGGGGCGTCCGTCGACAGCAGAAAAAGTGCGATCCCCCAAATGAGATTCAACCGAGACTTCGAATAGGTCTCGTGTATTGAGTCGTTTCAATCTGCGGCGCGGTGATTCACACTTCACCTAGAGGCAGCAAAGCGCAAGGCGAAAGGGTGACGATGGCAACGGTGAGTGTGCGCGAAGTCGCGGCTCGCGCCGGGGTGTCGGTCGGCACCGTCTCCAATGTGCTCAACCGGCCGGGCAAGGTTTCCCCGGCAACCGTGGAGCGGGTGCAGACGGCAATCTCCGCCCTCGGCTTCGTGCGCAACGACGCTGCCCGGCGACTGCGGGCCGGCCGCAGCCGCAGCATCGGGCTCGTCGTGCTCGACGTCGCCAACCCGTTCTTCACGGATGTCGCGTGCGGCGCCGAGGACCGGGCCGCCGAAGAGGGTCTCACCCTGCTCCTCGGCAACAGCGACGAGAACATCGACCGAGAGAGTGCCTACCTCGACCTGTTCGAAGAGCAGCGTGTGCACGGCGTCTTGATCTCCCCGCTCGGCGAGGTCGGGGACCGGCTCATGCGGCTGCGCGCCCGCGGCACCCCCACCGTTCCCGTCGACCGGCAGACGGCCGTCCACAGCTTCTCCTCCGTGGCCGTCGACGACGTGGCCGGCGGGCACCTCGCCGCGGAGCACCTGGCCTCGATTGGGCGCACCCGGATCGCGTTCGTGGGTGGGCTGCAGAGCATCCGTCAGGTTGCCGACCGGCTGGAGGGCGCGCGGCAGGCCGTGCGGGAGCATCCGAACGTGTCGCTCGAGGTGATCAGCACGGAGTCCCTCTCGGTGCTGCAGGGGCGTTTCGTGGGCGAGCAGTTGCGCGCCCGCGACCCGGTCGACCGGCCGGACGCCGTGTTCGCGGCGAACGACCTGCTCGCCATCGGCGTGCTGCAGGCCCTGAGCATGCTGGGCGATGTGCGGGTCCCCGAAGACGTGGCGCTCATCGGCTACGACGACATCGCTTTCGCGGCGGCAGCCATCGTGCCGCTCTCCTCGATCCACCAGCCGAGCGCCCTGATCGGCCACACGGCCGTCGACCTGCTGCTGCGCGAAGCCACCGGCGGCGACGATTTCGTGCACGAGCAGATCGAGTTCCAACCGGAGCTGATCGTGCGGGAGTCCACCGCCGGCTGACTGGGTCCCGCTCCTTCCGCCCGGGCATCCGCTGGCGATTCCGCTCCTAAACTTGACCGCATGACACTGCAGCCCCTGCTCAACAAAGACACCCGCCTGTGCATCTCCCTGGCCGCCCGGCCCAGCAATTTCGGCACGCGTTTCCACAATTACCTGTACGCCGAGCTGGGGCTCGATTTCATCTACAAGGCGTTCACCACGACGAATCTTGCCGCCGCGATCGGCGGCGTGCGTGCGTTGGGCATCCGTGGCTGCTCCGTGTCGATGCCCTTCAAAGAAGATGTCATCGCCCTGGTCGACGAGTTGGATGACTCGGCGAGCGCCATCGCGTCGATCAATACGATCGTCAACGACAACGGTTGCCTGCGGGCCTCGAACACGGATTACATCGCCGCCGCCGATCTGATCCGCGCGCGCGCCCTCGACCCGACCACTCCGTTCCTGCTCCGCGGCAGCGGCGGAATGGCGAAGGCCGTCGCCGCGGCCTTCCGCGATTCCGGGTTCGAGCATGGCACCTTGATCGCCCGGAACGAGGCCCGAGGCCGGACTCTCGCCACCGAGCTCGGCTACCGCTGGGCGGCCGAGCCGACCGGTCTCACCGCACCTCTGCTCGTGAACGTCACCCCGATCGGCATGACCGGCGGTGCCGAGGCGAACGACCTGTCCTATTCCGCCGAGGTGATCGCCGACGCGACCTGCGTGTTCGACGTGGTGGCGTTGCCCGCGGAGACTCCGCTCATCCTGGCCGCGCGCGCGGCAGGTAAGACCGTGATCACGGGGGCCGAGGTCATCGCTCTGCAGGCAGCGGAGCAGTTCGAGCGCTACACCGGGGTGCGGCCGGGGCCGGAGCAGGTCGCCGCGGCATCCGCCTTCGCCCGCACTCACGCACGGTAGCGCGCGCCTGAACCAAGTCGACGCCGAAGCAGGTTGCTTCAGTCGGCGTTCACGTGACTTGACCGGGGCCCTCGTTGCCTCCAGGGGATCCTCGTCAGGAAACGCCTCCCCACGAGGACAATCCACCCCGGTAACGACGAATGGCCTCCGAAATCTCGGAGGCCATTCGTTTTAAGACCTGTTCTAAGACCAGAATCAACCAGTTCTGAGCACGACCCTGTGGCGGGCTGTTCCTATAACTCACAGGCCACTGAATCAGTGGGCAATTTTTTGGTACTTTCGCGTACATCCTCTGCGCTCTGTCAAATAATCCTCTACCGGCCGAGCAACGTGGCCAACTCGTCGAGCGACTCCCCCGTAATCGTGAACTACTGGGTGACACCCTCGAGTAAAATCGCGAGCTCGTCGAGTACGACGTCCCAGCCCTCTCGGTTCTGCTCAAAACGTTCGCGACGGTAGCGGGTGCCGCCGGGGAGTGTGTCGAAGCCCGATTCGATCACCGTGACATCCGTCCCGGTACCAGCATCGGCGATGGTAAAGCGCACGTGCGTCGAGTACTCGTCGAGCTCTTCTGCGGGGATTCCCGACCAACGGAAGCCGAACGAGCCGTCGGGCACCACCTCGGTGATTTCGATCGGGAAGCTGCCGTAATCATCCCAGTCGATGCTGCCAGTAGCACCGGGCTCGAGCGTACCCATGATTGCGTATCTGTTCACGGGCGGGAGAGCTCCGTGAACGCGAGTGGCAACGCATTAGTGGTCGGTCTAAGTTCCTTGCCGACCGTGCCACGCAGGCAACGCAAGGCAACCCGACTGCCCAACGGGCATGGGGCCGGTATGTTCAACGACTCGACGTCGGGACCGCGATGTCCACTCCAACTACAAGGCCAACTGGCCACTCAAGGTGCTACCCGGCGCCGCAGACGGCGCAGAACTCGACCCGCCGCTCCGAACATAACCGCGCGCACCCACTCGGCACTCATCACTCCATCGCACGAGCAGGACAATTCGCAGCGCCGAAAAGCGGCCGTTCGAGCATCCCTGGCCGTGCATCGTCATTTAATCCGCAGCCGCCAGCCCGCATGAGTTTCCTCTGCCCTCTGCCTCGCTTCCACTGGAGGTGTTGACCCGTTTTTGCTGGATAAGAGACATTTGTGTCAGAAGTGCCCGCCAGAATGAGCTTGTCTACGTCACATCACGGAAAGATGGCATCATGCCCAAACCGCTTTAAATCATGCTGCTCATTGCGGCGCCCCTCGTCCTTGGCGGAACCACCGGAAGCGGAGTTGCCGCCTTGGCCGCGCTTGCACTGGTTCTGATCGCCAGCCCGATCATCTGGAAGGTCCGCAAGGATCGCTATTTCAGTTCCGACCAGTTCCAAACATTGCGATCCGAGATCGCCGTCGTTGTCGCCGAGCACAACGAGGTCGTGAACTACGTGGCCGAGATCCGCTCACAGGGCTCATTTGAGCTGGGAGCGTCCTCAGCGGGTCAGTATGCGCACCTGGCCATGTTTGAGAACAACTCGGCGTGGAACAATCGGCGCGACCGCAACGTCTCCGACTACGCGCCGCAAGTGCACAACACATCTCTCCAGGTCGTCCGCAATGCCAGCGTCGAGCCGATCAAGTACGTCATGAAGTACTTCTCCATCAAGGCCGACCAGGAGACCCTGGCTGACGTTCAGCGTGTCGCCGAGGACATCTCGCGGCTGGAGGAGGCGGTCTCCAACGTCAAGGGTCGCGAGGCAGAGATCACCGCGAGAATCAATCCGCCGAAGTTCATCCTCAAGCGTCACGCCGACGAGTTCTGGAACCAGATCGGTGCCCACCTGTCGCCCATCGAGGTGCCGTACCCGGTTTACAAATTCCAGTACACCTCCGCAGGAGGCAACAGCGGTCAGGCATCGACCATCGCACTCGACACTCCCACCCTTGATGCACTGTCCGCGACGCTCGTCCAGAAGATCCGCTGGACGAAGTCGGCCGCTGGGCAGCGCACGCTGATGACGGTGCGACTCCGAGGCGAGATCAAGCAGCGCGACCGCTACGCCTGCTTGCAATGCAGCGTCTCGGTGGCTGCCAAGCCGCACCTTTTGCTCGAGGTCGACCACATCATGCCGGTGTCCAAAGGCGGTCTCAGCACGCCCGAAAACCTCCAGACGCTCTGCTGGCGGTGCAACCGAACGAAGGGCTCAAAGGTCCTCGCGTAGCTCAGCGCGGCCAGAGCCGTCATGTTGTTCCTTTCGTGTGCGCCGATGGGCGTTCACTTATCGGGATTTGTCTATCTCCCGACGATGTCCGAGGCGGAGGATGATCACAATTAACTGGTCGTCGTGAAGGCTGTCCTGTCGTAACCGTGGGTTAAACCCTGCTCGGGAGTACCGGTTTATGGCCGCCGAGGCTGAGCATGGTGAGGGCGATCAGGCGTCGGGGATGTGAAGCCGAAAGCGATGCGGGTGATGAGTCGGATCTTGGTGTTCATGGATTCGACCCGGCCGTTGGCTGATCCGACTAAGCCGTGGCGTGCGCGGCGAGCAGTTCTCGGGTGAACGGATGCTGCGGCGCAAGAAATAGCGCCGCAGCCGGTCCCTGCTCCACGACAACGCCATCCTTCATCACGAGGATGTCGTGGCTGAGCGCGCGTACCACTGCGAGGTCGTGCGAGATGAACACCATCGCCAGCCCCGTCGTCTCCTGCAAGGATGCCAGCAGCTTGAGCACCTGGGCCTGAATAGACGCGTCCAGCGCCGACACCGGCTCGTCGCAGACCAAGATACTCGGCTGCCGGGCCAGCGCCCTGGCGATCGCCACGCGCTGGCGCTGCCCGCCGGAGAGCTGGTGCGCCCGCCGCCCCAGCAGGGAATCGTTCAGTGCCACCAGCTCGAGTAGCTCGATCGCCCGCGCCCGGCGTTCGCGCCGTCGACGCCGCCCGAGCCGGGTGCCATCCAGAGCGATTGCCTCCGACAGGATCTGCAGTACTGTCGCCCGCGGGTCGAAGGCACTCAGGGAGTCCTGGTGGATGATCTGGATGCCGCCGCGTCGGGCCCGCCGCGTCGATTCCGGCACTCGGCTCCAGGGCTCACCGTGCATCAGAACATCGCCGCGGTCCGGGGTTTCCGTGCCCAGCAGCATCCGTGCCACCGTGCTCTTGCCCGACCCCGACTCGCCCACGATGCCCACGGTGTGGCCAGCACGCAGCTCGAACGAGACCCCGTTCACAGCGTGTAGCTGCGCGGCCGCCTGGCCGTAGGTCTTGGCGAGGTCCCGCGCGGCGAGCACCACGGGGCCGGTGTTCGGCGGGGCCGGCGGTCGGCTCTGCGACGCCGCCGCCAGAAGCTCGCGAGTATACGGATGCTGCGGCGCGGCGAACAGGTCGGCCGCAGGCTGCAACTCGACGAACCGCCCGTCTTTCATCACGGCGATGTCGTCGGCGAGCTGGCGGATAATCGTAAGGTCGTGGCTGATCAGCAGCAGCGCGAGGCCCGACTCCTTCAGCTGGCGCAGCAGGACCACAATCTGGGCCTGAACGGTCACGTCGAGGGCTGTAGTGGGTTCGTCAGCGATCAGCACGGCCGGCGAAGCCGCGAGGGCCGAGGCGATGAGTGCGCGCTGGCGCAGGCCACCAGAAAGTTCGTGCGGGTAGTGACGCACGCGCATGGCGGGCTCTGGTATGGCCACCTGATCGAGCAGCTGCAGCACCCGGCCGGCACGGTCGGCGCGGCCGAGTGTGGGTTCGTGCACCTCGAGGGGTTCGGCCACCTCGGCGCCCACCCGGCGCAGCGGGTCAAGGGAGACGAGGGCGTCCTGGCTCACGAGGCCAACGCGGGCACCGCGCAGGCGTCGCCAAGCCGGCTCGGTCAGGTCTCGAGCGTCAACTCCGGCCACGGTCAGTTCCTCGGCGGTGACCCGTGCGCCCTCCGGGGTGAGTCCGATCAGGCTGCGGCCGGTCACCGTCTTACCGGCACCGGACTCCCCCACTATGCCGAGGCATTGCCCGGCGGCAATGCTGAACGAGACGCCGTCGACCACGGCGGTCGCCGAGCCCGGCAGAACCACGCGCAGGTTGCGCACCGTGATGACGCTCATCGCTGCCGCCGCGCGCTTCGGGCCTGCAGGTGTCGGCCTAGAATGCTTGTCGACACCACGGTGGCGGTGATCACGAGCCCGGGGAACACGGCGATCCACCAGGCGCTGGCGAGAAAATTGCGGCCTTCCGAGAGGATGAGTCCCCACTCCGGCGTTGGCGGCTTCGGCCCGAGGCCGAGGAAGCTCAGGCCGGCTGCGGCAGTGATGGCGGTGCCGACTCCCATGGTGGCCATGACCAGCAGCGGGCCGAGGGTGTTGGGTAGCACGTGGCGCAGCACGGTCACCGCGGGCGACACACCAAGCGTGCGCGCGGCCTCCACGTAGCCGGCGCGCTTGACCACGAGGGTTTGCACCCGGGCGACGCGCGCGTATGAGGGGATCACCGCGAGGGCCACGGCCACGAGCAGGCTCGCCTCCCCCGGGCCGATGATTGCGATCACGATCAGGGCCAGCAGAAACTCCGGGAAGGCCATCACGATCTCGATGGCGCGGCTCAGCACACCGTCGCCGAGGCTGCGCATAAGCCCAGCGAATGAGCCGATCACGAGCCCCACGACCAGAGCGATCAGCGTGGCACCGAAGCCAATGGCGAGCGAGTACCGCGAACCGTAGATCACCCGTGCGAACACGTCGCGGCCAGTCTGGTCCGTTCCAAACGGATGCCCGGGGCCGGGCGCCAGCAGCGCCTCACCGATGTCGGTGCGCAGGGGGTCAGCGGCGGTGAACACCCCGGGCAGAAGGGCCGACACCACGAGGAGCACGAGGAACCCGGCGGCGGCCCAGAGTGCCGGGGCGGGCATCCGCTTGACTCGACGTGACCGGACGGCGACGAGGACGCTCATGCGTAGGCCTGCTTAGTCTCCAGGCGCGGGTCGATGCGGTCGGCGACAAGGTCGACGAGCAGGTTGATCACGGAGAAGGCCACCGCGGCGAGCACGATAATGCCGAGCACCACGGGTACGTCCCGGTCAACGATGGCGTTGAGGGCTACGCGGCCAAGCCCTGGGCGGGCAAAGACGGTCTCGACCAGCACCGACCCGCCGAGCAGCGAGCCGACCATATACCCAGTGAGCGTGATGCTGCTGGCGGCGGCGTGGCGCAGGGTGTGGCGCACGACGAGCCGGGTGTGGCTGGCACCACGGGCACGCACGGTGTCGACGAAGGGCAGCGCTGCTGCGTCATCGAGGCCCTGCCGCAGCACCTGGCTGATGATGCCGGCCACCGGGATGGCGAGGGTCGCTGCTGGCAGGAGGAGAGCGCCGAACCCCACCGTGGCGACGACCGGAAACCAGCCAAGCCCGAAGCCGAAGACGCTAATCAGCACGAGACCGATCCAAAACGTGGGCGACGACACGGCAACGAGTTCGAGCAGGCCGGCCAGCGGTGCTGTGCGCCGGCCGCGCCCGATCAATGCCGACCCGAGCGCGAGCAGGAGCGCGAACACAACGGCGAGGGCCATCAGCTGCACGGTGGGCACGAGTTGCTGGCCGATCACGTCGGCGACGGGTTGCTGCCTGCGGTACGACGTTCCGAGGTCGCCCTGCACGAGGCGGCCGAGGTAGCCGAGGTATTGCACGAGAAGCGGGTCGGCGAGGCCCCAGTCTTCGCGGATCTGGTCGCGTACCTGTGTCGAGACGTTGCCGAGCCCGATGAGCACGTTCACCGGGTCGCCCGGGATCAGCCGCAATGCGAAGAATCCCAGCGTGGCGGCGCCCCACACCACAAGCACCATGCCGCCGAGCCGACCGAGCAGGCGAGCGCCCGGTCGGCCAGCGCCGCGTGCGTGCCCGTGGCGTTCGATCACGGAGCGGTCGTGAGGGACGCCTCGTAAAAGAGCGGCTGCCCGTACAGGTCGAAGCTCAGGTTCTCGATGGTCTTGCTGTATGCGGTGATCGCGGTGGGCACGGTGATCGGAACCATGGCGACGTGGGTAGCGTTCCACTGCTGTAGCTGCTGGTAGAGGGACTCGCGTTCGGCCGGGTCGCTCGTGGCGATGGCGTTGTCGAGAAGCGTGTCAACGACCGGATCGGCGGTGGATGAGCCGTTCTTGTAGCCGCCGCTGTGCAGGTGGGCGCGCAACACGTCGGCGTCGACACTGGGAAAACTCCAGTCTGATAGGTCGTAATTACGCTGGTCGAATGCTTCGTAGTACTGGGCGATTTCACGGTTGTCGCGCACAATTTCAAAGCCGATTTCGCGCAGGTCCGACTGCACGACGTCTCCGAAGCTCGCGTTGGCATCGGAGACAGGGTTATAGGCGAGCCACTGCGCGCTGAGTCGGGCTCCGTCTTTCATGCGGTAGCCCTCGGAGTCGCGCTCGGTCCAGCCGGCCGCGTTGAGCAGGGCATTAGCCTGATCGGGGTCGAAGGCCCAGCTGTCTTCGAGGCTCGGATCGTAGGAGTTCGGGGTGGCCGGGGAGAGGATACTCCACGCGCGTTCCGCCTGCCCCTGGTAGATGCTCTCCACGGCCGGACCGATGTCGACTCCGAGGGCGAAGGCGCGGCGCACATTCTCGTCGGCGAAGACGCCGTGCGCCTCGTTGAGGAACAGGGTGTACGGCAGGCCCGGCATGGTCACGTTTTCGATAGTGAACTCGTCACCGATCTGTCCCACGGCGTTCGGGGTGATGTCGCTGGCGATCTGTGCTTCACCGCTCGTGAGTGCGCCGGTGCGAACCGACGATTCGGGCAGGATGCGGAACTCGAGCGTGTCGATGGCCGGCGCGCCCCGGTGGGTGCTGCCATCCGGTGCCCAGTTATAGTTTTCGTTCGCGGTGAAGACGATGCTCTGGTCTGGCGTGTACTCGCTCAACACGTACGGGCCGGTGCCCACCGAGATGCCGGGGCCGCCGGCGGGCAGCTGGGCTGCGTTCTCACGCAGCGCCGCGGGCGAGTAGAAGCCGAGCTTGGCGGTGCTCACGGCCTGCAAGAACGGGGCGTAGGGCTGGCTGAAGTCGACCCGCACGGTGTACTCGTCAACGACCTCGGTGCCCGCGTAGAAGCCACCGGTTTCGGCGTACCCGATGAGGCTGGCGGCATCCGCTGACGCCGTTTCGGGAGCGACCACGTGCTCGAAGTTGGCCTTGACGGCCTCGGCGTTGAAAGGCTCGCCATCGTGGAAGGTGACGTCATCGCGCAGGTCGAAGGTGTACTGCAGGCCGTCGTCGGAGATCTGCCACGACGTGGCGAGCCACGGCACGAAGGAGCCGTCGGCCTTCTGATAGACGAGCGAATCGAAGGAATTGCGCATCACGAGGGCGGTGGCTTGGAAGGCCGATGAGTGAATGTCCATCTTGCCGCCGCTGAGCGTGCCACCGTTGATGGCGTAGGTCAGGGTAGTGGAGTCGGCCGCGGTGTTCTGGGCGGTGGCACTGCACCCCGTAACCACAGCGACGGTGGCGATAATGGCAGCTGCGGCGCGCAGCCAGGATGTTGTATGGGCGCGAGAGCGCATAAATGGGGTCTCTTTCTCAGGTGCGGATCAAACTAGCAACTAATTGACTCCGCCCATCAAACGTACCTTGCCCGTGGAGCAGGCCGGCCGGAACGAGTGACCGCGTAAACCGCCTTGCGCGAACCCGCGACCAGTCCGAGGTGGAGAAAGTCCTCTGGATGATCGCCGTCGTATTCGCGCCTCTACTCGGCGCGCTCGTTTGGTATTTAGCCGGGCCACACCCATTCGGCCTTCGACTCACACGCCAGGTTCGATAGACCTCGACCTTCATTTCCCTTTGCGGAAGGGGTTCCTTGGCTGGCCTATCGCCGGCTCTCCCCCCGTTTTGATTCCGTCCCGTGATTGCTCGGCCCCTCATGACATCAATTGCACTCCGTGACATGGGGATAAAGTGGGAATCACCGATGGTCGCCTGGTTTCACGCCCACGTGTGCACGGTCGAGGGCGTGGGAGGCAACCGATGGGCACCTTCCTCAGCACGTTTCTCTCCGATTCCGCGGAACTTCCGGAGCTAGCCGATCGTGTTCGTTTGTCCGGGCCGGTGCCGCTTTCGTCGCCTTTGCCTGTCGGGGATCTTGCCGCGGACAGCATCGCAGCGACCAAGCTGATGGCCTCGTTACTGCACCTTGTCCGTTCGGAAGTGCGGGATCCGAAGGCGGATGAAGTTCCGCGGGTGGGCTCTGCGCCGCAACTGGTCGCCGGCGCCTTCCGGAGTGACCAACTATTTCGGTGGAACGGGGACCCCGCGCCAGCGTGGGCGCCCCTGTCCGGATTCTTCGCCTCGAGCGACGGTTGGGTTCGCACTCACGCCAACTATCCCCATCACGAAGCGGCTTTGCGCTCACTACTGAGATTGGATGGCTCCGCCACCACCGAGGCTGTCGCTCGCGCAATTTCGCGCCGCAGCGCCCTCGATCTGGAGGATGAAGCATCAGATTCTGGTGCGGTGATCAGCGCGGTTCGCAGCCCGAGCAGTTGGAGAGGACATCCTCAAGCCCAATCCCTGAAAGCAGCTCCCTTCATCAGCCTGGTGCAGCAGGCAGGAGACTCGGGCCTCCATAGCCTGGGGTCGGCCGACAGACACGCGCCCCTGGAGGGCGTTCGGGTGCTCGACTTGACCCGCGTCATAGCCGGGCCGGTGGCCACTCGCAGCCTCGCGTTCTTCGGGGCAGATGTCCTTCGCATCGACAATCCTGGCATGCCGGAACTCCCCTGGCAGTACCTCGACACCGGGCAAGGGAAGCGTTCCGCGCTCCTTGATCTCGGCTACAAACCGGATCGAGACCGCCTCGAACAGCTACTGACGGAAGCCGACGTTGTTGTCTCGGGATACAGACCGAACAGCCTCAACCAATTCGGCCTCTCGCCGGTCGAACTCCACAACCGCCATCCAGGGCTCGTTATCGGCCGGGTGAGCGCGTGGGGGCAAAGCGGACCTTGGGCCGAGCGCCGAGGATTCGACAGCATCGTCCAAGCAGCCAGCGGCATCGCCCAGATTCACGCAGACGGCACCGGCAGGCCAGGAGCTTTGCCGGCCCAAGCACTGGATCACTCCGCCGGGTACCTACTTGCCGCCGGGATCATGTCAGCACTTCGACGTCGCCACCTCGACGGGCACGGGTGGACCGTCGACATTTCACTGGCCCGGGTCGCTCACGAGCTACTCGCCCAGCCTCATTCCCCGCAGACCGAAGCCGGCCCATATGAGATCCAAACCGTGAACGCGGAAACGTTAGAAGGGACCGTCACCTGTGCCGCACCCGCGATCAGCATTAGCGGCGGTCCGAATCGCTACAGGTGGATCGGCAGCCAGTGGGGAGCGGACCAGCCGGAATGGGCCGAGTCACGATCCGCCAGCGGCGAGCGATAAGTCCCACCCGGAAGGTGCGCCATCGGCAAGTGCAGCATGGCGAAAGCCGCCCGCTGAAGGTTAGTGTCGCGCCATCCCTGTGCAGCGCACCTGTTGGCTGCTGTGGTGCCGGCCATTTCGGCACCGATCACGAACAGGTCGTATTCCTTACTTATGCCGCTCATGCTGTAGTGATCGCATCGCGCAGTTGCTCCAGTGTTGGGGCGCCGGCTAGTCCCGTGGGGGTCTTGTAGATGCGGCAGGCCAGCCCGACCGACGCCGATAGGTCGGGAAAAAGGTCTGTTCCGTCCATCAGCATGCTCGGAGATCCCCGAAAACCGATTGTCTCTGCGTCTTCCAGATTCTCGACCAACCGCCGGGTCACAACGATGCCGGGGCATGCAGCCGCGATCAACGCCAGCCGCTCAGCAGCGATTTTCCAGTTCGGGCACCCATCGAAGTACTGCAACGTAATATCCATGCCTTCACCGTAAACGTTGCACCGCAGTGCAAGGTCAAGTGGTGAAATGGGAATATGCAGATTAGAGACCTGGCCATCGCGAGCGGCGTAACCGCACAGACGATCCGGTTTTATGAGCGGCGCAGCCTGTTGGATCACGCCGAACGTGGGGGGAACGGTTACCGCCACTACAACGAAGCGGCCCTATCGCGCCTGCGGTTCATTCGGTCTGCCCAGACGGCTGGTCTGACATTGGCCGAAATTGGCGGCATCATCACTGTTAGAGAAGCTGGCGAGGTGCCGTGCGAACACGTCTCCAACCTCCTCTTGAAAAGACTTGCGGATGTGCACCGCCGCCAACAAGAACTCGTACTCCTTGAAACAGAGCTGCAACACATCATCGACGCGAGCCAGCATCTCGACCCAGGCGATTGCGAAGCGGGCGGTGTCTGCCACGTCATCACCCACGCTCACCAGTAGCGCGCAACGTTCACCCATGCCATGAAGCGATGCGAATTCACCGCCATCTAGCGCTGCCATTCACACAAAAGAACCGAATCTGTCACCTATGCGGCCACTGATTCCAATTCCCGCAAAGACTGCCGCTCCTTCGAACCCTCATCGGCGGATGACCGCAGGACGACGTGCCTCAGGGCACGCGCCCACCTGGCGCAGCGGGATTTGTGGAAGTACCTACCGATCCTCCGTGACGGATCGAAGCACGAATGACTAGCGGAAGTGTGCGCTGGGCCGGCCCGCCCGGTGGGGCATCTGCTCCTGTCCCGAGTTGCAGGATTGCCAGGGACGAAACGTGAGCGTTGAAGGCAAGACCGCATGGGGACGGCCGAGCCACACCAGTACCTGACCGCGCGCATCGCCGCTGCTGTCGGCACCGAACTGAGCATCCATGGGCGCCACACTCTGCCCACGGTAACGATTGGCATCGCATTGTTTACGGAACACTCGACAATAGCCAGCCTGGTGCGCGACACCGATTCCGACCTGTTCCACGCCAAGCGATCCGGTCGCGGTCATTGGCAGCTCTACAACGACACGATGCGCTCCGAGAGCGGCCCGGTCAAGACTGGGCTTTCGCCCCTACGTCGATGGAGACCTCGGCGATCCGCTTGATCGCTGCGAGGGTTTTCGGTATGCCACCGAGGGCCTGCTGGGTGCGGTCGGTGATCTGAGCGTGCGCCTTTTCGCCGAACTTCTCCTCGAACATGGCGATCCCGTCCGGCAGGAACTCCCAGGACTCGGTGAGCATCGTCCCGGTCTCCGCGGCGGTGAAGCTGAAGCCCCAGCGCACGAAGCTGCCGCCCACCACCCAGGCGAACTCACGTCCGTGCTCTGCCGTCACCACCTCGGACCGGGTCTGCCAGGTCCGGTGTGGGAGCTCGTTGTGCCCGGTGAACCAGGCACCGACCCGACCGGCCTCGGCCTCGTCATCCCACCAGCATGACGTACAGACCGGGCTCCACTCTCCGGTGCGGGTGATGTCGGAGAGTAGGTCATAGAGAAACGCGGCCGACGCCTCGACGATGATGGACTCCTGGTGGCTGAGGGTGCTCGTCTCATTCATGCATTTACCCTAATGGAGGGGGTCATTTCTGCTGCCGCCGGCTGCCGCCGTGCCAGTCTTCTTGCTTTCCGACCGTGTCCGCGTCGACTCCGAACGCGGCCAGCTGTGGCTGCTCGCGCAGGCTGCGCTTGAGTTCGGCAAAACCCGGGAAGCGGGCCAGCCCGACCACGTGGTCCCACAACTCGACCGCCGAGTCCTCGTGTGGCAGCCGGCTGATCACCGGCCCGAAGAAGGCCGCACCGGCGGGCGGCTCGAAGTGGATGATGGGCGTGCCCACGTCTTTTCCCGTCAGCGAGAGTGCCTCGTCCGTCTCCTGCTGGATCTCGATGTCCCATGACTCGTCGTCGAGAGCTTCCGCCAGCTCGGGCGGTAGGCCCGCCTCGGCGAGGATCGGCTCCGCAAACTCACGCGTCCCGCGGAGCTCACGCACCTCACCCTCGGTCCGATGGTTGTCCGGGCCGGGGGCGGTGTCGAAGATGTGGGTCCCGAAGGCGGCGTATAGCGGCGCCATCGCCTCGCGGCCGTGCTCCGCTCGCGCGCGGGCGGCTACCCGCAGGAGCCTGAGTCCGGCGGTGTGTCCAGCTTCGTACTCGGAAGGGAAGTGCGTGTCGTAGTCGACCTGGGCATTGATCAGGCGTAACGAGATGAACCGCCAGTCCACGGTGTAGTCGCGTTGCTCCTGCACCTGCCGCACCCACTTGCTCGTCATCCAGGCGAAGGGGCAGACCGGGTCGAAGTAGAAGTTGATGTCAGCGTCCATGCGTCCACCCTAGGTCAGTGCCGCAAGCACGACCGAGATCGATTTGGCGAGGTGGACTCGATGGGTGCCTCGGGATGACGTATCGCTCAGAGTCGCATTCATTACCTTGGTGCTTACACGGTAAGTGACACGCGCTCCTCCACTTCTGGGCATGTCGTGCGAACGATCGCTGCCGAACGCCACAAACACTTAGCGTCGGGTATTTGAATAGGCCACAAGCCACCCTCGGTTCTCCACCGTTCCGAGCTGTGACTCTGGGGCGGATCCTGGGGCTGCACACTGGCCCTCACCTATGCCGAGTGCTACCCGCAGCACGTGCGCACCCTAGTCCTGGTCTCCGTCACCATGACCCAGCGCAGCGACGTGCGCTGGCTCCGCCACGAGACCGGCCGCTACCTGCCCGAGAAATGACAGCGCTTCCACGAGGGAGTCCCCGCCTCCGAGCGCGACGGTGACCGCGTCGCCGCCTACGACCGCCTACTCAACCACAGCGACGACGCCACAGTGATACGCAGCGCAGCGCTGGTGCGACTGGGGAGACGCCGCCGTCTCGCTCGAACACGGCTCGGCACCCAGCCCTCGCTTCACCGACCCACATTCCAGCTACAGTTCGCCCGCATCGTGACGCACTACTTCACGTACGGGGCCCGGCTCGAGGAAGACCAACTGCTGCGTAATGATGACCGTCTCGCCGGAATCCCCGGCGTCTTGCTCCACGGCCAGCTCGACCTCGGCGGGCCCGTCGACGTGCCCAGGTGCTGGCACAGGCCGGACCAGATGTAACCCTCCACGTGATCCGTGCAAGTGGACACCAGTGCAACAACGAGACGACCGAGCGTTACGGAGATCCCATGCACCGCAGGATATGAGGCCGGAACACTAAGCGGGCGGTCTTGAAGCGGTTCGCATCCAAGGTCGCTCTGATCGCTGGATATTTTCACTTAGGAGTGAACCACTCCTGCGCGATCTAGTGTGTCACTTAACCTAGGCGCCTCATATCGGGCGGATTCAAGTGGTGTCTGCAACACCGGTTTGATTGGTTGGGTTCGAGGTTAGCGTGGCGAGGACCTCTGCGGGCGTTCGGTAGCCGTGGCGTTTGCGGGGCCGGCGGTTGAGTTCCGCAGCGACGTTCTCGAGGATCCCGGGCCCGTGAAAGGACAGGTCTGTGCCTTTTGGAAAGTACTCGCGCAAGAGCCCGTTGGTGTTCTCGTTGCTGCCACGCTGCCAGGGCGAGTGCGGAGCGCAAAAGTAGATCGGCATCCCGGTCGCCATCGTGATTTCCTGGTGTCGAGACATCTCCGCTCCCTGATCCCAGGTGGTCGAACGGCGCAGCTGTTCGGGGAGGGTATTCATTGCCACGATCATCGCGTCGGCCACGGTGCGAGCGGTGTGATCCCCGGGCAAATGCAGCAGCATCACGTATCCCGTAGTCCGTTCGAGAAGGGTTCCGATCGCGGACTTCGACGAGGTCGAGCCGATGATCAGGTCGCCCTCCCAATGCCCGGGAACGGCGCGGTCCTCGATCTCCGGCGGCCGGTCGGAGATCATCACCATCTCCCGGAACCTCTGCGGCCGCGGACCCTCCGACCGCTGCGGGCGCCGTGTGACACGCCCTGACCGCAACGCGGTGGCAACTTTCAAGCGCAACGATCCGCGGCCCTGCACGTAGAGGGCCTGGTGGATCGTCTCGTGTGACACCTGCATCTCCGGATTCTCCGGATGTTCGACTTTCAGTCGGCCCGCGACCTATTCCGGGCTGAACCGATCGGTGAGCATCACGGCGACTTGTTCCCGTAACGCTAACCCGTCCAGCTTTCGGGCTCTTGGCCGCGATGTGGTCCTGGAGTTCACCGGCCGGCCGGTGGTTCTCGCCAGCGCTGGAATCGGCGTCACGCCCATGGCGGGCATGCTCTCCCACCTTGTGATGACCGGCAGCCAACGAAAGGTGGCTTTTCTCCACGCTGGCAACTCAGCAAACACCTTTGCCTTGCGTAACCAAATCAGGGCAGACTTGGCAAATTTCCCGACGCATCCCTGATCACCTGGTATGTGGAACCCACGAAATCCACGCAGACTATCGACGGCGAACTCGCCGGATTCATGGACGTCAGCACCATCGAACTGCCCACGGACGCCGAATACTACCTGTGCGGCCCGCTGGTCTTCATGCAATCCGTCCGCAGCGCGCTAATCGCCCGCGGCGTACCCGCAAAAGACATCCAATACGAAGTCTTCGGCCCCGACCTGTGGCTAGCCGACTTCCAATCGTAAGTTGTTCCAACCTGTCGGTCAGTGCGTGGGATGTCAGATGGATTGCCGATAGCCGAAGAACTCATGGTCGTTGTCGTACCCACCCAGACCACCGCCGACCTCGGAGAAGTCTTCGACGAATTCGATGCCCTTAATCCACTTGACCAGCTTGAAACCGAGCTGCACCTCGTTGCGCAACCGCAGCGGAGCACCGTGACCGAACGACAGCGTTTCATCATTCATGTCATAGGCCAGCATGGTCAGTTTGTAACTCATCTGCTCGATCGGTTGAGCGTCGTAGTAAATCCCACCATCAGAACCGACCGCAAAGGAGTAAAAAATCACCCACTTCGCTTCCGGCTTCGGCTTCGCGATGTCAAGAATGGTCTGCATTGAGACGCCGCCCCACTTCGCAACACCCGACCAGCCCTGAATGCAAAAGTGCTGCGTGATTTGCTCGTGGTGTGACAGCGCCCGTAATTGCTCAAGGTCCAACTCCACCGGATTATCAACGAGCCCACCGATTTGCAGCTTGTAATCCGTGAAGGTGCCAGCTTGGAGCTTCTTGTACTCCTCCGATTCCGGGAACTTACCGTTATGCCAGAAATAGGGAGAGATATCTTTCTCCGTGTACTGACCCGGCTTCGAATCGATGTGCTCGAACAACCGCTGCGCGGGACCGATCAGCGCATACCCCACCTTCTGCACCACACGCGGATGCCGGTACGTGAACGGTGTCGCCGCCACCCAGCCGACGATGATGACCACCATCGAGGCGGCGAAGATCAAAAACCCGACCCAGGAGCTGTCGTCCCGTGACGCGTACATGTGGTTGAGGTTGCGGAGGGCGCCGGTGGTCAGCACGAGGGTCACGTGGATGATGATGAACATGACGAACCAGGCGAGCACCAAGAAATGGAGTGATCGTGCGACCTGGATACTGAAGACCGAACTGATGGTCCGGAATTTGGTCGACAACGCCGGTGACATCCCGAGCCCGGTGATGAGAGCGGCCGGAGCGGCGATGAACACGGTGATGAAGTAGGCGATCAGTTGCAGACCGTTGTAGTTGACCCAGCCGTTTTCCGTCGGCCAGTCCAGCGACAGATATTGGATTGCGACCGAAATGGAATGCGGGATGACGTCCCAACTCATGGGGACCAAGCGCATCCACTGGCCGGTGACGAAGATCAGAACGTAGAACACGATTCCGTTGAGTAACCACAACGTGTCAACGCCGAGGTGCCACCAGCGGGCGAGCCCGATGGAGTGACGACGCCCTGGCAAGCCGACGCCGTCCGGCAAGGTGATCGAATCCTGCTTCGACGTATACAGCGGATCACTCGGCACCGGCTTCTGCATACGCAACCAGTCTTTACCCGGTGTGGAGTGTCTGGACCAGTACAAACGCGGGTGATCGGCGATGATTGTGACGCCGGAGCGGATGATGAAGATCATCAGAAAAGCATTCAGGAAGTGCTGCCAGCCCAGCCATGCAGGGAAACCCACCGGCGCGTTCTCCGGAAGCTCAGACTCGCCCGGATACTGTTGAATGAAATCCTGCACGGCAGGGAGCTCGCGTATCCCCTTCGCTACCGCGATGCCGATGACCAGGAGCACCAAGCCGATCGGAATCAACCACAACAGGTTGAACCACTTGCTCTTACCAATTCGCACCCGCGGAGCGACACCGTACTGTGCTGGGAGACCGCCTGCCCAGTGTTCGTCGACCGCGGTGTAGTGCGTGCTGTCAAGCTCCGAACGGAAGCTTCGCATCCCCCCCGGCCCACGATCGGGGGCGGGAACATTCTGATCTTCCAGTCCGGACATCATGTCGTGAGCTTAGCAACCGCTAAAATGCCAGCACCAGATTGACGGGATCTCGCAACCGAGTCACTTTGTGCTCGGACGGCAACGACCGCAGCAATGGCGATTTCCGTCGCGAAACCTCGCCCCCACGTCGCCGGGGAGAGACGGTACCCGAGGTTCCAGACGGGCGCTGGAGTCATGTTCACTCCACCCGTACCGACGAACGTGCCAGCTCTCAGCGCATCATCCGATCCCCGGTCGCCCACACGAACAGCCCATTGACCAATGCCATGTTCTCGCCGGCTCTTGATGGCGTCGTCGACGATCCTTCTGGACTGCTCTCGAGTGTTGTGACGACCCACGGGCAAGTGCCGCCACGTGTCGGGATCGCTGAAGACGCCAAAAACTGATTCGAGATCGTCAGGAGACAGAGGTGAGAATGCAAGGCGAACATCTGGCGCTAAATCTAAATTCGTCATCAAGACCATTGTTCCCAATCTCGGCGACACTGAGCTGCGGGCTGTCCGCAGGCCGGACCTCGACGAACGCAGATTCGGCGCCAAGTCACCGAGGTCCTGAAGTTTCGGGGGAGTGGCGGTTGGGAACGACCTAGGCTAGCGAGCATGACGGTTGAACAGGTTGAGCAAGGACCGCGCCAAGTCGCGCGCACTGTCGAGGTGCCGGCTTCGGCCGACGACGTCTTCGCGTTGGTGGCTGATCCGCACCGTCACGGTGAGCTGGACGGCTCGGGCACCGTCCGCGACACAGTGTCGGGTCCGCGGCGGCTCAGCCAGGGCGCACAATTCTCGGTAGCGATGAAGCAGTTCGGCATCCCGTATCGCATTACCAGCACGGTGACGCGCTTCGAGGACGGTCGGCTTCTGGAATGGCGTCACCCAGCGGGCCACCGGTGGCGCTGGGAACTCACACCACTCACGCTCACGTCTACGCGCGTCACTGAGACGTTCGACTACAGCACCGTCCCAGCCGTGCAGGGCAAGGTCTTTGAGTTGCTCGGCGTTCCTCGGAAGAACGCCGCCGGCATCGAAGCCACCCTGCGCCAACTCGCGTCGCGCTACGCCCGCGCTTGACTGGACGGTGCTCACGTCCTGACCGGACGCCGAGACCCCCGTCTGCACGGCGTACGCCTCGCCAGATGCTGCCAGCGGTGCGGCCGGGAGGTCGCAGCGACAGGGCCGCTGGGGAGACAGCAGCACACGACGAGCTACTCCCACCCGCTGGAGTACGCAAACGAGCCTCCAGCGCCGCGACGCCTTCCTTCCACGTGGCACCTTCGGCACTCGTCGTTGCGGTGATCGTTGGTGTTGCGAGACGTTGATCCACAGCGAGAGGGCTTGGAGGCACGAGGGTTCACTGTCGTCGGCCGATCTTGGAGTGCCCGGCTTGAACTGGCGGATCCGCCAAATCTGTCGAACTTCCGCCTGGCGCTCTCGCGAGTTCAGGCTGCCGGACTCAGCGTTTTCGAATTGACTGTGACCTCCTCGGCCGATCTGTATGAGCTGGAAAAGACAAACAACGCCGACTACCCATTCACGCCAGCCACCCCGCACGAGCTGTTGGATGCCGATGCCACTCAAGACCTCTGGAACCGGGGCTTTCGCGTGTTTGGCGCGTACGACCGCGACGAACTGGTCTGGGCGACCCTCAACGCACATCGCGATCGCCACGTTGAGACGGAATGCACGTCGGTGTTGGCCAGTCATCGAGGCCGCGGAAGCCCTAGCTATGGCGTTGGCTATCCCCTTACGTGCGGGCTCCGGCGTGCAGGGCGATCGAGTCG
This sequence comes from Cryobacterium sp. M96, assembly GCF_002929845.1. Classification (GTDB taxonomy): domain Bacteria; phylum Actinomycetota; class Actinomycetes; order Actinomycetales; family Microbacteriaceae; genus Cryobacterium; species Cryobacterium sandaracinum. Next base: position 32,738 of record NZ_PJJS01000053.1, read on the forward strand.
CCGGCGCCCACGGTAGCGGTGAAGGTTCCGTCAGCGGCGACGAAGTAGCTTGGGCCCGAGCAGGAGCCGCCCGCGCCGGGGTCGCCGTGCTGGACGTCGCAGTAGCTTCCTGCGGGCAGGGAGGTCTTGAACGTCTGGCTGATCGCGCCACCCTCGTGGTTGATCACGACGAAGCCCCCACTCCCCCGACCGAAGGCGATCGCGTTGTTGCCGTTAGACCACCAGTTCGTCACCGAGGTGCCCGTCACGGTATTGCGGAAGGCGACCATGTTCGCGATCTGCCGCCAGGCGTGCTGGCACTTCCAGCCGTCGCTGTAGCAGGCGTTGACCGTTCCGCCAGTCGGCGGGCCGGCATCCGTGTTGCTGAATTCATAGCCCGAGTACACGTTCGGCGAGCCGTAGGGCCAGGCGAGCATGAAGATGTTCGCGAGCGTGTAAGTGTTGCCGTCCTTGTAGCTGAGGGTCGAGCCGTTGCGCTCGGTGTCCCAGTTGTCCACGAAGACCCGCGCCTTGTTACTCGCGAGGTAGCCCCAGGACTCGCCCCATGTGTTCAGGTAGGCGATCTTGTCGCTGGTGAACATGCGTTTGAGGTCGAAGGCCCCACGGAATTCGTCGACATCGCCGGTCGAGGTGTATTCGCCCGGCTGGACCGCCTCGTTCCCGCCGGCGATGACCTCCTGCGCCCAGTAGACGCTCGAGTTGGTCAGCTTTGCTTTGATGGCGGAGAGGTCGGCCGCGGCCATGTGCTTGGCGCCGTCGATCCGGAAACCATCGACGCCGAGGGCGCTGAGGTGGTTGAGGTACGCCGCGATGGTGGACTGCACGTAGGTGCTCGCCGTGTCGAGATCGGCGAGGCCGACGAGCTCGCAGTTCTGCACGTCGGAGCGGTCGCTGTAGTTGGTGATCGGGGTCCGGCAGGAGTGGAAGTCCTGGTTCTGGTAGTAGCCCGGGTAGTCGTACTTGCTGTAGACGGTGCCCCCCGTGCCCGTGCCGGAACCCGCACTCATATGGTTGATCACCGCGTCGGCCACGACCTTGACACCGGCGGTGTGGCAGGTGCTGACCATGCTCGAAAAGGCGGCCTCGTTGCCGAGTCGCCCGGCGATCTCGTAGCTGACCGGCTGGTAGGAGGTCCACCACTGCGAGCCCTGGATGTGTTCCTGGGCCGGCGAGACCTCGACGAATCCATACCCCTTGGGACCGAGGGTATCCGTGCAGGCCCGGGCGACCGATGCGAAGGACCACTCGAAAAGCGTCGCCGTGACGTCCTTGGCACCCGGCGGACTCGCATCCGCCCGGGGCGTTGTCACTCCTACATCGAGGCTCAGGGTCAGGACTAGGGCCAGGCCGGCCACCGCTGCAAACAACGGACGGGTTGATCTGCGCACGATGAAACTCCTTGTCGCGCGCGCCAGCGAACCACGCCGACGCGCTCCATTGGGAACGGGCGATTGCGAGCGGGCCGCGGAAGCGGAACTCGGTAAACGAGGTACTACACCCTCGGGTCACGCTACTGCAAGCGCTTGCAATAGTGCAAGCGCATGCCGAGTTATTGTGCGCCAGCCCCCTAATACTCGCCCGAGGGCTGGTGGAATCCTTCCGGAACGCCGGCGAGGGGTGCTCTCACCCTCGTCGGAAGTCGCCCGAAAGACGAGTCCGGAGGCGATGAAGCCGAAAGGCCGACCAGACAAGGACGGATTCCAGCGCTTCATCTATCCCACACCCGGCACCTACATGGCCATTGACCGCGCCAACGGGAAGCGAGTGAAACCCCAGACCCCAGCGAGCATCACCATTCCGCAGGATGCTGGAGCACCCGCCGCGAGGAATCAGGGCCCGCGACGCTCTCTCGCCACGCCCTCTTTCTTCCCGCCAAATTGTGGACAGCATCAGGCGGTCGCAGGAAAGACGTTCCGGTGCCGATCACAGCGATTGGGCGGATCATGTCGTTGACGTTCGGGGATCGTGGCTTTCGTCGGTCGTTCTAAAGAGTCAACACGCCCTGGACCACTGTTGCTAGGGAGCCGATACCCGCGATGGCCAGGACCGCCTTTTTCGCGACCGACTCGTTGATGGTTGAACTGAGGAGGTTTCCGATCACGAGACCTGCCACCGCGGCTCCCACCGCGACCGCCCATCCTGCCGTCGGGAGGTCAGGCACTCCCCGTGCGAGCAGCGACAGAACGTTCAGACCGGCGAAGTAAAGCTGGACGGTGGCCAGATACTCTTTGTACTCCCAGTTGGTGGAGTTGGCATAGATGGCGATTGGCGGCCCGCCCACGACTGCGGTCACGTTCATGAATCCGGACAGGGCGCCGGCGATTCCGGTGCCCCGCGCTCCTACGAAGAGCTTGCTTTTGCGCAGGAATACCGTCGCGGCCAGAGCAGCGAGCGTCACGCCGCCGATGAGGATACCGAGCCAGCTGGCCGGCAGCGACTTTGCGATCAGGGTCCCGGGGACGATCCCGATCGCGGAAGTCACCAGCAACAGGGCCGCCACACGGATGTTCACGTCGGACCACAGCGTGATCGCACTAACTAGACATTCGCCGCAACATGCGAAAACACGATCGCGGCCAGTACGATGAGCTGATTGGTTAGCTGGATCGTAGTACGTCGGCGAGGAGCTGGGCTGGCGTCCAACTCTTCCGGCTCGCGCCGGGGTCAACATAACGAGGCCTGTGGGGGCGCCGTCGGTGCTGATGAGGTGCAGTGAGGCCCCGGAGCCAGCGGCTGAACTTCAGCTGGATGCGCTGGCCGCCGCCGGGGTGCAGAAGCGAGATGTGTTCGCTGATATCCCGCCCGGGAGTGAGACCGCGATTGAGCGGCCGGGGATGACGAAGTTGCTCGAGTATGCCGATCCTGATGACACTGTCATGGTGTGGCGGGTGGATCGCTTGGGACGATCGTTGATCGATGTCCTGAATACGGTCACTCTGCTGCGCGAGCGCGGCGTGAATGTGCGGTCCATTTCGGACGGCATCGACCCAGCCACCACCACCGGACGGCTCATGCTAAACATGCTGGCCACTCTCGCCGAATACGAACGGGAACTCATCGTCGAGCGCGTCACCTCTGGCATCGCCACCGCCCGTCAATCCGGCACCCGCTTCGGCCGGCCTTTTTCAGACCCAGCCGTCATCGCCGACAAACTCGCGATCGCAACCGCCGCTCGAGCGAAGGGGCGCACCACTGAAGACGCGGCCCACCTCGTGGGCTGGAGCCGAGCGACTCTCTACCGCCACCAACAAGCCTCCTCGTCCCGCGAGAGCGGCTTAATCTCAAGGACGAGCCGCTCTATTCGCACCGTGACCTTGTTGTGAACTTATTGCCCGGTTTGAAGTAGGCCTCGTAAACTGGTCATGTGGACGACTCTCGAAGTTGCCACCACGTCACACCTAAGGGTTGGACGCGGTAGCTGACGGGGTGCCCTCTGTGGAATTCAACACACGCGCAACGATATGGCGCTCAGCGGCGCAGAGTAGCCGACGTATAAGGTGACCGCGATTGTGGATGTTCCGCCGCACGTCCCGTGCCTCAGCTTGTGCCTGAGCGACCGGCTTCCGCAGGTTTTCTGCCGAGCAGCTCGGCTTCGTCGTCTGGCCGTGACACCCCGCCACAGTGACAGGCAGTCCTTTAAACGATCAAGCACACGAACCGATCGCTCGCAAACCTCTCTCGGGTATTTTTGGGCACGTCCGAGTCGTATCACCAGAAAGCGGCAGGAAATCAGGGACGGCTGTCTGGCCCCACCCCGATGGGTGGGGCCGACGACCCTGGGTTTCACAGCCCGCCTTTCTGAACATTTTTCGTGGCCGTTGGCTCGAGCAGGACGTCGGCCTGATCTTAGGTACCCGTTCGCGTCAACGGAGTCAGGAACTACGGCTGGTAGAGCTGAATTTGGTCCAGCTCGGCGAAGCCAGTGCCCTTTGTGAAGGTGATCGTGTTGGTGCCGGCCACCAGAGCGATCGTTTTCTGCGCCCAGCCGAAGCGACCCCAGTTGGGCGTGGCCGGGTACGCCACCGACGAGAGCGCTCCTCCGTTCACACTGACGGTGTGCGTGCTCGCGGCACCCGTGCCGTTGTCGTAGCGCACGTTCATTGTGTAGTTTCCGGCGGTCGCCACCTGCACCGTGAATTTCACGATGCTGGTGGCGTTGTTGATGTTGCCAACCTTGGAGCCGCCCTTAGCATCCGGCTGTGTGACAAGGCTGGTGTCGGTGAGCGACGCCAACTCGGCCTCGTACTGTTGGGCGTTGATCGGGATGGACCCGACCCGGACGTCGTTATACGTAGTCGTCAGGTTCTCGACGTTGGTCGCCTGGTAAAGCGTCTTGGCATCGGCGCTGCTGTCGAAGCCCTGTGCGAAGCCGCTGAACGTTCCTCCCTCGGTGTCCGCAGAGTCGTAGGTCACTGCGTACGGCAATTGCTCCCAGGACCCGCTGCCCAGGTTGCGATTGACGACAAAGTTCTGGCCTCCGCTGATGTTGCCCGACGCATCGAGCGCCCACTTCGACGAGACCACGATCATACCGTTGGCGGTGCCAGCCGTCGGCACCCAACGTACCTCGGGGGACGAACCGATGCCGCGCCCATTCGCGAGCACGATCTTGGTACCGATGCTCGTCTCCGGTGACCAGGTCAAACCATCCGGCGACGTCTTGAAATACACCGGAGCTGTGTTGTTCTGCTGGCTCGGGCGGTTAACCACTTCGAAGGTGGCCAGGTAGCGACCATCGGGCAGCCGCGTCACAGTGATCATGCCGGGGCGATCACTCGAATTGGTCGGCGCCGAAACGTTCACCACCCCGCCCCAGGTGAGGCCGCCGTCGGTCGACCGGCGGTAGCTCACCGCCTGCAAAACGTTGTTGGCCTTCTGCCGCTCGTCGGAGAAGTAGGTGACCAGACCCCCGTTGGCGTCGACAGCGACGGATGGCTCCCAAACCGTCGAGGTGGTGGAGGTCGGGCTCGGGTCGTACGTGGCCGGCCCTCCGGTGTCAACGGTACTCACGAACGACCAGGTCACCCCGTGGTCGAGGCTCTTGTACATCACCAGGCGGCTGCTCGAGCGATCGGTGGGCATGATCATGCCCGACAGGAGCAGGGTTCCGGCCGGCATCGTGCCCAGCTGAACCGGTGTTTCGTACAGCGACGGCTGGGAGGTACGGGTGAGAGACGGGAACTGCGTGCTCGGCTTGACGGCCGCGATGCGGGTCCAAGAGGTTCCGTTGTTAGTGTGTCAACGCCGACCGAAAACAGGACCATTAACGCCGATTGAAAACAGGACCACCGACCAGTATGGAAGGTGATCAATATGGACGATTGGGCGAAGATACGCCAACTGTTTTCGACGGGTGAGTACTCGAAGCGGGAGATCGGGCGGCTCGTCGGCGTCTCGCGGGGGACGGTGGAGCGGGCGCTGGAAACGGACCGGCTGCCGAAGTACCAGCGGCCCGCTGTCGGGTCGAGTTTCGACGCGTTCGCCCCGCAGGTTCGGGCGTTGTTGGCCGTGACGCCGTCGATGCCGGCGTCGACGTTGGCCGAGCGCGTCGGCTGGCCCGGGTCCGCGTCGGTGTTCCGCGAGAAGGTCGCCGGCGTCCGGCCGGAGTATGTCCCGCCGGATCCCGCGGACCGCCTCGTTCACGAGCCGGGCCGGCAGGTTCAGTGCGACTTGTGGTTCCCGCACGAGCCGTTGCCGCTGGGACACGGGCAAGAGGGCATGCCGCCGGTGCTGGTGATGACGTCGAGGTTCTCCGGGTTCTTCCAGGCGGTGATGTTGCCGTCGCGGAAGACACCCGATCTGCTCGGCGGGATGTGGTCTCTGCTGCAAGCCGCGCAGGCGGTGCCGAAACGGCTGCTTTGGGACAACGAGACCGGCATCGGCCGCGGCAAACTCACCGAGCCTGCGGCCGCGTTCGCCGGGACGCTGGGCACCGAGATCAAGCTCCTCAAGGCGCTTGATCCGGAGTCCAAGGGCATGGTCGAGCGCCGCAACCGGTTCTTCCGCTCGTCGTTCATGCCGGGCCGCGACTTCACCTCACCGCAGGACTTCAACGAACAGATGGCGGCCTGGCTGCCGATCGCGAACGCGCGGTACTCCCGCTCACGGCGGTCCAGTCCGATCGACCTGATCGCCCAGGACCGGGCCGCGATGCGCCCACTCTCACCCGTGGTCCCAGACGTTTTGTTCCGCAACACGGTTCGGCTGCCCCGGGATTACTACGTTCGGGTGCACTCGAACGACTACTCCGTCGCGCCGGCCTTGATCGGCCGGGTCGTGGACGTGACCGCTGACCTCGAGCGCATCCACGTCGCTCACAACGGTGTCACCGTCACCTCCCACGACCGCGCGTGGGCCAGGCAGTTGACCGTCACCGACCCTGACCACGTCGCCCAGGCGGCCGTGTTGCGCCGCCAGTTTCAGACGCTGCGCCGCCATCAACGACCCCAGGCTCACGTCGCTTTCGTCGAGACAGCCAGCCTCTCGTCCTACGACGACGTGTTTGGTGTTGACACCGGTCGCGGCCTGACTGATCTGAGCCTGATCGCATGAGCGCGACCGCATCTCAGATCGAGTACTACGCCCGCGCGCTGCGCGCCCCGAGGATCGGCGACGCGTTCCGGCGCCTGGGCGACCAAGCCCGCGACGCCGGCTGGTCGCACGAGGAATACCTCGCCGCGGTCCTCTCCCGCGAGGTCTCTGAGCGGGAAGCGTCAGGTGCGGCGCTGCGGATCAAAGCCGCCCGGTTCCCTGGGCACAAGACGTTGGAGGACTTCAACTTCGATCACCAACCCTCCGCCGACCGGAACCTGATCGCGCACCTGAGCACGAGCACCTTCGTCACTGAGGCGAAGAACGTCGTCCTCCTCGGCCCACCCGGCACCGGCAAGACACACCTCGCCGTCGCACTCGGCGTTCAGGCCGCCAAACACGGCCACCGCGTCCTCTTCGACACCGCAACGGGCTGGGTCGCCCGCCTCCAAGACGCCCACTCCCGCGGGAAACTCGCCGCGGAGCTGACCCGGCTGCGCCGCTACAGCGTCCTGATCTGCGATGAAGTCGGCTACATCCCGTTCGATCAGGACGCTGCGAACCTGTTCTTCCAGCTCGTCGCAAGCCGCTACGAACACGCGTCGCTGATCATGACGAGCAACCTGTCATTCGGGCTCTGGGGCGAGGTCTTCGGCGACCCGACCGTCGCCTCCGCAATGATCGACCGCATCGTCCACCACGCCGACGTGATCAGCCTCAAAGGCACCAGCTACCGGCTCAGAAGCCACCAGCCGGACCCGGTACGGCATAGTAGAAACACACACAGTGGCCCTGTTTTCAAACGGCACTACTGGCCCTGTTTTGGGTCGGCGTTAACAGGCCGTATTCCTCGTGACAGCGATGACCCTGAGTTTCGTTTTGGGCGGCTTCTCCTTCCCCCTCACTTTCCTCCTGGTCCCGATGCTGACGTGGGCGTTCTACATTCCGATGCTCACGCTGGCAATACTCCCGCTCTTCATGCGCCGCCGTTGAGTCTCGGCTGAACTCGGGGACCGGGCGTCTCCTAGCATTCGTTGCGCGAGACGGGCGGGTGGCGGGTGACCCCGTCCATGGTCCGCACGGGAACCGCCATCGGGACGGTCTGGGTCTGAGTCTTTAGAGCGATGCGTGCCAGGTTCGTCGAGTGGCGAGCCGGGCGGTCAGGAAGAGCGCAACGCCAATGACTCCGAGGATCGCGGCGAAGGTGATTCCCCAGTCCCACACGCTCGACTGGGTGTGCACCAGGAGGAGTTCGTGGTCGCTCGTGAAATAAGAGCATCGGACTCCAACGGGAAAGAACGAAAGTGCCCCGTCCGCGGTCCATCCTGCTGAGGGCAGAGCCAGATTGCTTAGCTCGGGATTCTGATAGCAGGATTCACCGATGCCCGCATGTGAGATGAACGCGAGCTGCAGCCCAGCCAAGGCCATGAGGGCCATCGACGAAATGCCGAGGATCCAAGACCGCGCAGTCACGGCGAGGAGCACGGGAAAAGCCGGTCTTTGCAGTTGCATTTCGTGTACCCCCTACTGAATAAACTACGTGCTGCCAGACACCGTGTAAGCGCCTTAAGACTGGAACGAAGGAATCGCCGGCCTACAGAGTCAAAGCCCGTAGCCGAACCTCACACGGGCAGTTCGCCAGTCGGATTCCAGATGTCTCGGCGCGGTTCGACGGATAGCGAATTGCCGGCGGGCAGTCCCGATTGCGATCCTAGAGTGCTCAGTTTTGGTAGGCGCGTATTGCCAGGAGCGCTGATGTGCGGAGGACCGACGCGCCTCCGATTAGGGTTGTCGCGTAGAAGATTGGGCTGCTGACGGCCGTTGCAATGCTGTCCAAATCGTGTCGAATAACTGGGAATGCCAGCCACACCGCCCCAAAGAAGGCGATGAGGATCGCATAATTGATGATTCGTGCTTTGCTGTGGCCGAGAGCGAAGCAGACGGCAATTGGATGCTGAGCCCGAGGGGTAATGGCCAAGAAGCTGGTGCGGACGATCACCAGGAGCTCGGTGGTGTCGACAGGGTTAAGCAAGATGGCGCCTCGAACCTCGACGTGCAGTGCTCCCCGGGTGATCGGGCGTGTGCGCATGCCTCTGCGGGGGTATCCGCCCTTCAGTGACCGCCGTGCCCGTTCGCCTGAAACCATTGGGCGTTGAGCCGACGGTTCTCGTTCATGGCCTCTGACAACGACTCGACCATCTCAGGTGCCAGTGCCCATTGCTCTTGCAGGTATCCGTACCAGCGCTCGATGTCCAGCGGCGTTTCCACGTAGATCGGCAGAGTGGCAGGCGCACTTGAAAGGGCCTCGGCCGTGATCTCACTCAGCTGATCCCATTGGCCGGTCCCCAAGTCGACGCCGCGCATACTCTTCACTCGTTTGCGCAGAGATTCGATGGCTAGGCGCCCTCTGTCCGCCTGCATTGCAAGCGTCTGGGTCTGCACAACGTCCGAGTTGTCGTCATCGGGAACGAACTCTTTCCAGTCACCATAGGCAACGGTGGGGGCTCTTTCAACGATCTCTACGCCCTCACGCCGGCCGACTGCGTTCTGTGGGTCACGCGCCAAGTCGATGAAGAGTTGTGCCCGCTTCCTGAGCGTGTCCTGAAAGCCGATCTTCAAGGTACTCGCCCCCACCGTGAGCTTGGTCCGAAAGACCGTGTTCGCGTGGATCGCCAGTTCATAACTGCCCCACCATTGACTACCGGCGACAAAGCCGTTGGGAGTTCGCTTGTGAATCCGAAGGTCCATCAGGGTGGCCGCAGTCGCTGCCTTGTCGACAACTGTCTCAACGTCCCATATGAACTTGGTTTCGAGATAAAGGTCGGTCAAGGCTCTGCCCTCCGCGGTCGTGCTTATCATAGATAGAATCTACTGAGGTCGCTAGACACAGTCCTATTGGGCGGAATGAGCGCACGCTCATCGGCTATGTCTGGTAAGTCCCCAGCGTCCCGGTAGCGGAACCCTCTGCGGGCGCTCACAGTGGCGGAGCCCGTGTGCGGGTGCGGTGCGGGCACGTTCGTTCCTGCGCTGTCGGCTCTGCGAAATAGGAACTGCGTAAGGGCAACGTTTCGGCCTGGTGTGGACATGAGCTGGATGAGAGCAGTTTCAGACATCGGAGGCACACATGACCGTGCCGGACCTCCCGAGGATATCCTGCGCCAATTTCTTCGGGAGAATTTTGTCGCAGCTGGCCAAGGGGGTCTGGGTGCTCTTGTCGGGTTGAGGTTGGGTCGCACATCCCGTGATAACGGTTCCCAGAATCACTACAAGGACAGCGGCGAAACAGGTCTGGGCAGGCGATCTCATGAAATTGATCGTATCGCCGCTCCGTTTCAGCATGGACAGGGCCCCTCGATCAAGGTTGGTCGTCCGGCCGCCACTCTGTGAGACACCGTAAGGCGCTATCTGCACTCGCCGATCCGTCGGACTTGTCGACCTCTATGCTGTGGCTTGATGGGAAACATTAGAGACCTGATGCCCGACGCCGTTGAACAAACTGCTTTGCCAGGGCACACCGGTCGGGTAAGCAAGGCCCTGTTCACCGTGATCATGCTTGTTGCTGTGTGCGTGATGCTGATTTTCGCTGGCTGGTTCGCCGTCAAAGCTTTCATCTGGCCCATGCAAGAAACGTCTACGGGAACTTGCGCGGTCTATGACCCGAACAGCTGCGTCGACCTGAAGTTGTCTTTTCTCGAGGGCGTAGGGCGACTCGACCTTCCTGATAACAGCGAAGTTCTTGATTCCGGAACGGGTAAATTTCTCTTCGCCGGATCTGAGTGGGGGCTCGTGCGGTTGCCTGAGGCTGCTGAACCACCTGAGCTTCCGCCTGTTCCGGCCGGAATGTTCAACGCGTACCGAATGGAGCGATTCGAGCGACTTGGTTTTGTATCCACCGACGGTGTGATGTCCTTCTCTCACGGCCGATATTTTACCGAGGTAATCACAGGGACCGACAGCTCAGGGCGGACCCTGATTCTCATCGATCGCGATTGGAATGGATAACGCAGTTTCACGTAGAGGGGACCTTGACCACACGCCGGCGCCACGAATAGGATCCGGGGACTTGTGCCGAAGGAGCCGTCGCGTAAACCCCGCCCGGAAGGGATTCGTAGTCGCGTGCGTCAAACGGGGCAGCAATTGGATCTGCGCGGGCTGCTGTTATCCCCAGCTCAGACCGTGGAGCCGCATCGCTGCCTCCACATCTGGGTCACCAGGGCGAAGGTCACCAACAACGATATTGCTCAGCTGCGCGCTGAACGCGCCATCAGTCGACCGCTCAAAAATAGTCCACCGTTCCAGATCGTTGCCGTGTCGAGAAAGGAACCGAACGCCATCGAACAAGGGCTGTCCGTCGTCGTTTGACATCTCGTAGATCTCGCGGCCGACGCGCTGGGTGAGCTCACGTGGTTCGCTGTTCTGAAGTGCCGACGAGTCGAAATCAGCCAATCCAAAGCCAACTGTGAGTGCGCCGAAAGTGGGGCGAAGTGCAGCGATCGTTGCGGAGTCTGCGACGTCGCAGTATCTGCCGCTTAAGTTTGCGCGGGAGGCCTGACGGACGCTGAGCCAGGACTCGTCGACTATGCCGACGGGTACGGACGCATAGAGGGAGGCATCGGCTTCATCGACGCGGATGCCGCCCATGTCGGTTTGGAGTATCGGGTCAGGGCGGAAGCGCGCGAGGACTTCGACGAGACAGGCGAACAGGCTCGACCCCGCGTAGATCGTACGGTAGGCCGAGTCGAGCGAGTCCCAGCGCCCGTTGAATCGGCCGTTGATGGCGTGTGCCCAATCAACCCAGTTCCAGGGAGCCGGCCCGTACCCGATGCGCCAGACCTCGCCGGGGTCGGGGCGGACGGCCATGCGATCGGCTCTGTCCGGCGTGTTGTCCACTATCCGACGGCGGCGAACGCGCGAGCAGCGGCCAGCACGCGTGGGCCAACTTCGTCCGGATTGCCTTCGCGGATGAGTCGTGCCGGCGCGATGTCTTCGAGCTGGGGGTTCATCCCTTGGAACCAGGCCTGAACCACACGAGGCTGGTCCCGCTCGGTGAGCAGCCCGGCGACCTGGTACGCGAGCCTCAGCCGGCGCGTGACCTCGGCCGGTGGCTTTCGGACGCCATCGGCCCACTGCCGTACGGCGCGGGTTTCCGTGACGGAACCCAGATAAGCAACCAGCTGGGCGCCCAGGATCTCGCGCAGCTGGCCGACAAGTTCAGCAACATCCGAACGAATGGAAATCTCGTATGCCCGCAGTCCGGGAGTGGTTAGTGACATGTATATAGCCTACCTCCATACCAGTACCAGTGACACTAGATATCCCAGCCCGAATCCCACCCAATATGACCGATAATGGTCATTATGTCAGATTTAAAGTGCATCTATTGCAGAATGTGCTGAATAGAGCTCCCCTGATAACGGCTTTGGCGAAAGTCGAAGACAGCGCGAACTCCCACGATTCACACTGGGATACGGCGAGTTCGGCCGGCGTTTGGCAGCCCCCACGGGTCAGTCGTTGCGTATGTTCACGCCCGTCCTGCGAAGTCGCTCTTGCCCTGGGCGATTCTGCCGTCTAATGTGAGTGAGTGCTCACATCAATTATCGAAACGGATACGTCCGCAGCCTCCATCACCACTGACGGCCTGCTGCGCCAGTTCGGCAGCCTGACTGCACTTGACCGGGTCACCGTGACTCTTCCCCGGGGCGGTGTGGTCGGCCTCCTCGGCCCCAACGGATCCGGCAAGTCGACTCTGATCCGCATCCTGCTCGGGCTCATTCCTCCCACGTCGGGCCAGGCCACCGTGCTCGGCCACCCGACCACGAAACCGGCCCGCTACGCGGGCGACGTCGGAGCGCTCATCGAGGCACCGTCGTTCGTTCCGGGGCTCTCGGCTCGCAAGAATCTCCTGTCGCTGGCTCGTCTGCGCGGCTTGCCCACGACCCGTGTCGCCGAGGTCATTCGCATCGTGGGTCTCGAGGGTCGGGAAAACGAATCCGTTCGCCGCTTCTCTCTCGGGATGAAGCAGCGGCTCGGCATCGCCGCGGCGCTGCTGCCTGACCCCGCCCTGCTGATCCTCGATGAGCCCACCAACGGCCTGGACCCGGCTGGGATCGTGGAGATTCGGCAGTTGCTCAAGACTCTGGCAGCTGAGGGGCGCACGGTGGTGGTCTCATCCCATCTGCTCGCCGAGATCCAGGCGGCATGCGATTATCTCGTCATCATCCGTTTCGGCGAGCTGATGTTCTCGGGACCGATGGGCGAGCTGCTCGACAAGGCCGGCGCGCGCATCGAGGTTGCCCCGGAGCATCCCGCTGATGTCGACCGGCTGCGCGTTGCTCTTGCCGCGGCGGGGTGGTCGATCGAGGATGACTCGCTCGTCGTGCACGGCTCCGCCGCCGACGCGGCGGCGCTCAATCGCGCTGCACACGAGGCCGGCATCACGCTCAGCCGGCTGACCCCGATCGACGAATCCCTCGAGGACGTGTTTCTCGAGATGACGGCGGCACCGACCCGCAACCCAGTAGCTGCCTCTCAGGGCGCCCGAAAGAAAGCTGCCACCAATGCGTGAGCTACGAAGCGAACTCACCCGCCTCAACCGACGGGGAATCTGGCTCGGGTGGCTGGGCCTCATGGCGGTCTTCGCCGTGCTGATCAACACGGTGATCTACACAATCGCAGCGAACGGGTCTGCACCTCCCGGCGGAGGTCCGGGAGTCGCTTTCCCGAGCATGGCGACTCTGGAGAGTTCATCGGGAATCGTCGCGGGAGTCTCCTCGGCGGCCAGCATGTTCGGAGTGATCACGCTCTCGTTCTGGGCCATTGCAACGGCCTCGGACTACAGCACGGGCCTGATCCGCCTGCTTGCCGCCGCCCAGCCACACCGCTGGAGGCTGCTGCTCGGAAAGATAGGCGCCCTGCTGATCTGGACGGTCCTGGCAACGACGGTGGCGGTAGTCGTCAACCTGGCGGCCGCGCTCCCCTCGGCGGAAGCCGCGGAAATCTCGACTGACTTCTGGATGGATGACCTGGTCAGCGAGATCGCACGCGCCTGGTTGACTTCGTTCAGCGCCAGCGTGGTCTGGGGAATCATCGGACTCGTGCTCGCCCTGCTGAGCCGTTCCTCGGCGATCGCCATTTCGGTGGGGGTCGGGTGGGTTCTCCTCATCGAGACGATCATCAAGACCGCGTCGAGTGACGCGGGCCAGTGGCTGCCCGGAACTACTCTCACCGCACTGGCGCAGGGTGGAACCGATGACCTGTCTTTTGCGGGCGCCGTTCTGATCGGCTGCATCTACGCGGCGGTCGGCCTCATCATCGGGCTTGTGATCTTCATTCGCAGACCGATAACCGAATAGTCCGATTGGATAGACCTATGACCATCCGCGGAGACAGCACCCGAAAACGCCTCATCGACGCGACCACGGCCCTCGTTCGAGAGGTCGGCTACGCGAACGTCAGGACTCGCTCGATAGCGGTGGCGGCTGGTGTCGCCGAGGGCACCCTCTATCGGCATTTCGCCGACAAACGGTCACTCTTCTACGCCGCGGTGCTGGACCGCAACGCACCCATCGTCGCAGCAACGGAGACGCTGCCCTCCCTGGCCGGACAGGGCACGGTACTGGGCAACCTGCTCGAGGTCGTCCGAAACCTTGCCCAGCTTCAGGAGGACCTGCTGCCGCTGGAGCAGGCGATGATCGCCGACCCGACCCTCGCCCCGCCGCTCGGAGAACGGGCACAGATGCCACTGGAAGGGCCGCCAAACGATATCGCCCTGTATCTCGCCGCGGAGCAGAACCTTGGCCGGGTTCGCGCCGAGTGTGACCCTACACTCGCCGCGATCTCGCTGCTGGCGATGTTGTTCGGGCTTGCCGTGCATCCAGTTTTGGGCAACGATCTCGCGGAATCGGAGCTCCTGAGCGCTTCCGTCAGTTACTTCGTAGACGGAGTCGGCGCCTCACCCGCACAACCCAAACTCACCGCATAGAGGTCGATATGTGCTGAGCTCTGCAACGTCCAGCATGGTGACCGCAACGGCCGCGGACGCCCGTTCCTTTACCGTTCGCGGCCATCGTCGCGAGTGCGCTGCTCAGCGGGTATCGCTTGGTCGCCACGGGTGGTGGCCTGGCGGGCATTCACCGTGAGGCCAGCGGCGCGCTGCGCTTCGCGCTGCCGGTCGGCCGCGGCGCGATTAGCGACGCGCATCGCATCGAGCGCTGTGGCTGGCTTCTGCCGGCCGGCCTCGGGGCCATTCGTCTGGGTGCTCTGAGCCTGGGTGTTCTGCAGTGCGGATACGCGCGCCGCGAGCTCCGCACCAACGCTACGCTCCAGATACGCCTCAGGGATCGCCTGCGTCTGGGTGGGCTCGACCTTGTACCGGTCACGGAACACGTCGACTTCGGCCGCGAGGCGCACCCATTCCTGCCGGCGGGCGCCCTCGGCCGGGATGTCGCCGAGCTGCTGCGCCCAGTCGGGCTGTTCGACAGCGATCGCCGTGCCGCGTTCCTCGAGGCGCACAGCGAGGTACTCGTACCGTTCGGCCAGGTGGTCCCGCCATGCGGGAGCGGTGCCGGCTGCGTCAAGTACCCGGCGATCGGCGATCCACGCCGGTACTTCCGAGAGGTCGACCGCTGACACCGGAGCCGGGTCGGCGGGGGCTGTTTCGATGCGTCGTTCCATCCGGTGGGAGAGGACCGCGCCGACGTCATCGGCGGTGCCGCGTTCTCGCTCGTTCCACGACGCCCGCAGCACCTGAGCCGGGTCAAGGCCTTGGGTTTCAGCGCGGGTGAGGGCGGCGGTGACGGCCCCCCAGCTCTCGGAACCGGTGAGGTTCCGGGCGTCCTGCTCCCCGAGGGTGTTGCCGACGAGTTGGGTGAAGCGGACGGTGTTGGCGCGTTCGGCGACGTCACCGTATTGGTCGATGAGAGTGACCAGGTTATCGACTCGGGCTTGTTCGGCGCGGATGGTTTCGGTGGCGGAGAGCATCCCGTCGCTATGGCCGGCGATGGTGGCCAGGACGTCGCTCATGGGTTGGGCGTCTTCGGTCTCGACATAGAGATGGTTAGCTTCCTTCCCACGGGTCAACCCGACGTACACGAGTTCGCGGGAGGTAGAGGAGTCGGCGAGGACGTGAGCAGTGTCCGCGGTCATGCCCTGGGCCCGGTGAATGGTCGACGCGTAGCCGAGCTCGACATTGTTCTGCACGTACTCGGCGGGGAGGGTGATGCGGCCGCCGTGCCCGGCGTGGGTGACGGTCAACGCCCCGTCGGCTTGCACCTTTCCCACCGTCCAGACGTCACCGTTTTTGACCCGGTCGGTGCCGCGCCCGGTGCGGAGGGTGGCGTCGTTGAGCCGGGTCACGATCCGGTCGCCCTGGTACGCGGCCAATCCGTCGCGCAGCTGCGAGGACTTCTTCCCGGAGACCAGGCCGGAGCCCATACGGTACGCCTGAGCCCTCGTGTTGAGGTCGGCGACGGTCACGTTTTGTTGGGCGAGCATGACAGTGTTCTTGCCGGTTTCGTCGTCGTGCTGCCAGGCGGCGAAGACGTGGTCGGTCATCCGGTCGATGCTGCCACCGGTGACCCGGTTGTTGTCCACGTACCAGCGGAACGGGTCCCCCACGGTGGCTGGGTCGCGCAGCTGCCGGGTTGCTTCGGCTTCGGCTGGGGATGTGAACCGGTGGATCTCCTCGAGCTTGACGGAGCCGACTTCGCGTTCAAGTAGGCGCAGCGCCCCGCCGGACTCGACGGCGGCGAGCTGACGGTCGTCACCGATCAAACGTACGTGCGCCCCGTGACGCTCGGCAATGCTGGTGACCTTCGCGAGGTTGAGGGTGCCGGCCATGCCGGCCTCGTCGACGACGATGATGTCCCCCGCCCGCAGCTTCAACTCGTCCGGGTGGCGACTGTCCGGGTTGGCATCCCCGTGGGTGTCGTACGCGCGGACGAAGGAGTGGATCGTGGCCGCCGGGACCTCGACGGCGTCGCGGAACACGGCGGCCGCCGTCGCCGACGGGGCCAACCCGATCAGGCGGCCGCCAGCTTGCTCGGTGGCGCGGGCAGCCAACGCGAGGGCGGTGGTCTTCCCGGCACCGGCGGGCCCGGTCGCGACGACGAGGAGCGTACCGGAGGTCGTGAACTCACGGGCCAGGGCCCGCTGCCCGGCATCCAAGGGTCCGGTGTGGCGGGCGGCCGCGCGGTCGAACTCGGCCACCGTGATGGGGGCGATCGTGCGGGTCTGGCCAGCAGCAAGGAGGGTGTCTTCGGCGGCGAGGAGGCCAGTGGAGGTGAAGAGCATGCGGCCCTTGTGCTCGTAGATACTCGACCCATCCCTGCGAGTCAGAGGCTCAAAAGAACCGTGCGGGGCAGGCGGGGTCACAGCGATCGAGTCCGTCTCCAGTGCACGGCGTGTTATCTGCTCGACGGTGTCTGCGGGTACGGGTCCGAGGCTGGTTTCTTTCTGGACCCAGCGGCGGGCTTCGGCCTCGATCATGTGCGGACCCCAGACCGCGCGATGCTCCGACACCGTCGCCACGACCTCACGTGCAGCCCGGTCCACATCCACCAGGCGCGGCTCCCCCGCCCTGCCACTCGTGGCCGGCGCCACGGACCGGGCATCCTTGAGGAGGTTCTCTACCGTGGCGGTTCCAACGCGTTCCGCGGCCTTGGTAGCCCACTCGGTGCGGAGGCCGGCGAGGGAGCGGGCGTGAGCTTTCGCGGGGCGGGTCTCGAGGGTGGCTTGCTGGGCGAGCTTGATCCGGGCGACCGCGTCCGGGCTGCGCCCGTGGGTGGCCCGGTAGTCCTTCTCGAGCTGGCCGACGACCTTCTTGATGTCCGCGGACCGGGTCGAGAACGCCCCGGTGAGGCGCTCGTCGACACCGGCGATCTCGACCACGGGCCGCTTGCCCGGGGTGACTTCCCGCAGCTCCGTGGTCAGGCCGAGGCGGGTGGTGACTTCGTCCATGACGCGTTGGTTGTAGAACTCGGACGCGGCAACACCCTGACGGTGGAGGAGCTTGGAATCGATCGTGCGCCACTTCCCATCGATACCCTTGACCTTGTTCGCCACGACCAGGTGGTCGTGCAACTGCGGGTCACCATTCCGGGAGTCATAGTGACGGAACCGCGTCGCCACGAGCCCGCCCTCGACGTCGATCTGTGCGACCCCGTTCGTGCCCGCACGGGTCGCGATCGCTTCCCGCTCGAGGTACGAGACGGTGTCGAGGATCGCGACGGCCTGGGCATCTTCAATCGTCTTCCGGGTGTCCTCGTCGCCGAGGCCCCAGAGCACGGACACGCTCTTCGCGGGCGAGAACACCAGGTCGAATCCGGCGACAGCCTGCTGCGTCGGACGCGTCGCCGCTGTGATGAACCGGCCCAGCTCGTCCTTGTCCGCCGGCGGCCGGCCCTTCGCGTCGTGGAACGCCAGGTCGCCCTCACGGGCACGGATCGCGCGGCGGTCGGCGACGTTTGGTTCGCGCCCGTTCACCTTCGTGAAGTCGGTGTAGCCGGCGGCGATCTCCGCAGACAGGTCCGTGCCGTCGACGCTGTAGCCGTAATACGAGCGGCCGAGCTTGGCAGCCTTCGTGGCCTCACCCACGGTCTTGCCCTGCGCCTGCGCCTCAGCAATGATCCGTTCGGCGTCGGGGTGCAAACCCTCACCGTAGAGGGCCTTCATCTGCTCCTCCGTGACAACCCCGGAGACGCCGAGTGCGGCCAGTCCCCCGCCGACCCAGACACCGGGAGGGTTGCCATCCTCGGTGTAGTAATCGCCCAGCTCACGGCCGCTCTCCCGCTTCGAATCACCGGTCGCGACCTCGTTGGTGTAGTACACATACCCGTCTCCCGCAGAGAGGATATGCATGGTCATCACCCGCTCACTTTACCTCGTCTATTACTAATGCCAGGGGGTGACAAATACTTGTACGAAGAATGAGGATGCAGGGTGGTCACGATCGAAGATTGGGGTGCTCGGATGTTGAGGCTGAGATCGACGGGTGACTGTAGATAGGGGCTATCGAGTTGGCGGAGCAGGCAGTGCACAGCTCGCAATTGAACGCGCGCCTCCCTGCGCAACCGGGCACCCTCCCCGGCGTTGGCTTTTGGCGGCTAAGCATGCGCGCTGTACTCCCGCATACTGGTTCTTCACCCACGAAAGGGGTACACCCATGGCCGATGTCCGTAAGTCTGCGAAGCAGACTGCCGCCCGCTCTCGCGCACGCGAGAAAGCAGCAGAGTTCCGCGCAAAAGAAGACAATCTCGAGCAGCTCGCCACCGACTACTTCGTCGCCACTGACTCGCTCGACGAGATCGACGCGGCAGCACAAGCGGAAATCGCAACCATCCAGGAACGCGCAGCGAAACAAAGTGCAATTGCGCGCTCGACCGCTGCCGCAGTGATTAACACCATGGTTGAACTCGGCACACCGCGTGCAGAAGTTGCCGACCGCCTAGGCATCGCTCTTCGGGAAGTAAAAAAGTCTTCAACCCGTTGAGCCCATGAACTCGCCTGCATGCAGTTTCCGTAAAAATCGCTCGCGGCCGCCGCTAGAATTTGTTCGCCTTAGGCGCCCGTATTCCGGGACTCGACCGATCACCCAAACTGGGGATGGCCGGGATATATACTCCGGCATTCGACCGCACGCCGCACCGTAGGATTCAAATGTGGTGTCAGTCTTCGACACTGACTTTGTGAGAATGCCCTGGGGGGATATGTCTGATTGCAGGAACGTCAGTCCTGAACTGTTCGCCTGGCCTCCGAGATGTGTCCAGTGAACATCCCGTCGCCGACTCAACTCGCCGCCCGCACCGAGCTGCTTCGGACGAGAGAATCGGCCGACAGCATTACAAAAAAGCTGCGGGAGTCTTTCCCATCCGTGCTCTGGACAGCCGAGCAGACCGGCGTAGACATTCGACCGAGCGTCAAGGCCTGGATAGAAATAGCCGGCAGCGCGTCAGTTGCCGATTGGGTCGACAATGCAACTTCAGGACCACAACTCGCGATGCGATCCAGGGACGCGGCGGTCACCGACAAGACTCCCTTGCTCGGGCGGCTGATCCAAGAGGCGCAGCTGTCCTCAAGAGCAACTCAAATTGCTCCCTACCTACAGATGAACGGTATGACGCTCGAGACTTGCCTAATTCGAGCTCGTATAAATGTCGCCGGAGCTGCATACGACGCGGCCTTCGAAACATCTTGGGAGCGTCGGACAGTGTTCGCCCGGACACTGAGGCTGGCTCGCGCATATCTCGAGTTCATACTCGAAGCCGACGAGATCGCTGGACGAGAGCACAATGCGCTGCTAACCGCCCGGCTTGGGATTGCGACGATTCTGACAGCTCGTTTTGCCCTGGTTAGCGAAGAGGAACTTCAAGCGGCGTGCGCGACTCTGTTGGAAGCACACGACGGAATGAACGAACATGTGCTGACCTATTTCCTTGAAGGCTGCCTCTGGCTCTACGACGCGTTCGACCTACGAGAATCACTGCAATTAGCCGCTAGAACCATCAATAAACACGATGCATCGACCTCGCCCATGAACATATCGTGGGTCCTAAATTCAGCGGCAGTCTGGTCGAAATTGGCAAGCTGTGCCTCGTCCTACCCGGCTCAGAACAGCTTTCTCGACAAGGCTTTAAACACGCTCCACCGTGTCGACCCAGAGTCGATTGGTCATGTGATTGATCGCCTTGCATTTGAAATGCAAGACGCTTATCTCTCTGCTCTACGAGATAGAACAAGCAGTTCGTTGAGAGAACTGGGATGCAGCGGAGTGCGATTCCCGTTCGCACTGCGCACGACTCATATTGACCTGCCGTCAGAGTTTTATGCGTTTGGAGATGAAATCGCTGGTCGGCTTCGAGCCAGCGCTTCGGCCGGCAGCTATCTGTACAGGGACGTAACTGCTGAATTGCTTTCGTACATGGCGAGAGATGGGAGGTCTTCATCAGCCAAGGCCGTCAAACTGGTGACTGAGGCTATCTCTCTTCGCCGAGGGCTGGGAAACCAAAGGCAGCTCAAGGGCAGGCGTGTCGGCCTGGCGCAAGCGGAAGACCAGCTCTTTCTCGCTGAACTGGCCTCTAACCCGCAAGCCAGAATGCTCGGCCTGCTTTTTCTTGCGAGTGACGCTGATACCAATGCCGAAAGCGCAACTCGATTGAGCGTTCTCGCTAGGGACATCGAGAACCACGGTCCTTATATAGGCGCACTGCTGCCAGTGGAATCCGAGCTCGCCCTTCTTATACGTAATGGTGATAGTCGAGCTCTGTATGAACGTGCCGCTCGGGCCGCGACCCAGAGTCACGATCTCGCTCGAATTGCACTCGGCGGGCGAGGGGGCGTGATCGCGCTGCGTGATTCCGCAACTCGAATAGGCCAGACTTTCGTCTACAAGGTCTCACGAGAAATCGCTCTCGAACGTGATCGCTTAGCGACGGAGTCGATTACCCAAGCAATCACCGACGCGGGCCTGTCCGAGCGTTTCGGTGTCATCGAACACTTGTCGACGATGTCGCCCGAGGCAGCTGGGCTTGTGGACACATCACCTGACGCAGTCGTGTCGGTCCGCAGATTCCGAAATGGTCGGACACTCCACGCCGTCATCATGGCCGGAGAATTGGGCACACGCAGGCTTGTGATCCGCACAATCACGTTCTTGGCACTGATCCACGCCAACCCCAGCTATTCCGACGAGGTGTCGGGTGTCAGGCGCTCCATCTGGGAAACAGAAATGGGACGGTGGCTTCGCTCGATCTCAGTTGGTGAAGAACGCTCTGAGTTCTTCCGTCAATGGTGGCAATGCCTCGAGTCGGCACCCACCTTGCCGCGGCGAGATGCTCATGCCATGAACTGGCTGGTCGAGGGTGACGCGCGGATCGTTGCCGTAGATCTCGAATCAATTGGATGGCGGCCGTTCGGGTATGAGCTAGCCCAGTTGTTGGAGGATACGCCTGTTTTCGATGTTCATGATTGGTCGTCTAGGGCCACGTGCCTGCGCACCTATGTCGAAGATTTAACGCTCTTTGGGGTTGAACTCAAATACTCTGAACAGGAATTGCTGGAGTTCTATGCAGCGGGCGTTCTGGCCCGCGCCGTGCGAACCTTGAGCAGCCCGCTACTCGACAGTCAGTCTCGGGCGCACGGTGGTGAACTCCTAGTTTCGGTGGCCAGGGAGTTCACCGGGTCTGCTGTCGGTGCCCTCGCAAACCACTTGGTTCGTGCCTGGGCCAAGCGAACCGGGATGGCTTCCGACGATGAACTTGTGCCGCTTGTGGACGCTGAAAGGCGCAGGATCAGTCGCGCAATGTCATTTCATCTCCGTCACAATGAAAAAGCTCCTGTGACGAAGGATGGGTGGATCCACGCCGAGGAACTGGCAGATCTGCTGACAGTTAACGGACACAAGGTGACCGCTCCTCAACTGCTCTTAATCGCGGGAGCTCTAGGCGAACCGCGATTTGAACTGGACGGCGATGAAATCCGTTCATCGTATGGTCATTCGACGACCAAAGCTGCGCTTAAATACGAGGCTCGTCGACCACCTGAAACACTCTTTCACGCCACTCCCCTCCGCAATCTGCCGTCGATCCTTGAGGCGCAGGACGGTATTCGGAAGGGACAACGCCAGTGGGTGCACATGACAGATTCCGTTGATGTCGCACTCAGCGCTTCACGACGCCAGCGCCAGCCAGTAGTCGTATTGGCCATTGATGCTCGAAACCTGGACGGTGTTGTCTTCGCATCAGGGCACACGTGGCTCGCCAAGCGAGTGTCCAATGACGACCTTCGTATTCTGACGATAAGCGAGACGACGGACTTGCTGCTTAAGGAAAAAGACCCCGCACGCAACAGCTAAAAGCTGGAGTCATATCGAACGATCGCTAACCGCCCAGAGCAGGAGCGCAGCGGGGGAAGGAGTTTTTGCTGAAACTGTGACGACGGCTTGACGCCGGCAGCACGCAGTGAACAATCCCCCAGACGAAAAGCAACAAAGTTGACGTGCTCCGACCTATACAGTCGGGCACCAGGACTCCTCGTTATTTGGCTTGACCAGCGTCCGAGGAGCCGAACTGGCGACGCCGGCGGGCAGAGTCCGTGTCGTCACCGCGTCGGTGTCTGCCGATGACCTCAACGTCTGTATCAGCTCCTGCAACGCAGATGATGCGACTGCGACTTCCGTCTGTCGCAGGCAGCCCTTGCCAGTGTCAGACCCCGGACCTACACTCCCCATATCGAATAAACGTTCGATAGCAGGGGTTGGAGGTACGGATTGGGACAGAGCTTCCCGCACCTCCGCGTCGCCTCCGCGTACTCGCCGCACTACGGCGTCACCATGCCCGAAGCCCTCGTCGACCAGGCCTTGGCCGCCGGTGCAGACTTCCTCGCCCTCACCGACCGGGATGGACTATACGGGGCGGTCAAGCACGTGCGGGCGTGTGCGGACGCTGGGATCCGGGCGGGCCTCGGCGCGGACCTGGCCGTCCACGACGATGAACACCGGCCACTCGGCCGGGTGACCCTGCTCGCGCACGGCGGCGACGGACGCGGGTATGCCGCGCTCTGCCGGGCCGTGAGCTCCGCGCACGAGGCCGGCCGGGTGCCGAGCATCGACCGGCGACGGCTTGCCACCTGGGCGGAGAGTCATGCCCTGACTGTTCTCCTCGGGCCGCTCTCTGATGTGGGGCTCGCCGTGGAACGCCGGGACAGCGCGGAATCGGTCGCGGAGTTGCGCGCGTGGCTCCGGGTCATGCCGATCGGCTCCGTCACCCTCGAAGTCGTCTGCCACCTGGCACCGACCGGCCTGCGTGGTTCCGTGGCCGCCGCCACCCGGATGCTGGGCCTCGCCGAGGACACCGGGACCCCCGCCATCCTCTCCAACGCCGTCCGCTATGGGGAGCCGGGGGACGCGACGACCGCGGATCTCGCCGACGCCACCCGGCTCCTCACCCCACTCGCCCAGCTCGAGGAACCGCAGGCAAACGGGCAAGCATGGCTGAAAGACTGGTCGCACATGCGCCAGGTCGCCCGGATGGTCGTCGACGCCGGCGCCCGGAACCCCGGCGCCCTCGACCAACTGCTCCGCACCACCCAGGAGCTGGCGGACCGGTGCGCCCTCGACCCCGCCGCGGACATCGGACTCGGCACACCTCGGATGCCGGAGGCTTCGATCATCGGGGTGGTCGGCGACCCGGTGGCTGAGCTGTGGCGGCGGGCCCGGCACGGCATCGACGAACGTTACGCCGGCACCACCCTCGTGAGCGCCGCCCACACGGAGCTCGCACATGAGATGGAGACGGTCGAGCACCTTGGGTTCGCCGCCTACTTCTTGACCGTGGCACGGGTCGCCGACTTGATCCGCGGCATGGGCGTCCGGGTGCAAGCGCGCGGTTCCGGTGTCGGCTCCGTCCTCAACTACGCGCTTCGCACCTCCTCGGTCGAACCGATCGAGAACGGGCTCATCTGGGAGCGGTTCCTCTCCCCCGAACGGCAGACCCTCCCCGACATCGATATCGACGTCGAATCCGCGCGCCGCCATGACATCTACCGGGAAGTGTTCCAAGTCTTCGGTGCCGACCGGGTATCGCTGATGTCGATGACCAACGCGTACCGGGGGCGGGGCGCCGTCCGGGACGCCGGGCTCGCCCTCGGCATGCCCGAAGACCAGGTCGCGGCGATCGCGAAGCAGATGTGGCGGTTCAACGCCCGCGACTTCCGCCGGGCGCTCGAGGAGAAGCCGGAGCTGGCGGACCTTGCCGCGCAGGTGCGTAAGTCGCAGCAGCTGGACCAGCTGGTGGACCTGACCGCGAAGCTCGACCGGCTCCCCCGCCACATCAGCGTCCACCCCTGCGGCGTCATCCTCTCCGACACGTCTCTCCTGGACCGGACCCCGGTGCAACGCTCCGGGATGGGGCTACCGATGTCCCAGTACGACAAACACGATATGGACCCGATGGGTCTGATCAAGCTAGACATCCTCGGCGTCCGGATGCAATCGGCGATGGCTTACGCGATCGAGGAGCACCGGCGAATCACCGGGGAGACCATCGATCTGGACCGGGTCCCCCTCGACGACGAACCCACCTACGAGATGCTCCGCACCACCCGCACCCTCGGCGTCTTCCAACTCGAGTCCCCCGGGCAAATGGAACTGATCGGGAAGCTGCAACCTGAAGTCTTCAACGACCTGACCGTAGAGATCAGCCTGTTCCGCCCCGGCCCCATGCAGGCGAACATGCCCCTGCAATATCTGAAGGCACGGCACGGGGAGGTCGCACCCGACCACATGCACCCCCGGTTCAAATCGTTCCTCGCCGAAACCAACGGTGTCGTCGTTTTTCACGAGCAGGTGATGCGGCTCTTTGATGAGTTGACCGGCTGCGGGATGGGCAAGGCGGATGTGTTCCGCCGTCACCTCGGGAAATCCGGCGACCTCGCGGAGATTGAAGCGTACGTGCGGCAACAGGCCGCCACCCGCGGGTTCCCGGCCCCGGTCATCGACCGGGCGTGGAAGGTGCTGTCCGGGTTCGGCAGTTTCGGCTTCGCCAAAGCACACGGGGCCGCATTCGCCCGCACCACCTACGAGAGCGCCTGGCTGAAAACGCACCACCCGGCCACGTTCTTCGCTGGGCTCCTCACCCACGACCCGGGCATGTGGCCCAAGGACCTGATCGTCGCCGAAGCCCGCAACCTCGGCGTGCCCGTCCTGGGCCTCGATGTGCAGAAGTCCGCGCTGGACTACCGGGTGGAGCAGCTGGGCGACGGGCAGCTCGCCATCCGCCTGGCCCTGCCCGAACTCGCCGGGTCCAGTGCGGTGGAGCGGCAGCGGATCGCGGAGCATCAACCGTTCTCCTCCTTGCAGGACTTCCGCGACCGGGTGCGGCCGCGCCGGCGCACGTTCGAAGCGTTGGCCCGGGTCGGCGCCCTCGACTCGTTCATCGGCTACGACCGTGCCCGCCGCGGCGACCTCCTCGCCCACATCCAAGGCCTCGGCGGCAAGGCCCTGCCCGTCGGCCCCGACCAGCTCGCCTTCGACATTGAACTACCCCTGCCCGACTTCTACCGGTCGGTCACCGCCCTCGACCTCCGCGGCCGCACCCAAACAGACGTCGAACTCCGAGACCTCGGCCTCGCCGTCAGCCAGCACCAAATGACCCGCTTCTACCCACTCTTCAAAGAACTCGGAGTCACGCCGGCGTCGGAGCTCGTGAACCTGCCGGGCGGCACCGAGGTACTCGTCGCCGGGGTCCGACGCGCCACCCACACACCCCCAATGCGCAGCGGCAAACGCGTAGTCTTCCTCTCCCTCGACGACGGCAGTGGGCCGGTATCCAACGTGGTGTTCTTCCACGACGCCCAAGCTGCGATCGGGGCACCCGTGTTCCGCACCCACTACGCCCTCATCCGCGGCCGCACCCGGCGCACCGGCGCCCGCGGCGTGTCAGTGACCGGCGAGCAAATGTGGGACCTGCTCGACGTGGGAGGGAAAGTTCGGGCACGCCAGGCCGCAGAGCAAGAACGGGAGCGGGTTGTGGTCGAGACGGAGGCCGCGGACAACGTCATCCAGATGTGGAGACGGAGAGCGTGAAGTTCCCGGCGCTATTCACGGGACCGACGTTCCTTTAGACGCGCCTGACTGCGAATTCTCCCGGGCGGAGCAAACGGGACGGCCCCTTCAGCAGAAGCTCCCTGGCCGTTTCGTGTCGATTTCCGTACTCGGCAGCACAAATTCCGCACTCGCAGGCACCGCTCATTTACGCCACCACGGGCCTTGGCTCTGTGCCCATGAGGGTCCCCTTTGGGGCACTGACAGAGGTTCCGCGACCGATCCCGTGAAGAGTTGGCCTCGAAGATCTGAGCGATGGTAGAGAAACCGGCACGTTCTTGTCTCGCTAGGCTTAGGCGATGTTCCGCATCCGCAGAACGCGCTGGAAGATCGGCTATATTGCTGTGGGCGTTGTCGTTATTTTCGTGCTCGAGGCCGCGATTCGTCCCTACATATTCCCGAATCCGATCTACCCATTGATTGCAAACTTACTTGACGTCCTGCTTTATGTCGGAGGCGTGCGGTCCTTCCGCGGTGCAGGGGAACCAATTGGGCCGCCCCGCTTCTGGTGGAGAATGACCTCTCGTCCGCGAGCCGGTTTTGTCATCGGGTCGCTGCTTATCCTTGGTACCGCTACCGGCGTGTATGGTGCGGTCTCAGAGCCGCGCGACTTGATTTTCACGTACGTGCTTGGTGCAGTACTCGATGCGTCATTGGCGTTCTTTTACTTCAGATCGTCCATCCGGCTTCGACGAGTACCCCCGAAGACCGTACAAGAAATGCCCCGTTGGAAGTCGATGACCGGCTAGCTGAGCCGCAACGGCCAGAGCATTGCGCGCTTGGGCTTCCAAAAAGCCACTCCCCCCAAGTCTTCGGTACCTCCGCGAATTCGCCGCCGAATCTGCGCCGTCAAGGTCCCGCTGCGAAACAGTGAGCGAGCCCAGCCCTGTCTCGGCAATTCATCCCAACTTGTTTCGCTCGAGTGCCAACACACCCGTTCATTTCCTCGACGCAGGCCGCGCCGCTGAATCGCTGATTTCTGATTCAGGCGGGACCGAGTGACGCGTCACTCGTGTCGGTCAGAAGAGATCGCAAGGCCATGAAAGCATCATCGTCAATCGGCCGCGCGATCAGGCCTCCGACGACGACGGGCGCGAACGTCACCCGCAGCATCGTCCCGGCATGCAGGAGAGCAACCTCATAGGCGCGAACTGTGAAGAATCTCGTGAGGCCGCGGGAGACCTCGACGCTTGTCACCTCGCTTCTGGCCAACCGAGCGGTCACGAACGGTGCTTTCACTGGGCCATCCCAGAACGTGATCGAATCGGCGTCGATCATGACCACGGCGTAGACCGTGCGTTTGCTCCAAGGTGCGCCCCGCAGTGCGGGAGCCAGGGTTGCTACATCTGCTTGCAGACCCTCGGTCTTCAAGATGGCGAACGCCTGGCCCTGGTGTTTCTCTTCCAGAACCGTCAGCACGCTCTGGGTCGATGTCGACGCGGCACGATACGTCAGCACCACGATGGCAGCCACCACGCACAAGGCAACAATCAGACCGCCAAAGAACACCAATGCCTTCATGGGATCATCGCCCGAGGCCCGCAGGATCCGATAGATGGTAAGGCCCACCATGGCCGCGCCGAACACAGCCCCCGGTGCGATCACCGTCCAGCGCGGCGAACTCGCCTTCACAAGTCCACGAGGCTTGCCCTAAATGCCTGAACTCGAGTGCGGTGCTCCTGCCGCGATATCAAGGGTTCCCCAGCCGCACGCACAATGAGACCGGTCGACTCATCCACCTGCTCCAAATTCGGATACCCCAACCGACTGGTCGTGTACCCCGCCGCAAATTCCCGCTTCATCTGCTTACCCAAAAGAAATACCGTTAGGAAAGACAAAATAAGGCTTGCTGATGCGGCGCCCCAGAACGCCACCAACCAAGGGTTCTCAAAAAGCACACCCGAGACCAGGATCATCACTGAACCCGAAATACCTCCCACAACCGCTACAGCAGCGAAAAATAGTGCGCTGAGGGCCAAGCGCCACATGGACATTCCCGCAACCCTCGCCCGAACACGAAACTCAAACGATTCACTGACTGTTGCCACCTCTGAGACTCCCCACCCACCATCACAGTTCTGCCGAGCGTAACACCCACCATATGGGGCTCAGAGGCACCGACGGCCGGCCATTTGAGCTCTAACGGCGAACTTCACGATCCAACCGGCCAATCTCTGTCGCGACCACCGCACATCCCTGAGATCCGTGAGATCCGACCGTGACCCGCAGGAGGTTCGGCCTCTGACACAGGCTGTTTACATATAGATCTTTGAAGTTCCTTGGACGAATCGGCGTCGGAGCTTGTGGCTAGCGCGGAGCTTCTGAGGGCGCTGAACCGTCGATTCGATGGGCGATGATCGCGGCGTGGGACCGCTTGCCCGGATCGGTTCGGGTGTTCACCGCCTGAACGTGAAACCCTGCGGCCTCGAGCTGCGTGCTCATCTCACCGATAGGCCAGAAGTAGGCGGTCGTAACGGCGTGCGGAAACGGCTCGACGGTGTCGCCTTCGAAGAAACCGAGGAGGAGGCTGCCTCCAGGAGCAATACAGCGGGCGAACTCGCGCAAAACCGCTGGCAAGTCACTCGGGGCAAGGTGGATAACGGAATACCACGCAAGAATTGCAGCTGCGTATCCGTCTCGGACCTCGAGATTGCACAGTGACGCGACTCGGAACGGGACCGTCGGAAATCTCTTTCTCGCTTGCCCGATGAACGCCTGAACTTGATCGACACCCTCCACATCGACACCACGCCGTTTCAGGAAATCGGTCCAATGTCCAGGACCGCACCCCGCGTCGATGACCGCGCCGCGCAGGTCGCGCGCCCACTGGGTGACAAGCCGCTGATCCGATTCGTGTGTGTGAGCCATCGATCCGAGCAGCGCTGTGTATTCCTCCGCCCGACCGGCGTATGCATCCCGAACCACATTGCCACTCACGGGACCGAGTCTAGGAGAAGCCCGGAAGGCGTTCCCTACTGACAGTGACCAGGTGGGGCCACTACTTCTTCGATAGGAGCTTCGCACCGTCCGACCGCAGCTCCCCCGCCGGTGAGACATGGCGGTACAGCGTCTGCCGGGTGATCCCGAGCTCCTTGCAGAGGTCGCCAACCTTCGTTTCCTTCTGACCCATCGCGGCCATGGCCAGGCGGACCTTGGCCGGCGTCATCTTGAACGGCCGCCCGCCCGTCCTCCCCCGTGCTCGAGCTGCGGCAAGCCCGGCGACAGTGCGCTCAGAAATGAGCGCCCGCTCGAACTCGGAGAGAGCAGCAAAGATTCCGAAGACGAGCTTCCCAGGTGCCGTCGTGGTGTCGATCGCTGCCCCCTCTCCGGTGAGCACCTTGAGGCCGATGCCACGGTCGGTGAGGTCATGCACCGTATTGACCAGATGACGCAGGTCTCGGCCGAGCCGGTCCAGCTTCCAAACCAGGAGCGTGTCACCATGACGAAGCGCCTTCAGGCAGGCCGCAAGGTTTGGCCGGTCGTCCTTCTTGCCGGATGCCTTGTCCTCGTAGAGATCCCCTGCAGCGACGCCGGCGGCCAGGAGTGCGTCTCGTTGTAGATCAGTGCTCTGCGAACCATCAGCTTTTGACACGCGCATGTATCCGACGAGCATGCTCGACCCCTGTCATTTAAACGTCCGATTAAGTGACAACGTGATCGTCATCTCAACGGACTCAGAAATTGTCACATAACCAGTCATCTATTCTGCGTGCTGCAAACGACGACCAAATCGTCCAATGTGACTGTTTGTGCTTTGTGGCGGCGTTCTGTGATCGCTATTTGGCGTATTGAGCTGTATGCCCGCATCGCTCCGGAGCCGGAGCCGGAGCCGGCGTCTTGTATCCCATGGGATACAAGACGCTGACGATGGTCCCGTCGCCCTCGTTCACCCGGTCCGATGGCTAGAGCGTGATGTGCTGACTGGATCGCCGACGGTGATCGAGAATCTCATGCGGAATCGACCAGTCAGCGGTCTCGACTGACCCACCCCAGCAAAGATACACAGACCGATCAAGCCACCAGACCGCGCGGAGGCCTGACCGGTCACGATATCCGCTTACGCGACTTGAGCGAGCGTGAACCCAAACGAGCGCATGAGAGTCATGAACGCTTCAACAATGTCGATGATCCGTCTGATGTCCGGGAGCATGGATATCACCGTCCGAAGCCATCGAAAGCGGCCCGGCCAAGCCGAAGGCGCATTTTTCTGATTCTCAGACGGTGCGCTATCGTTGTGTGCAGAGTCAGACATGTTCGTGCTTGATCCTTGGTCCAAAATGGGGTCCGTTCCTTCGTTGGTGCATGGGGTTTTGCAGGAGTCGGCGGTAACCGACTTTGTCTTACTTGCTCATAGTTCGGCCCAGACTTGCTAGCTTTCTCGCCAGCGAGTACTGGGCCACTTTTGTTCTAAGCGAAATCTGAAATCTCACGAAGTGGTTTTTAGCTTCCGCCTAAGTCACAGTTTAGGGCCAAAAAAGAGGCCTCAATCGGGCCATGCGCTCGTCGGATAGCGGGGGTAAGCGGAAGGGTGCAGCCCCGTTGTCCAAAGGATGTGTGGGAGAGCGATCACTCAGACCTTGGTTCGAAATCGCTCAAACACACGCCCGTCTTCATGAACGATTCGTCGGTTTTGTACCGTTCAGGGCTTCCCATGACACAGCTCGCCAACCAGGGATGCGGGTGGCGCTACTCAAGGACACAGAGGAAAGTGCCTGGGTCGTCTTCGGTCTACGGCGTGTCGCGCATTACGGGATGGTTAACTGGCCACTCCTCCACCGGGGCGACCGGTCACGGTGCTCGTTTTAGCTAAGGTCATGGCATGGCACGTCACGAAGAAATCAAGAAAACCGTCAAGAACTACCTCGCCGGCCTTCCCGACGCCGAGGACCGAGCGGAGGCGGCCTACCAGATAAGCCAGGCCTACGCGGATCTGCTGTCCGAGCTGACTGATGCTGGCAATTCGCTCGACGGCGAGGAGGCAAACTGGGCCTGGGCGAACGACGAGGCTCTGCAAGCAACCATCCGCGCCGCCGCTCACAAACGGGACCGAGTCGCGACCATGGACCCTACGGACGCCAGTGTGAAAGAAGTCTTGGGTAACCAAGTGCTTCGCCAGCCCAAAAAGTCGTAGCTGTTCTCGTTCGTTTGGCATCGAGCAGCTACAGCCCAAACAGGTAGGAATTTCGGTATGGCCCACATCAGTGTCCTCGCCTTTGGCACCGCCATGATTTTCAGGGTTCTTGAGGATGCCGACATGAGCGGATTCAGTTTCGCCGGCTTCCGGAACCGCGCCGATGCTCAACAGCAGCTCAACGTCTACCTCGAGGGTCTGGGCTACGACGTCAGCCAGTCCTATCTGTGGTGATCATGCCGGATGACGGTAGGGGTTCCGAATGAAAGCGCCGCTCTCTCCTTCAGGAGGTCCGGGCCGGCCGACTTGGAACGCATCTGAGCTCAACACGGCTACCGGACCAGGCGCCCGGTAGGGGATGGTCGCAGAGTTCGAATCAGACCTGATCCGGGCCCGAACGTGTGAGGGCATGGCGGTGGCCAGAGAAAAGGGCCGGCTACGCGGGCGCAGCCCCAAGCTCTCCCCCGCCCAAGAAAATCACCTGGTCGAATTGCACGCCGCCGGCAGCCACTCGATCGCGGAACTAGCCGAGCTATTCACGATCGGCCGCGCGACGGTCTACCGGGCCCTGGAACGCGCCACCACTTCGCGGACGCTGCCGCGCCGACCCTAGCAATGTGGGGTCATGGAAGACGGCCCAGAGTTCGCAGAAGGCTCCTATGACTTCGCCGGTAAGACCTACCGCCTAGCGGAGGTCGATTCTCAGGTGTGGCGCGTCTATGACGGTGACACATACATCGGAATCGTGACTGAGACCGATGCGACGGCAGCCGAGCCGTGGCCCCGCTACACCGAGCACAGCGCTGGTGATGAGACGGACGCCGCCTGCTCTGCGATCTCGGGGGTGCGAATGGAGCCGTGCCAAACGAACGGGGCGTTGTGGTGCTCGCCCATCGCGAAGACGTCAAGGCCGACTTCCTCAGCCTTGACGGCGACCTTCACCGACGCATCGATGCGCTCGTACTCGTCGATGAGCCTTAGATCGGCCGCCGCAACGGGGCCCGGGACGTCGTGTCCCGGGCCCCGCGCATGGTTCGCCGGCTCGGTCAGGTCAGCAGGCCGGACTCCTTGAGCAGCTCCCCGATCTCGGTGTTCTTGATCTGCTTCATCAGCAGATCGCGGACCATGGCTGGGCCGGGCACCTCGATCTCCTTGCCATCACGCAGCAGGCTGGCGGCGGCGAGCAGCGTACGCACGTCGTAGGTGGAGTTGAAGACTTCCGGCACGCCTCTGTCGATGCCGAGCAGCTGGTAAGTCGCCTCCATCGCGGTGCGCACCGAGTACTCGATGGTGAAGATCGTGTCCCGGGAGGGTGTCTCGGCGAACTGGCCGAGGAACGCGAAGTTGACGGCGCCGGCCGGGACCACGTCGGGCCGGTCGCCCGCCTGCCGGGGCATGAAGAACGCCGTGACGTAGGGCATCATCACCGGCACGCAGGTGGCACTATTCGCCGCGAGCTCGGGGATGTCGGCCACGGGGACACCCATGTGGTACAGCCACTCCTGGGTGATCTCCTCGCCGGTGCACTCCTGCATCGACTTCTTCACATAGTCGCCGGGGACGTCGACCAACAGCGAGTACACCCAGACCACGATCTGGTCTTCGGGTTGCTTCTTGAAGTGCGGCTGGCGGTTGACTGTCCAGCTGAGCAGCCAGGCGGAGTCCTGGGCCGTGACGATCCCTCCGGTGACGGTCTTGCCGCCGAACGGCGAACGCTTGGCGATCTTCTCGATGTAGGCGGGGATGCGCGTGTCGAGCGTTGTGACGGTGGCCGACTGCCACTTGCTCTCCTGGATGTGTGCGCCGAACACGTCCGGGTGCCCGAATGACGGGTCTTTGGCGGCCAACCGCCGCCAGAGGTCCCAGGCCGGGGCCGGTCCCTCGTCGAGCTTCGCCGCGGTGTGCTGGTCGCCGTTGTCGGAGTTCTCGGTGAGAGAGCCGATGGTGGCGAGCACAAGGTCGTTCTCGCCGAGCTCGACGCCCCCGACGACACGCTCACGGATCCAGTGGATCGCGGTGGCCTGCTTTCGGTCGGCGGTGATCGCGAAGTCGATGTCGGTGACCTCGGTGTCGAACTGGAACGTCACTCCCTGGTCCAGCAGCCATCGGTACAGCGGCAGCACCATCGACTCGTACTGGTTGTACTTGAAGAACCGCACGTTGGCGAAGTCCGGCATGCCGCCGATGTGGTGGACGAAGCGGTGCACGTACAGCTTCATCTCCAGCGCAGAGTGCCATTCCTCGAAGGCAAACATGGTGCGCCAGTACATCCAGAAGTTGCTGGCGAAGAACTCCGTGCCGAAGACCTCGTTGATCCGCTTGTTTTCCAGCGACTCACGGGTGGCCAGGAAGAGCCCGGTGAGCTCCTTCTGCGCCTGCTTCGAGAGAGTGAAGAGGGTGCCGGTGCCGGCGTCCTTGCCCTGCTCGACGGTGGCCCGCTGCAGCGAGAAGTTCGGGTCGTCCTTGTTGAGCCAGTAGAACTCGTCGAGCACGGAGGCACCGTCGACCTCGATCGAGGGGATCGACCGGTACAGGTCCCACAGGCACTCGTAGTGGTCGTCCACCTCACGGCCGCCGCGGATCACGAAGCCCTTCTTGGGC
This sequence comes from Cryobacterium sp. M96, assembly GCF_002929845.1. Classification (GTDB taxonomy): domain Bacteria; phylum Actinomycetota; class Actinomycetes; order Actinomycetales; family Microbacteriaceae; genus Cryobacterium; species Cryobacterium sandaracinum. The sequence continues at coordinate 66,595 of NZ_PJJS01000053.1, forward strand.
TCATCGATCCCGTCCAGGGCCCCGCCGGGCAGCTTCAGCCGTTCCAGGATAGTGATCTTCGACCCGTCCATCTGTCCGTCGCGGATCATGAACGCCGCCGAGGCCATCGACGCCAGGCCGGCGCCGACGAACCACGCGGTCTTGTTCTCGACCCCCTCAGGCTTGCGGGGGCGCGCGAACGCCTCCATAGTGCCGCTGCTGTAGTACATAGTCAGTCTCCGTAGTATGTTTCGATGGTTGATGGCAAGGTGGCGAGGAAGCCGCGCACGATCTGCGTGACCTGCCCGCGAAGCTCTTCGATGGGGTCCGCTCCGGGATGCGCGCCCGTGGACGGCCCAGCGAGCAGGAGCGCCAGCGCCGCGAAAACGGTGCGGGCGGCCCGCTGTCCCTCGCGCAGGACCGGCTCGCCATCGACCCCGGCTGACCGGGCCGCCGTGGCGAGGCGGGACGCGATCGCGTCCTCGAGCTCGCCGACAAGCGCGAGGCCCGCGGTCCGGTGCTCGTCGGTGGCCGAACCGAACAGCAGCTCGCGCTGGTAGGCGATGACGTTGGCCGGGTTGCGCGCCGAGCTCGCCAGCACGGCCTGGACGAGCACGTTCACCGATTCGACCGGGTCAGCGGCCTCGGCCGAGGCCCGCACGCCGGTGCTGATCGCGTCGCGCAGTTCGCGGTTGTAGACCATGAGTAGCAGCTCGGCCTTGGACGAGGCGTACCGGAACACCGTGCCGACAGCCACGTCGGCGCGTTCGGCGATCTCCTGCGTCCCCACCGCGTCGAACCCGCGCTCTGTGAAGAGAGCGGCCGCGGACTTGAAGATCCGCAACTGCTTGTCCTGCATGCTTCGTTCGCGGCGGCCTCGGGTAGGGCTGCGTTTCGCGTCCGGGTAATCCGGCAGACCGGCCATGACACCTCCAATGAGTTGATTCATTAAGGACTACGCTCATTTATGCGCGGGCGCAAGCCCGCGCCCGACACCAGCGCTCCGGCGTCGCCCACTGAGGCCGGCGCGAGACGCTCCCCGGCCCCCGCACTCGCACACCGAACCGGAGCCCCACCCCTGCGAGGAGACGGGACAAGCACGGCGAAAGGGGGTGTGACGAGTGACCTCTCGCTATCGCAAACCCGACCACTCCTCCACACAGAGCGGTTGTCAGCGGTGCGGCTTCTCAACGAAGAAAGCTGCAGAGTTTGTCGGAGACGGTTGAGAATTGGGTTACGTCCCGTGGAGTGGTGTAGTTCCCGGTCTTGGGGCGTTGGATTAACAACGTAGGAAACCATCGTGCGATGGTCAGTGAGTACCGATCAAAGAACTCACAGAAAGACACATCACACGACCCTTCTATGGTTGAAGTCAAGCAGTAAGGGTCGCAGTGAGCGATAGATGCTGCGGGCGATGAATCGTTTGAGGCAGCGGTGGATCTCTCGCCGGGTCTTGCCTTCGACGGTTCTTCTGTCAACGTAGCTTTTCGTCGTGGGGTCGGTGATCATGCGGCAGCGGGCAATGATGTGGAGCGCTCGGTTCAGTTGACGGTCGCCGTGGCGGTTGAGGCGATGCCGGGTCGTATTTCCCGATGATGCCGGAATTGGGCTAACGCCAGCCAACGCCGCGAAGGCGGCTTCCGAGCGCACTCTGCCTTGGTGGGAATAAGCGGTCAGGATGATAGCGGCCGTGAACGGTCCGACACCGGGGATGTCCTAGATGCCTGGAGCGAGTTCGTCGACGTGCTTTGACAGGGCCGCGTGATTCGTTTCCAACTCGCGAGTGCGCTGGTGGATCGCGGAGGCGAGCCTGCGGGCTTCAGATCGGGCGACGGCAGCGGCAGTGTCATCGCTGGAGCGATCGCGCCATGCGGCGATGATGTCGACTTGCGTGTTGGTCAGGGGTGCGCGGACGTCGAGGCCCAGGTTGATTATCCGCAGGAGCGCGTTGAGCGCGTTGCGGTCGCTGGTGCGTTGGGAATCGATACTGTGTCTCGCGACGAGCAGAACTCGAAGGGCGCTGCGAAGCCCGTCGGCGCGCGGCAGAATCAGCGCGGTCGCATCGGTGCCAAGCGCGGTGCGGGCGGCAGCCACGGCATCGATTTGGTCGGTTTTGCCGTGACCATCCCGGGCCTGCCGTTTGGGTGGTTTGACCTCGCAGACGCGGATCCCCGCGATGGTGAGAGCGCGAGTCACGGTGGCTCCGTAGGAGCCGGTGCCCTCGACAGCGGCAAGCTGCTGCCCATCCGAGCGTCGCTCAATCCATGCGATCGCGCGGGCGGTGCCAGCGTCGGTGGTGGGAAATGAAGCGGTGTCAATGACTGCGCCAGTAGCGGCAGCAACGACTGCGTAGGTGCGCGTTTTGGCGTGGGTATCCACGCCGATGACGTATTTGTATGTGTCAGCCACGGTGCTCACGAAGTGTCTTCTTCCGGTAAATGGTTCGTATCCGGGCCTGGGAGAATCGTCGCGAGGCAGATCTCTAATGAGTCACACCCCCGCCGGAGCGTGGGTGGACAACCTTCTATGAAGCCATCGAAACGTGTCAGGCCGGCACCGACCTAGCCCAGCGGACAGGTCGTGTGAAAGCCACCGCTTGCGCGGGACAGATGGCTCTTGAGTCACGTTGGGAAAGGCCGATACCAGCTCGCCAGCCAGCCCCAGGCCAGCTACTAACCATTAGAGATGGCTCTAGGGCCGGTCTGCCAGGATGGCGGACACCTCACTACTGGCTTTGACATGGGCAAGCACGTCGGACGAAAGCAACCGAATAACGTAGACGATTCGGCGGCGTTCGCTTTCAGAGCCACTGAGGATGTTCTCGTGGTGAGCCACTCTGTTTCGAAAATCTCGAAGAGCAGCCAAGGCGTCGTTAAGCGCGTTTCTATCGGTGCCAGCCGGGAAGGCTTTGTGGAGGTGTGGAACCCAGATGGTTTTCTCGTGAGCGTCCACGAAGAGATACGTCCAGAAACCAAACATGAGTTCGGCGACGACCTTGCCCGGCAAGGGTGGGCTTGAGGGTGCCCCGGCAGCGTTGTTCCGAGCCCGTTCGACATTGCCCCGAGGAATTCTATTTACGTCGCGCGTGCGACCTGTGTCCCGGTCCTTGCGCATCACAATGGGAAACAGCGTCAAAAGCGTGGCTGGATCCGTCCAATGCGTGTCACCCGGTAGCGTCGCGGCCGCGAGCTGTCGATCGCACGCATTGCGAAGGCCGACTTCCAGATGGCTCAGGTCATGCAAAAAAGCTGCGCTTAGCCTCGCGTTCCACTCATACAGCTCGAGCGCCCGCGAGCGAGATCCACCAGCGGCCTATTCCACAGCGAGAGACTGCGAACTCGATCTGATCACCCCAGCCAATGGCGTGAAGATTTGCCTTAGGCAGAGAATCTTCAGACCTCGGCGCGAAGGTAGGCGTAGACAGTTTCGCGACTGATCCCAAAGTCTCGAGCCAAAGCGGCTTTCGGAACCCCCGCGGCAGCCTTCTCGCGCAATTCCGCGGCGCGCGTAGCGTCGAGCGACGGAGCGCGACCTCGGTAGACCCCGCGCGTCTTTGCCAGGGTGATGCCCTCGCGTTGACGTTCCCGGATCAGAGACCTCTCGAACTCAGCAAAGGCTCCCATAACGTTGAGAAGCAGGTTCGCCATCGCATTGTCCTCACCCGTGAAAGAGAGCTGCTCTTTCACGAACTCGACCCGGACCTGCTTCGCCGTGAGACGGCGCACGATCGAGCGGAGATCCTCCAAATCGCGGGCAAGGCGATCCATCGAGTGCACGAGAACAGTATCGCCATCCCTAACGAACTTGATCAACTCCTCTAACTCAGGCCGATTCAGATCCTTCCCCGACGCCTTGTCCTCGAACACACGGTCGACGTCGACGCCATCCAGTTGGCGAACGGTGTTCTGATCGAGAGTGCTGACTCGCACGTAGCCAACTCGTTGACCCGTCACGGGGATCTCCTGCCTCTTCTGTCAGGTTGAACTCTAAGACCCAGAAACGAGGGCTGTCAAACTATCCAGATATGACCCTATCCTGACGGCATTGAATACGTACGCTTGACGTCTAGTTGGGGTGTACCCAGATTGGCATGAGGATCGCCCAACCTGAGCTTCAATCCCGGTAGCGCTCCGCTGGCGACGTTTGATTCTGGCAACGAGTCTTGAGCACATCAGAACCGGGAAATTCGCGGAGGCCCGTCTCTGGTGACTCGGGCAGCAAACCGGCAATGACTATGCAAACAACTAGCGGGGAATCACCCTTCAAATCGATCGACGCCAGCGCATATGCATCACAGATTCCAATTCTCCGGGCTCGATTTTGCGTAGTCGTCGATGCCGATCGCGGCGAAGTGCTTTTTGGCGGACTTGATCTTCGATTCGTGGTCGAGACCGCCGAGCGAGGACAAGTATGGCGCGCCTGGCGCCGCACTCCTGGGGGAGCTGTGCTGGGGACGGGCGGCGCGGAGCACCGAAGCCATTACTACGTTCAAAGGGACACACTGCCGACAGGTTGGCCAGACAGGTCACCGGAGTGGGTGGACGCTGCGCGCAAGGAGTGGCCTCCAGATTGGAACAAGAACGACGGCACTCGCCTCTGATAGTGCGACTAAGTTCCGGTGGCTCCGGCTCCCTGCCTTAAGAGCAGTTTGTTAGCACATCATGCGTTCAGACGTGGCGGTCGTCGTGCGTCAGGCGCGAGCCCTCCGGAAAAGCACCGGCGATGTAACGCTTTTGAAAAATCGAAAACCCTGCGAATTTCCCTTAACCTCCGCGGATTTACGCGGATCTCGGGTGGACGGACCGCTTCTGCCGTTTGTACCGCCGGATCGACAATCCTAGCGACTCTGCTCGCGCCCACGATAAGTATGTGTACAGATGTGCACTCTCCTCCCAACTCCCTTGAATCTGTGCGCGCCGGGGGGGGGTCCTGAACTTGAGTTGTCGCCGCGAGAATGTGTACGACCGTTGAAGCTGGATATGCCCGCTCCCCTTGTCTCGTATGGGTCGCACCGCTTCCGGACACGTACACGTACACGTACACGTACACGTACCGGCGAGGGTGAATGTGTATGTGTGCATTTCGGAGATAGCGGCCACACAGCTTATTCCCAGACACGTCGGGCGTGTCGAGGACGCGTATCCCCCCGCGCTCACCGGCAGCGCACCGGGCTCGCCGTGACCGATGCGAGGACGTCGATTCGACTGCTCTCGAGCCGCCACAGCGCACCATGGAGATCGTCGCCAGGAAGGTGCGGGCCACCCGGCAGTCACGTGCGTCACCATCCACCGCATGCCTCAACTCGCACTTGCTCACACCCGCTCACAGATGTTCCGTTACCGCTGCGTTACCGCTGGGGAAATCCCGGCGAGAAAAAACCCCCTGAGTCCCAGTGAAACACAGGGCTGCAGAGGGTTTTCTGTGGCGGTACCGGTGGGATTTGAACCCACGGTGGAGTCTCCCCCACACAACTTTTCGAGAGTTGCACCTTCGGCCGCTCGGACACGGTACCGAGAGAGAGTTTAGTTGAAATCGGGGGCCTTGCGCGAATCGCGGCGGCGAACATCCGTGTCTGAACGGCCCTGAACGGCCCCGAACGGCCCTGAACGACGAGAACCCAGCACGAAGCGGTATTCTCACCGGGTGATCACCGTGAACCACAGGCTCCGTTCCCTTGCCCTCACTGCCGGAACCCTGGCCACAGCGGCCGGCCTCGGCGCCGCCGCCGTGGTCAATTACCGGGGCTTCCAGCGTCGCATCGCCGAGAGCTCGGTGATTCTCAATGAGACCCTGCCGGTGCACTCTCTCTGGTGGCGCGCCCGCGCGAAAGACAAGGGCGAGCTGATCTACGCCGTCATCGGAGACAGTGCCGCGCAGGGGATCGGGGCGAGTTCCCCGCACCGCGGCTATGTCGGAATCCTGACCGACCACATCCGTCTCTCCACCGGCCGCTCGGTGCGCGTGGTGAACCTGAGCGTGTCGGGCGCCACCGTCGAAATGGCTGTGCGCGACCAGCTGCCCACGTTCGCGAAGCTCACCCCGGACATCGTCACGGTCGCGATCGGCGCCAACGACATCGCCCTCTGGGACGCCGCCGTCTTCGAGGCCGGCATCCGGCAGGTCTGCGCGGCGCTGCCCCCGCACGCCCTGGTCGCCGACCTGCCCTGCTTCCACCTGCCCCGCAACGAACGGATGGTCGCCGTCGCCAACCGCATCATCCGCCAGGTGGCCGCGGAGTACCAGCTACGCGTGGTGCCGCTCCACGCCACGACGAAGCGGCTCGGGCTGCGCAGCGTCGCCACGCACGTCGCGGGCGACCTGTTCCACCCCAATAACCGCGGCTACCGGGCCTGGGCCGAGGCGTTCGTTCCGGCGCTGAGCGCTCATCTGGTGCGGGGCATCCGGCCTGCCGACCTGGCCGGGCCGAATGCCCCCAACGCGCCTGCCGGCCTGCCCTCGGCCGTGCCGGCCGGCCTGCCCTCCCCCACGCCGGAACCCGCGTCGACTCCGGTGGCGAACACTTCGGAATCGGGTGGTGTCAGCGGCCCGAGCTAGGCTCGCAGAATGGCCAGACCCGTTTCCTCCTTCCGTTGCACCGAGTGTGGCTGGACCACCCTGAAGTGGGCAGGCCGCTGCGGCGAATGCCAGCAGTGGGGCACCGTGGTGGACACCACCGAGAAGGCGAGCCTGGCCCGCGCGCTCAAGCCGGCCAGCGTCACCGGCGCGGGCGTCGCCCGCCCGATCACTCACGTCGACACCACGGCCGTCTCGCACTGGCCTACCGGCATCGCCGAGTTCGACCGGGTGCTGGGTGGCGGCATCGTGCCTGGCTCGGTCATCCTGCTCAGCGGCGAGCCCGGCGTCGGCAAGTCGACACTGCTGCTCGAGGTGGCCTCCAAGGCAGCGGCCGCCAAGTCCCGCGTGCTCTACGTCAGCGCCGAGGAATCGGTCAGCCAGGTGCGGTTGCGCGCCGAGCGCACCGGGGCGCTGCAACCCGAGCTGTACATCGCCGCCGAGACCGACCTGGCCACCATCCTCGGCCAGATCGACGCCATTCAACCCAACCTCGTCATCGTCGACTCGGTGCAGACGGTGGCCAGCTCGCTCTCCGACGGCCTCGCGGGCATGCCCAGCCAGGTGCGGGAGGTGGCCTCCACGCTGATCCGGGTGGCCAAAGACCGCAACCTGCCCATCCTGCTCGTCGGGCACGTCACCAAAGACGGCTCGATCGCCGGCCCCCGCCTGCTCGAACACCTTGTCGACGTAGTGTGCCAGTTCGAGGGCGACCGGCAGAGCGCGCTGCGCTTCGTGCGGGCGCTCAAGAACCGGTTCGGCTCGACCGACGAGGTGGGCTGCTTCGAGATGACCGGCGACGGCATCGCCGAGGTGCCCGACCCGAGCGCGCTGTTCCTCAGCCGCGGCTCCACCCCCGTGTCCGGCACCTGCGTCACGGTGGCACTCGAGGGCCGCCGGGCGATGCCGGTCGAAGTGCAGGCTCTGGTGATCAAGACCCAGGCCCCGAACCCCCGCCGCGTCACCAACGGGGTGGACTCCTCACGGGTGGCGATGCTCCTCGCGGTGCTCGAGCGCCGGGCGAGCCTGTCGGGGCTGGGCAGCATGGATGTCTACGTGTCGACCGTAGGCGGCATCCGTCTCACCGAACCGGCCGCCGACCTCGCCATCGCCCTCGCCATCGCGTCCGCGTTCAAGGACAAGCCGATCGCTCAAGGGGCCGTGGCGTTCGGCGAGATCAGCCTCGCCGGCGAGGTGCGACCGGTGTCAGCGGCCAAGCTGCGCGCAGCCGAGGCCGCCCGGCTCGGCTTCACCATCCGACTCGATGCCGAGGCCGGCGCGATCGGCACCGCGGTCGCCGCGGCGATCGCGACCGGCCAGTCCGCACGGGACGCCGAGCTCGACCGCGCGTTCTAGCAGGGAGCATCCGGCGCGGGCCGCCACGGATGTCCCGGGCGAGCGGCAGGTTCGGGTCACCGGGGTATCGACAAGCTCAACCACCGGGCGCTCGACCAGCGGGAAGCCCGACCCACCGTGATCATCGGGCCTCGAGCAGTTCCGCCTCCGGGGTCGACGTGGAGACGATGGCGGCGTGAACGACCCGATTGCGACCGTCGCGTTTGGCCACGTACAGACGCACATCGGCGGCGCGCAGCAGGTCCGAGCTCTGCTGGCCGTCGGCAGGCGCCAGGGCAATCCCGAGACTCGCGGTCACCGGCAGGGCGCCGGTGATCGGCGACCAGTCGTGATCAGCGATCGAGCGGCAGACCGCCTCGAAACGCCGGTGCGCCTCGGTGGCGTCAATCCCCGGCATGATCAGCAGGAATTCCTCGCCGCCCAGGCGTGCGGCGATGCCGTCGGCCGCGGATGCCGCAGCGGCGATCAGGATGCTGCCCACCTCGCGGAGCACAGTGTCGCCGACCTCATGCGACAGCGTGTCGTTGATGCGCTTGAAGTGATCGAGGTCGACCATGGCGATGGCCACGCTCGGCCCACCCTCGCGCAGGCGCATCAGCGCGGCGCTGAGATGTTCGTCGACGAACCGGCGGTTGTGCAGCCCGGTGAGCGGATCGCGCTCAGCCAGCTCTCGGTACCGCTCGCTCTCTCGGCGGGACTCCGCGGTCTGGAACATGGCCTCGAGGATGCGCCCGCGCGACTCGTTCTCGCTCGCACCGAGCGCCTCGGACTGTTCGTGGAAGTGCCGGTACGCCTCGAACGCGGCGCGAAAATCGCCGTTGGCCGCATGGATCTCGGCCTGCTCCCTTGCCGCTTCCGTCGACCAGCGGGTGAGCCCGAACCGCTGGGACAGCTCGCGGCACCGGTCGATGACGGTCTGCGCTCGGGCCAGATTGCCCTGCGTGCGATAGATCTCGGCCAGCGTGACCAGGGCCACTGCGGACCCGTCGGGATGCAGGTTGCCCACGGCCGGGTCCATAGCCGGCAGCAGCTTCGCTTCCGCCTCGTCCAGCCGCCCCGCCGTCAGGTAGACGCGCGCGACCGTGTCGAGGGCGTACATGCCGATCTGTCGGTCGCCCACCTCGGACAGGCCGATCAGCTGTTCCACGGCCGCGAGGGCCTCGACCTGGTTGTGGGCCAGGTATTCGGTGTAGGCGAGATTGTTCAGGATGTTGTAGCGGATGATGGTCTCGGGGTCATCGATCACGAGGCGGAGGGCATCGTCGTAGCGGCGGCGCGCCTCGTCGAGGGACCCGGCCGAGCCGAGCGCGTCGGCCAGGCACTTGCGGGCGGCTGCACGCATGAGTGGAACCTCCGACTCCTCGAGCAGGTCGTTCGCGGCGACGGCGTGTTCCAGGGCCAGGGCGCGGTCGCCCACCATCTCGAACACGGAACCGAGCACGTCGTGACAGCGCGACTGCAGGGCGAGCTCGCCGTGCTGCTCCGCCCAGCTCAGGATCTGTTGCACGTCAACGGCGCTCTGACTCGGGTCGCCGCGACGGATGCGCACAGCCGCGACGACAACCTGCAGCCGTCGCGCAGTCGCTCCGTGCTCCCCGTCGCCGAACTCGGCTAGCCAGGCCTCGGCGTCCCGGAGGGCGACATTGCGGTCGATCCAGTACTGTCGCTCGACGCCCGCGAGGCGGGCATCGGTCAGACCCTGTTCGGTCTCCACCACATTGACCTGCTCCCTGACAGGCTGAATGCTGACCGTGAAAAGTCCGTCGGATTCCGCTTCGGGAGCGGGCCGAACACTGTCTAGCGCCAGCCTAGCGCGGGCCGACTCCGCGGCCGGGGGTCTGGGGACCCCCAGCCTGAGGGGGTCAATCGGGCGCTACCGGCCGGGTTCGCTCGTGCCGGTTTCTTCCTCGCCGGGCAGCGGGCCGAGGGCGCGCATCAGGTCCGCCGGTGCGGCCTGCATGACATGGGGACCGGCGACGTCGAAGAACACCATCTCGAGCACCTGCTGGTGCACGGTGAGGAATTCGCGAAGCCACTGTGCGTCACCGACCATGATCTGCGGATCGATCTCGTCGGGAACCATGCGGGCGTAGTTCTCGGCGGAGGAGAAGAGCAGCAGCATCCGGCGGTCGGTGCCTTCACGGCCGAAGACCCGCACCTGTTCCGCCTGCCCGTTGACGACCAGCTGCGGCACGATCATCACGTCGTTGCGCAGGGCATAGGCCACAGCGACCACATCCTGGGCGGCCAGAGCGGCAGCGAGGGCAGGGGAATGCGTCGGTGGAGTAGCGTCAGTCACGGCTTCCATTCAACCAGTTGGCGCGGTAGTGACACGCCGAATCCGACCCTTGGGGGGCACGCCACGAGCGAACGGCGGCCGGGCCGGTATCAGGAGAGGAAGAACTGCTTCGGGTTCACCGACTCGATGCCGTCGACGCTCACGGTCAGGTTGTAGGCCGCTCCGCCGGCCGGCGCGGCATCGCGGCTGGCTTCGCCGCAGGTGTCCGGGTTCGAACGGGTGCGATCCCAGGCGATCGCTTCGCCGGAACTCACGGGTTCACCCGGCTGCAGGCTGACGTCGGCGTCGCCTGGCTCCTGCTGGCAGTCGGTCGACGTCCAGTAGACATCCGTGCCGCTCGACACCGTGAACACCTGCGTCGCCGTACCCGCGTTCAGCACGCACGGCACGTCGCCGATGTTGGTGACGCTGAGCGAGAGCATCGGCTGCGCCCCCGGTTCGTAGCTGACCGCGTCGGTGGTCGCTTCGATCTGCACGGATGCGGGGTCGCACGCGGCCGGGTCGGCCGCCGGGTCGGAGGCGGAGACCTCCGCTCCGGCCGCCTCGGCCGCGGGCGCCGGAGTGCTGTCGGGCACACCGGCGCCGGCGGCCGGGCGCACGATGGACGAGATGACCAGGATGAGGAGGGCGAGCACGATGAGCAGGCCGAGGCCCACCACGAGACGACGGCGCCAGTACACCTTGCTGGACTGGGGGCCGACCGGATGTTTGATCGTCGACATTACCCAAGGCTAGCGAGGTATACCGACGCCGCCGGCAATGCTGTGCGTGTCGTGCGCGTGTCGGGCGGGAAACGCCGAACCGGCGCGGCCGACCTCGAGAGGCTCGGTTCCGCGCCGGTCCGGTTTGCTCCGGGCGGTACTACCGGCCGCGCGGCGCCTTGTCGACCCTGATCTCGGTCCAGCCGAGCACGTTATCGTTCTCGTCCTGAACGACCAGCTTGTACTTGCCCGCACGGGTGTCGGCCGGCAGGGTCGTTCTGACCTCACCCTGCGCGTTCACCAGCAGCCAGCCGCCCAGGTTCTCCACTGGCTTGGACTGCAGCGATACGGAGACGAACTCACCGGCACGCGCCACTCCGACGTCGACCGTGACCGGGGCACCCGCGGCATACGTGGCCGCGTCCGTGACGATCGCGTTCTTGAGTGCCTTGGTCAGCGCCTTCGGGCTGGCGGCGACCGGTTCAGTCGTCGGCGGAACCGGCACAACGACCGTGATCGGCACCCGCACGATCGTGCCTGACTCCGTGGTGGTGAGTTCGAGCACGCTGTTCGCCGCGGCATCCTGCGGCACCGAGACGGTGACCGTCGCCGCACCCGTTGCGTCAACGGCTGCCGTTCCCAGTCCGGCACTGCTGCCGGCCCAGACCAACGACATTGCCGTGTTCTTCGGCGCGCCGAGCGAGCTCAGGTTCAGGTTGCCCACGGTGAACGTGACCGAGGCGCCGCGCTCGACCGCCACGGTCGGGACACCCGTGACACTGGCCTGGCGGGTGGCGAACGACGGCGTCAGCGGGCTCTTGGCCGTGATGTAGGAGATCCACGCGTCCCGGTCGACGAGACCGGAGTCGCGCGTGCCCGTTCCGTTCTTGAACTCCCGAAAGTTGTCGCCTCCGGTGAGCAAGAAGTTGAACGAGCCGACCCGGTAGGAGCGCGCCGGGTCGATTGCCGAGCCGTTGATCCAGATGCCCGTAATGCGGTCACCCTCGGTCCGGCTCGCGTCGAACGTGTAGTTGACGTTGTCGGAGAGGCCCAGCTGCAGGTACGGACGGCTCGGGATGTTGCCGGCCGCGTCACGCTGCCACTGCTGCTCCAGAACCGTCTTGAACTGGGCCCCGGTGAGGCTGGTCGTCCACAGGTTGTTCAGGAACGGCAGCACCGCGTTGGCCTCGGCGTAGGTGACGACGCCGTCCGGTGCGAGTAGCAGCTCGGCGCGCATGCCGCCGGGGTTGACCACGCCGATTTCGGCGCCGCCCTTGAGCGGGTCAGCCAGCGATTCGCGCAGCGAGTTGGCCACCAAGGTGCCCATCGCCGATGGTGCGGCCCGGTTCTCCGCGCACGGTGCGGTGCCACCGAGGCAGGCGCGGGTGATGTCGGCGGTGACGGAGCCGATCGGCTGGTTGCCGATGACGGCCGCCTGGGCGAGCGCGGCATCCGTGATTGTCTTCACCAAGGCGACCCGCGGGTAGGCGGCGACCAGGGTGGCGTCGGCGGTGACCGAGCGCTTGACGTTCTGGTTCTTCACGGTCGTGGTGTCACCGGAGGCAATGTCGTAGTTCAGCACGACCTGGCCGATGTTCTCACCGTAGTTGCCGGTCTGAAGCACCGGGCGGGTGATGCCGGCGGGCGCACCGGGCAACTGTGCGTTCCACGCGTATTGCTTGTGCGTGTGGCCGGTGAAGATCGCGTCGACTTCGGCTGAGGTCTGCGTGACGATCACTGCGAACGCACTGTCGGTGAGGGCGAGTTCCTGCTCGAGGGTCGCGTTGTCCGGCGTTCCGGCGCTGGCACCCTCGTGGTACTCGGCGATCAGCACGTCGGCTTCGCCGTTGGCCGGGTCACCGTCGGTGAGCTGGGCCGAGACCCGGTTGACCGCGGCTACCGGGTCACCGAAGCTCAGGCTGGCGATCCCGTTCGGCGACACCAGCGCCGGGGTCTCCTTGGTGACGGCGCCGATCACACCGACCGAGACGCCGTCGACGTCGAAGATCGCATATTCCTGCATCGCCGGGGTCGTCGTTCCGAGCAGGTAGACGTTCGCGCCGAGGTAGTCGAAGTCGGCGGCGTCGGCGACGCGCCCGGTGAGGTCGGCGAAGCCCTGGTCGAACTCGTGGTTGCCCACGGCCGAGGTCTTGAGGCCGAGCGCGTTCAGCACGTCTATGGTGGGCCTGTCGCCCTGCGACGCCGAGGCGAACAGGGAGGCGCCGATGTTGTCACCGTCGGAGAGGAACAAAGTGGACGCGTCTCCGTATTCCGCGCGGAGCTGCTCGATCGTTCCGGCGAACTTCACCGTATTGCCGTCGATGCGCCCGTGGAAGTCGTTGATGTTGAGCAGGTTGATGTCGACGTCGGTGGGGCTGGCGAGGTCCAAGCCGACGATCGCCGGGTCGTGGTCCGACGAGCGGAACGCGTCGGCCACGTAGAAGTCGGTGACGTTGTTGTTGTAGCGGCTGTACTCGAGCGCAACGGACTCGACCGAGTTGATGTTCCAGACGTCCACATCGGTGACCGCGGCATTTGCCTCGGGTGACGCGAACACGTGGTCGAGCGAGCCGACGGTGCCACCGAAGACGTAGGTGTACTCGCCGCTCTTGGCCTCCTGGCTGAGGTAGCCCGCGTCGGTGATGACCTTGATCGGGTCTTCCTGGTCGTAGGCGTTGAAGTCACCGGTGAGGAAGACGCGCGCGATGCCGGTACTGGTCTTCAGCGTGTCGGCGAACTTGACGAGCGCGGTCGCCTGGTTCACGCGGGACAGATTCGAGGCTCCCTGGCCGTCGCCGGTGTTGGCGTCGGCGCCGGTTCCAGAACCCTTCGACTTGAAGTGGTTGACGATCGCGAGGAAGCTGCTGCCGGCGTCGCCGACCAACTGGAACGCCTGGGCGAGCGGCTGGCGGGCGTTCACGAACGCGGCGTCGTCGAAGATGGTCGATCCGCCGACGGTTTCGACCGCGGCGGTCTTGTAGATGAATGCGGTGCGGATGACATCTTCGCTGGCCGGGAGGGCGGCCGGTGAGGGTACGAACGCCCAAACCGGGCTGCCCGCGTCGGTGTTCAGGGCGGTGACGAGGTTGGCGAGGGCGAAGTCGCGGTCCTTGCCGAAGCGGGCCGAGTTCTCGATCTCTTCCAGCGTGATGACGTGGGCGTCGAGGGCGTTGATCGCCGAGACGATCTTTGCCTGCTGGCGCTCGAAACTGACCTGGGTGGCCGCGCCGCGGGCGTCGCATCCGCTGTTGACCGTGATCGGTGTGCCGGCCCGGTCGGTGTAGTAGCTGCAGCCGGTGATCGAGTCCCCGGTGGTGGCGAAGTAGTTGAGCACGTTGAAGGTGGCCAGACGGATGTCGCCGCCCACCGATCGAGGTGCCGCGGTGCGGGTGTCGGCGAAGGTTGCGGGCTGCACGGCTGCGGCGGTCGCAGGCACCAGTTCGGTGGTCGGCTGGAACTTCCAGGCACTGTTGCGGAAGTCGAGGATGACCGGCGTCGCGAACGTGACGGCCGCGCCGATGCGCACCGGGCTGGTCGTCGAAAGGTAGGGGACGGGCTTGTCCTTGTTGATGCTGGACAAGAAGTTGGTGGTGGCGCCGTCGTCGAGGGTGACCGCGCGCGCCTTATTGCCGGCGACGGCCGCGGTGTACGCGTCCGTTCCCGGGCGGGCGGTGACGGTCGGGCCGACGAGCGGGGTGGTTCCGGCCGCGAGGCCGATCTCGCCGTACTGGTTGGTCGCGTAGTTGTTGGTGACGGTGAAGTCGCCCTGCGGGGAGACGAGCATGCCCTCGAGAGACTCACGTGCGGCATCCGTTGACGGGAGGCCGACCGTGGCCGGCACCGGGCCGACGATCCCGGCCTTGTCCAACGCGGTCACGTCGCTGAGCGCGGTGATCGTGATCTGGGTGAGGCCGAAGAACTCGCTCGCGGTGCCGGTGACGGAGACGTAGTCGCCTGCCGTGACCGGGGCGGCCAGTGCGTTCGTGTAGACGAAGAGGCCGTCGGACGCGGTGTGCGTGGTCAGGTCGACCGCGCCGCCGGTGCCGGGGGTCTGCAGGTAAAAGCCTTTGAAACCGCCCGTGGGATATGTGGCGGTGACGACGCCGGTCGTCGTGACGACCTTACCGGTCTGGGCGCCGGCATCCGTGGAGCCCTGGATCTCGTTGATCGCAAGGGCGGCGGCAGGCACGGGCGGAGTCGTCGCGGTGGGCGTCGGGGTGGGCGTCGGGGTGGGCGTCGCGGTCGGGTCGACCGGGGTCGCCGCGGCCTCGCCTGCGGCGTTCGTCGGGGTGGGAGCCGCGACGATGAAGTCGGCCGAGTTGACGTCAGTGTCGAGGCCCGTGGCGCGGGTGAGCGCGGTGGTGACGGATGCGGCGGACGCCACCGTGGTCTCGAACGTGAGCGACGTGCCGTAGCCGAGTAGGTCGATGACGCCCGGGGCATTGAGGAGGGATCCCGTGGCCGGGGCCGTCAGCTGCGTGGCCTGGCTGGCGAGGAAGAGGGTTCCGCCTCCGCCGCCGAAAGAGAAGCCGAGGGTGGCGTTGGGGGTGGGCAGCGCCGCGCCGCTGGTCGAGTTGGCCGTTCCCTGCACCAGGTAGTACCCCTTGGCGGGGATCGAGCCGCTCAGTGCAAGCGTGCCGGACGGGTTCGCCGCGCCTGTGGCCGACCGATACTGCAGCGAGGTGCCGTCGAGGGAGACGGCAGCGTCCGTGGGGTTGTAGAGCTCGACGAACTTGTTGAGGTAGGTCGCTCCCGTGCTGCCGCCGTTCAGGTAGGCCTCGTTGATCACGACCCCGGTGCCGCCGACGTCGGCGAAGGCGGGCAGGGCCACCAGGGGGCTGGCGACCAGCCCCACTCCGAGTAGAGCAGAAAAAGCCAGTTTCAGACGGCTGTTCGGTGCAGGCGACATAGTTTTCCTCAGCTATTAACGATCGACAGTGATCGCCATGCTACGGACGCGGTGTTGCCAGTGCGCTACCTGCGAAGTAACAATCAGTGAATTTGAGCGTTTCGCTCGGATGAGCAGAAATCTCCAGAACTACCCTCACCTGAGCGGCACCTGAACGGGTTGTCTCTCGCTGTCTTCTGCCCACTGCGGTCAGCTTTCAGACGGTCAGTCGAGCCGCTTGACCATCCGGGTGTTGCCGAGCGTGTTCGGCTTGACCCGGGCCAGATCGAGGAACTCGGCGACACCCTCATCGTGCGAGCGCACGAGCTCGGCGTACACTTGCGGGTCGACCGTTTCGGAGCCCATGTCGGTGAAGCCGTGCCGGGCGAAAAATGGCACCTCGAAGGTCAGGCAGAAGAGGCGGCTGAGCCCGAGCTCGCGAGCATCCGCTTCGAGCCGGTCCATCAGCGCGTGGCCGACGCCGTGGCCGAGCCGGTCGGCGGTCACGGCGAGGGTGCGCACCTCGCCCAGGTCCTCCCACATCACGTGCAGGGCGCCGCAGCCGATCAGAGTGCCGTCGGCATCCTCGACCACCCGGAATTCCTGCACCGCCTCATAGAAGACGACGCTTTCCTTGCCGAGCAGAATGCGCTCCTGCACCAGCGGCGCCACGAGCGCCTGGATTCGGGGCACATCGGTGGTGCGTGCCCGGCGCACCAAAAACTCCTGCATTCGCTGTCCACCGATCTCTCTCGGTTCACTCACGCGAACCAACCAGCTCAGTCTAGGCAGCTGTGGGGGGAGCGAATTCGACGGAGATTTTGCCGAACCTGCCCGTTTTGAGCCCGAAACAGGCCCGCAGGAGCAAAATCTCCGCCGAATTCGTCAGGGAGTCGGGGCCGGGCGAGCACGAGACAGGGCCCGGCGGATGTTTCCGCCGGGCCCTGTCCAACGGGTTACCGCTACTCGCTGGTCACCGCGAGGTCGGGTGAGCCCGGCCCCGTGCCGATTGCGGCCGTGGTGTTGACGCCGACGGCTACGGCGGAGGCGCGCACCGTCGTGGTGAAGATGTACTCCCCACCCACGTAATCCACGTGCACGTGGTCGCCGGCGTTGAGCTCGCCCTGCAGGATCTTTTCCGACAGGCGGTCCTCCACCTCGCGCTGGATCGCACGGCGCAACGGACGGGCACCGAGTGCGGGGTCGAAGCCGACCTCGATCAAGTGCTCCTTCACGGCGAGGGTCAGGTCCACGGTCATGTCGCGGTCGAGCAGGCGCTCGCTCAAGCGCTTGATGAACAGGTCCACGATCTGGAGCAGTTCCGGCTTGGTCAGCTGCGGGAAGACGATGATCTCGTCCACGCGGTTGAGGAACTCGGGCTTGAAGTGCTTCTTCAGCTCCTCTTTCACCTTGCCGCTCATCCGGTCGTAACCGGTGGACGTGTCACCCTCGAGTTGGAAACCGACGGGCGCGCCGCTGATGTCCTTGGTGCCGAGGTTCGTGGTCATGATGATCACGGTGTTCTTGAAGTCGACGACGCGACCCTGGCCATCCGTCAATCGGCCCTCTTCAAGAATCTGCAGGAGCGAGTTGAAGATGTCAGGGTGGGCCTTCTCGATCTCGTCGAACAGCACCACGGAGAACGGCTTGCGGCGCACCTTCTCGGTGAGCTGGCCGCCCTCTTCGAAGCCGACGAACCCGGGAGGGGCGCCGAACAGTCGGGACACGGTGTGCTTCTCGCCGTACTCACTCATGTCGAGGGAGATCATGGCGGCCTCGTCGTCGAAGAGGAACTCGGCGAGCGCCTTGGCCAGCTCGGTCTTTCCGACGCCGGTGGGGCCCGCGAAGATGAACGAACCGCTCGGGCGCTTCGGGTCCTTCAGTCCGGCACGGGTGCGACGGATGGTTTTGGCGAGCGCCGAGATGGCCTCTTCCTGACCGATGACGCGCTGGTGCAGCGCCTTCTCCATGAAGACGAGCCGCGAGGACTCCTCCTCGGTGAGTTTGAAGACGGGGATGCCGGTGGCCTGGGCCAGAACCTCGGCGATCAGGCCCTCGTCGACGACGGCGGTCGTCTTGACATCGCCCGACTTCCACTTCTTCTCGAGGCGCAAACGCTCGCCGAGGAGGTTCTTCTCCTCGTCGCGCAGGCCGGCGGCCTTCTCGAAGTCCTGCTCCTCGATGGCGGTCTCCTTGGCGGCGCGCACCACGGCGATCTTCTCGTCGAATTCGCGCAGCTCGGGCGGGCTGGACAGGATCGACAGGCGCAGGCGGGCGCCGGCCTCGTCGATCAGGTCGATGGCCTTGTCCGGCAGGAACCGGTCGGAGACGTAGCGGTCGGCCAGGTTCGCCGCGGCCACGAGAGCGCCGTCGGTGATCGAGACCTTGTGGTGCGCCTCGTACCGGTCGCGCAGCCCCTTGAGGATATTGATGGTGTGGGGCAGAGACGGCTCGGCCACCTGGATCGGCTGGAAGCGTCGCTCGAGCGCGGCATCCTTCTCGAAGTGCTTGCGGTACTCGTCGATCGTGGTGGCACCGATGGTCTGCAGCTCGCCTCGGGCGAGGAGAGGCTTCAGGATGCTGGCCGCGTCGATGGCGCCCTCAGCGGCACCGGCACCGACGAGGGTGTGGATCTCGTCGATGAAGATGATGATGTCGCCGCGGGTGCGGATCTCCTTGGTGACCTTCTTCAGCCGCTCCTCGAAGTCACCGCGATAGCGGCTTCCGGCGATGAGCGAGCCGAGGTCGAGCGAGTAGAGCTGTTTGTCTTTCAGCGTCTCGGGTACATCGCCCTTGACGATGGCCTGGGCGAGACCCTCGACGACGGCGGTCTTGCCGACTCCGGGCTCACCGATCAGAACCGGGTTGTTCTTGGACCGGCGGGACAGGATCTGCATGACCCGCTCGATCTCCTTCTCGCGCCCGATGACCGGGTCGAGTTTGTTGTCGCGGGCGGCCTGCGTGAGGTTGCGCCCGAACTGGTCGAGAATCTGGCTGCCCGCCGGACCGCTCGCCTGCTCGTTCGCGCCGACCTGCACCTGCTCCTTGCCCTGGTAACCAGAGAGGAGCTGGATGACCTGCTGGCGCACCCGGTTGAGGTCGGCGCCGAGCTTGACGAGCACCTGGGCGGCAACGCCTTCACCCTCGCGGATGAGGCCGAGCAGAATGTGCTCGGTGCCGATGTAGTTGTGGCCGAGCTGCAGTGCTTCGCGCAGGCTCAGTTCGAGAACCTTCTTGGCGCGCGGCGTGAACGGGATGTGCCCCGTCGGCTGCTGCTGGCCCTGACCGATGATGTCCTGCACCTGCTCACGCACGGCGTCGAGGGAAATACCCAGGCTCTCGAGGGCTTTGGCCGCAACTCCCTCGCCTTCGTGGATCAGGCCGAGCAGGATGTGCTCAGTACCGATGTAGTTGTGGTTGAGCATTTTGGCCTCTTCCTGGGCCAAAACAACGACGCGTCGAGCTCGGTCGGTAAATCTCTCAAACATGTGATCGCTCCCTTGGCGCCAGGGCAGTTGTGGCGCCGATACATCGAGAGTAACGAGCGAACCCTGAAATGAGTGCCTCTGTTCGCCGCAGGCGTGACGGATGTCGTCGCGCACCGGCTCCGACCTCGTCACCTTCGGCCGATTTCGGAAGGTGTGGCGGGCGATCTCGACCGCACGTGGCGGCCTCGTCGGCCGAACAGGTGGTGACCTCGGATCCGATCGCAACCGCCTGGGAAGAGGCGCTGCGGCTCAGCCAGACGCAGGTCATCGCCGCGCTGCAGGCCGCCAGCTGTGCCGACCGCATCATCCTCCTGGCCGATGGTCGCGTGGTCGATGACCGCGGCCGGTCCACCGCCGAGCAAATCAGCACCATGTTGCCGAGCATGGAAGCACGATCGGCGCGGTGAGACGACGGAGGGCCGTGATCCGGGGCACCGACGGTCTGATGACGGTCGGGCCGCTGCCCCCCGGAATTACGGGTGCACGGAATCGTCGGACTGCGTGTCGCAGACGCCTCGATTATGCCCTCGGCAATGTCCGGCAACACGGATGCCGCCGTCGTCGCCATCGCGGAACGCGCTGCTGCCCTCATCCCGGGTAGCCGTGCGGCGGCGCACGCGCGGATACCCAACGAAGGATCGGTTGGCCTACTCCGGCTTGAGGATGACTTTGGTCCAACCGTTGGTGCGTTCGCCAAAGTTCTTATAGGCATCCGCGGCTTTGCTGAGGGGGATCTCGTGGGAAACGATCCAGGATGGCTTGGCTTTGCCCGCGGCGATCAGGTCGCGCAACTGCCGATTGTACTTCTTCACCGGGCATTGTCCGCTGCCTATGCTTTGACCCTTAAGCCACTGCAGGCCATAATCAATGGCAAGTTTGCCCTGCTTGGCGTTATCGTCGAAGCCGCCGGGATCTGCCGGAAGGAAGACTCCGACAACGCCGATTCCCCCGGTGATGCGCACGGACTGGATCAGCCGATTCAGAGTCATGGCGGGATCTTCGGTGCCCTGGGGGTCGTGGGCCTGATAACCCACGCATTCACATCCCCGGTCCGCGCCGATACCCTTGGTCTGGTCCAAAACGAACTCAACCGGGTCCGTCTTCGAGTCATCAATGGCGATCGCACCGATCTGCTCGGCGAGGGCCAGCCGGTCAGGGCGTCGATCCACGACCCAGACTTTACTCGCGCCCTTGATCGTGGCGGACAGGGCGGCCATCAGTCCGACTGGACCCGCACCGTAAATCACGACCGTGTCACCGGGGATCACTCCGGCCATCTCGGTAGCGTGGTAACCGGTAGGGAAAATGTCCGACAGCATCACGTAATCGTTTTGCTTTTCTACCGCGTCTTCACCCAGGCGCAAGCAGTTGTTATCGCCGTAGGGCACACGCAGCATTTGGGCCTGCCCGCCGGGATACGGACCCATGCCAGCGAAGCCGTAGGCGGCGCCCGCGCCGACCGGGTTTGGTTGAGTGGTCATGCAGTAGTTCGTGAAACCGCGTTCGCAATTCTTGCAAAACCCGCAGGAAATATTGAATGGCAGCACGACCCGATCGCCGACCTTGACGGCGTCGACGCCGTTCCCGATCTCGATGACCTCACCCATGTTCTCGTGACCAAAGGTGCGCCCGACCTCGAAATCGGTGCGTCCCTCGTACATGTGCAAATCGGAACCGCAAATATTTGTCGCTGTGATGCGAACAAGAACGTCAGTGGGGCGTTCGATCTTGGCATCCGGAACGTCTTCAACGTTGACCGCGTTGGGGCCTTTATAAACGACTGCTTTCATTTCTTTCACTCCCTAAATTTTGACCATGAAAGACGGAAGATCCGCCCTCACTTTCGGAGGTGCATTTACGGTGAATGTCCGGGCAGAGTCTCAGGCTGCGCGGAAAATGTGCATGTCCCAGATCTATCACGATCGCACATGACCCGCCACTGCGAGGATGCGACCGAATTCGGGTTGCGCGTTGCCCCCTGCCAGCGCCAGGGGTGCCTCGTCGACACCACGAGGTGGGCACCGAGGTGGGTACCGAGGCATTCTCTCTTACGACGGAACGGCCGCTAGCCGTTCGGCTATCGGGCGTTCAGCGACCACCGCGTCAGAACGTATGTGAAATCGTCGGTCAAGCGCTATTGTGCCGGTTTGGTCATTCGGCGACGCGAGTCGCGTCAATTCCGGAGCGGTCTGCATAGCTGGTCGATTGCACGAACCGTCCAGGAGGCGCGCGTTGAGCCGGATGGCTCAAGGACGTTCAGGTTCATTCCAGAGTTGAACGCATCCGGCGGACAGGTCATTGGTTCGACGGCGAGTCCAATTCTGTCGATCGAGGGTACTAATTGATCAGCCGTATGCACCTGAACCCACGGGCATTCGGGACCCCAGATCATTTCCACTCCACTGCCCGCGGTCGTCGTCAATCGAAGTGTCGCCATGCCTTCATCGTCCCGGTCGAAGCCAGTGAATGCATGGTCGATGAAGGTGTCATCGATAGTCCGCGGCGTGCGGAAGTCAAACACGGCAAGATCACCAGCATCGAGATCACAGAGGTGAAGGGGAATGAGGCGGTCATGAGTCACGGTCAGGATTCGCTGGGCTGCGAGCTCCAGCGTCCAGTCGTTGACGCGGCCATCGCCGGCAACAAGGTACGGGTGCGGAGCGACGCCAAAAGGGGCGGCATTTGGACCGGCATTCACTGCCGTAACTGCCGTTCGAAGGCCACCGGCGTCAAGCGCAAAATCCACCTCCAGCGTCACCCGGTGGGGGTATCCAGGCCGCGCTTCGACGGTTGCCGCGAGGACGAGCCGATCGGCCGCCTGCCTGACCACTGCAAAGTTCAACCAGGACACGAGTCCATGGAGAGCGTGACCCCTCGACGGCTCGGTGATGCTGAGCTGTTGCTCGACACCACCGAATGTGTACTTTCCATCCACGACTCGGTTCGGCCACGGCGCCAGGATGGCGCCGCGAAAGAAAGGTCGCACCCCAATTGGGTTACTCGGGGGTCAGGACCCGAGGAATGTCGGCGTCCCATTCGGTCTCGGCAACGTGAAGTGCGCGGTACGTGTAGTCCGTGTCCCACCCGTGGAAGACGAGATAGTCCTTGCCATTCAGACCAAAGACCAGGTCTTGGCCACCAGGGCCGCGATATAGGCCCCCCGACCCTTCGGTCGAGAGGATCGGACCCGTTTCCTTCGTCCACGGGCCATCGATTGAGGCAGCCGTTGCAGCACCGACCGCATATCGGTCGTCTCCGTAAGAGTTAGCGGAGTAGAGCATCAGGAGTCCTGTACCTCGGACCACAATGGTGGGAGCCTCGATAAGGTTGCCCTCCCAATCCTCGGTTTGCTTCAGGATCCTGATGGGATCGCCCGTGATGCTGAGCCCGTCGGGAGACAGCGTGGCCGCCTGAATCCAGGTGTCGAGGTCGCAACAGTTACCGTCATTTTTCCAGACGAGGTACAAGGCGTCGTCGATGAGCACGGTGCTTGCATCGATCGCGCCGCCTTCGTCTTCTGGACAGATGATCATGGCGTCGCTCTGAACGATGAACGGTCCGGCCGGGTCGCTGGCAGTGGCTACACCAATGCACTGCAGCGTTGGCGCAAAATTCGTCGCCGTGAAGTACATGACGAATGAATCATCGGCGAGTCTCGTCACCTCAGGCGCCCAGGTCTTTCCCGGAATAATCCAGCTTGGGAGATCCGGCAACGCGTCCGGTAACACCTCCCAATCGAGGAGATCGGTGGAGGAGGCGACCTGCACGTTGCGGTTGTTGTCGTTGGTGGCATACGCGAAATAAGTGCCGTCGACCTCCACCACGTCGGGGTCTGCGAAATTCGTGTTGAGTACCGCAGCGCCTGCTGCGGCAGACGCCGGAGGTGCCGAGTGCTCCGGAGCCGCCGTGCAGCCACTCACCGCGAAGGCGGTCATGATGGCTCCAGCCACACACGCTACCGCTGCGCGGCGAGCAGAGGTCAACACGTGCTATCCCTTCACTCCGGAGCGAGAAACGCCCTCGATGATAAAGCGCTGGAGGAAGATGAACAGCGCCAGCACGGGCACGCTCGCGACAACCGCGCCGGCCATCAAAAGGTCGTAGCGCACCGCATTTGCGGACTGAAGCGTGGACAGTCCAGCTGGCAGTGTTTGTATCTCCGGGCTGAACAAGACGTAGACGGGCCAGAGGAAGTCGTTCCAGTTGCCGAGGAAGGCGAGCAGCGCGAGTGTTGCAAGTGCGGGTTTGGCGAGCGGCAGAACCACTTGCATGAAGATGACGAATCGGTTCGCCCCATCGAGCCGGGCGGCCTCCTCTAACTCGATCGGCAGGCCGACGAAGAACTGTCGCATGAAGAACACTCCGAATGCGGACGCCGCCGTGGGAATGATGATCGCGACGAGCGAGTTGAGCCACCCCAGTTCGCTCACGATGAGGTAGTTGGGAATCACCAGGATTACCGGCGGCACCAGCAATGTCGCGACGATGATGACGAAGACGAAATTCTTGCCGCGAAACTGCATTCGTGCGAGCGGATACGCCGCCAATGACGCCGTGACGACGACGAGCGTGGCATTGAGGGCGGCTGCGACCATGCTGTTTGCGAACCATTGCAGCACCGGAGTCGCAGTCCCGGGAGCGAGGATAGACGCGAAAGCTTGTACGGAAATTGGATTGGGAATCCACGCCGGTGGAATAGCCGTTGCGTCAGCCCGGGTCTTGAAGCTGGTCACGATCATGAAGATGATCGGGCTGATGAACGCGATTGCGATCGCGCCGAGAACGACGACCCGAGTGATTGTGCCACTCCGTCGACGTGCACTGCGTGCACGGGAACCTGCACTGATCCTGGTCGTGAGAGCGTTCACGAGCGCACCTCCTTCTTGAGCTTCTTGGGCTGTTTCTCGCGAAAGATGTAGAAGACAAAAGCACTGATCGCCATGAGGAATACGGTCAGTACATAACTCATCGCTGCGGCGCTGCCCATCTGAAAGTTGCGCAGACCCGCGTCGGCGATCTGATATATGGCCGTGCGCGTTTCACGTCCGGGGCCGCCCTGAGTCATGAGATAGGACTGGCCAAACATGTTGGCGGATGCAAGAAGGGTGATGATCGTGATGAACGAGAGGATGGGCTTGAGCCCGGGGATCGTCACGTGCAGGAACTGCATCCACGGTCCGGCCCCATCAACACGTGCGGCTTCGTAGAGTTCGATCGGGATGTCCTGAAGGCCGGCAAGGTAAATGACGGCGTTGAATCCGAGCGTCCACCAGACGGTCACTCCCACGAGCGCGACCCAGGCCGCGGGCGTCGTTGTTGTCCAAGCGGTGTCATCCGGAAGTCCTAGGAGTCCCAGATAGTGGTTCACCAGCCCGATGTTGTTGTCGAGCAGGTATCGCCACAGCACCGAGATGACGGCGACGCCGAGTACGTAGGGGGCGAAGTAGATTGCTCGGAGAAAGTCCCGTCCGGGAAACTTCCTGCTCATGAGTAAGGCAACGGCGAGCGGGACGATCAGGAGCAATGGCACGCTGAGTACCGTGAAGATGCCGGTGGCCCGCATGGACCCCCAGAACGGGCCAAAAACCGTCGATCCGGGTGAGAACAAGGCGACGTAGTTGTCGAGGCCGACAAAGGGTTTGTTCGGCAACGTGTAGTCCCAGGAATGAAGACTGATCCACACCCCTAAAACTGCCGGGAGGACGACGAAGCTGCCAAACAGAAGCAGGTAGGGGGCAAGGAATAGCCAGGGGGTGGCTATCCCCTGCCGCCGAGTGCCCGCTCGCACTCCACGATTTTTCTGCGACTCCGGGTCGGAGGCCGAGGGGCGGCGCGCCCTCCCCATGGGGAGGGCGCGCTCACCGACCTTCGTCGACACTGGTCAGTCCCCGAACGAGGCTTTGTTGTCGGCCATGAGTTTCGTCGCCGTGCCGGCGGCTTTTTTGAGCGCGTCACTCGGCGTCGTCGTTCCCTGAACCCCGTCGGCGACTGCGATTTCGAGGGTCTCGGCCTGAACCCCACCGATCCCGGGAATGGGCGGCAAGAAACGCATCGAATCGATCGTTGCCGCGATTGCTTCCTGCGGCAGGCCGTCGAGGGCACCCGCATCACGCACCGACTGGCGAGCGGGGATCATGCCCGAGCCTGCCCACTCGGCGGACTGCTCGCTCATCCAGGCGATGAACACCTTCGATGCGTTGACCTTGTTCTGGTCCGCGTTTGCCTGGCGGGGAAGGAAGAAGTTATGGGAGTTGGCCCATACGGCATCCGTGTCACCAATTGTGGGGACCGGGGCGACCGCGTAAGGCAGACCGGACTCGGCGAGATCGTTGATCTGCCAGATGCCGTCCCATGTGATCGAGGTCTCACCATTCTTGAAGGCGACGTACTGAGAGTCGATGGCGACGTCACTCGGGCTGTAACCGTCGTCCACGATGGAGCGCTGCCACTCAAGTGCCTCTACCCCGGCTGCTGAATCAAACGTTGCCCCGTCGTCACCATATGGTTCACCGTCGTTCTGCCACAGCACGGAGAGGTTCATGAGGTGGCTCGGCCACCGCGTCGGCATCCAGAATGGAGTTTCGTACCCAGCTGCTTTGAGCTTGTCGAGCGCCTCCTGGAAGGAAGCCGCGTCGGTCGGGGCCCCTTCGATCCCAGCGGCGGCGAAATGTTCGGTGTTGTAGTACATGGCCAGTGAATGCACATCGAGCGGAATGCCGTATCGGGCGTCCTTATAGACGCCGGCATTCCAGACTTCGTCGCTGAAGTCATCTGACGTGAGACCCAAGTCCTCAGCGAGATCGTCGATCGGTACTATGACGTTTCGCGCGGCATTCGACGCGAGCTGGTCCAGGTGCATCACGCCGACGTCGGGACCCTCGCCGGCGGTCACCGCTGCGGGCAGTCTCTGGTAGAAGTCGGTCCACTGCATCGTGTTCGAGACAACCGTGATGTTGTCATGCTCAGCATTGAAGTCGGACACCATCTTCTCCATGAACGGACCGTCCCCGCCGGTGAAGCCGTTCCAGTAGGACAGCTCCACTTCAGGTCCGGTGTATTCACCGGTGAAGGGCTCACTCGCCGCCTGCCCGGTTCCGCCCGCAGAGCATCCGGCCAGTACCAGCATGAGTGCGGCACCGAGAGCTGTGGCCCCAATCACTCGCCGCCCCAGGAAGTCTTTCTGCTTCATGATCGTTCGTCCTCCTCATCGAAAACATCGCTCCGCGACTCATGCGCGAAGCGGGCCGCCCATTCCCCGCACCAATCGGAGCGGCAGACGAGCGCCTTCCGTCAATGTACAGCGCTAGAAAGATGTTTGTCTAGTCTGCGAGGATCCGCGACAAACACCGTTTCCAGCGCCTGGCCACAGTCGCCTTAGGATGGACCGGACGGGACGGGACAAACATGGCAAGGGTTCGACTAATAGACGTCGCGGAGCTCGCGGGCGTATCCATGAAGACCGTCTCAAACGTCGTTCACAACTATCCTCACGTGGCCCCGGCGCTCCGCGAGAAGGTGCAAGCGGCAATTGACCAGCTCGGCTACCGACCCAACCTTACGGCGCGGCGTCTGGCTACCGGAAGAACCGGAATGATCGCCCTGGCAATCCCCGAAATCGACCACCCGTACTTTTCGGAACTCTCCCGTCACATTGCCGAAGAAGCAACTCGACGAGGATACCGAGTCATCATCGAGCAGACCTTGAGCGATCCCGTCGCGGAACGGGCGGTACTCAGCGATCGGGAGGCTGGGCTGGTCGACGGCGTGATCTTTCACCCCGTCCGCATGGAATCGCTCGACATTGCGAAGCTCGATCCTGGCACTCCGCTGGTCTTGCTCGGCGAGGCGGCCATGCCTGTCATGACAGACCACGTGATGATCGACAACATCTCGGCCGCTCTCGATGCCACGCGGCACCTCTTAGCGAGAGGATGTCGACGCATCGCTTTTCTCGGTGTCATAGCGGCGGACATCACTGGTTCGACGAATCAGCGCCTTCTCGGCTACCAACAGGGTCTCCTGGAGGCCGGGGTCCAGCTGGATCCTGAGCTGGTATTCACGGCCTTGGAATTCACGGCTGAAGCAGGCCTTCGTTCGGTTGCCGAGGCGATTGAGCGCGGGGTGTGTTTTGACGGCGTGGTCAGCCGCGACGACCGGTTTGCGATCGGAGCATTGAAAGCCCTCCATGATTCCGGGCGATCGGTACCCGCAGATGTGGCCGTGGTCGGTTGGGACAACACCTTCCTGGCCGCGTACACGTCCCCGACACTCACCTCCGTGGCGCCGAGGAAGACCGCTATCGCCGCGGCTGCTTTCGATCTCCTCGAGGAACGAATCGCTGGATACCGGGGGGTTGGCCGCCACAGGATCGTGGGGCATTCACTCGAGGTGCGCGAGAGCGCTCCATTTGCTCCTTGACGCCTCGACCGACACTCAGACTTTACAGCGCTGTAATTTGGCGGCATGATTGCGGTATGTCGCGTTCTCTCCCGATTTCTGCCAGTGCCCAGGGTGGCGTGTATCCCCGCCCGCAACTTGTCCGCCCGAATTGGCACGATCTCGCCGGCGAGTGGGCATTCGAACACGACGATCACGACATCGGCAGAAGCGAGAAGTGGTTCGCAAACCCTGCACACCTTGGCCGGGTCATCACTGTTCCGTTTCCGCCTGAGTCGGAGATGTCAGGAATCGCCGAGCCGGGCTTCCATCCCGTTGTCTGGTATTCCCGCATCATCAGCCCCGAAGACGTGGCCGCGAGCGGACTGTCCCGCGGGCGTGACCGAGTGGTGTTGCATTTTGGGGCGGTCGACTACCGCGCATCTGTGTGGATCGATGGCCAGTTCATCGGGTCTCACGAGGGCGGCCAGACGCCATTCTCCTTTGACATCACCGAAGCTCTGTCGCCCCAAGAGGACTGCGTGCTCGTGGTTCGTGCCGAGGATGACCCCCACGACGTAGCTCAGCCGCGGGGCAAACAGGATTGGCTTGAGGATGCGCACGTCATTTGGTACCACCGCACTACGGGGATTTGGCAACCGGTCTGGCTCGAGTCTGTGCCGGATCAGCGCATCACGGCACTGCGTTGGATTCCAAACGTGCCGGCTGGGGACGTCGCGATCGAGGTGGAGCTGACGCGGCGACCGGCGCCGAGCGTTACTGTTCAGGTGGAACTGTCCATCGCGGGCGAAATTCTCGCCCGGCAGTCTTTCTTGGCCGTTGAGCCGCGATCACAGGCAACCATTCAGATTTCTCGGCAGGCGAACGGTCAGGCCTGTGAAGCTCTCCTCTGGTCACCGGAAAACCCACGACTGATTGACGCGCATGTCTCGATCATTGCTGACGACGGAAGCATTCTCGACGAGTCCTTCTCCTATTTCGGGCTTCGCAGCGTCGGTGTCGCGGGCGGCAGGTTCCTGCTCAATGACCGACCGTACTTCGTACGATCGGTGCTGGAGCAGGGCTACTGGCCGCAGTCGCACCTCGCTGCGCCCTCGGCCGAAGCTCTGCGAGCCGAAGTGGAACTCATCAAGGCCCTCGGGTTCAACGCCGCGAGAATCCATGAAAAGGTCGAGGACCCTCGATTCCTCTATTGGGCGGACCGGCTCGGCTTGCTCATTTGGGGTGAAATGGGCAGCACCTACGAGTTCTCTTCGGAGGCAGTATCGCGAGTCACCCGCGAATGGACCGAAGTAGTGCGCCGCGACCGATCGCATCCGTCAATCGTCACCTGGGTTCCCCTCAACGAGAGTTGGGGTGTTCAACAGATCGCACACGACGACGCCCAGTTGAGCTTCGCCCAGTCGCTCTACCACCTGACTCGCGCGCTCGATCCGAGCCGCCCCGTCATCTCCAATGACGGCTGGGAACACGCCATATCTGACATCCTCACAATCCACGACTATGCGGGCACGGCCGAGCAGCTCGACGCCAATTACAAGGACATCGACGCCATCCGATCCCTCGTTGCGGGTATGGGTCCGGCAGGGCGTCGCCTGCAGCTCATCCCCCGCGAAGTCGATGGCCAGTCGATCATGGTCACTGAATTCGGCGGGGTCAGCTTCGCGCCCGATGCTGCCGATGACTCGTGGGGCTACACGACAGCTACAAGCCATGAGGACTTCGAAAATCGTGTATCAGGTCTCGTGGGAAGCCTTCGGGACAACCCGATCCTCTCGGGCTTTTGTTACACCCAGCTGACGGACACAATGCAGGAGACCAACGGCCTGACCGACGCGAACCGGGAGCCCAAACTGCCGATCGCCGTCATTCGCAGCATCGTATCCGGGGAGAACGCACCCCTTCCCCGGGTGGCGCGGGTCGCTGCGTCGAGCCTGCACCCAGCCACCGGCTGAGGACACCTGCGACCGGCTCCACGCACTCGGTCTCAGTGAGTGCACGCAGGTATTGAGATCGGGCGTGGAGTTGTGCCTCTGCTCGAGTTTCAGCGAGTCCGACGACGGCCGCACAGGCGGCCGTGGCGACGATGTCCAGCAGGAACCCGGAGACGGCGCTTTCGAACCGCGCGCCCCGGGTTCGGAACCAGCCAAGTCGACCGGCATAAAACCCCTGTGCGGGAGAAAGATTTGTGCGATCACCTCGACCCGGATCTGCATCGCCAGGTGAGCCAGGAAGAAAACCAGAGCGATCACGCCGTCAGAACGGATGCTCCGCAGCACCGTGAGCAAGAACATGAACGTGGCGAGAATGAGCGGAAGCGTACTATGCACACACGCCTCTGCACGGGCACCGGCCAAAAACACGTTTCACCCGCGCCCCCGAACGAATTCGACGGAGATTTTGGCAAAAGCGGTTAGGTTAGCTTGAAAAACTTCCCTCTTTCCCAAAATCTCCGTCGAATTGGTTCACCACCGAACCGAGCTCCTGGTCGTGCGGTCTCCGGCTCGTGAACGCCTGTTGGGCACGTCGCGCATCGTCGAGGGAGTGCCCCCTCGACCACCGCCGAATTGGGTGAGGCGAGGTGCCGGGGCTCGGAGCCGAGCCGGACGCCGCTACTGCACCGCGGAGGTCAGCCGGGCGAGATTGTCGAGCACCGTGGAGCGCAGCGGCTGCTTCATCCATTCCGCCAGGGTGAGTTCACGGCTGTCCTCCCGGTAGCCGTCTTCCACCGCCCGCAACTGCTGCACGAAGGAGCGTCCGCGCACCATCATCGATACCTCGAAGTTGAGGCTGAACGAGCGCATGTCCATGTTGCTCGACCCGATCACGGCCACCTCGTCGTCGATCGTGAAATGCTTGGCGTGCAGCACGTAGGGAGCCTTGTACAGGTAGATCTTCACGCCCGCCCGAAGCAGCTCCTCATAGTAGGAGCGCTGCGCGTGGTAGACGAGGGCCTGGTCGCCGACCTCGGAAACGAACAGCTCCACCCGCAGCCCGCGCTGAGTGGCCGTCGTGATGGCGTACATGATCGACTCGTCTGGCACGAAGTACGGGCTCGTGATGATGATGCGCTCCTGTGCATAGTAGAGCAGAGCGAGGAACAGACGCAGGTTGTTCTCGCCCTCGAAGCCGGGTCCGCTGGGCACGACCTGGCAGTCCAGGGAGTGCGGCACAACCTCGGTTGACACCGGCTGGATGTCCCGGGTCAGAAGGTCGTTGGTCTCGCTGTACCAGTCGGTGATGAAAATCGCGTTGAGACCCGACACGATCGGTCCCTCGACCCGCGTCATCAGGTCTTTCCACTTCAGGCCGCGACGGATGTTCCCCGGCATGTTGTACGTGCGGTCGATGACGTTCTGCGACCCCATGTAACCGACCGTGCCGTCGATGATCAGCACCTTACGGTGGTTGCGCAGATCCGGCCGTTGCCACTTTCCCTTGAGCGGCTGCAGCGGCAGCAGGAGCTCCCACTTCACGCCGGAGTCGGTGAGCCGGCGCAGCGTCTCGCGGTAGCCGAGCTTGCGCATCGACTGGATATGATCCATCAACACGCGCACGGTCACGCCGCGCTTGACGGCGTTTTCGAGGGCGTCGAAGAATGGTGCCGTGGTCGGATCCAGGGAAAGAATGTAGAACTCGACGTGCACGAAATTGAGGGCCCGATCGATGTCCGTGACCATCTCGGCGAACGTGCCCTCATAGTCGCCGAGCAGGCGGGCCTCGTTGCCGCCGACCAGCGGCATCGCCCCCAGATTGCGGTTGAGTTCGACGACCGAGTCGAGCCAGAGCGGCCACGGATGATCGCGACGCACCTGATCGATTCCCTCGGTGCTGTCGAGGATGAACTGGTTGATCTCCTCCTGCATTTCCAGTCGCTTTTTCGGCAGGGTTCGGTAGCCGATGAGCAGGAAGAGTAAGGCGCCGATGAAGGGCAGGAAGAAGATCGTTAGCAGCCACGCCATGCCCGATGTCGGCCGACGGTTGCGAGGAACGACGACGATTGCCACCACGCGAATGGAGAAATCGACCACCAGGGCGATCACGAGGATGATGGTCGAGATGTCGATGCCGAACATTCGGTGCTACGTAACCGGTTTATCGAGCCCGAGCTTGGCGCGCTCTTCCGCCTCGATCCGGGCGTAGACCTTACGCTCCGTGCGGTCCGCCCGCACGATGGAACGCATCACGATCCAAAAGATCAGCCCGACGGCGACGGTGGGCAGGAGCGCCCAGAAAGCGCTGACCCAGAAGTTATCCATGATGTCTCCAACGATACGGGAAAACGGCGGGCGGGCGCGCGGCGTTTACGTGTTCAGCAGCCCTGCGATACCGGTTCCGATTGCGTAGATCCCGGTTCCCCCGACGCCGACCCAGATCGAGATTTCGAGCAGGGACGGACGACGACGGACGCGCGGGATCGGTTGGCCGGGCACAGGCTCGCCGGGCACAGGCTCGCCGGGCACAGGCTCGCGAGGCGGATTCGACCTCATCGGATGATCATTTCACCAGTGGGAACAGGATGGTCTCCCGGATTCCCAGCCCGGACAGCGCCATCAGCAAACGGTCGATGCCCATGCCCATGCCGCCGGTTGGCGGCATCCCGTGCTCGAGGGCCCGCAGGAATTCCTCGTCGAGGCGCATGGCCTCGGGGTCGCCGCCGGCGGCGAGGCGCGCCTGTTCGACGAAGCGCTCACGCTGCACGACCGGGTCGACGAGCTCGGAGTAGCCGGTGGCCAGCTCGAAGCCGCGCACGTACAGGTCCCACTTCTCGACCACCCCGGCCACACCGCGGTGGCCGCGCACGAGCGGGCTGGTGTCGATCGGGAAGTCCAGCACGAACGTGGGGCGGGTCAGGCCGCCCTTCACGAAGTGCTCCCACAGCTCCTCGACGTACTTGCCGTGGATGGGGTGGTCGATATCGAGCCCCTCCGTGTCGGCGAGCACCTTCAAGTCGGCGAGCGGAGTGGCCGGCGAGATCACGTAGCCCACGGCCGCGGACAGGCTGTCGTACATGCCGATGCGGTCCCAGTCGCCGCCCAGGTCGAATTCGGTGCCGTCGGCCCAGGTCACCACGTGCGAGCCGGCGATGGCGAACGCGGCATCCTGAATCAGTTTCTGGGTGAGGTCGGCGATCGAGTTGTAGTCGCCGTAAGCCTCGTAGGCCTCCAGCATCGCGAACTCCGGCGAGTGGGTGGAGTCGGCGCCCTCGTTGCGGAAGTTGCGGTTGATCTCGTAGACCCGGTCGATGCCGCCGACCACGGCGCGCTTGAGGAACAGCTCCGGCGCGATCCGCAGGAAGAGGTCGGTGTCGAACGCATTG
The DNA here is from genome assembly GCF_002929845.1 of Cryobacterium sp. M96. Taxonomy (GTDB): domain Bacteria; phylum Actinomycetota; class Actinomycetes; order Actinomycetales; family Microbacteriaceae; genus Cryobacterium; species Cryobacterium sandaracinum. The sequence continues at coordinate 99,596 of NZ_PJJS01000053.1, forward strand.
CTGTGGGTCGTGAACGGGCGAGCGGATGCGCCACCGTGCATGACCTGCAGCATCGGCGTCTCAATCTCGATGAAGCCCAGCTCCGTGAAGGTGCGGCGCAGGCTAGCGACGGTCTGCGAGCGCTGGATCACGCTGCGGCGGGCCTGCTCGCGAATGATCAGGTCGAGGTACCGACTGCGCACGCGGGTCTCCTCGCTGAGCGCGGTGTGCAGGTTCGGCAGCGGCAGCAGCGCCTTGGCGGCGACCTGCCACTCCGACGCCATGACGGAGAGCTCGCCGCGGCGGGAGGAGATGACCTCGCCGGAGACGAAGAGGTGGTCGCCGAGGTCGACGAGGTCTTTCCAATCGGCGAGGGATTCCTCCCCCACCGCCCCCAGGGAGATCATGGCCTGGATGCGGCTGCCGTCCCCGGACTGCAGGCTCGCGAAACAGAGCTTGCCGGTATTGCGCAGGTGCACGACGCGGCCGGCGAGGCCGACGATGACGCCGGTGACGGCATCCGCTTCGAGGTCGCCGAACTGCGCACGCACGGCGGGGATCGTGTCGGTGACGGGCACGGACACCGGGTAGGCGCCGCCGGCGGGACTGGTCGCGGCGGCGTTCAACCGGTCACGCTTGGCCAGGCGCACGACCTTCTGCTCGTTGGTCTCGGCCTCCGCCGCTGCGGCGGCCACGATTTCGGCCTCGGTCGGTGCTGGGTTCTGCTCGCTCATGCGGTTCTCCGTGGCAGGTGGCGGCCGGGCGATGCCCGTCGCTCCCGCGCGTGCTCATTGATGTGACGACGTGTTGATGAAAGGTCGGGCTGGTGAGGGTCTGGCTGGTGACGGTCGTGCGGGTGGTGCGGCCTAGGGAAGGTCCAGGGCCACGTTGTCGATCAGCCGGGTGTGGCCGACCAGCGCGGCGACCAGCATGCGGGCCGGGCCGTGATGCTCGCCCCCGACCGGAAGGAAGGTCCGCGGGTCGACGACAACGAGATAGTCCAGTTTAACCAGCGGCTGCACGTCGATCCGCGCGTGGGCGGCCTGCAGTGCGGCGCCGACCCCCTGGGCGGCGACGGATGCTGCGGCCTCGAGCCCCGCGGACAGCGCCCGGGCGGCGGCGCGCTGCGCCGGTTCGAGCGCGCGGTTGCGGCTGGAGAGGGCGAGGCCGCCGTCTTCGCGCACGATCGGGACGACCTCGATGCGGGTGCGGAAGTTGAGGTCGGCCAGCATCCGTTCGACCAGGAAGACCTGCTGCGCGTCTTTCTGGCCGAACACGGCCACGTCGGGGCCGACGATGTTGAACAGCTTCGCAACCACCGTCAGCATGCCGTCGAAATGCCCGGGGCGCGCAGCGCCCTCGAAGAGGCTGCCGACCGCGCCGGCGACAACCCGGGTGGAAGCGGCGCCGTCCGGGTACATCAGCTGGCTGGTTGGCGCGAATACGAACGGCACGCCCTCCGCGGCCAGAGCCGCGACATCGGCCTCGAGCATGCGCGGGTAGCTGCCGAGATCTTCCCCGACCCCGAATTGCAGCGGGTTGACGAAGATCGACACCACGACGATGTCGCCGAGGCTGCGGGCCCGGCGAACCAGGGTCAGGTGCCCGGCGTGCAGGGCCCCCATGGTCGGGACCAGCACGATGCGTGGTCGCCCGAGCCCGGCCTCGCCGCGCCCGGCGCGCGCGCTCTCGATGCGGCTCTGCGCGTCGGTCAGGCGGCTCCGCAGTTCCTCGATGCTGCCGATGACTGCTGGTTTGGTGAGCACGTTCACTCGTCCTCCGGTGTGTTGCGGTTGTGTCATTCGTCGAAACCGTCCTGGTCGCGGGTGTCGAGCGCGTCCAGCGCGTCGAGCTGGGAGAGGTCGAGACGGTCGGGGCTGGTTCGGGCCAGCGCGTTCTCCATGGCGGACCGCATCAGCGGCGCGATCACCGCTCCGGGGTGCTCGATGCCGATGCCGGCCAGCAGCCCGGTGGCCTGCTCCACGATCGAGGTGGAGAACGCCGTGGCGGTGTCAACGGCCTCGGCATAGGCAGCCCGGTCGGCCTCCGCGACGATCACGGGCTCGCCGCCCATCTCCACGACCAGCGCCTGCCCGATCGGCAGCACTGGCGTGGGCGCCGTCACCGCGAAGTAGCTGTCGGCGAGGCGGGCCAGGTCGATGCTGGTGCCGGTGAAGCTCATGGCCGGGTGGATGGCCAGCGGGATTGCGCCACCGGCCAGCGCCGGGGCCAGCACCGAGGTGCCATACCGGGCCGAGGTGTGCAACACAAGCTGGCCGGCCTGCCAGGTTCCGGCGGCCGCGAGCCCGCTGACGAGGCTCTCGAGCTGGGCGTCGGGCACGGCGATGATGACCAGTTCGCTGCGCTCGACGATCTCGGGAACGGTGAGGATGGGCGCGCCCGGAAGAATCGCCTCGGCCCGGTCACGGCTGGACTGCGAGATGGCGGAGATCCCGACGATCGCGTGGCCCGCGCCGGCGAGGGCGGCGCCGAGGATGGGGCCGACCCGGCCGGCACCGATGATGCCGATTCCGAGGCGTCCGGGACGCGGCGTCATTCGATGACTCCGTTCGGTTGCTTCCAGGTGGGTTGGGCCGCGGTCGGCTGGTCCTGGATCGGCTGGTTCCAGTGGTGGCTGGTGTCGGACTGGGCCGACGAGATGGCCCCGGAGGCGATCCGGTCGAAGAAAACCAGGGCCTCTGCGGCGGCCACCACCCCGAGGTAGGCGGAGACCGGCCCGGCGACGGTGTGCAGCCGGGCGGAGGCGAGGCGCAGCATCCGAGTCACGGGGCCCTGCGAGATGGCGACGCTCTGCAACCGGGCCAGCGGCACCAGCACCAGCTCCCGCGAGATCACGCCGCGCCGGAGCAGAGCGATGCCGCCCACGACGGTGTAGCCGGTGCGGCGCCACGAGAACGGATGCAGCCAGGCCGCCCGGCGCGGCGCGTTCGTGAAGCCGTCGTCGCCGCCCTTCGAGCGGAGGCCCCGTTCGATCAGGGCCTGCTGCTCCGCCGAGTCGAACCCGGGCAGGATCAATTCGAGCACCCGGGCGACGTCGGCGAGCGTGCCCACCGGGAGGGTTGTGGTGTTGGCCTCGCCGGCGGCACCCTGGGTGCTGGAGTGGCCGGCCGTGTTGATGCGCACCTGCCACCAGCCGAACGGGCGCCAGAGCAACGGCTGCGAGACGCCGATCGCGTGGACCCGGCCCGGCGGCAGGGTCTCGTTGCTAGTAGTGAGCAGCCCGAAGCCGACCCGCACGCCGTCGGGGGTGCCGGCGATGCTGTAGCGCAGCGACTTGATGACCCTGGTGAAATAGAAGCTGACGCTGGCGATCAGGGTGGGGATGAAGGCTACGAGCAGCCAGTCGCTGCCGCCGGCGGTCACGCCGACGATCAGGGCGATTCCGGCGAGCACGACGAAAACCGTGAAGCCGCTGAACACGACGGATCCGATCAGCCGCCCGGGCGGAATCCGCACCACCGATTCCGGCGGGGCGGCGTCGGGGTCCAGCTCGGGCGCGAAGAGATCCCGGGCCCGGTCGGCGGCGGCGGTCGCGGGAGAGAGGGGTGACGCGGGAGCGTGACTGAGACGGGAGGTCTGGGCCAGCGCGGCATCCGGGGCGGGAACGGCCTGCTGCCGCAGTCCGGACGCGAGGCGAAGGATGTCCCGTCGCAGCTGGTCGGCCAGGGTCGAACCCAGGTAGGCCAGTTGCACATTGGCGTCCTGACCGGCCACGCTGACTTCGAGCTTCGCGGCGCCGATCAGGCGAGGGATGAACGGGCGCACGATGTTGACACCCTGGATGCGGTCGAGGCGGGCCCGGCGGTTGCTGCGGAAGAGCATTCCGCTACGCACCTCGACGACCTCCCCGGTGACCCGGAAGGTGTGCATGCGCCAGGACAGGTAGAAGACCGCCAGGATCAGCACAAGCACGACCGCGACCGCGAGCAGCGCCCAGCCGACGACGCCGCGCTCGAGGATCGCGTCGATCGGGTCGCCGCCGTATCTCGGCACCCCGAAGAAGACGTCGATCAGCCGCTCGCGGAGGTTGGCGATGATGAAGCCGAGCACGGCGACGATGAAGATGCCGCCGCGCAGCAGTGGGCTGGCCGGATGCAGCCGGTGCCATTCCCCGTCGGCGAGCGTGGTCACAGCCCGGCCCGGCGACTCTCGGCCAACTCCACGAGCCGGTCGCGCAGGCTCTCCGCGTCGGCCTCGGCGAGCCCCGGGATGAGCACCCCCGACGAGGCCGCCGCGGTCACGAATTTGAGGTCGGCCAGACCCAGCCAGCGCGCGATCGGGCCGCGCGTGATATCGACCAGCTGCATCCGCCCGTAAGGGACGGACACGAACCGGGTGAACATGATGCCCCGGCGGAAGAGCAGGTCGTCGCGTCGCAGTTGATAGCCGATGGCCCGCACCCGGCGCGGTTCGAAGGCGACACTGGCCCCGGTGATCAACACGATCGCGCCGATCACGTAGAGCGCCCACTGCACGTCGAGAAGCAGCCACACCGCCGCGGCCATGGCCGTGAGCACCAGTCCGAAGACGATCGTGCCGACCGTCTCCACCACCACATAACGCGGGGAGACGCGCTTCCACTCCTCCACGTCGGGGAGGTCCAGTCCTACAGCCGCGTCAGGCACGCACTTCTCCCTGCTCTTGATCGTCGTCATCGGGGGGAAGCGTGCAGAAGTGCTCGGCCACGAGCCCCAGGGTCAGAAGGATCCCGGCGCCTACCGCCGTCCCGATTGCAGGCCATAACGATGTTACCGCCGGCACGACCGAGCGGGTCAGGATGTAGAGCACGATTCCCAGTCCGCCGCCGAGAAGCAGCGCCCCGCTCAGCGCCGACGCCTTCGCCAGCAGCGCCACCCGGATGGCCAGGAACGGGTTGACGTGTTTCCGCACCGTGCCGCGAATGGCCTGACGGATCGGCCAGGCCAGCGCCAGGACGCCGATCCCGATCGCGATCAACGCGATCGGCAGGGTGGCCGGGGGCAGGAACATCGCCGAGCCGCCGGCCGCGGCGGCCAGCTCGAGCAGGAACACGACGACCAGGCCGGCCAGACCCAGGGCGATCAGCGCCGACGGCTGCGTACGTTTCACCGGTTGCCGCCCGCGGACGGCAGTGCGGGGTACCGCTGCACGGTGGTGTTGATCGCGCCGAGCAGCGCGCGCACCGGGCCGCGGCCCGGCAGCACTGCGGCCGGGTCGAGGTCCAACCACGGGGCCAGCACGAAGTCGCGCTCGGCGGCCCGCTGGTGCGGGATGGTCAGGCGCTCGTCGTGCAGCGAGGCCGTTCCGAAGACGATGATATCGATGTCGAGGGTGCGGTCGCCCCAGCGTTCGACCCGCACCCGACCGTGGTCGTTCTCGATGGCGTTCACCGCGTCGAGCAGGGTGTGCGGGTGCCCGGTGTAACGGATGCCGACCACCAGGTTCAGATAGCGCGGTGCCTCGTCGTCGACGCCGCCGACCTTCACCGCGGCGGACTCGTAGACCGGGGAGACGCCGGTCAGCTCGAGCCCGGGCACCTGCTCCAGCGCGTCGATCGCCGCGGTGAGGGTGGCCATGCGGTCGCCGAGATTGCTGCCCAGGGCGAGCAGCGCCGGGGTCGCGTCGGTCATGCGCGCGTCCGCACGATCTGCACCGCGACATCCGTGAACGGTACGGAGATCGGTGCCTGTGGTTTGTGCACCGTCACCTGCACCGTGTCGGCGGCGTCGTGCGCCAGCACCGCAACGGCGATGCGCTCGGCGACGGTTTCGATCAGGTCGACCGGGTTGTGCCGGGCAGCATCCGTCACTTCCACGGCGAGCTCGCCGTAGTGGATGGTCTGCGTCACATCGTCGCTCGCGGCGGCACGCCGCAGGTCGAGCCAAACCGTTACGTCGATGACGAAGTCCTGTCCGTTTTCCCGCTCGAAGTCGTAGACGCCGTGGTGCGCGTTGACCCGCAGGCCGGTGAGCGTGATGGAGTCGCTTCTCATGGTCCCATTCTGGCGGAATCCGCCAGTGCCAGCACATTCAGCGCCGTTCGCGTCGCCGCGACGTCGTGCACGCGCACCGCCCAGGCGCCGGCCTGCGCGGCCAGCACGCTGACCACGGCGGTCGGCAGATCGCGTTCCAGCACGCCCGCGTCGGCCGGGAGCACCCCGGCGAGGAACCGCTTGCGAGAGGCACCGACCATGACCGGGAACCCCAGGTCGGCGAAGGCGTCCAGGTGGGCCAGCAAACGCCAGTTGTGATCGGGCAGCTTCGAGAAGCCGAGCCCCGGGTCGAGCACGATCTTCTCCGGCGGCAGGCCAGCCGCGGTGAGCATGTCGACCCGCGAAACCAGCTCGGCCCGCACCTCGGCGACGACGTCGCCATAGACAGCGAGGTCGTCCATCTTCGGGGCGTGCGCCCGCCAGTGCATGGCGACGTAGGTCAGCCCACTGCGTGCGGCGATGGATGCCATCTGCGGGTCCGCCAGGCCGCCGGAGACGTCGTTGATGATCTGCGCCCCGGCGGCGGCCGCGGCGGCCGCGGTGCTCGAATTGAGGGTGTCGACACTGATCGAAAGCCCCTGCCGGGCGAGTTCGCTGATCACCGGGATCACCCGGGACTGCTCCTCGGCGGGCGCGACCCGGCCGGCGCCGGGGCGCGTGGACTCGCCGCCCACGTCGATCAGGTCGGCTCCCTGGGACTGCAGGTCGAGGGCGTGGATGATCGCGGCATCCGTCGATGCCCACCGGCCGCCGTCGCTGAAGGAATCCGGTGTGACGTTGAGCACCCCCATGATCAGGGTGCGCGGCCGGGTCACCGGCCGGAGCCGATCAGGGCCATGATCTCGGCGCGCTTCACGGGTTCGGCGAGGGACCCGCGGCTGGCCATCGTGACGGTCGAGCTGGCGGTCTGGCGCGAACCGCGGGCGGTCACGCAACCGTGCACGGCGTCGAGCACGACCAGTACGCCGAGCGGTGCGAGCCCGATTTGGAGCGCCTCGGCGATCTCCTCGGTGAGGCGTTCCTGCATCTGGGGCCGGGCGGCGATCGTGTCGACGACAGCCGGCAGCTTGCCCAGACCCACGACCCGTTCGTTCGGCACGTAGGCAAGGTGGGCGATGCCGAGGAAGGGCAGCAGGTGATGTTCGCAGACGGAGCGGAAGGCGATGTCGCGCAGGAGCACCAGTTCACCCGTGTGCGGGCCCACCGGGATCGCGTCACGCAGGTGGTCGACCGGGTCCACCGCCAGCCCGGCAAAGAGCTCACCGTAGGATTCGGCCACCCGGCGAGGGGTCGCCCTGAGGCCCGGACGGGCGGGATCTTCACCGATTGCGGCGAGGATCTCGGCGACCGCGGCTTCGATCCGAACCCTGTCCACTGCCACCCGGGGGCCTACGCGGTGGCAGGACGAGGGGTACGGGCCGGCGTGCGGGCCGGAGTGCGCGCGGCGGTCTCGCCAGCGGTACTGCCATCGGCGACTCCGCTCTCGATGAGGGCCTTGGGGGTCGGCATCGCGATGGGCGGCAGGTCGGAGACCGGACGCTTGTCACTGGACAGCCACTGCGGCCGCGGGGGCAGCTTGACGACGCCCGTGAAGAGCCCGGCCAGCGCGTGCTGGTCGAGCGTCTCGTGCTCGAGCAGCTCGGCGGCCAGTTCATCGAGGATGGCCCGGTTCGTGATCAGCACCTGGTAAGCCTCGTCGTGCGCGTCTTCAAGCAGCTGGCGCACTTCGGCGTCGACGCTTTCGGCGACCCGCTCGGAGTAGTCCCGCTGGTGGCCCATGTCGCGGCCGAGGAAAACCTCACCGGAACCCTGCCCGAGCTTGAGCGGGCCGACAGCCGAGCTCATGCCGAACTCGGTGACCATCTTGCGCGCGGTCGAGGTGGCCTTCTCGATGTCGTTCGAGGCGCCGGTGGTCGGGTCGTGGAAGATGATCTCCTCGGCCACCCGACCGCCCATTGCGTAGGCGAGCTGGTCGAGTAGTTCGTTGCGGGTGACGGAGTAGCGGTCTTCGACCGGCATAACCATCGTGTAGCCGAGGGCGCGGCCGCGGGGCAGGATCGTGATCTTGGTGACCGGGTCGGTGTTGCGCATTGCGGTCGCCACGAGCGCGTGGCCGCCCTCGTGGTACGCGGTGATCAGCTTCTCTTTGTCACGCATGACACGGCTGCGGCGCTGCGGACCGGCCATCACGCGGTCGACTGCCTCGTCGAGGGCGCGGTTGTCGATCAGCTGCGCGTTGGAACGCGCGGTGAGCAGCGCGGCCTCGTTGAGAACGTTGGCCAAATCGGCGCCGGTGAAGCCGGGCGTCTTGCGCGCCAGCACCTCGAGGTCGACGCCGGGAGCCATCGGCTTGCCCTTGGAGTGCACCTCCAGGATGCGCTTGCGACCGAGCATGTCGGGCGCGTCCACGCCGATCTGACGGTCGAAGCGACCGGGGCGTAGCAGCGCCGGGTCGAGGATGTCGGGCCGGTTGGTGGCCGCGATGAGAATGACGTTCGCCTTGACGTCGAAGCCGTCCATCTCGACCAGCAGCTGGTTGAGGGTCTGCTCGCGCTCGTCGTGCCCGCCGCCCATGCCGGCGCCGCGGTGACGGCCAACGGCGTCGATCTCATCGATGAAGATGATGGCCGGGGCGTTTTCCTTGGCCTGCTGGAACAGGTCGCGCACGCGGCTCGCGCCGACGCCGACGAACATTTCCACGAAGTCGGAGCCCGAGATCGCGTAGAACGGCACGTTGGCCTCGCCGGCCACGGCCCGGGCGAGGAGGGTCTTACCGGTTCCGGGAGGGCCGTAGAGCAGAACGCCCTTGGGGATGCGCGCCCCGACGGCCTGGAACTTCGCCGGCTCCTTGAGGAAATCTTTGATCTCCTCGAGCTCCTCGATGGCCTCGTCGGCGCCCGCGACATCCGCGAACGTCACCTGGGGGCTCTCCTTGGATACCAGCTTGGCCTTCGACTTGCCAAACTGCATCACCTTGTTGCCGCCACCCTGCATGCCGGCGAGCATGAACCAGAAGAAAGCGCCGATCAGGAGCAGGGGCAGCATGATGCCGAGCAGCGACAGGATCCAGCTGGACTTCGGCACCTCGTCGGTGAAGCCGTCGGCCGGATTGGCAGTGGTGACGGCCGTGATGACCTCTTCGCCACGCGGGGCGACGTAGTAGAACTGGACCTCGCTACCGAGGTCTTTATCCGCCTTGGTCAGGGTGAGGTCGACGCGCTGCTCGCCGTCGACGATCGTGGCCTCGGAAACCTTCCCGTCTTTCAGGAACTCCAGTCCCTGTTGGGTCGGAATCTCTTTGAATCCCGACATGGTAATGAGACTCGACCCTACCCACACAGCAACAATCGCCAGGAGAATGTAGAGGAGCGGCCCGCGCAGTAGCTTCTTGACGTTCATCGTGGTGACAGGCTACCGTGACCGCGCTGGACGAAGACCGTGTGTTCGCCCAAAGCGCTACCAGGCTCAACTGTAGATGTGCGGGGCGAGAACGCCCACCGAGCGCAGGTTGCGGTAGCGTTCGTCGAAGTCGAGACCGTAGCCCACGACAAACTGGTTCGGAATGTCGAAACCGAGGTATTTCACGTCGATGTCGACGCGAGCGGCATCCGGCTTGCGCAGCAGGGCGCAGATTTCAACGGATTCCGGGCCGCGAGACTTCAGGTTGGACAGCAGCCACGAGAGCGTCAGACCGGAGTCGATGATGTCCTCGACGATGAGCACGTTGCGGCCGAGCAGGTCGGTGTCGAGATCCTTCAGGATGCGCACGACGCCGCTGGACTGCGTGCCGGACCCGTAGGAGCTGACCGCCATCCAGTCCATCGTGATCGGGTGCACGAGTTCGCGCGCCAGATCGGCCATGACCATGACCGCTCCTTTGAGCACGCCGACCAGCAACAGGTCCCTGCCGGCATAGTCCGCCTCAATCAGGCGGCACAGCTCTGCGAGCCGGGTGCGGATCTGCTCCTCCTCGATCAGAATCTCGGTGAGGTCGCCTTCAATGTCGCGGGGTTCCATGGGAGCGGGAGGGTCCTTTACTCGGGGCGTGTCCAGGCGCGGTCAATATCAGCCAGCCGTCCTGCCGTATAACCCTAACGCCTGGCAGGTCAAGCGGCTTCTGCCCGTGCCAGTCGGTGACCAGGCGCAGCACGGCCAGCGTGTGCACGCGTTCCAGGGACACCCCGAACTCCCGTTCGACCGAGAATCGGATGATCCGCTGGCGCACCGCGGGCGGATTCGTCTCGAGCCGGCTCGCGTCCAGCCGGATTCCGGCGCCGTCGGCAGAGTCGCTGAGCGGTTCGCTCAGCTGCTCGCTGAGACCACGGGCCATGTCGTCGAGCGCGCTCGAGTCCTCGCGCAGCTGCCCGGCCGTGCGCACGAGTGCTTCGGCCACGCCGGGCCCCAGCTCCCGCTCGAGTACGGGCAGCACGGTCTGGCGTACCCGCACCCGCTGGAAGCGGGGGTCGTCGTTGTGCGGGTCCTGCCAGGGGTGCAGGCCGGCATCCACGCAGAATTGCCGGGTCCGGGCGCGACGGATGCCCAGCAGCGGCCGCAGAATCGGCCCGCCGACCGGCTTCATTCCCTGCAGGCTTGTGGGGCCCGATCCCCGGGCAAGGCCGAGTAGCACGGTCTCGGCCTGATCGTCGAGTGTGTGCCCGAGGAGGATGTGGCTCGCGCCGGTCTCCCGCCGCGCCTGGTCGAAGGCCGCGTACCGAGCGGTGCGGGCGGAGGCCTCCGGACCGCCGGCATCCGTGCCGTGGTCGACCGTGACCCGAAGAACGAGAACCGGGTCGAGGCCGAGTTCCCGCGCCTGCCCGGCCGCGGCCGCCGCGACGCCGGCCGAGCCGGCCTGCAGGGCGTGGTCGACGATGACCGCCCCGGCGCGCAGGCCCGCGCGCGGCGCCTCGAAAGCGGTGGCTGCGGCCAGGGCGAGCGAGTCGGCTCCCCCGCTGAGGCCGACCAGCACCAGGCCGCCGCCGCGGGCCGGGCCGGCCTCGGTGAGCAGGGTGCGTACATGGCGGCGCACATCGGCGATCGCCGGGGTGAGCCTCGGGCGGCGTGGGGACTCCATCCAGTAACGTTATCGACAGACTGTGAACAAGGGAGAGACCAGGCCATGGCCGCATACGACGCAGTAATCGAAATCCCTCGCGGGAGCCGCAACAAGTACGAAGTCGATCATGAGACCGGGCGGGTGTACCTGGACCGGGTTCTCTACACGAGCTTCGTGTACCCGACCGACTACGGCTTCTTCGAGAACACCCTGGGACTCGACGGCGACCCGGTCGACGTCCTGGTCCTGATCGAGTTTCCCCTTTTCCCAGGGGTCGGCCTGTCGGTTCGCCCGGTCGGCGTGTTCAATATGACGGATGACGGCGGCTCAGACGCAAAGGTCATCGCGGTTCCCGCGGGCGACCCGCGCTGGGACTATATCCAGGACGTCACCGACATCCCGGAGTACACCCGCAAGGAGATCGAGCACTTCTTCGAGCACTACAAGGACCTCGAACCCGGCAAATGGGTCAAGACCGAGGGCTGGGGCGACGCCGCGGAGGCCGACCAGATCGTGCGCGACGGCCTCACGAAACTGGCGGAAGAGGGCCACTAGGACGCGTCTCCTTCAGTCCGGTGAGGATTGTCGGCAGAGTCGACCCGTGACTCGTACTGCCGTGAGGGCGGGCGTGAGTGAGGGCGGGCTGCCGGGACTCGTCCCGGGCCGAGATCACGCGCAGACCGGAGATCATCCCGCCGATGTCCAGCCACACCGGGCCCGCGTGCCCGCCGGGATGCAGTCGCCCGGCGGGACGTGAACCACCTTGGGCCCGGAGATTGCCGAAGGCAGCGTCAGCACCTCGCCAGTGGCCGGAAGACGACACATCGTTAGCGCCAGCGAAGCCATCACGTTCGCGTCGGCTATCGGCTTCCTGGACCAGGGCGTGATCCTGCACGGCACACAGAAGAACCACACGGTCACCCACAAAAGCATCACCCAATTCGAGATCCTCGGCGACACCGCTGAAGCACTTCTGAAACAGCACCAATCCGTTGCGATACTTCCGGACTACCGCGCCCACAAGGCACCATCCCGCGCCGCAGCCATCCGAGCACTGTGCGAGAAAATGGCCCAGCGTCTCTCAACCGAGTGTCCGGCCTCCCGGGCGCCCGGGTTTGGCCACGTCGACGTCGAACACGGCCTGCCCTGCTCCTTCTGCGGATCGGCAACCCAGGCCATCACAGCCGATATCCACGGTTGCGGCCGGTGGACTCACCAGATCCGACCACCACGAAATCACGCACTGGCAGCCCCAGAATGGTGCGACTGCTGCAACCCATGAAGTGGCGACCCCACACGTGCTGCCGCCTCGTTCGTCCCCGCGCTCCTCGAGCGGCGACGCCGGGTTGCCACACCCGCAAGCTGTGGCGCGGACTTGCCACTCGCCACGACAAACCCGCCCTCACTTACCGGGGCGGAGCTGTCCTGAGCGCCATCGTGGTGTGGTGACACGAATTCGCAGACACGCCCCGGATGCCCGCGCACCCGACAACCCGGTGATCCGTTTCGCCGGTCAGCCGGGTCGTCCCACGTAGGGAGCCACGTCGCCCGCAGACCAGATGCCGTGGATGCGCACGGGCGAGGACGGGTTCGGGGCCTCGAGGATTTTGCCGCCGCCCACGTAGATAGCCACATGGTAGTAGTCGCCACCACCGCCCCAGAATACGAGGTCGCCGCGCTGAGCTTGATTGAAGGGCACCAGGCGACCCTCGTTGGCCATGGTGCGGTACTGGTTGGTGGCCGAGTGCGAGCCAATGTAGATGCCCGCCGCCGCGTAGGCGGCCTTGGTCAGCCCCGAGCAGTCCCAGACGTTCGGCCCGGAGCCGCCGAGCACGTAGCGGTCGCCGAGCTGCTGGGTGGCGAATGACAGCGCCGTGTCGACCGCTCCGGCGCTCGGGGCCCGGGCCGCGGTGGTCGGAGCCGCCGGGGCCGGAGTCGCAGGAGCCGCAGGAGCTGCCGGGGCCGGAGCCGCAGGAGCTGCCGCGGCAGCGGGCTGGGCCGCCTGGGCCGGGGTGACCGGCCGTGAAGCGGGCTGCTGTGCTGCGGGCTGGGGCGCGGGCTGGGCCGCCGGCTGCCGGGGCGTGCTCTTGCCGCCCGCGGCCTTCTGGGCGTCGGCTGCGGTCTTTTGGGCGGCCGCCGCCTGCGCCCGGGCGAGGGCCGCCGTCGCCGCCTCGGCATCTTGACCGGCTTGGTAGGCGCGTTCGGCCTCGGCCGTGGTGTCCTTCAACAGGGCCAGCTGCGCGAACAGCTCAGTGGAGCGCCGCTGCTCGGTCTCGTAGGCCGTCTCGGCGGCCTGCGCGGCCACATTCGCCGCCTCGTACCTGGCCAGCGATTCCGCGCTGAGCCGGGTGCGTTCCTCGGCAGCGGATGCCGCCTGCTTCCCGAGCGACTCGGAGGTGTTCTTATCCTGCAGTGCTTCGCGGTAGATCGTGTCCGACTGCTCACTCAGCTTGCTCGCGGTGCCGAGCCGTCCAAGCAACTCATCGGAGTTGTCGCCGTTGAGAAACAGGCTCAGCGACAGATCCTGGGCGCCGGTCTTCGCCAGGTGGGCTGCGATCAGGCCAGCCCGCAGCTTCGAGGTCGCGGCACGGGCCTCCGCCGTCTGGGCCTGCCTCGCCAGGCTCGCTTCACGGGCCGTGGCCGCTTCGAGGTCGTTTAGCGCGACCCGGTAGGCCTCCGCCACGATCAGCGAGGCTTTGGTGGCCGCCGCCGCCGAGATCTGCAGGCCCTGGAGCAGCTCGGTAATCGATTCGATCTCGGCCTGCTTGGTGGCCTCGCTGAGCTTGGCCTTCGCCACGTCGTCCCAACTGGGGTAGCCGGGCACGGCGAACGCCGCCGGCGCCGCGACGCCCACGGATGCCGAGACAGCTCCGAGGGCGACCGCCGCGAACAGACGGGAGGGCTTCTTGCGCCACCCCCGTCGGTCGGTGTCCCTAGCCAAGGGAAGCGCCCCGGTCCGACATGAACGGAACCGGGTTGATCTGGCTGCCGTTGGTGCGCACCTCGAAGTGGAGGTGGCAGCCGCTGGCCGCACCGGTCTCCCCAACGCTGGCGATGTTCTCCCCCGCGGAGACGCTCTCGCCGTTGGAGACGAAGATGCCGCCCGAGCGGATGTGGGCATACCCGGTGGAGATGCCGTTGGCGTGCTGGATCAAAACGAAGTTGCCGTAGGTTCCGTAGAGACCGGCGTAGACGACGGTGCCGCTGCTGGCCGCGTAGATTCCCGAGCCGCAGCCGGCGCCGAGGTCCGTGCCGCTGTGGAAGCCCTTGCTGCAGCCCTCGTTGCCGCAGATCTGCGCACGCGGGCCGTAGCCGTCCGTGATGCGCCCGCCGGATGGAACCGCCCAGCCACCGCCGCCGACTGAGCCGCCGGAGCTGCTGGACGAGCCTCCCCCGTTGCTCGGCCTCGCGGCCGCTGCAGCTGCGGCCGCTGCGGCCGCCCGCGCGCTGGCCGCAGCGCGCTCGACGCGCACCCGTTCCGCTTCGATGGCGGCCAGTCGCGCCCGCTCGGCCACTCCGGCCTCGTAGCCGGCCGACGTAGTGGCCTGCGCATCCTGCATGAACGCCAGCTGGGCGTCGAGTTCGACTCTCTTCGCCTCCGACTCGGCTAGGGCACTGGCGGCCGCCTGCGCGGCGGCCTGCGCAGCGACGAGCGCTTCCTCGGCCGCGACGCGAAGCTTCTCGCGCTCGGCTTGGGCGACCTTGGCCTGGTCACCCAGAGACTCGGCCACGTTGGTGGCGGTCTGCGCCTGCTCGTAGACGCTGCTGCTGCGTTCGACGAGCTTACTCATGCTGCCCAGCTTGGACAGGAGCGCATCGGCGTCTTCGCCGCGCCCCTCGCCGTCGAGAAAGAGGTTCACGCTCAGGTCGGTGCCGCCGGTGCGGTAGAGCTGGGCGGCAAGTTGGCCGGCCTGGCGAGTCGCGGTCGCCGCCACCGCGGAGCTCGCGGCGGACTGCGCCTCGAGGTCGGCGGCGCGCCGGCTGGCCTCGTCGAACTTCTCTTGCGCCGCCTGCAGTTCCGCTCCGCGGGCCTCGGATTCGGCTTGGGTCTGCTCCACCTGGGTCTGCAGGTCGGCGATCAGACCCTGGATCTGGCTGACCTGCGCCGAGGCGGCGGCCGTGTTGGACTTGGCGTTCTGCACGTCCTGCCACGTTGGATAGTCGATGGCCTGGGCCGGGCCGGCCGGACCGATGAGGGAAACAAAGAGGGAGAGCGCAGCGACGAAACCGGTCGCCAGGCTGACACGGTGGCGGCGACTGCGCCTGCTGCCCGCGGATCCGTCACCCCCCTTTTCCGCTCGTGCTTCCCGGCTGAAGAGAACTGCCGTGCGCTTCATTACTCCCCGATCGGGCTCGTTACACACATCTGCTACTGCTTGAGACCGACTCAGAGTAACAACAACAGGGTAAAAACACCCCCCTTGAATCTAGCGGCCCGCCAAGCGAAACCTGGGAAATTCACGGGCTCAATGCCTGCGACACCCCCGGAAGGAACACTTTTTGCTCTCGATTTGAGATTCCCGGGCGGTAGACCGTATGCTTATGCGTCGGAAGCCATGAGGTTTATGGCGTCTCGGCCCCATCGTTTAGCGGCCTAGGACGGCGCCCTTTCACGGCGTTAACACGGGTTCGAATCCCGTTGGGGCTACGCATCCTGCAGGTCTGGGATGTGCAAGAATAAGTAAGTACGAAAACAGCTAGACAAAGTTCGACTCTCGTTAGATCTTCTTACGAGGCCCTGTAGCGCAGTTGGTTAGCGCGCCGCCCTGTCACGGCGGAGGTCGCCGGTTCAAGTCCGGTCAGGGTCGCACAGGCAACAAGCCCTTTCGACAGAGAGGGTTTTTTTCCTTGAAGCGGCTTCTCGAAGCCACTTCTGGCCCTGTAGCTCAGTTGGTAGAGCGTTCGACTGAAAATCGAAAGGTCACCGGATCGACGCCGGTCGGGGCCACTGAAGGTCATTCCCAGGCTTCTACTGGGGTGGCCTTCTTTTTTTTTTGCCTCGCAGCCCGGTATCCGTAGGCCGCCCGGGGAAGACTCCGGCTCGCAGCGCGTTCACCTCCCGAACCAAGCCCCCCCCCCCCCNGTACATTCCGTGCTGTGACTCGCTGAGAAAACGTCAGATTGTTCGCAGATGTCGTGCGAGGATTCCCGGCAGCGGCGCACGCGGCAGCCACCGCGGCAGCACTTCTCCGACCTGTAACCCGAACTGCAGGGAATCACCGTGAATACGCTTCTTTGTCGTCGATTCCTCCGCCCCCCCGCGGAGCACCCGACCCTTTTCCTGCCACCCGAGGGGACGTGATGGGAGTCGCGGCGTCGGCCGAGATCGATCCAAGCGCCGTGATCGGCCCCGGTTGCACGATCCGCCCGCTCGTGCAGGTGCGCGAATACGCGCGGCTCGGCCCCGAGTGCGTTCTCGCCCGCGGCGCCTATATCGGACCCGGCGTCGTGGTTGGGCGGCACTGTACGATCCAGGACTACGCGGTCATCTACGAGCCTTCCCTATTGGAGGACGGGGTTTTCGTGGGCGCCGCGGCGGTCTTCACCAATGACACGCATCCTCGGGCCGTGAATCCCGACGGAACGCTCAGGGCCACCGACGACCGCGACCTCGTGGGGGTGACCGTGCGTACCGGCGCGTCGATCGGCGCCCACGCGGTCTGCATCGCCCCGCTCACGATCGGACGGTGGGCCATGGTGGCAGCCGGTGCGGTCGTCACCGAGAATGTCCCCGACTACGCCCTGGTGGTCGGCGTGCCGGCTCGGCGCACCGGCTGGGTCGGACGCAGCGGCCTGCCCCTGCGGGCCGAGGGAGACAACCGCTTTGTGTGTCCGGTCACCGGCGAAGATTACACCGAACACGACGGCATACTCACGCGCAACTGACCCGCCCGCTCTACAGCACCGCGTCGGCCGGCGCGAACGTGTCGCAGCTACCGGCGCCGTCGTCGAAGCCGGTCTGGAACCACCGCTGGCGCTGTTCGCTGGAGCCGTGGGTCCAGGCCTCCGGGTTGACCTGGCCCTGCATGGACTCCTGGATGCGGTCGTCGCCGATTGCGGATGCCGCACTGAGCGCATCTTGAATCTGTGCCGGGGTGATGGGCTTCAGGAAGGGCACTCCGCCAGTGTCGCGGGTGTCGGAGGCGGCCCCGGCCCAGGCGCCGGCGAAACAATCGGCCTGAAGTTCGACGCGCACCGCGTTGGAGCCGGCCCCGGTCTGTCCATCCTGGGAGGCCGCGAGTGTTCCATCGAGATTCTGGATGTGGTGGCCCCATTCGTGCGCCACGACGTACATTTCGGCGAGCGGGCCGCCCGACGAGCCAAAGCGGGTGCGCAGGTCGCCGAAGAACGCGGTGTCGATGTAGATGGTCGCATCCGGCGGGCAGTAGAACGGCCCGGTGGCGCTGGTGGCCCCGCCGCACCCGGTTCCGACGCTGTCGGTGAACAGCGCAACCGGCGGCCGCTGGTATTCGGCTCCGCGGGCGGGCAGTTCCTCAGCCCAGAATACGTCGAGGGACGCCGCCGCGCCCTTGATCCGGCACTCGACGTCTTCGTTCGCCTGGGCGCCGGTCGTGCACTCGGGCAGATTCGACACGCTGCCGCTGTCGACGGGCTGCGTGCCGCCGCCGGCCAGGCCACTCAGGTCGACACCCAGGAGCTGTGAGAGCAGAAAGAGGGCGATCGCACCCACGCCGCCGCCCACTGCGATTCCCGCGGTGCGGCCCCTTTTGCTGACCCGGCCGCCGCCGATGTTCGCGTTGTCGTTGAATGTCATGAGAAAAAGCTACCCGTCGAAGTGGTCCGCTGCCGCGATGATGGCGTCCGGGTTGTCGAGCTCGCTAATGGAACATTAGGTGCCCTGCGCACGATGTGCCCACCCACCGAGATGAGTGAGCTCCGCCCGTCCCCCATTCGGGGTCCGAGCCGACTTGGGCGTTCGGGGGTATGGTCAGCTCGCAAGCAGTTGAAGATTTATCACTTGTTTGTTTGGTCGGGTTGTCTCGTTCCCTAGACAGGCTTTCCCGGGCGAATCCCATCCCGCTCTGTACACCCGAAATGCAGAGGATTCACGTGAAGACGTCCGCGACGTGTCGACCTATTCGTCGACCAATATTCACCGGCCCCACCCAGGCCGAGCGCCGAGCGCTCCACCGCCCCTTGCTGGCGGGGTGAGCAGACGGTGACGGACCCTCAACCGCGCCTGCCCTTCGCGGGGCGCCTTCCCACCGCCCAGCCGAAGCTCGCCCTGGTGCCGGCACCGGCGCTGAAGAACCCAGTCAGCGTCGACGCGAAGTCGTCCGGCCTGGTCTGGGCCAAACAGTTTCGGATGAAACTCTTGATGAGCGACGTGGGCATCGTCACGACCGCGGTCGCGACGGCCCTGATCGTCAGGTTCGGCGGTGAGGGTGCCCAAGCATCCGTCGGCGGATATCGGGCCGACTACTGGTTGGTCGCCCTGCTCATCATGCTCAGCTGGATCGCGACCCTGGGGGTCTTCCACACTCGGGACTCCCGCGTCATCGGGATCGGGGCCACCGAGTACAAACAGGTGATCAACGCGAGCGCGATCACGTTTGGCCTCCTCGCAATCGGTTTCCTGGCATTCCAGGTCGACGTCGCACGCGGCTTCTTCGTGCTCGCACTCCCCCTCGGCATGTGCGGCCTTGTGCTGGAACGCTGGCTCTGGCGCCGGTGGTTGCTGCGCCAGAGGCTTTTCGGCCACTACCTCGCGCGAGTCATCGTGGTCGGAAATCGAGCCGACGTCGAATACGTGGTCGGCCAGATTGAGAATGCCGGCGCCACCTACTACGTGGTGGGGGTGGCACTCGCGAGCGACTCGAAGTCCCCGGTGAAAACCGAAAGCCGAACGATTCCGGTGGTTTCCGACCCGGCACACGTCGCCATCGCGGCCGCCGATCTTGCCGTCGATACCGTGATCGTCGCCGGCCAGCCCAGCTGGGGGAGCGAGTACATCCGCACCCTCGGCTGGCAGTTGGAGGGGACATCCGCAGACCTGGTGCTGTCCAACCAACTCACGGATGTCGCCGGTCCGCGCATCCATTTCCGGCCGGTCGAAGGCTTGCCCCTGATCCACGTTGAGATCCCACAATTCGAGGGGACAAAGCACGTCCTCAAACGCTTCCTGGACATCGGCGTGTCCGGGATCGCACTCCTTGTCTTCTGGCCGCTCCTGGTGGCCATCGCGATTGCGGTGAAGCTCGACTCCCCGGGTCCCGTCCTCTTCCACCAGGAGCGGTGCGGGCGCAATGAGCGCACCTTTCAAATGGTCAAATTCCGCTCCATGGTGCAGACGGCCGAGGACGACCTGGCAGGCCTGCTCGATCAGAACGAGGCATCCGGAGCGCTCTTCAAGATTCGCAATGATCCGCGCATCACCCGGGTGGGACGTGTGCTCCGCAAGTACTCGCTCGACGAGCTTCCCCAGCTCTGGAACATCCTGGTCGGGAACATGAGCCTCGTGGGCCCGCGACCGCCGCTTCCGGTGGAGGTCGAAGCCTACGAGATCCACGTGCACCGGCGTCTATATATCAAGCCGGGTCTGACGGGGATGTGGCAGATCAACGGCCGGTCGAATCTGAGCTGGGAGGACAGCGTGCGGCTCGACCTCTACTACGTCGAGAACTGGTCGCTGGCCGGTGACCTGATCATCATCTGGCGCACCTTCAAAACCGTCATGCGCCCGGTGGGTGCGTACTGATGAAGAATGCGAAAAACCGATCAACGGAGGAATCACCGTGACAAGGACAGTCGGCTACGCTGGCGGGGCTTTCGACCTCTTCCACATCGGTCACCTCAACATCCTTAGAAACGCGAAGAGCCAATGCGACTATTTGATCGCCGGCGTGATGTCTGACGAGATGCTCCTGGTGACCAAGGGTTCACTACCCGTCGTGCCGTTGGCCGAGAGGCTTGAGATCGTTCGCCACATCGCCTTTGTCAATGAAGCGGTAGCTGAAATCGCCGACAACAAGATGGATACCTGGCGCTCTCTTCGCTTTGACGTCTATTTCAAAGGCGACGACTGGAAGGGCACCGAGAAAGGTCGCCGTCTTGAGCGCCAATTCGCCGAGGTGGGCGTAGAAGTCATCTTTTTCCCGTACACCATCTCGACCTCGAGCACGGCCCTTCGCCTTGCGCTGACGGCCATGTCCACCAACGCGCCCGACAACCAACCGGTTCATGACTTCAGCAACAGCGAGCGATAGGACAACCATGATTCCGAAACGGGCACTCATCACCGGTGTAACCGGCCAGGACGGCTCCTACCTGGCCGAGTTCCTCCTGTCGATGGGCTACGAGGTGCACGGACTCAAACGCCGCTCATCGCAGCTCAACACACAGCGAATCGATCACATTTATCAGGATCCGCACGAGCGCAACGCGCGCTTCTTCCTCCATTTCGGGGATCTCTCCGACTCATCGAACCTCACCCGCATCATTCAGGAGGTGCAGCCGGACGAGATCTACAACCTGGGTGCACAATCCCATGTGGCCGTGAGCTTCGAAATGCCCGAATACACCGCTGACATCGATGCCCTAGGCACCCTGCGCCTGCTTGAGGCGGTGCGATTGCTGGGAATGACGGACCGGGTGAGGTTCTACCAGGCCTCGACATCTGAACTGTACGGACTGGTCAGGGAGACACCCCAGAGTGAGATCACGCCCTTCCATCCCCGTTCTCCGTATGCGGTCGCCAAGCTGTACGCCTACTGGATGACCGTGAATTACCGAGAGTCTTACGGGATGTACGCCTGCAACGGGATTCTTTTCAATCACGAATCCCCGCGTCGCGGTGAGACGTTCGTGACTAGGAAAATCACTCGGGCCCTCGCTAACATCGCCCAGGGTCTCGAGTCCGGCCTGTTCCTCGGAAACCTAAACTCTCTCCGCGACTGGGGCCATGCACGCGACTACGTTCGGCTCCAATGGATGATGCTCCAGCAGGACGCACCGGAAGACTTCGTGATCGCCACGGGAGTCCAATATTCTGTGCGCGAATTCGTCGAATGGTCGGCGAGCGAGCTCGGCATCACCTTGAGATTCGAGGGTGAGGGCCTGAATGAGATCGGCATCGTCGACAGCGTCGTCGGAGAACTCTCCCCTGCCGTTCGCCCGGGAGACGTCATCGTGCGAGTCGATCCCCGGTACTTCAGGCCAGCCGAAGTCGACACTCTGCTCGGCGACTCGACACGCGCGCGCCTGAAGCTGGGCTGGCTGCCGGAGATCAGCGTGCGGGAGATGTGCGCGGAGATGGTCGCCTCCGACCTGATGATCGCGCAGAAAACCGCCCTCCTGAAAAGTCACGGTTTTCCCTCCCTCGTGTCCCTGGAAAGCTGGTGAACCGCAACACCGGCGCTGCTGTCTACGTCGCGGGACACAACGGGATGGTGGGCTCGGCGATCGTGCGCAGACTCACGTCGTTGGGTTACGTCAACATCGTGACCGCCAGTCATTCGGAACTCGACCTCGTCGACCAGCGAGCCGTTCGGGCCTTCTTCGAGGGCAATCACATCGATCAGGCCTATCTCGCTGCCGCGAAAGTCGGCGGGATTGAAGCCAACGACTCCTCGCCGGCGGATTTCATCTACGACAACCTCCTGATCGAGGCCAACATCATCAAGTCCGCGCACGACTTCGGCGTTCCGAGGCTCCTATTCCTCGGCTCGTCCTGCATCTATCCCAAGTTTGCCCACCAACCGATGGCCGAAGACGCGCTCCTGACCGGCACGCTCGAAGCCACCAACGAACCGTACGCCATCGCCAAGATCGCCGGAATCAAACTGTGCGAGAGCTTCAATCGCCAGTACGGGCGGGACTACCGAAGCGTGATGCCCACGAATCTCTATGGTCCCGGAGACAACTATCACGCATCCTTCAGCCATGTCATCCCCGGTTTACTCAGGCGTTTCCACGACGCACGAGAAGGCGGGGAGGATAAGGTCGTCATCTGGGGCAGCGGCAGCCCGCGACGGGAATTCCTTCATGTAGACGATATGGCGGCGGCCAGCGTGCACATCATGGAACTGGACCGGGAGGTGTACCAGGCCAGCACTACGCCGATGCTGTCGCACGTCAACGTCGGGACCGGCTCTGACTGCAGCATCAACGACCTGGCATCGGCGGTCGCCAAAGTCACCCGCTTCACCGGCCGTCTGACCTTCGACAACAGCAAGCCCGATGGTGCTCCTCGCAAGTTGATGGACGTTACCCGCATCCAGGCGCTGGGCTGGAAGCCGACGATCGATCTCGAGGACGGCCTCGAAGACGCTTACGCCTGGTTTGTTTCCCATCAAGCAGATTTTCGCGGGCGGTGAGCGGGCAGATGAGGGTCACCATCATTGGACTCAACTATTCCCCCGAGCCGACCGGCATCGCCGTCTACACCGCGGGGCTCTCGGAAGCACTGGCCGCGACCGGTCACCCGGTCACTGTGATCACCGGCAATCCGCATTACCCGCAATGGCGGATCTACGACGGCTACGACGGCCACAACCGCGTACACGGGCGCGAGCATGCGCACGAAAGAATCAGAGGTGTCAATGTCACCAGGGCCCCTCACGGTGTGCCGTCGAAACCGCGTCTGTGGAACCGCCTGGGTATGGAACTCAGCTTCGGGATTCGGGCAGTGTTCAGCAAGTGGGACAAGCCTGACGTCGCCGTGCTGGTTACACCTGCCTTATTCTCCGTGGGCGCGGCAATGCTGCGCGCGCGCCTGGTCCATACCAACACCTGTATTTGGGTGCAGGACATTTATAGCCTCGGAGTGTCCGAGAGTGGAACAGGGGGCCGCCTGGCCACCTGGTTGCTCCGCGGGATCGAGCGGTCCATCCTCCGCAGTGCGAACACAGTCGTCGTGATCCACGAGCGGTTCAAGCGCTATCTGGTTGAGGAGCTGGCCATCGACGCCGACTCCGTAGAGGTCATTCGCAATTGGTGTCACACCGACTACCCGAACGGCCACCGTCGGGAAGATGTGCGCACCACTCGAGGCTGGAAATCGGATGATATCGTCGTTCTCCACGCGGGGAACATGGGTGCCAAACAGGCTCTCGAGAACGTTGTCCACGCTTCAGAGATCGCAGAGAAGCGGGGATCGAGAGTGAGATTCGTTCTCCTCGGCGACGGAAACAAGCGGCATCAACTCGAAGCCATGGGCGGAAACCGCCGTCTCGAATTCATCGATCCCCTACCCGAAGAAGCGTTCCAGGCGACCCTCTCA
This sequence comes from Cryobacterium sp. M96, assembly GCF_002929845.1. GTDB lineage: Bacteria > Actinomycetota > Actinomycetes > Actinomycetales > Microbacteriaceae > Cryobacterium > Cryobacterium sandaracinum. The sequence goes on from NZ_PJJS01000053.1 coordinate 122,861, forward strand.
GCCGCAGACATCCTGCTCGTCAATGAGCGGCCTGGCTTGACGGAAATGTGCGTACCGAGCAAACTCACGACGTACTTCAACACGGGGTTACCCGTCATCGCGGCAACTGATGAATCCAGTGTCACCGCCGATGAGCTGGCGTTGGCCGGCGGCGGAATCAGAATCAACGCCGCGGTCCCCGGCGACCTTGTGGACGCGGCCGAGATGCTCGGTGGCGATGCGGAGTCTTCGGCCGCGTACGGGGCGGCCGGGCGGAAGTTCTCGGCCGACTTCCTGTCCTCAGACGCTGCAATCGGCCGGATTCGGCGAATTCTGGAGAAGGGAGCCGTTGACGGCGGTGTCGAGAGAAATCGGTTGGCGAGGCCGATTCTGACCGGGGCGACGGATGCAATCGAACCGAAGTGAAGCGGAAATGGACAGCCCGGAACGAATGGACATCAACTGACGAGGATTGACCTGAATTCGACCGGCGGTCCATCCTGGTAGTTCTTGCATAGCCAGAAATAGCCTCCCCGGTAGCTCGCATCATCGATGTCCATCGACCAGCCGTCACCGTCAAGTCGCAGGATCCGAATACTGTTTGCGAGGACTTCGATCTGGAGACGCACCCACTCCGAAGCCCGTGGTGGGGCGGTCAGCACCGCTCTCAATCGCGTGCCCTCGGTCGTCCCCGCGACCCGGCTGAATAATTCAAGGGAGCCGTTCGCCCGGAGAATCATGTGGTACCCGGACACATCGCTGGCCACCCTGACTCGATAAGGGCGGTCGTCGGCGGCACCGAAGGCGAGCCCGGCGTGCTGCTCCTCCCTTGGAAGCGATTCCGGCCAACGGAGCTCGCACGTGATCCGGTATGATCCGAGACCCACCGGGCACATTGAGCCCATCAAGTAGCTCTGCACGTCCCGGTGGTCCAGTGCCACGGATGCGGCGCCCGCGTCGATCAGGGGCTGCACCAGAGTGCCCTCGTCAATGGTCCAGGGCAGGTCGCCGGCGGCCCGCAGCCCGGTTCCGAAGGCGTCACCCTGACTCCCAGCGGTCGTCCCGGTCACGTAGGGCAGATTAGAGCACATCATCCCGGCCACGCCGAGGTCGCTCATCCGGTCACGCATCGAGCGATAGTGCACCTCCCACGCGATAACCGGTTTGCCGAAGCCCACCAACACGGCCACCTGCGCATCCGTCGCCCTGTGTGACACCCCGAGCAAATCGAAACGAGGCGCAAGTTCATTTGCACGCTCGAAAAGTTCCGGAGTGAAGTATCCCCAGGTTATGTAACCGTGCCCGTCGACCAGTGTGTATTGCGTTGCACCTGCCCATTGTTTCCAGACGAAATGCTCCGTGGAGTGCGAGTAGCTGTCCATGACCTTGAGCAGGGCTTCCGTATTCGTGCCTTGCTTGTCTTCGAGAAAGATCACGTGCGTTGTGGCGAAGGCATCCAGTACGTCGGCGAGCAACGGCAGCGGCTCCCGTTCTGCCGCAGGGCCGAGCCAGGCTCTCGCGTCGCTGCGAAGTTGCGACAGTTCCTCCCAGGTGACTTCCGCGATCGGGAGGTCGACACCCGTCATCCGCTTGGTCGTCAGATCGTGATGGCACACCAACACGCCGTCTGAGGTGGCGCTGACCGAGACTTCGATCGCTTTGGCCCCGCTGTCGATCACGCGGCTGTACGAATCGAAGCTGTGCTCGACCCAGTTGTCTCCGGAGCCACGGTGAGCTATGTAGAACGGTGTCGTTCCGAGGAGATCTCCGATTGCATATCGTGCCGCAGCAGTCGGGAGTACGGAGACCGGGGGAGCGGGCGTGGCTTGGCAAGCCGACAGCAGCAGTGTTGAGGCGCCGGCCAGGAGGAACTGTCTTCGGTTTATTGGCGGCAGGAACGGAGCGCGGCTGATGTCAGCCGTGCTCTGCACGTCGGTACCGCTGGACATTCAGCTCGCTGTGTAGGTCAGGGTGAGCAGCGGGCGATAGGTGACGTTGGTGCTGTTGGTCGACCACAGCCGGAGGTTGTCCGGGCCGGCACTGATCAGCGCGACGGACACCGTTGAACCAGCGAGAGTTCTCAGCTGCGCCGCATCGAGCGTGACCAAGTAAGCCGTGTTCGTTGCCGATGCGCCGGCGAGGCTCCCCAGATCCGGTCCCAGACCGGTGGGTCGGTTGTTCCAGTTCACCGTGCCCTCCGTCCAATTCCCACTCAGCAGCTTAAATGTCTGGGCATCCACCGAGGCGGCGGTCGAGTCGGTCGAGGTTCGAATCCGCAGGGTCGCCCCGCTGAGCACAGTGCCCACCGGCGCAGCCGGGACTGCAAACTTTAGGTACGACTCGATCAGCGACGTGCCCGCCCCCCGGGACGACAACTGGCTATTGGACCCGAAGTTGGTCGTGGGAAGCACCTGGTACGTCGTCGAGTCTTCGCTGGCACCGGTCGTAAGGACCACCGGTCCCACAGGGGCGGCCTGAACCGTCGCCTCCGCGGCACCAGAGGCTGCACTCACATTGCCGGCAGCATCACGCGCCATCACCTTGTAGAAGTAAACACCCGACGCCAGACCGGGATCCGAATACGACGCACCCGAAACATCTGCGATTTTGCTCGACGCATCAGCGACGAACTCAGCCGAAGACCCCCGGTACACCGAATAACCCGTCACCGCGACATTGTCCGTCGACGCCGTCCAGGCCACCGAAACCGAACTCCCCGACACCGACGCCGTCAGACCAGTCGGAACACTCGGCACGTCAGTGTCGGCGGTCGCCACCGACGCGGATACCGACGCGGAAGCCGGACTTGCGTTGCCTCTGGCGTCGTAGGCGACCACGACGTAATGGTACGTTCCGTCAGCGAGCCCCGGATCCGTATATGACGCATCTGTCACGTCGGCGATCTTGTTGGTGGCGTCAGCGACGAAGCCGGATGCAGACCCGCGGTGCACCGAATAGCCGGTGACACCGACATTGTCCGTTGACGGAGTCCATGCCAGCGCGACGGCGCCGTTTGAGACGGTTGACGTCAGGCCGGAGGGAGCGCTCGGCGCCATGGCATCGGGAGCGGTGTTGGAGCCCAGCTCGTAGTGAGCCGCGACGGCCGCTGCGCTCAAGGCCGACGGATAGACCGCCACCTCGTCGAGCGTGCCCGCAAAATAGGGACTGTCGGGCTGCGAGGGCCAGCTGTTGAGGTTGCCACCACCGGCACGCCAGTAGCCGTCAAACGCCTGGTTGAAGTTGGTAGGGTTCGAGCCGACCTCTGTGCCATCCAGGTAGAGCTTCATCCCATCGGGTCCCTGCGTGCCCACTACGTGATGCCAGGCGTTGTTGTTGAATCCCGCCGGCGATTCGATGAGTTGGAAGCCCCCGACGTACACGCCGAAGATGATGCTCCCGGAATTGGTCATGTAGATCTGCTTGTCGTAATTCGAACCCTGCCCGGTTGCGACGTTCTCAAAGCCGACGATCTTCCCGCCGGATGTCGTGTCCGTCTTGAACCAAGCTTCCGTGGAGAACTGGGCAACCGATGAGCGTGCGGTCTTGGTCGCAATGCCGCCGTCCTGAGTTCCGCTGGTCTGCACGGCAGTCCCGACCTTGATCGCCTTCGGCTGCTGCAGCTGGACTGCAGCGCCGTAATCTCCTTCGCTCTGGGCGTCGGACGATGAGTCTTTCGCCGCGCTTCCAGAGGTTTCGTCGAGGCGCCAGTACACATCAGGCTCGTCCGTGTAGATCCTGGCTCCATACGCGTCTGTCGGGGTCGGCGGAACGGCGAGGGTTCCCCCAGCGAGAGTGTAGTGCTGGGCGATCTGCGCGGCGCTCAGGGCGGATGCATAGACCGCGGTGTCGTCTATCTGGCCGCCGAAGAAAGCGCTAGACGGCTGGCTGGGCCAGCCATTCAGGTTGTCGCCACCGACATGCCAGTTACCGCTGTATTGCTGGCTGGTGCTGGTGGCGTTCTGGCCCACCCGGACGCCGTCCACGAACAACTTCATCCCGGACCCGCTCTGGGTTGCCACGATGTGGTGCCACTTATCATCATTGTACGACGAGGCCGTCTTGATCGTTTCGGTGCGACCGATGTAGACACCGAAGGTCAGGCGACCCTGGTTATCCATGTAGATGTGTTTATCGTAATTCCCGCTCAGGTTCGTGTTGCCAGTCCCGGTGCTCGGCCGACCATCCCCGAATCCGATGATCTTCCCCCCTTGGGTGGATGTCGTCTTGATCCAGGTTTCGATCGAGTAAGTGGTGGGTGCCGGTTTCTGCTGGTCGCTCCAGATGTAGCCATCAGTCCCATTGAACGTAGCGGAGGTGTTGGTGTCACCGACGATCGCGCCAGGCGCCCGGTAGGTGACGCCGTTCTTGTATAGGCCGTTCAGGCCGGTGACCGTCGCACCGGACTTGTCCTGTGCCCAGGGACCGGAAACCTCATCCAGACGCCAATACAGCCTGGCTCCGTCCTGGATCACCTGAGTGGGATAGTCAACCCCCTTGGTGACGGCGCGGGCTGCTACTGACGCCGACAGCGGACTGGTGTTGACCCCGTCATTCGCCGTCACCCGGTAGGTGTAATTCGTGCCCGCGGCGACATTCGTGTCAACGACGGTCACCTGGGGACGGGTCCACCACAGGGAACTGGCAGAGCCGGTCCAGATTGGGGTCGCTCCGCCGTTCCGGTAGACGTTGTACGTCAAGGCACTGTCGTCAGGGTCGACCACGGTGCGGAAGCGAATCTGATTGGCGCCCGAAGTGAGCGCCTCGGCTGCAACGACCGGGGTGGGCGGCGCACCGACGTCATCCGGACCGAAGCGTGTGAGTCCCTGTTGGACTACGCCGTTGATGACAGTGAACTCACCGCCGTACCAGAGGTACTTCTTTCCCGTTGTGGCGCCGGTGGCAATGGTGAGAGCACGCGGGCCGATTCCTTCGCCCGTACCGTCATTGGAAGTCGGGAACCAGCCCAGCAAAGCCGCGTCCGAGGTGTTCTGTGCCATCAAAAACATCCGTCTCCCGTCAGGAAAGGCGTTGTTCGATGAGCAGTCGTGCGCGTGACTCGCGGAATACAGGGTGCCCTGGTATTCGAGCACCGCCTGCGTTGCGCCCAGGCAGTTGTCCCGCCAAGTCTGGTCGAGTGTGCTCCAATTGACGGCGAAGCGACCGTCGAAGACTCCGCCCCCCGTTCCTTCGTTGCCCCCGTAGAACGCCGTGCCGTCCGACCACAGGGTCTTGGTCACCGAGGTACGCGGGATGAAGCCGAGAGGGTAATTACGCACGTTTGCGCCGGTGGTCGCATCGACGACCGCGATGGAGTGGGAATCCTGGTCATTGACCGTGAAAAAGTCCCCACCGATGGCTACCCTGCTGCGGTCGGGAGAGACGGCCACGGCCCGCCCGACAGTGTCAGCCGCCGGGGCCCAGGGCAGAAGCGCGCCCGACGTCGCGTCCACCGCTGCAAAGCGCTTGCGCGCCTGGCCGCCGACGGTCTGGAACTCCCCAGCCAGGTACAGGGTGGACGAGGTGGCAGCCATGCCGCGGACGAGGGAAGATACCCCCGCCACCCGGAACGGCTTGACGGTGCAGGCGACCGGGTCGATCGCGGCTACCCGCGCGGCGTTCACCCCGCCGACGGAGGAGAAATTGCCCCCGATGTAGATGGTGTTGCCGTCAGGTGAGGCAACCACCGACCGCACGGTCGGCGTGGCCCCATTAAGGGTCATGGCGAACTGACAGCTGTCAGGGGCTCCTGTCTCCGCGTTGAAAATCGCAAGCGTTCCCTGGTTCCTCGGCACTCCCGCACCGCCGCTGGGCGGCCTGATCTCAGAAAATGTTCCGCCCGCCACGACTTTTCCGTGCACCGTGCCGACTCCGTAGACAACGCCGTTCGTCTGCCAGGTCGACAGGTTGTCCGCACTGAAGGCGACGCCGGCGGAGAGCGCCGACGCCGGTTGTGGCACGGGACTCGCTATGACGAGTCCGGCCACGACAGCCACGGTCGTGAAAATTGCGGCAAGCTTACGCATAGCTACCTATCCCTCGGGTGAACAGCCTCATCGCCCAAAAGCTCTGATGACCGCGAATGAACTATGGAATCCAGCCTCACGCGGCCTTGGAGCGCTTTGGGTAAGAAAGCATTGCTCACGTTTAGCGAAAAGTGGGATCGGCGGAAACGTACGCCCTGTGCGCCACACCCGCAATGCCCCGGAGGAGTGACGTCCGACGAGGGGCTAACATGTGCCGAGGACGGGGCACGCTGCCCACGCTCAATCAATCCGAGGATGGCCCGTGATGACACAGTTTCGTGAAGCTCACGCACAGCTTGCGAGTGCGCAGAAGGCACAGACCGGGGTGTCGCTGTACACGCGATACGTCAATCGACCGCTGGGGCGCGTGCTGGCCTCGGTGTGTTTTGGGCTCAGGATGACGCCCAATCAGGTGACCGGGCTGTCGGCCCTTGCGACCGGGGCGGGTCTTGTTCTCCTGGTCAGCGGAGAACCAAGCCCGATCCGAGCCGTCGGCGTTGCGGTCCTCCTCGTTCTCGGCTTTGCGCTGGATTCGGCAGACGGTCAGGTCGCGCGCCTGACCGGCCGCGGTTCCCCCGCTGGCGAGTGGCTCGACCACGTCGTGGACGCCGGCAAGATCGTCGCGGTCCACGCAGCGATCCTCATCACGGCGTACCGCTTCTGGTCCACGGAGCCGATCTGGTATCTCGTGCCCCTCGCATTCCAGGTCGTGTCCGTTGTCACCTTCGTGGGTGGCCTGCTGACTGAGCTGCTCCTGCGCCGTTCAGCCAACGCAACCTCCACGACCTCGGCCATCGGCGAGGGCGGGGCTCGTCGCCCCTCGAGAGCCAGGGCCATTGCTCTGCTGCCGGCCGACTACGGGATCCTCTCGCTCAGCTTCATCCTCACTGGCTGGCCCGGTGCTTTCGTGGTGGTCTACAGCCTTCTCTTGGCCGCCAACGCGCTGATCATGGCGTTACTGCTCGGCAAATGGTTCCGGGCACTGTCTGCCCGCGGCTAAAGCGCGTCTTCCACCGTTTCTCCCGTAGCCGGGATGAAGACCCGACTGGTTCCCGTGGTCGAACGCTCGAACCACTCACCGTCGATCGGCCCGCGGAGCGCGGCCGGAACACCCGCCCATAGTCCGGGCAACCCGCCCGATCTCGCACGGGCGAGCACCGATCCTCCCGCCAGGACCGACCGATCCGGCAAGATAGCGCCGCCGAAGAGCAGACAGCGCGCTCCGACGAAACTCCGGGCTCCAATTCGCACCGGATATGCCGCCTGAGCATTTCGTCGAACGTCGATGCTGTGCGTCACAATCTTGGTTTCGTGCCCGGCGACACTGGAGTACTCGCCGATCACTATGGAGCCGGAGCAATCGAACTGATGCCGGCTCGTAATTTTTGAATGAGGCCCCATTTCCAGTGCCGCGCCGTCCGGGTAGAGCCGCTTGTACACGGGGTGGGATGAAAAAACGTTCAAGCGGCCGATGGTTGCGTGATCACCGATTGACACCCGGCGCATGTTCTTGAGCAGGTTCCATCGGCCTATCCGGCTGTTCGCTCCCATCGAGACCTGTGTGACCCGAAGGACGAGACAGGATCGCGCCATTGCGGTCGGATGAATGTCGTGGCCGATCGAGCGAAGGAGCCGGTTCTTAGCCGTGCTCGCCGGCAGCGCCCAAGCCAGCGCCCTCATCGCGTCTTTGATCTGACTCAAGAGCCGCTCACCCCGATTTCCGGAACCATTGTCACGTCGAGCGCATCCTCGCTGCGCTGGGCGATTGCGCGGCGCATGCCCATGAGTTCAAGCAGAAGCCTGAGCGAAAGCCCAGCGAAGATACCACAGAGCGCCCCCTCTGCCCCCCAGGACACGGCTCCGATCGCGACGCAGGGTAGACCGACCAGAGTTCCGATGGCCGTCGCCCCGGTCACCACATCGAGTCTGCGCAATGCCGCCAGGCAGGCCTTGCTGACGACCGCCTCGATCAGGCTCACTCCGGTGATCAGCGCCATCAGTATCAAGGTGACAAAGGACGGTTTGATCTGGCCGCCGCCGAGCCAACGCACCAGTTCCGGGGCTACGGCCAGCATGAGACCGGCGAGCGCAACCGCGAACACCACGGCGGCGACCAGCCCCGTCCTGACTCGGCGGACGAGGTCCTGCCTTCGAGCTTTGGGCACCCAGCCCTGGAGGATCGTGACGAATGGGCCGAGTCCCACGATCACCTGGCGCTGCACCTTCTCGACAACGGCGTAAACCGGCTGCGCGCCCGGGGCGATCAACGACACAATGACAATCGGGGTCGAGGTATACAGCGAGGAAAGCACGGTCGAGGTGACACCCAGCCGCTGCGAAGAAAGCACCATCCCTATCCGCCTGCGCGGAAGCGACCGGAGTCGACGGAGTCTCCACGGTTGCAGGATCCATATGGTGGAGGCCATGAATGCCGTCACCATACCGATCAGCTGCCAGAGCACACCCACGAGAGCACTCGACCCGTGAGTCATGTAGAAAATGCCGATGCCGGTCCCGAGAACCCGCGGGACGGTTTCGAAAACCAAGAGTCGGTACGGTTGCATGAGACCGACGAACCACCAGTTCGCGGTCAGTCCCACGGTCGCCGTGGACAGGGCACCGACTCCGGCGAAGATGGCGTAGTCGCGACCGACACCCCAGGCCACCGAAAAAACAAGAAGGCCGACGGGCACAATGATCAGCAGCTTGCAGATAACCGACTCCGCATATGCGGTGAGTCGCATGTTCGCGTCTGCCCTCGCCACGGAGGCCGGCCCGGAGAGACCCCAGCCGTAAGCCACGATAACCGCACCCACGCCGCCGATGGACTGGCCTGCCGCAATCATTCCCCACGCTGCCGCGCCGCTTGCCATGACCATTGAGGGGATGACCGCAAGCGAGACGACAGCCAGGAGCACCATCGAAATCGAGTATCCGACGATGGTGTTCATGCTGGCGCGAACGCGCCTCAGCCGTCTACCCCTCGGCGCACCTGCCTTCATCGGACCCTCATCTCGCCTGCCCACGCTCAGTTCGACGGGGTTGCATGCGAACAAGCTAGCAGCAACATGGTTCAACGGGATATCTAGCCGCTGATCGGTTGTCTGCGTACACTGACCGTCATGTCAGTCAGCGACGCGAGACCACCGATGGCCCAACCGTCAGGTCTCCCTCGCCGGAACCTGGCCGGATTCTCCGGCGCAGGCTACGAACGGGGGCGGAATTCGCTCTGGCAGATCGCCTGGCTTCTCCTCTCCGGACTCGTTGTTGTCCGGTGGTGGTGCCCGCCCCGTCTCCGCGTGGCGCTCCTTCGGCTTTTCGGCGCCACGATCGGTGACAATGTTTTGATCCGCCATCGCGTGCGCATCCACTGGCCATGGAAACTGGTCGTCGGTGACAACTCGTGGATCGGTGAAGAGGTCTGGATTCTGAATCTCGAGCCGGTGATCATTGGCAGTGACGTGTGCATTTCCCAGGGTGTCATGCTGTGCACGGGCAGCCATGACCGCACCTCGCAGACATTCGAATTCGACAATGCGCCGATTATCGTGGAAGACGGCGCCTGGATCGCGGCCAGGGCAACAGTTCTCCGAGGAAGCCGGATCGGCCATGACAGCGTTATCGGCGCGACGGCTCTCGTCTCCGGGACCGTGCCCGCCCGGGCACTTCTGCGAGCTCCGCGCGCGGAACGACCAGCACTCTCACAGGACCGGGACCAGACCTGAATGCGTGTGCTCTCCATCGTGACGCTCGTCACTCCCAACGGTGAGTATGGAGGTCCCGTTCGCGTCGCGTTGAACCAGGCCAAAGCCCTCCGTGAAGCAGGCCACGACGTAGTGGTAGCCGGCGGCGCCCGCGGATTCGGCGAAGCGGCCCCCCATGAATTCGACGGGGTGCCGCTCCGTCTGTTCCCCGCCCGAACGATCATCCCAGGTATCGGTTTCGCCGGCCTGTGCGCACCCGCCCTGCAGCACTGGCTCAAGCAGGCCGCGCGCTCGTTCGACGTTGTGCACATTCATGCCGCCCGTGACCTCGTCACGCTCCCTGCGGCGCGCTGGTTGCGCAAGGCCGGGATACCGTACGTGGTGCAGACTCACGGAATGATCGACCCTTCAGACAGTCCATTGGCGATTCCTCTGGACGCGTTCGTCACCCGACCGGCTCTGAGGGGGGCGAAGGTGGTGTTCTACCTCACCGACCAGGAACGGAATGATCTCAGTGCCGTTGCGGGCACGGCGCTCAATCTAAAGCATCTCGCCAATGGCGTACCGGCGCCGGGGAGCGCGAACGGTCCCGCTGCGGGCACGGAAGTTCTCTATCTAGCCCGACTCGCCCGCCGGAAACGCCCGCAGCTCTTCGTGAAAATGGCGCTCGCACTCGCTGATGAATTCCCGACGGTGTCGTTCACCCTGGTCGGTCCCGATGAGGGAGAGGGGCCAGCGGTACAGCGCCTCATCGACGCGGCCGATAGTAAAGGCATACTGTCCTGGGAGGGACCCCTGGCCCCGGGTGCAACCAACGAACGGTTGTCGCGGGCCGCCGTATACGTTCTGCCTTCCATCGATGAACCGTATCCGATGTCAGTTCTCGAAGCCATGTCACTCGGCGTGCCGGTGGTCATCACGGATAGCTGCGGACTCGCTCCGGCGGTCACTGAGATCGGATGCGGAATTGTGGTGGATGACACTCTCGAGGCTCTCGTCGGCGCCGTTGCAACGGTTCTACGCGACGACGTTCTGACTCACAGCATGGGCCGCGCCGGCGCGCTGGCTAGCCGGAACCGGTTCGGGATGCAGGCGATCGCTGAAGCTCTGGCCACTTCGTACCGCTGAGCGAGTCACTTCTGGGGGGCCTGCCCGACTGTCGGACGAAAAGCAGACACGCCAACGCGACCGCCACCACTCCCGTCGCCTGGAGCAGTGAACCGCGCAAGAGAATTGTCATATAGACCGGAAAGATCGCGCCGACAATGGCCCAATAGCCCGCGGCATTGAACGCGGGGAGAAGTCGACTGTCCATGACACGCAGGGAGTAGCCCAGCAGGAGAAAACCCACGATAAGGACGCTGATACCTCCATTGACCAGGAATTCCGCCCAGAGCGGGGCAGAGAGGTTCTGAAAACTGTAGCCGCGATATTGGGCGAGCAGAATTCCCGTGTCCACAGGCTTGTCCGGCCAGACGCCTCGGGGCACCCAGAAGAGAACACTGCCGAGCGCCTGGCGCCCCGGCTCAATCAGCCCGTCAAGACCGTACGAAAATGCGTTGGCGACTTGCCAGAATGCGTCATAGTCAGGGTTCCCCTCGTACTCCCCGAAGAAACCGTTGCGCACCAAGTTGACTTCCGGGCGCCGGAAGGCATCCGCCAGAGGGAACAGAAAAATCAATCCGACGAGTGCTGCAGTCAGGGTCGCTCGAACACGCGCGACGGTGAGCAGGGCTCCCGCGAAAACGGCGAGGGCGAAGAGGACAGTGCCCAGGCTGTAGCGTGCACTGCTGACCGGATTCACGACGGTGAGAAGGAGTGCAATCCCGACAACGATCAGGCCGCGATAGGCCATCGACAGCGGCCCCGTCGTCCTCCGCCTCAGCTGCACGAGCGCACCGATGCCCACCAACAACGGATAGATAGCACCGGCGTACATGATCGAGCGCACCGCGGGATCCGTCCACGCCGCTGAACGCGCGGCAAAGGCTTGATCCCTGCTACCGAAAAGCGATCCCGCACCGACCCTGGAGATGAAATACAAGCTGAGTACGATGCCCGCGCCGACGAGCACCAGGGTCGGCCAGGTTCGCACCTGGGTCACCACCCGAACGGGGGCACTCCCCCGTTCTCGAATCCCGGTCGTCAGCTTGCTGCGCTCATGCCCGTAGGCACCCAATCGCCCGATTTCATAGCAGGCGACGCCGAGACAGACCAAGGCGGCCGTGGGGAGCTCGAGCGACTCGTCGATACCTTGCGTCGTCCGCGAGATGAGACCACTTCGGATCTGGACGGTTGGAGCAATCCCCATGAAGACGTAGACGAACATCCAGAAGAAGAAGTCGAACAGCATCGGACGGCCGACAACGATGATGAGGGCGAGTCGCAGACCCGCCCACACGACGAGGATCAGAGTCAGAATCCACGCCTGTCCTCTGCCGACGTCTGGCACCTGTACCAGGAGAGCCAGCGGCACGACAGCGGCAAGGATTGCACCGAGAACGGTGACCCCGAGGACGGTGCGAAAAGTCGTTGCCGACCCCGACGTCCCGACGGTTGCGCCGGGTCCAGGTTCCGTCACGAAAGCGCAGTTTTCACACGAACTGCAATTGCGGCATGACCTGCTTCGTTCACACTGACACCGTCACTTGCGACCATCGATGGATCGAGAACATTCGGTTCGAGCAGACTAACGTACGTGGCGCCGACGCGCGCCGCGGCGGCGCGAACCTCACTGTCCAATTCGGCTGCCCGACTATCGTCCATACCGTTGAGCGCCGCCGGGCCGACTACGACCAGAGTAGCATCGGGCACTCCGACGCGCAGGGCGGCAAGTGCGGCATTGATGGTTGCCACTGCTTCAGGCAGATCCACATTCGTGCCGGCCCGCTCCGCCGCCACCACGACGACGGAGGGATTCAGGCCGACGGTCTTGGCCACCAAGTCCTGGTAGCTCGGACACGGCGAGGGCCCACAGGTTCCGGGTGTGACTCCAAACGCGATGTCACCTTCTTTTGTCGCGAGATTGACCTCTTGCCAGCCCTTGTCTGCAGCGAGCCCAGTCGACCAACGGGTGGCCTGGCCGCTGACTCCGGCTCCCGAGGTTGATGCCCCACCGAGGAACACGGCCGTAGGAGCACGTGGAACGGCGGTGATGGTGGGGTATGGGTCTTTCGGCGCTCCTGCGTCTTCCGTGCCGACCGGTTGCAGCGCGAGGAGTGCAAGCCCGATGGCACCCACGAAAAGCACGGCGACGACGAGAAATTTCCACCACCGAGGCCGCATGAGACGTCGGGCTATCATGTGCTCATAGTGGCACGCATATGCCCCCCCTACGTGGGTCGCTGTGATAATGAGGTTCTTGATAGAGTCTCAGTATTGGCTGGTCAATCCGGTGCCGCTCGACACGGTGAAGGGCGAACGCGTGGATCAACGTGGATTCTGGAACCTCTTGCGATCTCGATGGGTTGCGCTCGTCACATTCACCATTCTTGGCGTCATCGCCGCTTCGGTCTACGTGCTGACCACCGAGCCTGAGTACTCCGCGGAAGCAGAGTTATTCGTTTCGGCAATCGGTAGCGATAGCACCAGTGACCTCGCGCAGGGCAGCAATTATTCACAACAGCAGGCCCGCAATTACAGCATCATGGCGACCCGCCAGATCGTCTTGGACCCTGTGATAACCGCGCTTGGATTGAAAACCACTGTCGGTGAACTTGGTGATCGGGTATCTGCCTCGGTGCCACTGAACACGTCTCTCATTTCGATCGCTGTCACGGATACCTCGCCGGACCGCGCCGCCGCCACTGCCGACGCGGTGGCGACGAGTCTGGTCAATACGGTGATCCGTCTGGTCCCGAAAAGGAGCGACGGCACTACACCACTACGCCTCGAGTCCGTGCAGAGTGCGACGACACCCACCGCGCCTTCCGCCCCCAGCCCGTCGATCGCACTGGCATCCGGATTGCTGGGCGGCTTCGTTGCCGGGCTCGGCTTCATTCTCCTGCGGGAGCTGACGAGCGCAAAAGTGAGAACCGCGGAACAGCTCAGGCAGTTCGGTCTGACACTTCTCGGGACGATTGTGTACGACCGCGGGAGTGTCAACAACCCGCTGGTCCCGCAACGAGGCTTCAGCCCCATTCGGGCCGAGGAATTCAAGCAGGTCAGAACGAACCTGCATTTCCTCCAGGCGAATGAGCGCCACAAGGTGTTCGTCGTCACCTCGTCCATTCCCGGCGAAGGAAAATCCGTCACGGCGGCGAATCTCGCCATCACACTCGCGGCCTCCGGCAGCCTGGTGTGTCTGGTCGAAGCGGACCTGCGGAGACCGTCCCTGGCCGACTATTTCGACCTCGAGGGATCGGTCGGTCTTTCGACTATTCTGGCCCACGACGCCGACGTGGATGATGTCCTCCAACCCTGGGGTCCGGACGGCCTCCAGATCCTGTTGTCAGGGCAGGTTCCCCCGAACCCGAGCGAACTGCTTTCCTCCACACACGCCCAACAGGTTTTCGCCTCGCTGCGCGACCGGTTCAACGTCGTCGTCATCGACTGCCCGCCTCTCCTGCCCGTGACTGACGCAGCTATCCTCGGAAGGTATTTCGGCGGGGCAGTTCTCGTCGTCGGGTCGGGAAAGGTCGAAACGCGGGAACTCCGGAAAGCCGTCGAGAGCCTCAAAACGGCAGGGACTCCGGTGCTCGGCGCGATCCTGAACCTGGCACCCGCTCGGCTTCTCGGTCGAAATCGAGGCAGGTATTACATGCCGCACACGGCGGCGGAGCAGGAGCCGTCACGTCAGGAACAACCCGTCCGCAGCCACGAGGAAGAAGTCGCACTCCGCAAACGGTAGCGATGTCACACGATCTACTCGACACAAAAGGGTGCTGCCGACCCGCAGGCAGTTCGGCAGCACCCGGCTATGTTCCGGTGATCCTGGTTACTGGGTCCTGCTGCTTGCGGCGTAATACTGCAGATCTTGCACGATAGGGCGCGCAACGACTGTGTACGGAGAGGTGACCGCGGCGATCTGCGCCCCGTTCCGGTCTGCACTCGCACCGACCGTGCCCAGCGCCAGCGGGAACGTCCTGCTTGATTCTCCTGCCGGCGCCTCGAACGATGTCTTTTTTCCTCCGATTGAGACCGTGACCGTCGCCGGTGCCGTGAGGAATGTGAGCACTCCGACGGTATCCCGAGGCTTCATGGCTGTTCCGCTCAACGTGGGCGACATGAGCTGCTGCGGCGTGGTCGGCGTCGCTGCATAGGGCTGAATCCGGTGCGTCAAGTAGATCGAGTCGTTGACGATAGCCGGCGCCGAGCCCTTCTTGAACTGGCTCAGGTAGTACGCGTTGATATCCAGGAAGGCCTCGCCGTGCGCTGCCGAAGGAGCAAACGACGTCCCCTCGGAGTAGTCGTTCCACGTGACCAGTTGCACCAATTCAGAACCGTTCGACAGCGCCCGTTTCCAGGACGCCTTCAGGGTTTCCGTATTGCCGGCTTCGTCATAGAGGTAGCTTCGGGGCCGGACGTCCTGGACGGCAACGGGAGACATCCACTTCACGCCGAGTGCTCGTGCCTTCGCCGCGTAGTCGGGACCGTTCTCGATGGTCACCGGCGTCCGGGTTCCCCAGTTGCTCAACGCATAACTGATCGGTGCAAAACTCTTCAGGTTCTCGTCACTGGCATTAAGGAATACGGCGATGAACGCCGTCTTGATTCCATACTGCGAAGCCAACGTCGACTTCAACTGCCCCCACCAGACCGCGTTCTGACGCTCGGCGGCGAAGGAGGAGAGAACGAATTCGCCTGTACTCAGACGATAGGTGGCCGGGGACTTGTATAATTCGGCAAGTTTCGCCGCGATGGTCGCGATGCTGGCCTTTCCGGCGCTGGCCGTCATATCCAGGTTCGGGACAATGGTGAAGTTTCTGCCGGACTGCTCCGCGCCCTGCACCAAATCGAGTGTTCGCTCCCAGTTGAGGCCGGACAGACTCATGATGTCGACGGTGAAGCCATCGATACCGGCATCTGCCGCGTCGGTGACTTCCTCTTTCATATCAGTGAGTTTCCAATCCCCCGAACGCGGAGCGCGAGCCTCAGGGCGGTCGCGCAGCAATCCGCCGTAGTTGGCGTGGATGCCTCCCTCGCCCTGCGAGGTGAGGTAGTTGATCGCATAGTAATCCGATGCGGGTGCCTTGTTCTCGATGGAGATGGGGTACGGCGGAAAGTAGTGTGCAAAGACCTTTTTGCCGGTGGTGTTCGACCCGGGAACCGCGAATGACAGGTTGTCGGATCCGGTCGCCGAGCCGGTGGCCGAGCCGGTCGCCGAGCCGGTGGCCGAGCCAGTCGCCGAGCCGGTCGCCGCGCCGGTCGCCGAGCCGGTTGCCGCGAGGACGAGCTTCAGCGTGGGGCGCGCCTCCCCTTTGCCTACGAACGAGGTGCTCACAAACTTCTGGGCGAAGCGCACCTCGAACGCAGTCGACCCGGACAACGCTGTACCGTTCAGACCCGAGAGCGGCACAGAAATTGTCTGTCCGGTCAGAGCCCGAACCGATGCCCCACTCAGTTCCGTGTCGATGTGGGCCGGGCGGTTCGACTCAGTCAGAGACGACGCGCTCCAGTCCGAGGAGACCGGATAGACCTGCACGCCAGGTGCGGTAGAGGTGGTGCTGGCGACTTTCAAGTCCAATGTCGCCGACACGACGCTCATGCCCGTGTACTGTGCCGTGTCGAATTTGAGGAAGGTCTTGTCAGCCAGCGACGTGGCGCTGACGTACGGCGTGGCGTTCTGGGGTGTGCTGGGTTCGCGGATAGTGGTCCAGGTGGCCTCCCCCGCTTTCACTGCGATCGGGGCAGCGGCGACAGCCTGGGGAGAGGTCACCGCCGACGCGGGCAACGGAACGAAAGCCGATAGGGCCAGCACTGTCGCCGCAAGGACGGCCGTGAGTTGCCATAGCTTGGCGAGACGTGGCTTGCCATTGGGGTGCCGGTTCAGGAATTTGATCGGGGATTTTTGGGCAGCATAAAGAGCAGACATACAACATCTCAAGATTGTGCGCGATCGAGAGCGCGAGGAATGTGACCCCCGAAGAGGGGCCACCTGAGCAATATTCGAATGCTATCGAAGGGTAGTGCGATTACCAAATAAGACGAGAGTGTCAAGGGCCTGGACAGACCACCGGCAGGGATTATTTCGACGGGAGCGAGCACATATTCAGGACCGCCGTCCGACCGGTCTGGGCCTGCTGTCGCCGGGATTCTCCCGGCCGGCCTCAGGCCGCGAAGCGGTCCGTCGCCTCGATGATCGCGTCCAGGTTGCCCGGCTCGTCGAAGGAGTGACCGGCATCCGGGATCAGCCTGAAATCGGCCTCCGGCCAGTTCTGGTGCAGCTCCCAGGCGGTGAACGCGGGGGTGCACATGTCATAGCGGCCCTGCACGATGACGCCGGGAATGTCTTTCAGCCGGTCCGCGTCGCGGATCAGCTGGTTCGGCTCGAACCAGCCCGAGTTGGTGAAGTAATGGTTCTCGATCCGGGCGAAGGCCACCGCGAACGCCGGCTCGGTGAAACGCGCGATCGTGTCGGGTTGCTGCAGCAGCGTGATGGTCGAGGACTCCCAGGTGGACCAGGCCACGCCGGCCCGCTCGCGCACGTACTGGTCGGGGTCGTGCAGCAGGCGCTTATAGGCCTTGATCAGGTGGCCGCGCTCCTCCACCGGAACCGGGGCGATGAAGCTCTCCCAGAGGTCCGGGTAGATCGCCGACGCGCCGCCCTCGTAGAACCAGTCGAGTTCCATCGGGCGCAGCGTGAAAATGCCCCGCAACACGAGTTCGGTGACCCGGTCCGGGTGTGTCTCGGCGTACGCGAGGCTGAGGGTGCTGCCCCAGGACCCGCCGCAGACCAGCCAACGCTCGATCCCGAGGTGCTCGCGCAGTTTCTCGAGGTCGGACACGAGGTGCCAGGTGGTGTTGGTGGTGAGGTCGGCGTCCGCCGCGCTCGCGTGCGGCGTGCTCTGACCGCAGCCACGCTGGTCGAAAAGGATGATGCGGTACTTCTTCGGGTCGAAGACGCGGCGTTGCTTCGGGCTCGATCCGCCGCCCGGCCCTCCGTGCAGGTAGACGGCCGGCTTGCCGTCGGGGTTGCCGGATGCCTCCCAGTAGATGGTCTGCCCGTCACCGACCTCGAGGAGTCCGGTTTCGTAGGGTTCGATCTCGGGGTAGAAGGTGCGCATACCCCCGAGCCTATTCGAGCCGGTGGGCCAGAATGACGACCTGCACTCGGTCACGCAGCTCAAGCTTGGCCAGGATGCGTCCGACGTGGCTCTTGACGGTGGACTCGGACAGGAAGAAACGTTCGGCGAGCTCCGGGTTCGACAGACCCTCCGCGACCGCGAAGAAGACCTCTCGCTCCCGCTCGGTGAGCAGGCCGAGTCGGCCGGCGTCGGCATCCGCTTCGGTACCGTCGGCCTCCCGATCTGCCCCCGGAAGCTTCGCTCCGAACAGGTCCAGCATGCGCCGGGTCACCCGCGCCGAAACGGAGGCGTCGCCCGAGGCCACGGCCCGGATTGCCGCGGTGAGTTCAGCGGGCTGGGCGTCTTTCAGCAGGAACCCGCGCGCGCCCGCGCGGAGGCCACCGAACGCGTACTCGTCGAGGTCGAAAGTGGTGAGAATGATGATCCGGCTGTCGGGGCACGCGGCGGTGATCCGCCGTGTGGCGTCGATGCCGTCGATTCCGGGCATCCGCACATCCATCAGGATGACGTCGGGATGCAGGTCGGTGGCGAGTGCGATCGCCTCGGCGCCGTCGCCGGCCTCGGCCACCACGGTGAAATCGTCCTCGGCCTCGAGCACCATCCGGAAGCCCGTGCGCAGCAGCGCCTGGTCGTCGACGAGCAAAATCCGGATCGGCGTCATGCCCGTTCCCCCGTCTCGTCGACCGTCATCGTCGCGCGCACCTGCCAGCCGCCGCCGGGACGGCACCCGGCCACGAGGGTGCCGTCGTAGAGCGCGACGCGCTCGCGCAGCCCGATGATGCCCCGCCCGGCAGCCGACGACGGCAATGTGGCCGACGCGTTCCGGCCGTCGTCGGCGATGACCACCTCGAGCCGCCCCGGTACCCGGATCAGTCGCACGGTCACCGCGGTCGGATGCGCCGAATACCGCAGCGCGTTGGTCAGCGATTCCTGCACGATCCGGTAGACCGTCAACTGCAGACCCTGGCTCCCGGGAATGCGCCCGGTGAGTTCCAGCCGGGCGGGCAGTCCGGCGGCGTGGAACGATTCGACCAGGTCGACGAGCTGGTCGGCGCCGGGTTGGGGCCGGAGGGGGATATCCGTCCCCTCGGGGTCGCCCTGCTCCTGAGGACCCTCACTCAGCACGCCGAGCAGCCGGCGCATCTCGGACATCGAGCCGCGGCCGGTCCGGGCCACCTCGCGCAGCGCAGCGCGCGAACGTTCCGGGTCTTTGACGAGCAGCGCGTCGGCGCCGTCGGCGAGCGCGACCATGACCGAGAGGCTGTGCGCGATGATGTCGTGCATTTCCCGGGCGATGCGCCCGCGTTCGGTGATGCGGGCGAGCTGGGCCTGCTGGTCGCGCTCTCGGGCCAGCTGTGCGGCCAGTTCGACCAGCGCGGCCACATAACGCTTGCGATCGCCGACCGTGACACCGATCAGGGTGGCCGCGAGCATGAGGACCGCGGATTGGGAGGCGACCGCAAGCCAGGATGCGTAGCTGCTCGCGCCCGGAAAAGCACCTAGGGCGCCGATGCCGATCGCCACGGCGAGGCCGAACCAGGCGCTTCGCACGCCACGGTAGACCGCGGCAGTGTAGAGCGCGATCAGCACGGGCAGGGTGTCGCCCTGGCCGGGGAACGCGACGACCAGTCCTGCGCAGGTCACCCCGAGCACGAGAAGCGGGGCATGCCGCCGGACCAGCAGTGCGGCCGTGATGACCATTACCACCGCGGCGGCGATGAGGGCCTGCGGCGGCAGGCCGGGCCCGGCCTGCCGTGTCAGGTCGATCAGGAAAACGACGGCCATCGGCACGAAATAGGCGCTCGCGACCAGCGCATCGCTGAGCCACGGATGCCGCGACCAGAACCGCCCGGCCACCCCCGGCGGTGTCGGCAGACGAAGTTCGCCCTCGGTCGGCACAAGCGGCCGGCCGAGGGCGAGGAGTGATTCGGTCATTCAGAGGACTTTACGCGTCCCTCCGCTTCAACACCACAGCGGCACCGACCA
This sequence comes from Cryobacterium sp. M96, assembly GCF_002929845.1. GTDB lineage: Bacteria > Actinomycetota > Actinomycetes > Actinomycetales > Microbacteriaceae > Cryobacterium > Cryobacterium sandaracinum. The sequence continues at coordinate 142,799 of NZ_PJJS01000053.1, forward strand.
AGCTGACCGCGAGCCAGCCGAGCACCACCAGCAGGTTGACCCACCATTCGATCGGCACCGGGCTGAACGACATCAACCCGAACATGTTGATGCCCGCGTTCGACACCAGATACGGCAGCACCGCGGCGGCCCACGGGGCAGCGATCACCTGGAACACCATCGGGAGCAACAGCACGATGCCGAGCACGACCGCGATGCCGCCGGCCCCGCTGCGCACGATGGTGCCGATGCCGAGGGCGAAGACCGCGATCAGGGCCAGGTAGAGCGCACCGCCGAGTACCGGCAGGAACACGGCTGGATCCGCGAAGCTGACGCCCAAGCCCTGCCGGGAAAGCACCAGCGACGCCACCAGATAGGAACCGAGGTTGGCGGCCAGCCCAACCACGAAGGTCGTGACGAACAGCACGGCGGCCTTCGCCGCAAGGGCGGGCAGCCGGCGCGGCACCGCTGTCAACGTGGACCGAATCATACCGGTGGAGTATTCGCCGCTGATGGTCAGCGCGCCGAGGACGGCCACGATGAGTTGGCCGAAGAACACCCCGAATGTCGCGGTCTGGGCGATGAAAGTCGCCTGGTCGGCCGCGGGGATCATCGAGGCGTCCGCACCCTGCAGGTCGAGCGTCGAGGACATGACCGCCGCGAGGGCGAGCGAAACCAGTACGAGCAGGGCGTACGACCAGGCCGTCGAGCGCACGCTGCGCAGCTTGATCCACTCCGACCGCAGCAGGCCCGCCGCGCTCAGGCCGTGCACAGCGGATGCGGCGCCGGGCACGGTGCCGTCCGCGGCCGGGGAGGAGGAAGCAGCGGGCGCGGGCGTCTTGGTCGCGGTTGTCTCGGTCATCGTCATGCCTCCTGCAGTTGCGCGGAGCCGCTGGCGCGGTACTCCACCTCGTCTTGGGTCAGGGCCAGGTAAGCCTCTTCCAGTGACGCGCTCACGCCGGTCAGCTCGTGCAGCACGATGCCCGCGGCGGCGGCCTGTTCGCCGATGTCACCGGCCGAAATACCGGCTACCTCGAGCAGGTCCGGCTCTCCGGTGGTGACGGTGACGTCGGGCTGGGCGAGCAGGGCCGCAAGCTGGGCGGACTGAGGGGTGCGCACGCGCACCCGGTGCGTGCCGGCCATGCCGATAATCTCGGAGACCGGGGCATTCACGATCACCTTTCCCCGGCCCAGCATGATCAGGTGGTCGGCCGTGAGAGCCATTTCGCTCATCATGTGCGAGGACAGCAGCACGGTTCGGCCCTCCGCGGCGAGGTACCGCATCAGCTGGCGCACCCACTGCACGCCCTCGGGGTCGAGCCCGTTGACGGGCTCGTCGAGAATCAGCACCGCAGGGTCGCCGAGCAGCGCCGCTGCGATGCCGAGGCGCTGGCCCATGCCGAGGGAGAAGCCGCCGACGCGCGTGCGGGCGACGGCTCCAATCCCGGTGAGCTCGATCACCTCGTCGACCCGGGCGGCCGGGATGCCGTGGGTGGCCGCCAGGGCCAGCAGGTGGTTGCGGGCCGAGCGGCCGGTGTGCACGGCCCTCGCGTCGAGCAGCACGCCCACCTCGCACAGCGGCGCCCGGTGCTCGCTGTAATGCTTGCCGTTGACCTTGACCGATCCGGCGGTCGGCCGGTCCAGTCCGACGATCATGCGCATGATGGTGCTCTTGCCGGCGCCGTTCGGACCCAGCAGGCCGGTCACCTTGCCGGGCTGCACGGTGAAGTCGATCGCGTCGACCGCGGTCTTGCCGCCGTGCCGTTTGGTCAGGGACTGTGCCTGAATCATCCGTCTCCTCGTTGTACATCGGTGGGGCCGGTCTCACCGTGTGAAATCGGCCCGTCATCGACGCTACGGGGGACGGATGCTGCACGCATCGGCCCAGCGGACGCTTGTGCGCCCGCCGGCCTCGTACCTGGGTACGACACGAGGGTGCCCGTTCCGGTAGAGAGCGGCCGGCGGAACGGGCACTCTCCACCGGATCGGGGCTACCTCTTGGCGGGAGTCTTCTCGGCGCGGGGAGCGGTGCCGTTGGCACGCTGGGTTTGGTAGTAGTCCCTGGCCTCGTTCTGGCGCTCCTGCTCGGCACCGCTGGCGATTGCCGACCGGAGGTGGTCCTGGCTGTAACCGAAGGCGTCGACCAGGTCGACGGAGTGGGGGCGGAGCCGGGCGATGATGCGGTCGATGTAGGCCGTGACCGACTGTGCCCGCTTGGCCGACAGGCGCCCGTGGATCAGGTACCAGGCCAGGTGCTTCTCCACCAGGCCGAGGCCGAACAGGTCGCGCAGCCAGGTCAGAACCTGCTTCGTGCCGGCGTCTTCGGCGGTCTCGACCGCCCGGGTGAACGCCTCCCACTGCAGCAGCTCGCCGTGCGAACGGGCCGCCTCGATCAGCTGGTCCTGGTTGGCGTTGAAGAGGGCCGCGGCATCCTTCGGTGCCAGCTTGCCGGCCGAGCGGAGCTTGCCCGCGATCTCGGCGATCATGGTTTCGACCCGGTCGGTGAGCAGCTCCCGCTGCACCGTGGTGTCGCGGAGGTGGCCCACGGAGCGAGCGGTGGAGCCGAAGTCGGAGACCGCCTGGCCCAGGGTGCGGAGCCCGGTACCGTGGTAGGCGCGGCCGGCAGCTTGCTGCACGACGTAGCGGGCGAGCACGCCCGGGCCGGCTGAGGCGAACTTGCGGCTGTAGTCGGTGAGCAGACGCTTCGCGACGAGCTGCAGGAGCACGTTGTTGTCGCCCTCGAAGGTGGCGAAGACGTCCAGGTCGGCGCGCAGGCCGACCAGCCGGTTCTCGGCGAGGAATCCGGCGCCGCCGCAGGCTTCGCGGGCCTCCTGCAGGGTGTCGAGAGCGTGCCAGGTCGAGAGCGGCTTGAGGGCGGCGGCGAGGGTTTCGAGGTCTTGCCGGTCGGCATCCGTGTCGGCCTGGCCGCTGAAGACCTGATCGAACTTGACCAGGAACTCGTCGTGGGCGAACGTGTGCGCGTAGGTCGTGGCCAGGCGCGGCAGCAGACGGCGCTGGTGGCGCTGGTAGTCGAGGATGACCTCCTCGTCGGTGTCGCTACCGGCGTTGAACTGGCGGCGCTGGCTGCCGTAGGTGATGGCGATCGTGAGGGCCATCGCCGAAGCCTGGGTGGCGGCGCCGTCGAGCGAGACGCGGCCCTGCACGAGGGTGCCGAGCATGGTGAAAAAGCGGCGGCCGGGGCTGGAGATCGGGCTGGTGTAGGTCCCGTCCTCGGCGACGTCGCCGTAGCGGTTGAGCAGGTTTTCGCGGGGAATGCGCACCCCGTCGAAGTGGAGCCGCCCGTTGTCGATGCCGTTGAGGCCGCCCTTGAGGCCGTCGTCCTCGCCACCGATGCCGGGGAGGAAATCCCCGGACTCGTCGCGGATCGGCACCCAGAATGCGTGCACTCCATGGTTGACGCCTGCCGTGATCAGCTGGGCGAAGAGAACGGCGGCGATGCCGTCTTTCGCGGCGTTTCCGAGGTAGTCCTTCCACGCCGCGCGGAACGGGGTGTCGATAACGAATTCCTGCGTGGCAGGGTCGTAGGTCGAAGTCGTGCCGATGGCCGCGACATCCGAGCCGTGTCCGGTCTCGGTCATCGCGAAGACGCCCGGGACCTGCATGGTCATGATGCCCGGCAGGTAGGCGTCGTGGTGCTTCTTGGTGCCGAGGTGCAGCACGGCCGCGCCGAACAGACCCCACTGCACGCCCGCCTTGATCTGCAGGCTGGGGTCGGCGGTGACGAGTTCCTCGAACCCGGCGATGTTTCCGCCGTGGTCGTCGGCGCCGCCCAGGTGCGTCGGGAACGCGCGGTGCACGTGCCCGTTCTCGGCCAGGATCAGGAGCTGGCCCAGCACGCGTTCGCGGTGCTCGGCCATGGATTGACCCTCGATGCGCTGCAGTTCGGGCTTGGCCGTGAGCTCGCGCGCCCGCAGGCGCACGTCGGCCCAGGTGCCGAGCAGCTGCCGGTGCAGCGACTCGATGTTGACCGTGGGGGCACCGGTCTGGCCGGCGATCATGACCGGGCCGGTGTCGACGCCGGGCGCCACGGGGGGCGTGACGGCGACGGTCGTGGCCAGGGTCGCGTCCGTCTTCTTGTCCGTCTTGGCGGGGATCTTCTCCGTCTTGGCGGGGGTAGTGCTGTTGGAGCGCTGAGCAGTGTCAACCATCGTTGGTCCTTCGTCTTCGCGCGAACTCGAAATTTTCTTACACGTTAGGCGGCTCTCGCGAAGCGGGGAAATAGTGCGTGACGGGCCTACAACGAAGGATGCTCCGCCCGGCCTTCGTCTTGTAGGTTTCCACAGCGGTAAAGGGTCTGACGGCACCGTTACCCACAAACGGGGCACCACCTCTGCCGGAGCGACGGCCCAGCCGCTCCTAACGAATTCGACGGAGATTTTGCCCTAGAAGCCCTAAAACAAGCCCAAAACGTGGCTTTAGCTCAAAATCTCCGTCGAATTCGTTGGGGCACAGGTCGTCGGGGTGCGGGCGGTGACGTGGAAGAGGTGCCAGTGGCGAGGGCCGAATGCGGACTGACCGGGGCGGTCGTCTTCGACGAGGCCGACGACGTGCAGACCGGCCAGGAGCGCCTCGACCTGGCCGCGATCATGAAAGTTCATGTCTGCGCGGCCGGCCCATTCATCGTGGGGGCCGAAGAATTCTCCGGCGAACCAGGCGCCGGGCTTCAGCGCCGCGCGGATGCCCGCCCACAGGTCGGGGAACACCGCGGGGTCGCAGAAGGGCAGGGAAAACCCCGCATAGACGAGGTCTGCGGCGGGCAACTCGGGGAGATCCTCGAAGCGGGACCGGTGAAAGACCAGGCGGGACTGCTCCGCAGCGCGAAGGCCCGTCCGGACCCTGGCCTCGGAGCCCGGGTCGGCGTCGAACGCGTGTACGGTCCAGCCGGCGGCGAGCAGGTGCCGGGTCTCGGTGCCCGCACCGCAGCCCAAGTCGATCGCAGTGCCGGGTGGGGCGGGTGGCGCGTCGGCGCAGAGGTCGAGGGCACGGAGCAGCACCGCACGCGGCGGGCGAGCGGCCTGAGCGTTGAAGTACTCGGTCCAGTCCATGACTCAGTTCTACCCGGTCCTGCGGGATGCCGCGGGTTGGGTCCGGGACGGGAGGCGTCAGGTTCCGGCGGACACGACCTCGAGGAGGGCGGCGCCGTAGGCGTCGAGCTTCTTGGCACCGACGCCGGAGATGCCGTCGAGGTCGGCCAGGGTGGCCGGCTTCGTCGCGGCGATCGCCAGCAGGGTTGCGTCGCCGAAGATGATGTAGGCCGGCACGCCCTGCTCTTTGGACTGGGCGGAGCGCCAGACCCGCAGCGCCGCGAACAGGGTCTCCTGCTCGGGGCTGAGATCGGCCGCGGCCGCCTTCGCGGCGCTCTTGCGGGCCCCGGCCGCGGGGCGGGCGGCCCGTTCGGGCTCGGTGCGGAGCTCCACTGTGCGGCGGCCAGCGAGGACCTCCGCGGCGGCATCCGTCAGCACCAGGGTGCCGTATTCGCCGGAGGTGGCCAGGAAACCCTGGGCGAGGAGCTGCCGCACGACGCCGCGCCACTGCTGGTCGCTGAGGTCGGCACCGATGCCCCAGGTGGCCAGCTGGTCGTGGCTGTGCTGAGTGGTGCGCGGGGTCACCTTGCCGCGCAGGATGTCGATGAGCTGCCCGGCGCCGAAGCGCTGATTGCGCTCGCGCAGCAGGCGCACCACGGTGGAGAGCAGTTTCTGGGCGGGGACGGTGCCGTCCCAGCCGACGGGGGGTTCGAGGCAGGTGTCGCAGTTGCCGCACGGCTCGCTGGACTGGCCGAAGTAGCGCAGCAGGTTGACCCGGCGGCAGGTGACGGTCTCGCAGAGCGCGAGCATGGCGTCGAGGTGGGCGGAGAGCTTGCGCCGGTGGCCGAGGTCGCCGGGCGACTCGTCGATCATGCGGCGCTGCTGCACGACGTCTTGCAGGCCATAGGTGAGCCAGCCGGTGGAGGGCAAGCCGTCGCGGCCCGCGCGGCCGGTCTCCTGGTAGTAGCCCTCGACGGACTTGGGCAGGTCGATGTGGGCGACGAAACGCACATCCGGTTTGTCAATGCCCATGCCGAACGCGATCGTGGCGACGATGATGACGCCCTCCTCACGGAGGAACCGGGACTGGGTGCGGGCGCGCAACCCCTGGTCGAGGCCCGCGTGGTAGGGCAGCGCGTTGAGCCCGTTCTGGCGCAGAAATTCGGCGGTCGCCTCGACGGTCTTGCGACTGAGGGCATAGACGATGCCGGCATCCGTGGGGTGCTCGGCCTTGATGAAGGCCAGGAGCTGCTTGCGCGGCTCGGCCTTGCCGACGATGCGGTATTGGATGTTGGGCCGGTCGAAGCTGGCGACGAAGTGCCGGGCATCGCCCATCTGTAGCCGGGTGGTGATCTCTTTATGGGTGGCGTCGGTGGCCGTGGCGGTGAGAGCGATGCGGGGAACATCGGGCCAGCGGTCGGCCAGGTCGGACAGGGCCAGGTAGTCGGGCCGGAAGTCGTGCCCCCACTGCGACACGCAGTGGGCCTCGTCGATGGCGAAGAGGGCGATGGTACCGCGGTCGAGGAAACGCTTGGTGGCCTCGGAGGAGAGTCGCTCGGGGGCGACGTAGAGCAGATCGAGGTTGCCGGCGAGGTAGTCACGCTCGACCGTGCCCCGAGCGGCGGAGTCCTGGCTGGAGTTGAGGAACGCGGCGCGCACGCCCACGGCGGTGAGCGCGTCGACCTGGTCTTGCATGAGGGCGATCAGCGGCGAGATGACGATGCCGGTGCCCTCCCGCACGAGCGAGGGGATCTGATAGCACAGGCTCTTACCGCCACCGGTGGGCATCAGCACGACGGCGTCGTTGCCGTTGATGACCTGGTCGATGATGGCGGCCTGCTCGCCGCGGAAGGAGTCGTAGCCGAAGACCGTGCGCAGGGCCTCGCCGGCCGTCGCGAACTTCGCGGTGGCGCGGCGGGGCGGGGTTGCGGGTACGCGAAGGGCGGATGCGCCGGCACGAGCGCGGCCTGCCGGGCCCGCCAGGCCCGGGGCCGGTTCCCACTCCCTGGCTCCGCCGGCATAGCCGTCGGGCGGTGGCGGGGCGTCGAATTCGTCGGGTGGTTCGAACTCGTCAGGATTCCACGGTATTTCGGCGTTCCAACTCACCCGGCAACTCTACCTGCGCCCTCCGATGGTGCGGGTCGGCTACGCGGGCTGGTCAGGCTGCTCGGGCTGATTCGGTGGGCGAGGCGCGCGTCGGCGGATGGCGAGGAGGGTTCCAGCCACAGCGAGGAGGACGGCACCGAGGGCGGCGGCGATCCAGACGGCGACGAGGGGGGCTTCGGCGAGGGCGACGGTGCTTGTGTCGGTGGAATCCGGGAAAGCAGCATCCGCGGCGGCGTCCGCGGTCTCGGCGCAGACCGGCTTGGCCGGGGACCCTTCAGCCAATGCCTGGTCGGCGGCCGGTTGCCAGGTGAAGGTGAAGTCGCCGGACACCGGATGCCCGTCGGTCGAGACCACCTGCCAGGTCACCGTGTACTCGCCCGGCTGGCCCAGCTGGGCCTTGGTCTCGACGGTCGGGCCGAGCAGGCTGATACAGCCGTCACCGTAGTAGAGAGGCGTGGCCACACGCGCGGGCCCGCTGATGAGCATCCCGCTGCCCGCTCCCCCGCCGCCGAGGTCAAGCAGGGCGTCGTTCGTCGTCACGGTGAACAGCGAAGGCTGTTCAGTCACGACGGCCCCCGCTGCCGGGGAGGACCCGCCCACGGAGTCGTGGGCCGACGCCGGGGCGGCGGACCACCACGGCGGCGCGGCCACCACGGCGGCGCCCAGCGCGAGCGCTGCCCACTGCCGCGCCCTGTTCCCTCGTTTCACAGCGATCTGTCTTCCCGCCTCACACAGTTGGGGGTCTTAGGATACCGGCCACTCGCTAAGCTCGTTTTCTATGCTTACCGCGGTCTTCGGCCTCACCGGCGCACTCATCTTCGGGAGTGCCGACTTCCTTGGCGGGCTCGCCGCCAAGCGCATGAGTTCCCTGCTCGTGACGGCCGTCGCCGCGGCATCCGGGCTCGTGGCCCTGCTGCTCGCCCTACCGTTTGTGGTGGGGGTCTGGTCGCCGTCGGCCGTGCTGTGGGGCGGATTGTCCGGAGTCAGCGGCGCAATCGCGATCTCGCTGCTCTACACCTGCCTCGCGATCGGGCCGATGAGCATCCTCTCGCCGCTCACGGCCGTGGTGTCGGCGGTCGTGCCGATGACGGTGGGGCTGGCAGGCGGCGACCGCCTCGCCCCGATCGGCTACTGGGCGCTCGGCCTGGCGCTCGTGGCGGTGGTGCTCGTGGGTTTCGTGCCCGAGCGCGGCGCCGTGCGGCCGAGCCTGCTCGGCGTGCTGATGGCCCTCGGCTCCGGCACGATGATCGGCGCCTTCATGGTGATGATCGACCTGACCCCGGCGGACAGCGGGCTCGTGCCGCTGGTGATGAACCGCGCGGTTAATGCGGCGATCATGTTCTCCGTGGTCGGGCTGCTCGCCCTGCTCGCGTTGCGGCGGCGACGTTCACTGGTGACGACCGCGCCGATGACGGGCTCGTTCAGACCGGTGACGGATGCCGCGCCGCAGCCCCGCTCGACGCTCACCATCGGGCTGCGGCTGGCCGTGGCCTGCGGCGTGATCGACGTCGTGGCCAATGTGTTGCTGCTGCTCGGCATGCGCGCCGGGGACCTCAGCGTGATGAGCGTACTCACGGCAATGTACCCGGCCGGCACGATCCTGCTCGCCGCCGTGGTGCTCCGGGAACGGATCGCGCCGGTGCAGTGGTTGGGCCTCGCGCTCGCCCTCGGCGCGGCTGGGATGCTCGCGCTGGCCTGACGGACCGGGCGCCGACTGGCATCCTTTCACCGCCGACACCGTCACCCACTCGTTACGAACGACTGCCTCGGGACCCTTGCCGCGCGCGGCGATGCCACGGTACTGTCAGGCCCACACCTGAATTAGTGAACGACTGGTCGGTCACTAATTATCTGTTCCTCTGAAGGAGATTCCAATGAAGAAGTCTCGTCTGCGTTTCATCGCGCCGATTGCCGTTATCACAGCCCTTGTGCTGGCCGGATGCAGCACCTCGAACCTGGGGGGAACGGCCAAGGACGACCCTGCAGCGGAGGCCGGCCCGATCAAGATCGGCGCGGTTCTCGACGTCACCGGCGTCGGCGCCAGCCTCGGCGTGCCGGAGCAGAACACGCTCACAATGCTGGCCAAGCAGCTCAACGACGACGGCGGCATCGACGGCCGCGACGTCGAGCTCACCATCATCGACAATCAGTCGACCGAGGACGGCGCGGCCAAGGCCACGAGCAAGCTGATCGAGAGCGACAAGGTCGACATCATCATCGGTGCCTCACGCACCGGGCCCAGCCTGGCCATGCGCCCCATCGCGGAAGCCGCGAAGATCCCGATGATCTCCGTCGCGGCCAACGTGGCCATCGTCGAGGGCTCGAAGTGGGTCTTCAAGACCGCGCAGAACGACGTGGTCGTGCTCGAGCGCATCCTCGACGACGCCGAGGCGAAGGGATACACCAAGCTGGCCCTCGTGCGCGACGCGAGCGGTTTCGGCGAAGGGGTCGCGGAGTACATCACAGACCTCGGCGCCGAGCGCGGCATCACCCTGGTCATGACGGAGGCCTTCGAGCCGAGCGCGACCGACTTCACCCCGCAGATGACTAACGTGCGCGGCTCGGACTCTGACGCCGTCATCATCTGGGGCATCAACCCCTCGGCCGGCCTGGCCCAGAAGGCCTATGTGCAGCTCAGCGTGAACAAGCCGGTCTACCACTCGCACGGCATCTCGAACCAGGCATTCTTCGACGCCGCCGGTGACGCCGCCAACGGCGTCATCGCCCCGATGGGCCGCCTGCTCGTCGCCGACCAGCTGGCGGCCGACAACACCCAGCGCGAGGTCATCGAGCAGTTCCAGGCGGACTACAACGCGGCCTACGGCGAGCAGCCGTCCGGTTTCGCGGGCCACGCGTTCGACGCCTGGCACATCGCCGTCAACGCGATCGAGGCCGCCGGCACCGACGCGGATGCCCTGCGCGGCGAACTCGAGAGCGCCCAGTGGACTGGGATCTCCGGAGTCTTCCAGATGACCGCGAAGAACCACTCCGGCCTCGACGCCACCGCCCTCATCCTGGCTGAGGCCGAGGATGGTCGCTGGAACCTCCTCAAGGACTGATCGTGCTCACTGATTTCCTGCAGTTGACGGTGGCAGGGCTTTCACAGGGCTCTGTGTACGCCCTGCTCGCCGTCGGCCTGATCGCCGTCTACACGGTTCGCCACGTCATCAACATCGCCCAGGGCGAGTTCGCGATGCTGGCCGGACTGGGGAGTGCCTGGCTCGCCGCGGCCGGGATGCCGCTCCTTCTCGCGATCCTGGTCGCCATCCTCTCGGTGACCCTGGTGGCCATTGCGATGGAACGGCTGATCATCGCACGGGTGAAGAAGCTGACCCCGCTCACGTCCATCATCCTGACCCTCGGCGTCTCGACTCTGCTGCAGGCGATCATGCTGCTGGCCTGGGGGCCCGAGGCCAAGGGGGTGCCCCTGTTCCCGGGGACCAACATCCTGATCGGCGGGGTGAGCATCCGTTCTCAAGAATTCTGGATGATCGGCGCCCTCGTCGTGGTCGGCGGTGGAATTGTGCTCTTCTACGAGAAGTCACGCTGGGGCAAGGCCCTGCGGGCGTGTGCGGAGCAGCCCGTTGCGGCGCGCATCGTGGGGATCTCACCGGTCACCGCGTCAGTGCTGGCCTTCGCGATTGCGGGTTTCGTCGGGGGTGTCGCCGGCGTGGTGGCTTCCCCGATCTACCTCTCACTCTGGTCGGGCGGCGTACTGCTCGGCCTCAAGGGCTTCGTCGCCGCCGTCCTCGGCGGCTTCGTCTCCTTTCGTGCCGCGATCGTCGGGGCTCTCCTGCTCGGCGTGATCGAGGCCTACGTGGCCGGGTACGTCTCGTCCGGCCTGAGGGACGGCGCCGCCTTCCTCATCCTCATCCTTGTGCTCGTCGTTCGCCCCCAGGGCCTCGTTCTCAAGCCCACAGCGGTCAGGGTGTAGCGAAATGACACATGCAACCACACCTACCCTCGCCGGGACGCGCTCCCTCCGCACGCGTTTCTGGGCGAACAACAAGAGCACGCTGATCGGCTGCGGCGTGCTCGTCGCGCTGATGATCGTGGTCCCTTTCACGGCCAGTTCCTCGGTCATGAACATCGTCGTGTTCGCCATGATCTTCGCCCTGCCGGCCATCGGGCTCAACCTGCTGATGGGTCTGGCCGGGCAGGTCAGCCTCGGGCAGGCCGCGTTTTTCGCGATCGGCGCGTACACCCACGCAATCCTGCTGACCAAGCTCGATCTGCCCGGCCCGGTCGCGGCCACCGTCGGTGTTCTCGCCGCGATGCTGGTCGCCCTGCTCGTGGGCCTTCCGCTGATGCGCCTGCGCGGCCACTACCTCGCGCTGGCGACGCTGGGGCTCGGCTTCATCGTGATGATCGGCGTGCGCGAATGGGATGTCACCGGACGAACCACGGGCATCTACGGCATCTCGCGACCCACGGTGCTCGGGATCCCGATCGACAACAGCGGCTTCTTCCTCTGGTTCGTGACGCCGTTCGTGGTGATCGGGCTCATCCTGGCCCTCAACCTCACCCACAGCCGCGCCGGTCGCGCCCTCTCGGCCGTCAACGACTCCGAACTCGCCGCCGAGAGCCTTGGCGTCAACACCTATGCGCTGCGGCTGAAAGTCTTCGTGCTCTCCGCCGGCTTCGCGGGCCTCGGCGGAGTGTTCTACGCCTACCAGGTCGCGATCGTGAGCCCCGCCACCGCCGAATTCCACCTGTCGGTCTCGATCCTGCTGATGGTCGTCATCGGGGGCCTGGGATCGGTCTGGGGCGCCGTCGCGGGCGCCTTCCTCGTGCAATTCCTCGGCGAGGGCATGCGCGACGTCATCCCGGCCATCTTCCCCGGCGCCACCGGAGAGGTGCAGTTGCTCGGTTACGGTATCGTCCTGATCCTGGTGATCCTGCTCCTGCCCGGCGGCCTCCACCAGGCGGCGACCACGCTGTGGCAGAAGTTGCCGTTCGCCGGGAAGCGCCCACCCGGCGACGCGCATGCGCACGTCCCGGAGGACGACACGACGATCCCGCAGCTCCCGGCGGTCAGCACCCCGGTCGCGGCCGGTGAGCCGATCCTCGTCCTCGAGGGACTGAGCAAACGATATGGCGGCGTCGTCGCCGTCAACGATGTAAACCTCACCGTGCCGGCCGGCAGCATCCTGGGTCTGATCGGCCCCAACGGTGCTGGCAAGACGACCTGCTTCAACATGATCTCCGGAGCACTGACCCCAAGCGAGGGCACCGTCACGTTCCTCGACCAGGTGATCTCCGGCCGCAAACCGCACGTCGCCGCCGCGCACGGGCTGACCCGCACGTTCCAGAACCTGCAGGTCTTCACCTCGACGGATGTCGTCGGCAACGTGTACATGGGCAGGTACCGCAAGGGAAGCGCGGGCGTCCTCCGCGGAATGCTGGGGCTGCAGTCGGGTGAGCAGAGCACCCACCGCGCCGCGTCCTACGAGATCCTGCAGTCGATGAAACTCTCGGATGCCGCGGACGACTCAGCCTCGGATCTGTCGTTCGGCAAGCAGCGAATCATGGAGGTCTGCCGGGCTCTGGCCGCCGAGCCGGCCCTGCTCCTCCTCGACGAGCCGATGGCCGGCCTATCCGGCGCTGAGCGCGAGGTGATGGCCGAGCTGCTGCGGCGGCTGCGGACCGCCGGGCTCACGATCGTGCTCGTCGAACACGATGTGGCGCAGGTCATGTCCCTCGCCGACCATGTCGCGGTGCTCGACGACGGTGTGCTCATCGCCTACGGCGACCCGGAGTCCGTGCGCAATGACCCCGCCGTGGTCGTTGCCTACCTGGGCACGGACCTCGACGAGGCCGAAGCGGAACTGAACGAATTGGAGGAGCACGCATGACGCTGATCGTTTCCGGACTGGACGCCGGCTATGGCAAGCTCGCGGTGCTGCACGAGGTCAGCTTCGAGGTGGCGCGTGGGGAGATCGTGGCTGTGGTGGGCTCGAACGGGGCCGGTAAGACGACCCTGCTGCGAGCCGTCAGCGGCCTCATCCGGCCCACCGGGGGCAGCGTGACCCTCGAGGGTCGCACGATCACCGGGAAGCCCACGGAGAAGATGGCCGGATTCGGCCTGACCCATGTGCCCGAGAACCGGCTGTGCTTCCCGACCCTCTCGGTGCGTGACAACCTCATGCTGGGTGCCTGGACGAAGAAGGGCCACGGCGACGTCGACTCGATCCTCAAGCTGTTCCCCCGGCTGCGCACCCGGATGGGTCAGGCCGCCGGAACCCTCTCGGGTGGCGAGCAGCAGATGGTGGCCATCGGGCGCGGCCTGATGGCGAACCCGACGGCGATCATGCTGGACGAGCCGTCCATCGGCCTCGCGCCGAAGGTGGTCGCGGAGATCATGGACGTGCTCTCCCGGCTCTGCGTCGAGAAGCAGCTCGCGGTTCTCCTCGTGGAACAGAATGTGCGCGCCTCGTTCAAGATCGCGCACCGGGCAGTGGTCATGCACCGCGGACGGGTGGCACTCACGGGAACCCCGGCCGAACTCGTGGAACTCCCCGAGGTGCACAACGCCTACCTGGGTGGCGCAGCCGCGTAGCGGCATCCGTTGCCCGCTCCAGGAGCGGCACGCAGGTGTTGCGCCGCTAAGCGCGTGGCGTGCCAGCCGCGCAGCGGCGTAGAACCCGCGCCGCGGACCTGGTCGGCAAATGCTGCGGATGTGGTCGCTGCGGGCGACTGCGGCGACCGGCCCTAACGAATTCGACGGAGATTTTGCCCGAAACGGCCCCAGAACCTTCGGGAACCGCCTTTTTCCCAGAATCTCCGTCGAATTGGTTCGACGCGGGCGGCAGGGACGGGCCAGGCCAGGGACGCGACGGGTCAGTCGCGGCCGGTGAACGCGGGCTTGCGCTTCTGCTGGAAGGCGGCGAAGCCCTCGCGGTAGTCAGCGGTGTCGCAGAGGGCCGCCTGCGCCCGGTTCTCGGCGGCGACGCTCTGCCAGAGGCCGAGCCGGTCGTCCCGGAGGGCGCGCACGAGCTCCTTGCTGGCGAGGAACGCCTGAGTCGCCCCTTGTGCGGCCCGTTGGGCGGCCGTCAACGTGGCATCCGTCACTTCGTCGGCCGGGAATGCCTGGCTGAACAGGCCGGCGGCCACGGCCTCCGCGCCCGACATGAGCCGGCCGGAATAGATCAGGTCGAGAGTGCGGTGCGCGCCGAGCCGGTCGACGAACAGGGCATGGCCGCCGGAGTCGAGCGTGGCACCGAGGTTCGCGAACGGGGACCCGATCTTCGCGGTGTCGGCGACGTAGACGACATCCGTGGCGATCAGCAGGCCGAGGCCAACCCCGAGGCAGGCCCCAGTCGCGGCGGCGAAGGTGGGCGCCGGGAAGGCGCTCATCCGCTGCAACAACGGCGTGACGAGTCCCCCCAGGAAACCCATCACATCGTCGTCGCGCGGGTCGACGCCCGAGATGTCACGGCCCGCGCAGAATGCGCGGCCCTCGCCGCGCAGCGCGAGGGCGCGCACGCCGGCCGCCTCCGCGGTCTCGTATGCGGCCGCGAGCTCGGCCAGGCCGGCCTCGTCGAGCGCGTTCAGCTTGTCGGGGGCGTTCAGGACGACGTAGGCCACGTCGTCCCGGATGGACAGCTCGATCACGGGAACCGCTTTCTGCGCTTGCGCGCCATACCTGATGGGCGAGTGGCGCTACACGTCGTAGTCGACGACGACCCGGTCGGTCGTTGGGTGCGACTGGCAGGTGAGCACATAGCCGCGGGCCAGTTCGTCCGGTTCGAGGGCGTAGTTCTCGGTCATCGTGACGTCACCGCTGACGAGCTTGGCGCGGCAGGTGCCACACACTCCCCCAGCGCAGGCAAACGGAACATCCGGCCGCACACGCAGGGCGGCGTTCAGGATGCTCTCCTTCGCGTTGACGGGCGTGGTCACCGTGGCGCTCTCGCCGTCGAGCGTGAACTCGATCTCGAAGGTCTTGTCACCGATTCCGACGACCACCGGCCGCCCGGTGTCGCCGACCGCGTGCGTCGGCTCCCCCGTCGTGAACAGTTCGAACCGGATGTGGCCCGGCTCGACGTCCACGCTCTCCAGCGTGTCGCGGCACAACTGCACCAGTTCGAACGGCCCGCAGAGGAACCACTCGTCGACGGCGTTGGGACGGATGATGCTGGCCAGCATCAGGCGCAGCTTCTCCTCGTCGATCCGGCCGGAGAGCAGGGCGGAGGAACGAGACTGGCGCGAGAGCACGTGGTGCAGTGCCAGCCGGGCCGGGTACCGGTCTTTCAGGTCGGCGAGCTCGTCGAGGAACATCACGTCGAGCGCGGTGCGGTTTGTGTAGACGAGCGTGAAGCGGGAGGTCTCCGAGCGTTCGAGCACGGTGTGTGCGAGCGACATCAGCGGCGTGATGCCGCTGCCGGCGGCGATGCCGACGATGTGCTTGTCGTCCAGAGTGTCCAGCGCGGTGGTGAACGTGCCCTGCGGGCTCATCACGTCAAGGCGGTCCCCGGCCCGGAGTTCGGTGTTCGCCCAACTGGAGAAGACCCCGCCGAGGTCGCGCTTGATCGCGACGCTGACCGAGCCGAGCGCGTGCGGACGACAGATCGAGTAGCTGCGGCGCAGCTCCCGGCCGCCGATCGTGGCGCGCAACGCCAGGTGCTGCCCGGGGTCGTAGTCGAACTCCCCCTGCAGCGCCTCGGGAACCAGGAAGGTCACCTCGACGCTGTCCTGGGTGAGCTGACGCACCTCGCCGACGGCGAGGGTGTGGAACCGGGCGCGGCGCTTTTTAGGCTCGGTGGCAGGGTCGAGAACGGCTGAATCGGTACTGCGCAGATTGAGTGCGGCCATGGTTACAACACCTTGAAGTAGTCGAACGGTTCGAGGCAGTCCCGGCACTCGTAGAGTGCTTTGCACGACGTCGAACCGAAGCGGGCGAGTTCCCGCGTATTCAGTGAGGAGCAGCGCGGGCACTTGACCACGAGTTGGAGCCGGACGGCGCCGGTCGGGCGCACGCCGGAGTGGCCGGTCGGGGCAGCGATGCCATAACTGACCAGCTTCGCCTTGCCCTCCTCGCTCATCCAGTCGGTGGTCCAGGCCGGGGCGAGCACGAGTTCGACGGTGACGTTCTGGTAGTGGGCATTGGTGAGGGCCGCCCGGACGTCGTCGCGCATGGCCTCCATCGCGGGGCATCCGCTGTAGGTCGGCGTTAGGATGACGTGGGTTCCGTCGGCCGAAACGGCGACCGACCGAAGCACTCCCAGATCTTCAATCGTGAGCACGGGGACCTCCGGGTCGCAGACCTCGGCGGCGATGTCCCAGGCCTTCTGCGACGCCGCGTCGCCCGGACGCGGACGGGCAAGGGAGGCCACGGTCACCATTTCGCGCCGGGGTGCGCCCGCGCCAGCACCTGCATCTCGGCGAGCAGCGGCCCGAGGTTCTCGGAGTGGTCGCCGCGGCGCCCGCCCCCGGAGGAGATGAAGCCGCGGGGAACCTCGAGCTCGGCTTCGGCGAGCACGGGGAACATGGCGCTCAGGACTGAGGCCTGGAGAGAGGACGGCCGCACGGCGACGCCCTCGAGCCGGTCGATCAGCG
This sequence comes from Cryobacterium sp. M96, assembly GCF_002929845.1. Taxonomy (GTDB): domain Bacteria; phylum Actinomycetota; class Actinomycetes; order Actinomycetales; family Microbacteriaceae; genus Cryobacterium; species Cryobacterium sandaracinum. Next base: position 159,487 of record NZ_PJJS01000053.1, read on the forward strand.
GCTCGTCGACGAAGAGCTCCTCCACGAACGGCCATAGGTCGGAGAGACCGGTGATCATGCGCCGGCGGGATTCCTCGGTGCCCTGAGCGAGGCGCAGCACCCACTGGATGGAATGGTCGCGGTGGTAGTCGACCTCCTTGACGGCCTTGGCCGCTATCGCGGCGAGCGTCGCATCCGTCGACTGCATCAGCGCGCTGTAGAGCTCGAACAGGTAGTGCGCCGCGATGAACTGACGGGCGATCGTGTGCGCGAAGTCACCGTTGGGCTGCTCGAACAGGTGCGCCGAGCGCCACTGGGGTTCGTCACGCCAGTACGCCAGGTCGTCCTCGGTTCGGCCGGATTCGGCCCCGGCGTAGTGCAACAGGGAACGGGCGTGCCCGATCAGGTCGAGGGCGATGTTGCCGAGAGCGATGTCCTCTTCCAGCTCCGGGGCGCGGGAGATCCACCAGCCCAGGTTCTGGGCCAGCACGAGCGAGTCGTCGCCGAGCCAAAGCGCGTATTCCGCCACGTCGTGCGAGGCGACGGATGCCGCTTCGACCAGTTCCGCGGAGAGCTGGACCGTGTCGACGTCGACGTGGCCGTGGCCGTCCTGCTCGATGGTGTCGCTCACAGGTGCTTCACCCCTTCGCTCTTCGTGTAGTAGCTCGCGTGGCGGTAGTTCTTGCCGGCGGGCGATTCGAAGAAGGCACCCTTCGCATCCGGATCGCTCGTGGTGATCGCGTCGGCAGGCACGACCCAGATCGAGACGCCCTCATTGCGGCGGGTGTAGAGGTCACGCGCGTTGCGCACCGCGAGGGTGGCGTCGGGGGCGTGCAGGGAACCCACGTGGGTGTGGCTGATTCCGCGGCTGGAGCGCACAAAAACCTCCCAAAGGGGCCAGATCTCCTTCTCGGATGCACCGGGAGCGCTCATTATGCGACCGCCTTCACGCCCTGCTTGGCGGCGTACGCGGCAGCAGCCTCACGCACCCACTGACCCTCGTCGTGCGCGTCGCGGCGGCGCTGGAGGCGCCTGGCGTTCGCCGGTCCGCGGCCCGCGAGCACCTCGTGGAATTCGGTCCAGTCAATTTCGCCCATGTCGTACGCACCCTTTTCTTCGTTCCAGCGCAGGTCCGGGTCCGGCAGCGTCACACCGAGCACCTCGGCCTGCGGCACGAGCATTCCGACGAAGCGCTGGCGCAGGTCGTCGTTGGAGAACCGCTTGATGTTCCAGGCCATCGACTGCGCAGAGTTGGGCGAGTCGTCATCGGGCGGCCCGAACATCTGCAGGGCCGGCCAGTACCAGCGGTTGACCGATTCCTGGGCCATCTCGCGCTGGGCGGGCGTGCCTTTCATCAGCTCGAGCAGGATCTCGAAGCCCTGCCGCTGGTGGAAAGACTCCTCCTTACAGATGCGCACCATGGCGCGCCCGTACGGACCGTAGGACGCGCGGCAGAGCGGCACCTGGTTGCAGATCGCGGCGCCGTCGACGAGCCAGCCGATGGCGCCCATGTCGGCCCAGGTGGGACTCGGGTAGTTGAAGATGGAGGAGTAGCGCGCCTTGCCCGCGATGAGCTGGTCCGTCATCAGGTCGCGGCTGATGCCGAGAGTCTGCGCGGCGGAGTAGAGGTAGAGACCGTGGCCGGCCTCGTCCTGCACCTTGGCCAGTAGGATCGCCTTGCGCTTCAGGCTGGGCGCCCGGGTGATCCAATTGCCCTCCGGCTGCATCCCGATGATCTCGGAGTGCGCGTGCTGGGAAATCTGGCGGATGAGGGTCTTGCGGTAGCCGTCCGGCATCCAATCACGCGGCTCGATTCGCGAATCGGCGGCAATCAGGTCGTTGAACTGCTGCTCCTCGGCAGACACCGTGGCGGCGCTGTCCGGGGCGATAGCGTAGGGAACTGGCGGGATTGTCATCGTTGACTCCTGGGTTTGGCGAACTTTTACCAACCGATCGTTCAGTTAGTATATGGTTTCCCTACGACCCCCACAACCATGCGTTGCGGCCCGCGGAACTCAATGAGGAGAACCACATGACGGAAGTTTTACCGCCCTCCAACGGGGCCATGATGGAGAACGACCGGGCATCGGCCGCACTCGGCATGGTCGTGCACGCCTCAGAGCCCGGCCGCGCGGTCGTCTCCATGCTCCTGCGGGACGACATGATGAACGGCTTCGACGTGACGCACGGCGGGATCGTCTTCGCTCTGGCCGACACGGCGTTCGCGATCGCCTGCAACGACGACCACCACGTCACGCTCGCGTCGGGCGCCGACATCACCTTTCTGAAGCCCACCGCCGCCGGGCAGACCCTCACCGCGACCGCCGTGTTGCGCACCAAGAGCGGTCGCTCCGGACTTTATGACGTGCGCGTTGCCAACGAGCACAACGTACCGGTGGCGGAGTTTCGCGGGCGCAGCCGCACCACCAACTTTCCCGTGCCTGGTTCCGTCGCTCCTCTACTTTAAATCCGCATTCCACCAGGAGGCCTCATGTCAACGATGACCAAGACCCGCTTGCACGCCCCGGCCCAGGATGAACTCGATCCCGAGGAGCGGATGTCCCGTGACGAACTGCAGGCGTTACAGCTGACCCGGCTGCAGAAGACCGTACGGCTCGCCTACCAGAACGTTCCTCTCTATACCCGCAAGTTCAACGAGGCCGGAGTGCACCCGGACGACATCCGCACCCTGGACGATGTGGCCCTGCTGCCCTTCACGACCAAGGACGACCTGCGCGTCTCCTACCCGTTCGGCATGTTCGCGGTGCCGTTGGACCAGGTCGCGCGCATCCACACCTCCTCCGGGACCACCGGGCTGCCGACCGTCGTCGGCTACACGAAGAAGGACCTCAGGATGTGGGCGGGCCTGGTGGCGCGCAGCCTTCGCGCCTCCGGCGTGCGGCCCGGCATGCGCGTGCACAACGCGTACGGTTACGGCCTCTTCACCGGCGGCCTCGGCGCGCACGCGGGCATCGAAGCGCTGGGCGCCACCGCCATCCCGATGTCCGGCGGCCAGACCAACAAGCAGGTCAAGATGATCCAGGACTTCGAACCGGACGTCATCATGGCCACGCCCAGCTACCTGCTGACGATCACGGATGCGATGGTCGCGGCCGGCATGGACCCTCGCTCGTCCAGCCTGAAGGCGGGCGTGCTCGGCGCAGAGCCGTGGACCAATCAGATGCGGCTCGAGCTGGAAGACCGCCTCGACTTCGACGCGCTCGACATCTACGGGCTCAGCGAGGTGATGGGCCCGGGCGTGGGCAACGAGTGCATCGAGACGAAAGACGGACCGCACCTCTGGGAGGACAACTTCCTGCCCGAGGTCATCGACGGCGACAGCGGACTCGTGCTGCCTGACGGCACCCAGGGTGAGCTCGTGTTCACGTCGCTGACCAAGGAAGCTTTCCCGGTCATCCGTTACCGAACCCGCGACCTGACCCGCCTGCTGCCCGGATCGGCGCGCCCCGGCATGCGCCGGATGGAGAAGATCACGGGTCGCAACGACGACATGATCATCCTGCGCGGCGTCAACCTGTTCCCGACCCAGATCGAGGAGATCGTGCTCAGCATCCCGAGCCTCTCCCCGCACTTCGTGATCGAGCTGACCCGGCCGAACCGGATGGACGAACTGACCGTTCGGATCGAACGGCACGAGCACGCCAGCGATGTCGCCTCCGACATCGCCTCAGCGCTGCTGATCCATAAGATCAAGGACCTGATCGGGTCCAGCGTCAACGTGTTGATCGTCGAACCCGGCACGCTCGAGCGCAGCACCGGCAAGCACAAGCGTGTCTACGACCTGCGCTGAGTCTGCCGCACAACCCGCGCAGTCACGGGCCGGTCGTTCCTCCGGAAACCCGGCTCGTGACAGACTTCTCGATTATGTCTGAACCAGCCCTGGCCAAGCGTGGCCGCCCCGGATACGACCAGCCCGCCATTCTCGAGGTGGCGGTCGCCGCCTTCAACGAGTTCGGTTACGACGCCACCTCGATGGGCGTGCTCGCGACCCGCCTCGGCCTGTCGAAATCGGCGATCTACCACCACTTCACCTCGAAGGAGGAGCTGCTGGAACAGGCTCTCGGCGAGGCCCTCGACGGACTCGAAGGGGTGCTGCTCAAGCAGAGCGCCCAGTGCGGCCCGGCCATCGACCGGCTCGCCGCGGTGCTGCGCGGAGCCGTGGAGGTGCTCACCTCCCGGCTGCCCTACGTGACGCTGCTGCTACGGGTGCGCGGAAACACGGATGTCGAGCGCGCCGCGCTCGCCCGCCGGCGCTTATTCGACCGGGCCGTATCCGCCCTCGTGGTGGAGGCCCGCGATGAGGGGTCCCTGCGCGGCGACATCGACCCTCGGATCGTGACCCGGCTGCTGTTCGGCATGGTGAACTCGATCGTGGAGTGGTACCGGCCGGAGGGGCCGGAAGATGCCGGTCAACTCGCCAACGATGTGCTCGCGGTGGCGCTCGACGGGCTGCGGGTGGCGCCGGGCTCGCGGGTCTCGGCGAGCTCGACCACCGAATAGAGGAGACACGTGAACGAGAACTGGAAGATCACGCTCGGCGAACTTGACGAGAAGATGGGCGTGACCATCCTCGAGCAGTCCGCGGAGCGGGTCGTCGCGACGATGCCGGTGGAGGGCAACCGGCAGTCCTTCGGGCTGCTGCACGGCGGGGCATCCGTCGCCTTCGCCGAGGCTCTCGGCTCGTGGGCTGCCGTGATCCATGCGGGCCCGGGGCGAAGCGCGGTGGGCCTCGACATCAACGCGACCCACCACCTCGCGGCGCGGTCGGGAATCGTGACCGGGGTGGCGACGGCCATCCGGCTCGGGCGCACGATCGCCTGCCACGAGATCGTGATCAGCGACGACCAGGGCCGTCGGTTGTGCACCGCGCGCATCACGAACCTGATCGTCGACGCGCCCGACCGGCCGCCGTTCGTGCCCCGGGCGCAAGACGGCGCGACACCGGTGGACTAATCTCACTTACATGAACGCATCGGACCCTGACCAGGAGCCCCGGCCCACCCCCGGGAGCGACGCCCGCTGGACGTTCCTGACCAACCACGCACACGTTCTCGTCACGATCGCGCGGGATCCGCAGTGCCGGATGCGCGAAGTGGCCTCCCGGGTGGGCGTCACCGAGCGCGGGGCCCAGAAGATCATCGCCGATCTCGTGGCGAGCGGTTACATCACGAGAACCCGGGTCGGGCGGCGCAACAGCTACCAGATCGCCCCCGGGCGACCGTTCCGGCATCCGGTGTCCGAAGGACACGAACTCGACGAGCTGCTCGCCGTGCTCGTGCCGGTCCCACCCCCCAAGTTGGACACCTGAACGGCAGTTCGCTAATCTGGGAGTGTTCTGATCGTTCTTCCTCATTCATCCCCCAGTTTGGAGAGTCCGCCGTGAGCACCGAAGGCACCACCCCTGCAGGCACACCGGAAACCGCCGAGGCGTCCACGCCGGCGCCGTCGCCAGCCGGCAGCATCGTCGTCGGCCACGACGGCTCGGCCTTCGCAGACCACGCGCTCAGCACGGCGCTCGGGCTCGCCGATCAGTTGCACGCCCCGGTCGTGATCGTGCGCGCCTGGTCAATCGACACCGCCCCCAGGCCCGCGAACTGGGAGTTCGGCTACGTGTCGACGTTCGCCGAATACTCGGAGGCGGTTCGGGCCGCACTGATCGAGGACACCGCTGCGCTGGTGCATGCCTTCCCGAACGTGACCGTCGACTACCGGGCCGTGCATGCGGGGCCTGCCCGCAGCCTGATCGAGGTGTCGCGTGAGGCGCGGATGCTCGTGGTCGGTTCCCGCGGGCGCGGCAACCTGGCCGGACTGTTGTTGGGCTCGGTCAGCGACCAGTGCACCCGGCTCTCGGTCTGCCCGGTGCTGGTGACGCGCAAACGACCGAATCGCTGACCCAGACGGATGCCCACCACCTCTCCCGCAGCGGCGGCCACCGAGCACGCCGCCTGGCACACCCTCTCGGCCGCTGAAACCACGGCGGCCCAGGACGTCGACGCCCGCGCCGGGCTCGCCGCATCCGAGGTCGACGACCGCCGTCGGCGATACGGACCGAACTTGCTGCGTAAGCCGAAACGCGTGCCGACCTGGCGCAAGATCGTGCGCCTTCTCGGCGAGAAGATGACGATCGTGCTCCTGGTGGCCGCGGTCGTCAGCGCCGTCGTCTCGCAAGAACTCGAGACACCGATCGTAATCCTGGTCGTGATCATCCTCAACACCGTTCTGAATTATGTGCAGGAGCGGAGGGCCGAGAGCAGCCTCCAGGCGCTGCAGCAGCTGTCGGAAGGCAAGGCCGTCGCTCGGCGGGACGGAACCGAACTCGAGGTGCAATTCTCCGATCTTGTGCCGGGCGACATCGTGCTCCTCGATGCCGGGGACTCCGTTCCGGCGGACGGTCGCATCATCGAGAATGCCGGCTTGCAGGTGGCCGAGGCGACCCTGACCGGGGAATCCGAGCCGGTCGGGAAGACGATTCCCGCTCTGGACGATGCGGAACTGCCGCTCACAGACCGCACCAACATGCTTTTCATGAACACCCTGGTCACTCGCGGCCGCGCCACCATGGTGGTCACCGACACCGGCATGGGCACGGCCGTCGGCGGCATCGCGGTGCTGTTGAACGAGGTGAAGAACGACAAAACACCGTTGCAGCGGAGGATCGACCAGCTGGCCCAGCTGCTCACCGTGGCGGCGCTGGTCGTGGTGGCGATCGTCTTCGTGCTGGGCCTCCTGCGCGGGGACTCCTGGACCGAGCTGCTGATCACCGCCGTCTCGCTGGCCGTGGCGACCATTCCTGAGGGTCTCACCGCGGTCGTCGCGTTCACCCTGGCGATGGGCGCCTCCCGGCTGGCCGCCCGAGGCGCCATCATCAAGCAGCTCTCGGCGGTGGAAACCCTCGGCAGCGTCAGCCATATCGCCACCGATAAGACCGGCACGCTGACCATGAACGAGATGACGGCCCGCCGACTGCACACCCATGGCCGCGATTTCCGCATCACCGGCGAGGGCTACTCCACCGACGGCCGGATCCTCACCGGTGATGACCGGCCCCTGCCTGACCTCACCGAGGCGTTCCTAACCATGGCCCTGTGCAATGACGCCGTACTGAACGACGGCGTGCTGGTCGGCGACCCCACCGAAGGAGCCCTGGCCGTTCTCGCCGAGAAGGGCGGCATCGACGTCGCAGCTGCGAGGCGGACCCACCCCCGGGTAGCCGAAGTGCCCTTCGACTCCGACTACAAATTCATGGCCACATTCCACCGGCCGGCAGAGCCGACGACCGGACTGCCGCGACCGCCCGGACACCGCTGCTTCGCCAAGGGCGCACCGGGCGCACTGCTGCCCCTGACCGACTCGGTGCTCACCGACGACGGCATCCGCCCTCTCGATGCCACCATGCAGCAACGAATCCACGACACCATCCAGGAACTGGCCGGTGAGGGCCTGCGCACGATCATGGTCGCCGGACGCACCCTCGACGCCGGCACCGTTCCGGGCGACGACTCGGGTCGCTCCCTGGTCACCGGTCTGACCCTCTACGCCATCGTCGGAATCGTCGATCCACCCAGGGTTGAGGCGGCCAAGGCCATCGCGGTGGCGCTCGGCGCCGGCATCCGCGTGCACATGATCACGGGCGACCATCTCGTGACGGCCTCGGCCATCGCCCGCAACCTGGGCCTGCCCGGAGAGGCTGCTGCCGGTCCTACGCTGGACGACCTCGACGATCACGCGCTCGCCGCGCGGGCCGCTGACTACGGGGTACTCGCCCGGGTCACCCCGGCCCACAAGATCCGGGTGGTCAGGGCGTTGCAGGCCGGCGGCAATGTCGTTGCAATGACCGGTGACGGCGTCAACGACGCGCCGGCCCTGAAGCAGGCCGACATCGGCATCGCCATGGGTATCACCGGCACGGATGTCTCCAAAGGCGCCGCAAACATGATCCTCACCGACGACAACTTCTCCACGATCGTCGCCGCGGTGCAGGAGGGACGCGGCATCTACGCCAACATCCTGAAGTTCGTCAGGTTCCAGCTGACCACGGCGTGGGGATTCGTGCTCATCTTCCTGATCGCGGGCGTCACCGGGTGGGCCGCGGGCGCGCCGTTCACGGCGCTTCAGATCCTCTGGGTCAACATCATCATGGACGGCCCACCCGCACTGGCGCTCGGCTTGGATCCGGCCGAACCCGGAACGATGAGCTGGCCTCCGCGCCCGTCCAACGAACCTCTGCTCACTCGGGACAGGATGCTGCGTATTCTCGGGCTCGGCCTCGTCATGGCCGCGGGAACCCTGACCGTGTTGACCCAGGCGTCCGCCCTGTTCCCGGACAGTGCGGGCAACGCGGCCTTCGCCACCACCCTCGCGTTCACGACCTTCGTCTTCTACCAGGTGTTCAACCTGCTCAACGTGCGCTCGGACACCCACTCCGTCTTCTCACTCCAGACGTTCACCAACCGCAGCATCTGGCTGGCACTCACCGCCGTGATCATCCTGCAGGTCCTCGTGGTGCAGATGGACGTGCTCCAAGGACTCTTCGACACGACCTCCCTCACGTCGGGCCAATGGGGTCTGTGCGTGCTGGTCGGGTCGTCGGTGCTCTGGATCGAGGAGGTCCGAAAAGCCATCGTGCGGGCAGCCGGGCATCGCGCAGCTCGCCGCTGAGACCTGCCCGACCCGCAACGCGAGAAGGGGCATCCACCGTGACGGCGGATGCCCCTTCTCGCGTTATTTCAGGAGGTGCTGGAGTTGCTGCCGACTACATTCCGGCGAGGTCGCGCACCGACGTGTCGCCGGGGGCCGCGTTCGTGAAGGAGGCCTCGATCTCGGCGCGGCCCAGCAGCTCATCCATGCGGCGGCGACGCTGCTTCGGGATGAGCGTGACGACGGTACCGGACTTGCCGGCGCGCCCGGTACGACCGGAGCGGTGCAGGTAGGTCTTGTACTCGTCGGGAGCGTCGGCCTGGATGACCAGGTCGATGTCGTCCACGTGGATGCCGCGAGCCGCGACATCCGTTGCCACCAGCACGTTGACGCGACCGCTGGTCAGCATCTGCAGGTTGCGGGTGCGGCGAGCCTGGTTCAGGTCGCCGTGCAGGCTCGTGGCCTTCACGCCGGCGTCTTCGAGCTGCTCGGCGAGCTGTTCGGCGTAGGCACGGGTGCGCGAGAAGATCAGCGTCTTGCCCTGGCGGTCGACGAGCTGGCCGATGATGGCGCTCTTGTCGCGGTGCTCGATGACGAGCACACGGTGGTCGATGGTGGAGGAGGCCTGATCTTCGCCGGCAACCTCGTGCACGGCCGGGTTGACCAGGAATTCCTTGACCAGCGAGGCGACGCCCTTGTCGAGGGTGGCCGAGAAGAGCAGCTTCTGGCCGCCCTTCTTGGTCTGACGCAGGATGCGCTGAACCGGCTCGAGAAAGCCCAGGTCGCACATGTAGTCGGCCTCGTCAAGGACGGTGACGACGACCTCGCTGAGGTCGAGGCGACCCTGCTCGATGAGGTCTTCGATGCGACCGGCGGTGCCGATGATGATGTCCACGCCGCGCTGGAGGGCGCTGACCTGGCGGTACTGCGGAACGCCGCCGTAGATCTGGGTGGTGAAGAGGCCGACGCTGCGGGCTATGGGCTGGATGGTGCGGTCGATCTGCAGGGCCAGCTCACGGGTCGGGGCCAGAATGAGCGCGCGGGGCTTGCGGGCCATCTTGCGGTCCTTGGCGCCGTTGTTCTCCAGCAGCTTCTCCACGAGGGGAGCGCCGAAGGCGATGGTCTTGCCGGAACCGGTCTTGCCACGGCCGAGCACGTCGCGCCCGGCGAGTACGTCCGGGATGGTCGCGGCCTGGATCGGGAACGGCGCTGCGGCACCGAGGGTGGCGAGCTCGCGCACGATGTTCTCACCGAGGCCCAAGTCGCCGAAGGTCACGCCGACGACTTCGGCAGCCGTCGTCGCGATGGCTTCGAGGCGCTCAAGCACGACGTCGTCACCAGCGGCGAAGTGCGCCTTGGTGTCGCGGTCGGGGTAGAAGTTGCTGGAGTGGCCGCCATCGGACGCCGAGCGGGCCGGACGCGCCGGACGGTCGGAGTTCGAACGCTCGGAACGGTCGTAGCCGCCACGCTCGGTGCGGGCCGGACGGTCGCCGTAGGACGAACGGTCGTTGTTGTTGTACGCCGGACGATCCGTGCGCGGGGCTCGGTCGCCGTAGGAGGGTCGGTCGTTGCCGTAGGACGGACGGTCCGTGCGCGGACGGTCGTTGTTGTACGCCGGACGATCCGTGCGCGGGGCACGGTCGCCGTAGGAGGGTCGGTCGTTGCCGTAGGACGGACGGTCCGTGCGCGGACGGTCGTTGTTGTACGCCGGACGATCCGTGCGCGGGGCACGGTCGCCGTAGGAGGGTCGGTCAGTGTTGTACGCGGGACGGTCGCTGCGGGGACGGTCGCTGTTGTACGAGGGACGGTCTCCGCGCGGGGCACCACCAGAAGAGGGACGGTCGCTGCGGTTCGGGCGGTCGCCGTAGGCGGGGCGCTCGGAGCGCTGGCCGTAGGTCGGGCGGTCGTTGCCGGCGGGGCGGCCGTTGCCGGAGGCCGGACGGTCATTGCCTGCGGGGCGGCCGGCGGCACGGTCGGCCCGCTCGCCGGCGTTCCACCGGGCTTTCTTGGGCGCACCCTCGGCGGCGTTGTGGCCGCGGTGTCCGGGGCTCTTGCTGCCGCCCTTGGACGGTCCACCCTTGGCGGAGTACTTGGGATCGAAGTTCTTAGGCATGAAAAATGTTCCTGGGTTGTATTGGGTACATGGCAGAACAACGCCGCACACGCGACGCAACCTGAGAACCCGGGCAGTCTATGGCCGGGGCCGTTCACATACAGTGATTTTTCACCAGCGGATTACTGGGAAACCGGCCCATCCTGACTTACAAACCCATCCGCGCACACAAAAAAACGCACGGTGTCAAGAGCCGACCTGTCTACGTTACCTGATCGATGCCGCAATGTCACGGATCACCTTCACCGCTTACTCTGTTCACATGCTGACGACCATCAACATTGAGTCCCCGCGGCAGCCGGAGATCGCCGCGTTGCTGCGACTGAGCGGCGATTACGCCCACTCGCTGTACCCACCGGAGAGCAACTTTCTGCTCGACGTCGACGAGCTCGAGCAGCCGGGTGTCGCCGTGTACGTCGTGCGGGATGCGACGGCCCGCGCCGTGGGGATCGCCGCGCTGGTTGGTGGGGCCGGCACGACCAGCGCGGCGGAGCTGAAGCGCATGTTCGTGCACCCCGACGCCCGGGGCCGCGGCGTGGCCGCCCGCCTGCTGGCGGGGATCGAGACGGATGCCGCGGCCCGCGGCATCCGAGAAATCGTGCTGGAGACCGGACCGGAGAGCTATGCCGCGCTCTCCTTCTATCGGAGCGTCGGCTACCGGGAGGTTCCCCTATTCGGTCAGTACGTGGGCGAAGCCTTCAGCGTCTGCTTTGCCAAGACGATCCCGGGAACCCGGCCATGACCCGGGATCGGGCAGCCGCCGGCACTTTGGCGCAGGTGAGTGTGCATCGCGCACGGAGGACGGTGTCCTGGCTGGGAGTGGCCGCGACCAGCCCGAGAATCGTGCAGGCGGTCAAGGCCGCCATCGCCGTCGCCATCGCCTGGTCGATCGCGCCGTTGCTGCCTGGTGTGGCGGATGACTACCCCTACTACGCCCCGCTGGGCGCGCTAGTGAGCATGTACCCGACGCTGATGAGTTCGGTGCGGAACGCCCTGCAGACCCTGGGCGGCCTCACCGTCGGAATCCTGCTCGCGGGGGCGGTCATCGTTTTGAGCGAGCCGAACGTTCTCACAATCTCGCTCGCGGTCGGCGTCGGCGCCGCGATCTCGGCCACCGGCTGGTTCGGCGCCAGCCGGGAGTACATTCCGGTGACGGCGCTGTTCGTGCTGATCGTCGGCGGGCCGAATGCCGACGGTTATTCCATCGGGTATCTGGTGCAGATGACGCTGGGAATCGCGATCGGCCTCGCCGTGAACCTCCTCTTCTTTCCGCCGTTGGCCTTCGAAGCCGTCGGCCAGCAGCTGATCCGCTTTCGCCGCACGCTGGCCGATCAGCTCTCGGAGGTGGCCGACGCCCTGGCCGACAGCTGGCCGCCTGAACGGGACGGTTGGGCCTTCCGCAGTCAGGAACTCGTGGCGGTCGGCCGCGCGGTGCGCGTGGCGGTCAGTCACGCCGATGACAGTCGCAAGGGCAACCCGCGCGCCCGCGTGCATCAGCGGGATCTTCGCTCGGACTACGACGAGCTGTCGGCCCTTGAGGACGTGACCTTCCACGTGCGCGACTTGACGGAGGTGCTGGCCGCGGCGGTCTGGGGGCAGCCGGTCCAGCTCGAGTTGCACCCCGAGTTGCGGCCGGCGCTCGGCCGGACCTTACACGCCGCGGCCGCCGTGCTGCGGGACTGGGACACGGATGATGACGAGCAGGCGGCATTCGCCGAGGCGGGTGCCGCTCTGACGGACCTGATGACCGAGCTGGACGAGCGGCGAAACTCTGCCCCGGTGATGTCGCTGGGGGTCGCGGCGACGGTCGCGATGGACGTCACCCGCATTCTCACCGCCCTTCGGCCGCATATCCTGCCGGAGGCCGACGAGGGCGACCAGGCCGACGAGGCAAACGCCGCCCCGGACCCGACGCCGACGCGCTAATCCAGGCGAGGACGCCCCGCCCCGTTCCCGGACGGGATTCGGTGCGGCGCGAGAAACGAATTAGTCTCGTTGCACTACCCCGCAGCTCGGAGCACACGTGAACACCGGCCCACGCCATCCCCGATTCGGCTCGCATCGCATCCGTTTTCTGACGATTGCCGGCGCGGTGAGCATCGCCGTGGCTGCGACGGCCCTCCTCGGCGGCTTCCGCCCCCAGCTGTATTCCGTGACGCCCGACGAACCCGGCGACCAGCGCAGCGAGCTCGTCACGACCCAGATCGTCGGCATCCGAACATTCGAGCGGCCAGGTGGCATCACGGTCGACGAAAATGTTGAGTACGGCACCCAGGCGGACGGTGCCGTGCTCACTCTCGACGTGTGCTCGCCGGCGATCACCCCCGCTGCGGAAACGACCCTCGAGGCGGCGCCGCCGGTCGTGCTGTCCTCGGAGGACGCGGCGGCCGCGCTGCGTCCGGCCGTCATCTCCATCCACGGCGGCAGTTGGGCTCGAGGCGACAAGGGCAACAGCGACTGGCGCGCAGTCTGCGCCTGGCTCGCCTCCGAGGGATTCGTCGCCTACTCGGTGAACTACCGGATGGTACCGGATGCCGTGTTCCCCGCCGCGCTCGACGACGTCGCCCTGGCCGTGGAGTGGGTCCGCGACCCCGTCAATGCGCAGACCCACGGCATCGACCCGGACCGGATCGGCGTGTTCGGCGGCTCGGCCGGCGGCAACCTCGCCGCACTGCTCGGCACCCGCGGTTCCGGGTCGCTGACCACGGGGGCCCGGGTCGCCGCGGTCGCCGAACTCTCCGCGCCGCTCGACCTCAGCCACAAGGCGCTCGTCACGGGCCGGGCCCCCGCGGGGCTGCAGAACATTGTGCGCGACTACGTCGGCTGCGAAACCCTGCGCGACTGCGCCAATGCCACAGCCGCGTCGCCGGCGAGCACCCTTGACCGCAGCGATCCGCCCGTATTCCTCGGCTCGTCGACCGACGAGTACATTCCGCTGTCGCAGGCCACCGGGTATGCGGCGGCACTCGAACGCTCGGGCGTCGCCCACGAGCTCGTGACGGTGCCGGGAACGCTGCACTCGATCGGCATCCTCGACGCAACCATGCGCGAGAAGGTGGCTGCCTTCCTGCACACGACGCTCGGTGAGTAGCCGCGAGGCCGTCTGGCGGCGGCGGGCCGGCGATGCGGCGCGTCCTCGCGGCGCAGGGTAGGGAAGCGGGCACATGTTCTAACGTGCGCCCGCCTCCACAGGGTGCGCCGCGAGCGTTGTGGAGGCCGCGAGCCACGGCAGGCAGCGCGGAGGCGGGGAGCCGAGGGCAGGCAACACATGTGCCGCAGGACTACGTGCCGCGGATGCGCCGGGAGAGCTGCGCGGCGGTGCCGCCGAGCTGCGCGGCGAGCGCCGGCCAGTCCACCTCGGCGATGCGCTCGCGTGGGAAGGTGACGGCGATGCCCGCGGCGGGCCAGCCCGCGTGGTCGCGCACGGCGACGGCGACGGATGCCATCCCCTCCGTGATCTCCCCGTCCTCCAGGGCATACCCGTCTCGGCGCACCTGTTCAAGCAGGGTGCGCAGCTCCGCCGTGGTGCGTGGTCCCCGGCCGTGGCGCGTGGCGAAGGCGGCGGCGTTGGGGTACAGCGCCCGCAGCTGGGCTGCCGGCAGCGCGGCGAGGAGCGCACGCCCGCTCGCGGTGAGGTGGCTCGGGAGGCGCACGCCGACATCCGTCACCAGCGACGGGCGACGGGGGGCGCGCTCCTCGACGAGGTAGATCACGTCGCGCCCGTGCAGCACGACGAGGTGGGCGCTCTCACCGAGCCGGTCGACCAGCGCAGCGACGAGCGGACGGCCAAGGTGTGAGAGGGGCTGCTGCCGGGAGAAGCCCGAGCTCAGCTCGAAGGCGGCCAGGCCGAGGCCGTATCGCTGTTCCTCGGGCAGGTGCACCACGAAGCCCTGATCGGCGAGCACCGCGAGCAGGTCGTAAACGCTCGAGCGGGGCAGGCCGAGGGCCGTGGCGATCTGGGACGCCGGCACCGGGCCACGCTGCGTGGCCAGATGGGAGAGGATGCGCAGCGTGCTTTGCGCCGCCGGAACCTTCGACGGGGTCATGCGCCTGCCTCCCGTGAACGGTGTGCGTGAACGGCACCGCTGAATGTCCGGTATCCCGGACAGCATCCACTCTAATCCCGTCGTGCAGGCGGTCCGGCTGGTGTCGAATCGGAGTATGAACCTCGCTAGCGCATCCGTCACCGTGGGTACCGGCCCGATCTCGTTCGCCGACGTCACCGCGGTGGCCCGCCACGATGCGCCCGTCCTGCTGCCCGCGGCGGCGCGTGAGGGCGTCGCCTCGACCCGCCGCATCATCGAGGGACTCGCGCAGGACGTGCACCCGCACTACGGGATTTCTACCGGCTTCGGGGCTCTTGCGACGACGTTCATCGAGAGCGACCGCCGCGCCCAGCTGCAGGCGAGCCTGGTGCGCTCGCACGCCGCGGGCAGCGGTCCCGAAGTCGAGCGCGAGGTCGTGCGCGCGCTGATGCTGCTACGCCTGTCGACTCTGATGACCGGGCGCACCGGCGTGCGGCCCGTGGTCGCCGAGACCTACGCGGCCCTGCTCAACGCCGGGATCACCCCCGTCGTACACGAATACGGCTCGCTCGGCTGCTCGGGCGACCTCGCACCGCTCGCGCACTGCGCGCTCGCGGTGATGGGCGAGGGGCTGGTGCGGGATGCGTCCGGCACCCTGATGGACGGCGGTCTGGCCCTGGCCGCGGCCGGCATCACCCCGGTCGTGCTGGCCGAGAAGGAGGGGCTCGCCCTGATCAACGGCACCGACGGCATGCTCGGGATGCTCGTGCTCGCCCTCGCCGACCTGTCCCGCCTGCTCACGACCGCCGACATCGCTGCGGCCATGAGTGTCGAGGCCCTCCTCGGCACGGATGCCGCCTTCGCCGCCGACCTGCAGGCCCTCCGCCCCCAGCTCGGCCAGGCCACGAGCGCGGCCAATCTGCGCGCGCTGCTGGCCGGTTCCCCGCTGCTCGCCAGCCACTCCGGTCCCGACGACCCCACCGTGCAGGACGCCTACTCCATCCGCTGCGCCCCGCAGGTGCACGGCGCCGCCCGGGACACGAT
The DNA here is from genome assembly GCF_002929845.1 of Cryobacterium sp. M96. GTDB lineage: Bacteria > Actinomycetota > Actinomycetes > Actinomycetales > Microbacteriaceae > Cryobacterium > Cryobacterium sandaracinum. The sequence continues at coordinate 175,306 of NZ_PJJS01000053.1, forward strand.
GGACCACGCCGCCCTGATCGCCGGCCGCGAGTTGGCCAGCGCGGTTGACAATCCCGTGGTCACCCTTGACGGCCGGGTGCAGTCCAACGGCAACTTCCACGGCGCCCCGGTGGGCTACGTGCTCGACTTCCTCGCGATCGCCGCCGCGGACGTCGCGAGCATGAGTGAGCGGCGCACCGACCGCCACCTCGACGCGAACCGCAACAAGGGACTGCCGCCGTTCCTGGCGCACGAGGTCGGCGTCGACTCGGGGCTGATGATCGCCCAGTACACCGCCGCCGGGATCGTGTCGGTTTTGAAGCGGCTGGCGGTGCCGGCATCCGTCGACTCGATCCCGTCGTCGGCCATGCAGGAGGACCATGTGTCGATGGGCTGGGCGGCCGCCCGCAAGCTGCGGCACTCGATCGACGGCCTCGGCCGGGTGCTCGCGATCGAGGTGATGACGGCGTCGCGGTCGCTCGACCTGCGCGCGCCGCTCACTCCCGGCGCGGCCACCGGCGCGGTGCGGGCCCTCGTACGCACGGTGGCCGACGGCCCCGGCCACGACCGGTTTCTCTCCCCCGAGATCGAGGCGATCGTGGGCCTCGTGGCGTCGGGCGCGGTGCGGGATGCCGCGGCGGGCGTGGTCGGGCCGCTGGCCTGAGGCCCCGCAGGCGTCGCAGGGCAGCACGGCATCCGGGCTGCGTCAATCGCTTGTCGGCCCCTCGGGCCCATGTCATGATGTGACCCGCTAACCCGTTGCAACCGCCCCGGGATTGCCCGTCGATACCCTGAATCGATGCCCTGAAACAGTGAACTGCGGAGACTCATGAACCTCTCCCCCCGATTTCGTCTCCGCCTTTCCCTGCCCCCGGTCCCGCCGCGGTACCTGGCGACGCCGCTCGCCGCCGCCGTCATCGTCGCCCTCGCGATTTTCGGGACACCCACACGGTCCCTCGCCGACGACGCCCCTATTGCTGCAACGGAGGATCCGGCTGCCGCGGTGCCCGCTGTCCCTGAGACATGTCCCACGCTCCTCTCGACGAATGCCCCGCCGGCCGCGGATCCGGTCGACTCGGTCGCCGCGCCCTGCCCCATCAATGCGCCGACTTCTTCCTCGGTGCCGACGCTCACCCCGACACCCGTCCCCGAGCCCGAGCCCGAGCCCGAGCCCGAGCCCAAGCCCAAACCAACAATCACCCCTACCCCCACGCTCGAACCGGCACCGGCTCCAGCCCCCACCACGGAGCCGACGGGTGAGCCGACCCCGACACCAACACCCACCACTCCCCCAGCGTCCGGCGAAGAGCCGTCCGCACCCACGAAGCCTGAACCGTCCGCCGAGCCGACTGCACAGGTACCGGCACCGGCAGAGCTGACCGCGGATGCCGGATCCGCCTCAGCCGATCGAGCTGCAGCAGCAGTAGAAGTAGCGCAGGCCGCCGCCTTCTCAGCCCAGCAAGCGGCCGCGGCCGCCCGCACGGCCGAGGCCCAGGCATCCGCCGCCCGGGCAGCAGCAGCAGACGCCCGAACGGCCGCCGCCGCCACTCAGGCCGCCTACGACGCAGCGAAACTGGCCTACGCCGGGGCAAAGGCCGACTATGACGCCACTGTCGTTCAGGCCGATCTGGTGCGCGACCACGGCGCCGACGCCGCCGCCAGGGCCGAGGCATCCCGGCGGGCGCTGGCGACGCTCGTTCGCGCCACCCTGCAGCGATCGGGGCCCGAGGCCGTGGACGTGCTGCTCGCGGGCAGCAGCGACGGTAATGATTTGCTCACCCGGCTCGCCACGCTCGAAAGCCTGGACCGGCTCACGAACAGCCTCGAAGAGGTGCAGGCCCAGGTCGACGCCGACACGAAACGTGAGAATGCGCTGCAGGACCAGGACGCCGCACTTCGGGCAGCGATCGAGGCCATCCCGCTCGCCGACACCCGCCTCGCTATGGAGGGCGCCCAGCAGGAGCTCGATGCGGCCTCCGCTAAGGTGGCCGATCTCGCGGCGAGCACGCCGGTCGCCCTGGTTCTGACACCGCTGCCCAACCTGGTTCCCGCGGCCGGCACCGACGACTTCGGCGGCCGGCTCCGAGGCCAGCCGAGCAGTGCGGGCTGGGCCGCGCCGGCGGTCGGCTCCCTGACGGATGCCTTCGGTCCCCGGCACGATAAACCGCTGCCTGAGGTGAACGACTTCCACGGCGGCACCGACATCGGCACGGCGTGCGGGGCGGCCGTCTATGCGGCGAGCGCGGGGGTCGTGGCCACGGCAGCACCTCTGGGCACCTACGGCAACTGGATCCTGATCAACCACAGCAACGGTATCGCCACCGGCTACGCGCATCTTGCCGAAGGCCAGACCCTCGTGAGCGTCGGCGAGACGGTCATCGCCGGGCAGGTCATCGCGAGCGTCGGCAGCACCGGGGCCTCCACCGGCTGCCACCTGCACTTCGAGGTGCGAACGGACGGCACCGCCGTCGACCCGCAGCCGTTCCTGGTGCAGCGCGGCGTGCAGTTCGGCTGAGTGCCTCGTGAGCGCGCCAAACTGGGGTCGTTTACGCCCGACGCGGCCGCGCGTGCCGTGCAGATAAACGCCGACCCAAACCACTACATGATCAACTTGGCAGCACATGGCGGAGCACGACGACTGCGACTCGACCGAGCATTGACGAGGCCATGGTCGACGTCCGCCAAATGTTCCTCGACTGGCTCACCAGCCACCTCGCCACTGTCGAGGTCGTCGGAACTAAACCCATACCGTGGTGCGCCCATTGGTGGCTCCACCCGGGAGAAGTCGCCCGGTTCAAGGCCCTCTGGCACGCCATCATTCAAGCCGACGCCAGCGTCATGGACGGCGACCCTGAGCAAGGACACCTCTACCGCCGCAAGGGCACAACCGCCAGGATCGTGCCCGCGTTGATGCCGCCTAAGGCGTGGAATTCTAGCGGGACGCACCGCAGCGACAGTCTCGATACTTAGGTTGTTGCACCCCTGAGATTCCGGGCCAGGTGCCCGATCATTTGTCGACGAGGGTGTTTTCGAAGCTATAGAAGTCGGGCGCGTAGCAGTGCTGCCCGAACTCGCCTGCACGGCCGGAGTTCTCAAACGCTGTCCGCGTCATGGTCAACACCACTGCGCCCTTGGGCAGGAAAAGGAGCAGCGCGCTCTCGGATGCGTTCGCTGCGATGCGCTGCTTCGCGACTGACATAGTCACGCCGCGCGAGCCGGGCGAATGCCTGGCCGACCCGTCCAGGTCCCGCAGGGAACCGCGGTCGTGGCTCGTGCGCCAGCGACCGAAAGGCCTGGGAGCTAATGGCCCCATCGATCCTTCGCGCATGCACCCCGGGCCGTGAAATCAAATTCAGGGGCATCAGTTCCCCAGCACTGGCATCTGCCGTGTAAGTCGCAGCCCTTAGGATTCTTGACACAGAGGTGCACAGCACCCGCACCACCGATCAGAGACGAAATATGAAACTCCTTGCTCCTTCACTTCGCCTGACCATCGTGCTCCTCGGCATAGCGGCGATCGTGTCGACATTCTTCGACACAGCCACCCACGCCACGATCAACCCCTTCAACTTTTTTGGGTTTTTCACGATGCAGAGCAACATCATTGTGGTCATTGTGCTGGCAGTCTCCGCCTTCGTTTCCTTCTCCGGGAGACACCAATCCCTACGTTTGGTATTAGCGCGCGGGTGTGCCACAACCTACATAGTTATCACCGGATTCGTTTACAACTTGCTGCTCGCCGGGCTCGAAGGAGGCGTCTCTCTGGCCTGGGCCAACACCGTGCTGCACGTCGTCCTGCCCCTCTACGCAGCCCTCGATTGGCTGATCTTCAACGACCGCAGCCCACTCCGATGGAACGAACTATGGATTGCCCTCATCTACCCCATCGTGTGGATCATGGTCGTGCTCCTCCGCGGGGCAACCGACGGATGGGTGCCTTACCCCTTCTTGAACCCGGCACAGGGATACGGCATCGTCGCGCTCTATGCCCTTGCTATCGCTGTTGCCACCGTCATTTTCGCCGCCGTCATCTGGACCGTAAGTCGGTTGAACCCCCTTCGCAGCCCCGCGCTGGCAGAGATACGGTAGCCGAACCCCTTACGGTGTTCGGAACCGAGGCGTCCGGTGGCATGACCAATAGCCGTGCATCGTAGGCTCCCCAACCGCTGATTTCGCCGAGGAGGAGGACCACTTCCTCTTGGGTGAGGCTGGGTGAGGCCACTGATCGGCCAGTCGTCGTCGGCCGAGAGGAGTTGGCCAATATGGCCTGCGACTTCTGCGGTAGTCAGCAGAAATGTGGAAAGTCCGTGTTCGCTTCCACCGGCGTTGTAAATTCCGGTGAGGCGTCGGTGTCCGGCACTGATATCTTCTCGAATCACGACTCAACCGTTCAGGAGACAGCCCCAGACCGGCAGCGAGTGCTAGTGTCGCGATGACCTCAACCTGTATCGCACGTAGATCACTTGGTCATAATCAAGTTTCACCACGTGTCACGAGCCTCGGCATTTCAGCAGTGGAGATCCTATGTGCAGCACAATGTCAACGGACGCGAGCTATCGAAGCGGACCAGTGCAGTGACGCCGAAGTCTGAGGCATCTGATCAGCAGACGCTGATGCTCAGCATGGCTTCCGGTAATCAGGCCGCGTTCGGCCTGATCTACGACCACTTGAGCGTCACGACGTTTGCGATCTGCAACCACCATCTAAAGACCCCGGCCGCGGTCGACGAGGCCATGCTCGGCCTGTGGCTGTACGTCTGGCAAAATGCGACGAAGTTGTCGGGACTGGACGGGTCGCCTTGGTCCATCATTATTAGGACAGCGGAACACCACGCCGAGTTTCACGCTCAGACCGAGTGCCTGGCCCGAGAAACGGATACCACTCTGCTCGGATGAGTCCCGGTCCCCGGATGGCTCATCAGCACATCAGTGATGAGGACAACGTCGCATGTAAGTTCGATAATTTCGTCCCCGTCACTGCCATTGACCGAGTCGTAGGCGCCGGGTACACACCGGTCAGATCAGACGGACGTCACCCCGGAAAGATCGTATTCGGGATCTTCGCGGCCTGGCCGAATCAGAGCGACCACTCATTTCGGAGCACACCGTTACCGGGCTCGCAGTGGCGCGAGCGAGAGGCAGGTCCGGTGGGTACCATTTCAAGTTCAAGATGACGCCGGGCCAAGATTCTCCAGGCCATAGCTGCGACGGGGCAGAGAAACGAAGGTGGGCTCACCCGGGGAATACGGGCAGCGTCGAAGCGCACTTCGGAGTGTCGCTCAAGTCAAATACTGGCCGCGTCCTGAGTTAACGAGACATTTGCATCGCCGCCTGGTTTCGCTGGCTCCTATTGGCATCCAAAAAAATTTGCCGCCGCGTGCCGCTACTTAGTCACGGTCACTTGCTTGAGAAATCATTCGGGTGCAGTCCGGCAATACGACGTGCATGGTCCTGGAGAGCTGCCTCGCTCAGGGTGTAACCAGTATTTGCGAATCGTTCACGCAACGCGTCGAGAACTTGGGGCTCGCTGTGGCCAGCGAGGTCTGCCTCCTCCTGTGCGAGAATCCCCGCGACCTTGTAGTCATCCGATTGAGAGTGCTGGGCCTCAATCGGTTCATTCTGGGTGCTGCCATTGCCATTCATGCTGATCCTCTAATCTCCGAGTTTTGTCGGTAGCGGCGAACGATAAGCATGACGGCGCGCCGCGCGATCCTCCGAGGAGTCTCTCGGTCCTGGCGCTGCCGTTCGGACGCGATGATGATCAACCTCGAAAGGCGTCTTTGATGTCTTCGCCGGCCTGCTTCAGGTCGGCTTTTGTTTGATCGGCCCTGCCTTCGGCTTGGAGTTTGCCGTTGTCCGTGGCATCACCCGCCGCTTCTTTAGCCATACCGATGACTTTTTCTCCGTCATTCTTGAATTTGTCAGTGCCGCTCAAGTTTTCATTCCTTTCGTTTCCGCAATGATCATATGCATCAACTCGTATGTACACACCTGCGGGAGTGCACCCGGGGGGCTAGCATGCGAAGCGCATTTTCAGGAAAGCCATCTAGACCGCCAACGCCTGCGTTACCAAGGGCGGAACACGAATGGATACCGCCGATGTGTTGTGGATCGTCGCCGTGATCGTTGTTGTTTTGATGGTCGTCAGCTTGGTTTTCTACGTCGTGCGCCGTTGTGATCAGGAGCTCCGCAAGCGTGACAAGTTGGATCTGCGCCGCGCAAATGCGATAGAAGGCAGACGTGGTCGAACTTGAAGCCCGTGAACACGCAGCACCTGCACCCCGCGCCCGCGCCCGGACAGCCCTCGGCGTGAACGCGGCTCTGAGGTCTATCGGGCGTGGGGGCCGCTGACTCCTAGCCTCAATCCACCGGTGTGCCCCTGAGCGAGTCCTGATTTCGGTTTGGCGGGCTTGGGGAGATTCAAGTGCGGGTGAGGTCTGGGTCTCGCGGCCCGGGGTGATCCCTGGCACTCCAGTTGATGCCGATGCTGGCTGGTTGGTTGGTTGGTCCGATTAGGCGGGTTGTCGTGGGCGGAAGTTCTGGTCGAACAGGGCCGTCCAGGGTTTCTCACAGTGCCAGTGCTCGGGCAGGTGCAGCGTAGTGCCCCGCGGGGAGGAGGAGATCCAGGCGGGGACGTTGACCAGCTTCCGGGGGATCGGTGCGGTGGTGCTCGTGCGAGACCCTTTTCAGCGATCGTTGCGTCGGCGGGGCAGTCCCAAACGCCACGACGCACAGGACGAACCACGCTGCGTCGGCGCTGAACACGCCTATATACAGGTGCGCCAAAACGCTGCTTGTGAGATTTGTCGGAACCCCGTTTTCATGTTCCACCGAGCCGGATTCACCGAAATCGTCGCACCTCCCGAACCCGCCCCATGATGAAACAGGCGCTCCTGCAGCGGCGCGCTTGGTGAACTCCGCACCTTTCTATTACGTCATACCTTCTTCAGTGGATCATTTCCCCAGTTCATCAGCGAGTATCGCCATCGTGAGTGCTCGATATCAGAATCCGGTCCCTGTGCCCTGTGCCGCTTCACGTAGCTGACCACCTTATGCATGTGTTCGACATCGGACGCAGTCAGATCGGCTTTCTTCGTTCCAAGAATTGTCACGATCCTGCGACCGGACTTGTGCCCGATGGACTCTCCGCTGCCATCGATTTTTTGTCCGACCTCCTTGGATTCGTCCGTGTCGAGCCACGATTTGATCTCACTGGCGGTCATCGTGACCGCGTCTTTCCAGTCATCCCAGATCTCATCGACATCGTTCTGCTTATCTGCCATAAATCCATCATTGCGGTGATGATGCGCGGCAACAAGGGTCGTTCAGGCTTTGCGTGTGATCTCAACTTTCACGAAGTAGGGTCGAGCCACACATGGCCTTGACCCCGGAGAGTGGACACGGGTTGAGCGGCGAGTTGGATCTCTGCGGCCTGTGACGAGTATTGCATTTCGAAGTCCACTGGCGTGACGTGCCCGATCGAGGAGTGCCGGCGGTAGCGGTCCTCGATCCAGTCCGCGTCGCCGCGGATCGCGCGGGCTCGGGTGGGCCAAACCCGGCGGTAGTAGAACTCGGTTTTCAGGGTCGCGAAGAAGCTCTCGGCCATGGCGTTGTCGCAGCAGATCCCGGTGTATCCCATCGACCGGGTGATGCCATTCTTGGCCGCGAAGAGAGTGATCTGTTCCGACGCCCTGGGTGCCACGGTCCGAGTGGACGATCACCGTCGCCGGGCGGTCCCCGCACGGAACCATGGCCACCGTGAGGCATCCTGGATGAGGTCGGTGTGCATGTGGTCCGCGATGGCCCACCCGATGACGCGGCGGCTGTGAGCGTCGATGATGGTGGTCGTCTTCCACTTCTTCGGACAGATGCCCGCCAATCCCAGGCGGCGCATGGTCGCGGCGACGGTTTTGCGGGAGATGATCTCCCCGTCCGCACGTAGATCGGCCAGGATCCCGGGGGCGCCGTAGACCTCGTCGGAATCGCCGTGGAAGCAGGAGACTTTCTGCTCGATGTGCACCCGGCGAATCGACGCCGGCGACGGCGCTCCGCCGATCCAGGCGTAGTAGCCCCAGCGGGAGATCTCGAGGAGGCGGACCATGCGGGTGATGGTGAAGTTGGTCTTCTCCGCCAGCATCAGTTCGAACGCAAGACGCTCGTATCCGATGCTTCCTGGGCGAAGAAGATGGACGCTTTTTTCAAGAACGCCCTGTCCATCTTCAGGTCCGCGTTTTCCTTGCGTAGCCGCAGCAACTCGGCTCGTTCAAACCCCGTCACCTCGGTCTGCCCAGTCTCGTTCCGAGCCTTGAACGCGCTCACCCAGCGGCCCAGAGTGGCCTCGTTGACTCCGAGCTCGCGGGCGACAGTTGGGACAGCCCTGCCGGTGGTTAAAACCAGCTTCACGGCCTCGTCTTTGTACTCAGGGGTGAAGTCCCGACGTGATCTTGCCAAAGTGAACATTCTCTCTTGTGAGGTGTCCACTCGACGGGGTCAGGGCCAGAGCGACTTCCTCGACCATGAAGATGCGCTCTCCCTGGTCGACGCGATGCTGCTGCCAGCCCTGAGCGCCGAAATCGAGGACGGGGCCTGGGACCCATCACAACAACAGTGGGTCCGCCGGAGCTGACCGGTGCGAAACCCGCGACCAAGCCACGAACTTACCGTCACTAGGCGCGGCGGAATGATCAACGGGCGACACGCGGGTGCCGTTATGGCTCGGAGTCCTCCCACTCCAACGATTAGCCCCGGTACTCATGCTCGTCTGTCCTTGGCGATACATGCCGGGGCTTTTTCGTTCGGACTCCCCGGCTCGCGTATTTGCAGCTCGCGAGGTCGGGTTCGGCCTCTATGGACACCCGGCCGTCGACCCCATGCGTCGAATCATAAATGGTGGGGAAGACGTCGCAGGCGTTGGCAACGGCTTCCGTGCTGAGCTCGAAGACGGTGTCCTCGACGCTGGTGCCAGTTGCTGCCTTCTGCGAGATAGCCGCGTCATATTCCGTACCCGATGTGATGGCGGCATGGAAGATGCTGGGGTTGGTGGTGACACCGGTAACGGTTTTCTGCTCAATCAGCTTCCGGAGGCTGCCGGTCCGGAGGCGGCCGCGGGAGAGATCGTCCAGTCAGATGGAAACGCCGGCGTCGCACAGTTGCTGTGCGGGGGTAGTTGTCATGTCATAACTCCTTGGACTCGGGGATTGTCGTCAAGATTGTGCTCCGGACGTGAAACCGGTTAAGGTGGCGCGCAGTGCCGCAGCAGTGTTCAGCGTCGGTCCTTGGGTATCCTCCCTGCCAACCGCCGCTACGCCAGGGCGGCGATGACCCAGCTCGCCCGGTGGGACGCGCCCGGCGACAGCCAGATGAGGTCGGTCCCGGAATTGAAGGCGTCCGGCGCGCAGGTCATCGGCTCGACGGCCAGGCCGAGCCGGTTCATCCCCGGCGTCGGCAAGTCCGCGGTGTGGATCTGTAGCCAGGGGCAGTCCGTTCCCCAACTCATGGCCACGCCGCTGCCGTCGGTATCGCGCAGCTCGACGGTGGCAACGCCGTCGGAGTCGCGCACGAGCCCGGTGAAGGCGTGGTCGATCTGCACAGAGCCGATCGGGCACGGCTGGCGGAAGTCGAACGGGCCGTCGACGACGTCGGCGAGGCCGTCGGGCAACAACCGGTCGGGTGTGACCCGCAAGTATCGCTCGGCTGGCAGGCTGAGCTGCCAGGTGTGCAGCGGCGAGTCGCCTGCGCGCAGGTAGGGGTGCGGGCAGACTCCGTATGGAGCCGTGCCGGTGCCGGCGTTCGTGGCCTCGATTGACGTCGTGAGCCCAACCGGTGAGAGCCAGTAGCGGGCTAGGAGGTCGAGCTGGAACGGGTAGCCGTCGCCGACGGGTAGCCGGAGGCCCAGCACCACCTCGCTGTCACTGTGGTGCACTAGTCGCCAGGCACGGTCGTAGACGAGCCCGTGCAGGGCGCACTCGCGCGAGGGCTCGTTGATCGGCAGCTGTTGGGTCACCCCGTCGAGGTGGTACCGCCCGTCGGCGATCCGGTTGGGCCAGGGCGCGGCGAGCACCCCGCGGAAGTTCACCATCGGCTGATCCTCCGCAAAGCTGACGATCAGGTCCCGTGAGTCATACTGCAGCACTCGCAGGGTGGCTCCGGTCCCCGTCACGACGGCACGGTAGCCGTGGCCGGTGATTTCGTACTGGGCCCCTGAAGGCGCCGCAGCCATCACACCCTCTTCGCTCATGACGACTCGGTCACTCCGCCCGCAGTTCGAGGGCCGTCCAGGAGACCGGCGGAAGAGTGAGCGTGACCACTCCGTTCGCGCACAGCGCCGACGCGTTGGTGGCCAGGCCGACGCGGTCGCGGGCCTCGAGCGTGTTCGCGGCGTAGACATCCGTGTCGCTTAGGGTCTGCACCTCGACGATGCCCACGGGCCCGAGCGCGGCGACATCGATCGTGATCGTCGCGTCCTCCATCTGCGAACGGTTCACCAGGAACACGGATGTCCCCCCGGTCGCCGCGTCGTGGGTCGCGACCGCGTCGACGAGCGGCACGGTGCCGTATACCTCGGTGTCGTAGTGCTCTGCCTCGAGCTTGACCTCGAGGGCGACCCCTGTGGCGAGCCGCGAGGTGACCGCGAACGGGAAGAAGGTCGTCTGCCGCCAGGCCGGCCCGTTCGGCTCGGTCATGATCGGAGCGATCACGTTGACGAGCTGCGCGAGCGACGCGCTCGTCACGCGGTCGGCATGCTTGAGCAGTGAGATCAGCAGGCTGCCGAACACCACGGCATCCGCCACCGTGTAGGAGTCCTCTAGCAGGCGCGGCGCGACCGGCCAATTGTCGATTCCGGTGATCTTGTCGACGCCCTCGAACCGGTCGATATACCAGACGTTCCACTCGTCGAAGGAGATGTTGATGGTCTTGTCGCTCCCCCGAACGGCCTTCACGTGGTCGGCGGTCGCGACGACCGATTCGATGAAACGGTCCATGTTGACGCCGGAGGCCAGGAAGGAGTCGAGGTCGCCGTTCTTCTCCTCGTAGTAGGCGTGGCAAGAGATGTAATCGACGTCGTCATAGGTGTGGCCGAGCACAACGCGTTCCCACTCGCCGAAGGTCGGCATCTGCGCGCTTGAGGAGCCGCAGACCACCAGTTCGACCGATGGGTCGAGCTGGCGCATCCCCTTCGCGGCGCGGGAGGCGATCTTGCCGTAGTCGTCGGCCGAGCGGTGGCCGAGCTGCCACGGGCCGTCCATCTCGTTACCGAGGCACCACATCTTCACGCCGAAAGCATCCCGCTTCCCGTTGGCGATCCGACGTTCGGCGAGGTCCGTGCCGTTGCCGAGGTTGGCGTATTCGAGCAGGTCAAGCGCTTCCGCCACACCCCGGGTACCGAGGTTGACGGCGAGCATGAGCTCGCTGCCGACCTTCTCCAGCCACGACGAGAACTCATGCAGGCCGATCTGGTTGGTCTCGGTGGAATGCCAGGCCAGGTCGAGCCGGGTCGGCCGCGCAGCCCGCGGGCCCACGCTGTCCTCCCAGCGGAAGCCGGAAACGAAGTTGCCGCCCGGGTAGCGGATCGCCGACACGCCGAGTTCCTTGACGAGGTCGATCACGTCTTCGCGGAATCCTTCCGCGTCGGCCGAGGCGTGCCCGGGTTCATAGATGCCGTCGTAGACGCACCGGCCGAGGTGTTCGACGAACGATCCGAACAGGCGGCGGTTGATGGCTCCGACCGTGAAGTGCGGGTCGAGGGTGAGGCTGGCGGTAGACATGGTGTTTCTTTCTTCGTGCTGGTCAAGACGTGGGAGAGTGCGAATGACGGATGTCCGGGGCCCGGGCCGCCGCCTACTTGAGTGCGCCGAGCGAGAGGCCACCCTGCCAGTACTTCTGTAGGGAGAGGAACGCGATGATGAGCGGGAGCACCGAGACGAAGGCCCCCGTGACGATCAGGTTCCAGACCTGTTCGCCGCCGGCTCCGGCGTTGGACAGCGCCTGCCAGTTGTTGAGTCCGACAGTCACAGGCAACAGGTTTGGATCGCTGAGCACGGCCAGCGGCAGGAAGAAGTTATTCCAGGTACCGACCACCGAGAGCAGCAGTACCGTGACGATGGCGGGCCGCAGCAGCGGCAGCGCCACCTGGAAGAAGGTGCGCAGTTCGCCGGCTCCGTCAACGCGGGCGGCGTCGAGCAGTTCATCCGGAATGGCATCCTGCGTGTAAACCCTCATCAGGTAGACGCCGAAAGGACTCAGCAGCGAGGGCAGGATGACGGCCCAGATCGTGTTGACCAGGCCGAAGTTGCTCAGCAGCACGAAGGTCGGGATCACAAGCGCCGTCATGGGCACCATCACGGCGCCCAGCAGCAGCGAGAAGAAGGCGTTGCGCCCGCGGAACCGGTACTTCGCGAAGCCGTAGCCGGCGAGCACCGCGAGGATGGTGGCGCCGATTCCGCCGGTGAACGCGTAGAAGAATGAGTTGCCCAACCAGCGCCAGTAGATGCCGCCCTGGTGTTCGAACAGCCCCGCGATGTTGTTCCACAGGTTGAAGTTCTGATCGAACCAGAGCGGCCCACCAGTACCACTGAAGAGCCCAGCGGTGTCCTTGGTCGCGGCCACGGCGAGCCACCACAACGGGGTGATGAAGTAGATCACGAGGATGAGCAACAGGACGTGCGACCCAATCCGTCTGCCACCGTCGCGCGTGGTGTTACGGCGGCGTATGAGGGAGCCTGAGTCGACCTGGCTGGGCTGCACGGCGGCATCCCTCCGGGGCGTGAGAATCGCCATTATTTGAGTCCGCTCTGCTTGCGGGTGAGGAAGAGGAAGAGATAGGAACCGATGAAGACCACGATGCCGAGCGCGAACGAGATCGCCGCGGCGTAGTTGAACTGGCTGTAGGAGAAGGCAAGCGAGTACGCGTACATGTTCGGTGTGTAGGAGACAGGAATGGCACCCTGGGCGACGGCGCGCAGCACCTGCGGTTCGGTGAAGAACTGGAGGGTGCCGATCAGGGAGAAGATCAGCACCATCACCATCGAGGAGGAGATCATCGGCACCTTGACTCGGAGGGCGATCTGCCGGCCATTCGCGCCGTCCAGCCGGGCGGCTTCGTAGATCGCCGGGTCGATACCGCGGAGGGCTGCGTAGATGATGATCATGTAGTAGCCGGCCCACTGCCAGGTGACGATGTTGACGAGGCTCGCGAAGATGCTGCCCTGGGACAGGAAGTCGGGCGCGGCGAGGCCGACGAGGCCGAAGATATCGGTGGCCGGTCCGAAACGGGGGCTGTAGAGGAAGCCCCACATCAACGCCCCGATCACGACGGGGATGGCGTAGGGCACGAAGATCATCAGTCGGGAAAACTTCGACAGGGCGGTGGAGAGGTTGTCGAGCACGAGCGCAGCCACGAGGGCGACGATCATCTGGGCGGGGATCATAATCAGCGCGAACTGGCCGACCCGTCCGAGTCCGCCGAGGAAGATCGGGTCGGTGAAGGCTTTCACGTAGTTCGCGAACCAGGTGAAGGTCGTGCCGGTGGCTAGGGTGCTCGTGTGCAGGCTCATCCAGAACGCGTAAGCGAGCGGTGCCACCAGGAAGGTGAGGAAGACGATACCGAACGGGGCTACGAACAGCCAGCCCCAGCGTTGGCGCTTGCGGTCCATCAGATCGATGCTGTTTCTTCGCGGCTTCCGAACCGGCAGCGGCGGGGCCGCCTTGGTGGCCGCAGGCGTGAGTGCCATGAATTCATCCTTTTTCCAAGCGAAGCCCAGATGGGCTGAGGGATGCTGTCGGCCAGCCAGTGCGACCGGCCGACAGCGGGTGCGGTGTGAGCCGCCTTACTTGGCGACCGTGAACCCCTGCTCGGCCGCGTACTTCACGAGGGTGGCCTGCAGGTCGTCGAGCGCCTGCGAACCGTCCTGTTCGCCCTGCACCATGGAGTAAAGCTCCTCGGTGAGCTGGTCGTAGGCGTAATTCTGGAACGGGCTGAACGTCGCGCCGCCGTAGCCGGCAGCTGCAGTCAGGAAGACCTCCTTGTTGATCTGCTGTCCACCGAAGAACGGGTACTCAAGGTTGACGAAGTATTCGGAGTCGAGCATCGGCGTGTAGGAGGGGAACAGTGCGCCCTTTTCGACGCCGATCTTCCACGCCTCGTCTGTGCCGAAGATCTCGATGGCTACCTGGGCGGCGAGCTCCTTGTCCGTGGCCTGGCTGGTCACGGCGAAGGTCGAACCACCCCAGTTGACCTGCACAGGGTTGGCCGTGTCCCACTGCGGCAGCGGGGCGACGCGCCAGACGGCCCCCGTGTCGGCGTCGGAGAGCCCCTGCAGATAGCCGGGTCCCCACGCCGCGGCGAGGTAGACGGCGTAGGTGCCGTCGACCAGGCTGGTGTTGTAGTCGGCGGTGAAGGCGTCGTCGGTTGTGACAAGACCCTTCTGTACGAGGTCGTTCCAGTAGTTCAGCACGTCCTTCGATCCCTGGTCGTCAACGGCGATGCCAATGTCGATCGGGCTAGTCGAGTCGTAGGTGAACGGCACAGATCCGGCCTGGGCGAAGAGAGCCTGGTTGAAGGCCCGGCCGTTGGTGGGGAAGTTGACGAGCACGCCATCGGAGCCGGCGGTCTTGAGGGCCTGCGCCGCGGTCGCGAACTCGGCCCAGGTGGTGGGAACGGGAATACCGTACTGGTCGAAAAGATCCTGTCGGTAGAGCATTCCCATCGGGCCGCCGTCGACCGGGATGGCATAGACGGCGTCGCCGCTCGACGCGTCCTTCCAGGAGCCCTCGGTGTACTTGTCCTTCACGTCGTTGGCGCCGTATTCCGTGAGGTCGACGAGGGCATCGCGGATGGTAAAACTCGAGAGCACCTCGGACTCAAGCATGATGACGTCCGGGGCGCCGGACTTCGACTCGATCGAGGTGGAGAACTTGGTGTATTCATCGTTGCCCTGGCCGGCGTTCGTCCAGCAGACCTGCACGTCGTCGTGGCTGGTGTTGAACACGTCTACGACCTCTTCGAACGCGGGGTACCAGGCCCAGACCGTGACCTGGGGTGCTTCCTTATTCACGATCTTGTTCGTGCAGGAGGCTTCCGGCTTCGACTTCGATGCGGCGCCATCGGCGGAGCATCCGGTGAGTGCGGCGGCGGCGACGGCGATGACGCCGATCGCGGCCATGAACTTGACCTTCATGTTTTTTGGTTTCCTCTCACGGTGGTGGAACACCGTTGTTCGTACTGTGATCAGCGCGCGAGGCGGCTGAGTGGTGCAGGAGTTGGTGCGGTCAATCCGAGACACCAGCGGGGGGCGCGGGCCGTTGCTGGCAAATTTACAACGTTGTAGGTAAACGTTGTAAATTTATCATTGCGAGTCCAGAGGCTTGCTGTCAAGCGAATTGCCGAGATTTCTCCGAGTACAGGCGGTCAAGCGGTGAGGGACACCGTGGACTCACGTTCAACCACGCGGAAATCGGCCAGCACCTCCCGGGGCGGGGCGGCCGGGTTCGTCTCCGCGATGCGTTCGAGCAGGATTCGCACGGCGGTCTCGGCAATCTCCTCCCGGCCGGGATCGACGGTGGAGAGGGTCGGCAGGCTGTACTGGGCCTCGTCGAGGTCGTCGAAGCCAATCGTCGAGACATCCTCCGGGATGCGCAGACCTGCCTCCTGCATCACCCGCATGGCGCCGAGGGTCAGGGTGTCGTTGAGCCCGAAGACGGCATCGAATCGCACCCCCGACGCGAGGAGGTCGCGCATCGCGGACGCGCCGTTCGATCGGTGCCACAGCGTCGTATATCCGACCAGGGCAGGGTCGAACGGGATGCCGGCAGCCTCAAGTGCCTCGCGGTAGCCCCGAAGACGCAGACCGGCCGATCCGATGATTTCCCCCTCGTGCGCGCCAATAATGGCGATGCGCCGGCGCCCCTGACTGATCAGGTGTTCGGTCGCGGCCCTCGCGGCGTCCACGTTGCGCATCGTGACGTGATCCGTCGGGCCACCGAAGATGCGCTCACCCAGCAGCACGAGCGGATAGCCCACCCGCAGGTACTCGGAGTCGTCGCTGTCCATGCCGAGGGCGCTGAAGAGCAGGCCGTCGGTCATCTGTCGGCGCGGGCTGGAGAGCAGCTCGATCTCCCGTCGGCGGTCGCCACCGGTCTGTTCGATCAGCACGGTCATGTGGTGGCGCTCGGCGGAGCGGATCACGGCGTCCGCGAGTTCCGCGAAGTAGCTGAGCGACAGCTCCGGCACGGCGAGCCCGATCACACCCGTGCGCCCGGAGCGCAGACTGCGGGCCGACAGGTTGGGCTGATAGTCGAGTTCCGCAATCGCCTCAACGACGCGCTGCTTGGTCGACGGCCGGATGTGTGGGTAGTCGTTGATGACATTGGAGACCGTCTTGATAGAGACCCCGGCGATCCTCGCAACGTCGTGCAGCGTTGCCGCCATGAGGACTCCTTAAGTGTGCGATTGACGAATGCGTCGACATCCGACCACATTTTACAACGTTGCATCTACCGCCCGCACGGTCAGGTCAGGGGTGCGGGGTCGCAGTGCTCCCCCGAACCATCAGCTCGGGTTGAATGACGGGGATCAGCTCCGCGGGCTCGCCGCCCATCAGGCGAAGCACCCGCTCAACCGCCAGCCGGCCGACCTCGTTGAAGTCGAGGCGGACGGTCGTGAGGCTCGGCTGGAAGTAGCGGGCCTCGCTCATGTCGTCGAAGCCGACAACGCTCACATCGCCGGGTACCTGGACGCCCCGCTCGTAAAGCGCTTTGATCACGCCGAGGGCCATCGAGTCGTTGGCCACCAGAACCGCGGTGATAGAGGAATCATCGGCGATCTCCAAGCCTGCCCGGTAGCCGGAATCGGCCGTCCAGTCGTCGGTACGAAACTCGGGATTGACCGTGCGGTGGTGCGCAGCGAGTTCGGACAGCCACCCAGCACGCCGCGCCTCCGAGGCCATCCAGCCGGGTGGGCCTCCCACGTGCCAAACGGTTTCGTGACCCAGCCCGATCAGGTGCCGGGTTGCCAGTCGCGCGCCGAGCACATCGTCCATCGACACGGCCGTCGAGCTTGCCGGTGAGCCCTGTTCGAACCGCACGATCGCAACGTCGGGGTCCAGTGCCCGCAGCACCTCGACGGCTGCCGTCATGGGGGCGAGCACGATGATCCCATCCACCGCGTCCGCGACGAGCGTGTCCAGCGCGGCACGAATGTCGGCCGAATCGACCTGGGGAATGCTCACCAGGCTCGTGGCGTAGCCGTTGCGCCGCGCCTCCTCGGCAATCCCGAAGAGGACCAGGGCTGAACCGTGCACCGGGAGGGAGTAGGAGACCACGCCCAGGTTCATGGACCGGTTCGTGGCGAGGGCGCGTGCGGCGGAATTGCGGTTGTAGCGCAACTGCGTGATGGCCCGTTCGACCCGTTCGCGCACGTCCGGACTGACATTGTTGTGTTCATTGACGACGCGAGACACAGTCTGTTGCGACACTCCGGCGAGTTTCGCCACGTCGATCATGCGCACGCTGCGGCCGCCCGGTCGAGGTTCCCTGCCCATGCGCACCCCCTCCCGAAAAGAAAATCCCCGATTCAGACATGTTAGCGCACCATGCCTGGTGTCATAAAGGCCTGAAGGGAGCGGATATCAGCCCCGTCAATGGCAGACTTGTCAACCAGACAGGGCGCCCATCATCGATTGACAGCACTTGATAGTGCGCTAACATTCACTAACGCCAACAGTTATCGACGGTGAATCTCAGACGAAGTTGACGTTCTGTATCCGCGTTCCGGCAAGGGAGTCGATTCATGAGTGAGACCGCAGCACAACCAGATGCGCAGACACCAGCCAGCCCCGAGTCCTACGTCATAGGTGTTGACTACGGCACCCTTTCCGGCCGGGCGGTCGTCGTGCGAGTCTCTGACGGCGCCGAACTCGGCTCGGCCGTGCTCGACTATCCCCACGCAGTCATGGACACCACCCTTGCTGCCACGGGCGCGACGCTGCCGCCGGAGTGGGCGTTGCAGGTTCCGCAGGACTACGTCGCCGTGCTGAAGAGCGCCGTGCCGGCCGCCATCGCCAACGCGGGCATCGACCCGGCCCGCGTCATCGGCATCGGCACCGACTTCACCGCCTGCACCATGGTTCCCGTCGTCGCCGACGGCACCCCGCTGAACGAGCTGCCGGAGTACGCCGGGCACCCGCACGCCTACGTCAAGCTATGGAGACACCACGCGGCACAGCCCCAGGCCGACCGGATCAACCAGCTCGCGGCCGAGCGCGGCGAGAGTTGGCTGCCACGCTATGGTGGCCTGATTTCCAGCGAATGGGAGTTCGCGAAGGGCCTCCAGCTGCTGGAGGAAGACCCGGAACTTTACGCCCGGATGGACCATTGGGTCGAGGCGGCAGACTGGATCGTCTGGCAGTTGACCGGCCACTATGTGCGCAACGCCTGCACCGCCGGCTACAAGGGCATCCTGCAGGACGGCGCTTACCCCGGCGAGGATTTCCTTGCCGCTCTCAATCCCGGCTTCGCGCGGTTCGCCGTCGACAAGGTGGCTCATGAGATCGGGCAGTTGGGCGCATCCGCCGGCACTCTTTCCGCGGAGGCCGCCGCCTGGACCGGACTGCCGGAGGGCATCGCCGTGGCGGTCGGCAACGTCGACGCTCACGTCACCGGCCCGGCCGCCCAGGCCGTGCTGCCGGGCCAGATGGTGGCCATCATGGGCACCTCGACCTGCCACGTGATGAACTCGGACCGGCTCGCGGAGGTTCCCGGCATGTGCGGGGTCGTCGACGGCGGCATCGTCTCCGGACTCTACGGCTACGAGGCCGGGCAGTCCGGCGTGGGCGACATCTTCGCCTGGTACGTCAACAACCAGGTCCCCGCCCGCTACTTCGCCGCGGCGGAGGCGGCGGGCCTGAGCGTGCACCAGCACCTCACCGAGCTGATCAAGGACCAGCCCGTCGGCGGGCACGGGCTGATCGCCCTCGACTGGCACAGCGGCAACCGCTCAGTGCTCGTCGACCATGAACTCTCCGGCCTCGTGCTGGGCACGACCCTCACCACCCGGCCCGAGGAGATATACCGGGCCCTGCTCGAGGCCACCGCATTCGGCGCGCGCACGATCGTCGAGACCTTCAACGCGAGCGGCGTGCCGGTGACCGAGTTCATCGTGGCCGGCGGGCTACTCAAGAATGCCTTCCTGATGCAGACCTACAGCAATATTCTGCGGATGCCGATCTCAACGATCGACAGCGAGCAGGGGCCCGCGCTCGGCTCGGCCATCCACGCGGCGGTCGCCGCCGGCGCGTACCCCGATGTGCGCGCGGCCGGCCAGGCCATGGGCAAGCTCAACAAGAACGTGTACACACCCAACGATGAGTCTGCGTCGGCCTACGACCAACTGTTCGCCGAGTACACGCTCCTGCACGACTACTTCGGTCGGGGCGCGAACGACGTCATGCACCGACTGAAGGCGCTGAAGCGCGATGCGGCCGCATCGCTCGACTCGGCGGCGGTGCCGGCATGAGCCGCTTCGGCCCCACCGTCGACGCCGCTGTCATTCGTGTCCGTGAGGACGTCGCCCGCCTACACGGCGAGCTCACCCGCTACGGGCTCGTGGTCTGGACCGGCGGCAACGTCTCCGGCCGGGTGCCCGGCGCCGACCTCTTCGTGATCAAGCCCAGCGGCGTCGACTACGCCGACCTCACGCCCGAGAACATGATCCTGTGTGACCTCGCGGGCGCCGTCATTCCCGGCTCCCCCGGTTCCGACCGGTCGCCATCGAGCGACACCGCCGCGCACGCCTACGTCTATCGCAACATGCCGGAGGTGGGCGGAGTCGTGCACACGCACTCCACTTACGCCACCGCATGGGCCGCCCGCGGGGAAGAGATCCCGTGCGTGATCACGGCGATGGCCGACGAATTCGGCGGCCCCGTGCCCGTCGGCCGGTTCGCTATCATCGGTGACGACACCATCGGCCGCGGCATCGTCGACGCCCTCACCGGCCACCGGTCCCGCGCGGTGCTGATGCAGAACCACGGCCCGTTCACGATCGGCAAGGACGCCCGCGACGCCGTCAAGGCCGCCGTGATGGTCGAGGACGTCGCCCGCACCGTGCACCTCGCCCGCCAGGGCGGAGACCTCATCCCGATCCCGCAAGCCGCGATCGACTCCCTCTTCAACCGCTATCAGAACGTCTACGGACAAGCACCGCAAGGAGCACTGCGCTAATGCCAACACTCACCACCACCCTCGATCACTACGAAGTCTGGTTCCTCACCGGAAGCCAGAACCTCTACGGCCAGGAGACCCTGCGTCAGGTCGCCGAGCAGTCCAGGACCATCGCCGACGCGCTCGGCGCAAGCAGCGACATCCCGGTGAAAATCGTCTGGAAGCCCGTGCTCACCGACTCGGACTCGATTCGCCGCGCGGCGCTCGACGCGAACTCGGATGACCGGGTGATCGGCCTGATCGCGTGGATGCACACCTTCTCACCCGCGAAGATGTGGATCTCCGGGCTCGACGCCCTGACCAAGCCGCTGCTGCACCTGCACACCCAAGCCAACGTCGAACTGCCCTGGAGCGAGATCGACTTCGACTTCATGAACCTCAACCAGGCCGCGCACGGCGACCGTGAGTTCGGCTACATCCAGACCCGTCTCGGCGTGTCCCGCAAGACTGTCGTCGGCCACGTCTCCAACCCGGCCGTGACAAACCAGATCGGCACCTGGACCCGCGCGGCCGCCGGTTGGGCCGCGTCCCGCAGCATGAAGCTCGCCCGCTTCGGCGACAACATGCGCTACGTCGCCGTCACCGAGGGCGACAAGACCGAGGCCGAACTGCGCTTCGGGGTGCAGGTGAACACCTGGCCGGTCAACGAACTCGCCGAGGCCGTGCACGCGGCGACGGATGCCGAGATCACCGCTCTGGTCGCGGAGTACGAAGACCTCTACGACGTGGCCCCCGAATTGCGCGTGGGCGGCGAACGCCACGAGTCGCTCCGATACGGTGCCGCGATCGAGATCGGACTCAAGTCCTTCCTCGAGGCCGGCGGCTTCAGCGCCTTTACCACTAGCTTCGAAGACCTCGGCGCGCTCCGCCAGCTGCCGGGCCTCGCCGTGCAGCGGCTGATGGAACAGGGCTACGGCTTCGCCGGGGAGGGCGACTGGAAGACGGCCATCCTCGTGCGCGTGGCCAACGTGATGGGCGCCGGCCTGCCCGGCGGTGCGAGCCTGATGGAGGACTACACCTATGACCTCACCCCCGGGGACGAACTGATCCTCGGTGCCCACATGCTCGAAGTAAACCCGGCGCTCTCAACCGAGAAGCCCACACTCGAAATCCACCCGCTCGGAATCGGCGACCGCGAAGACCCCGTGCGCCTGGTCTTCAACGCCGCCCCCGGCCCCGCCGTCGTGGTCGCGATGAGTGACATGCGCGAGCGGTTCCGACTCATCGCCAACGTGGTCGAGGTCGTCGAGCCCACCGAGGCACTCCCGAAGCTCCCGGTCGGCCGCGCCGTCTGGCGCCCCGCGCCCGACTTCGCCACCTCCGCCGCCGCCTGGCTCACCGCCGGCGCCGCCCACCACACGGTCATGTCGACTGCCGTCGGCATCGAGGTCTTCCAGGACTACGCCGAGATGGCTCACACCGAACTCCTCCTGATCGACCAGTCCACAACACTGCGTGACTTCGGCCGTGAGGTGCGATGGAACCAGGCATACTACCGGCTGGCGCAAGGACTGTAGCTCCGGGGCGAACACGGGACTCCCGCCTCAGCTTGGCGGAGGTTTCGCCGGTCTTACCGTTCGAGGCCGGCGGCACGGGTACGAGGGTCGTCGGTCGATTTCGACTCGTCGCCGCGGGTAGCCGGGCGGGCCTTTACGGTCAGGCCGGCAGCGCGCATCGCGCACCTCGTCGAGCGCGGTAGCCGGCATCTGCTGGCCGGCCCCGCACTTGCTCGGCGGCGCGCTCTGAGCCTGCTTCTCTTGCAGGTCCGCCACTCGTACCGCGAGCTCCGCGCCAACGCTGCGCTCATGGTACGCCATCAGGGATGGCCTGGGTTTGGGTCGGTTCAACCTTGTACCGGTCACGGAACACGTCGACTTCGGCGGCAAGGCGCACCCACTCCTGTCGGCGGGTGCTCTCGGTCGGGATGTCTCCGAACGGACCGCGGGGCGGTCTGAAAGTCGCGCGATTGCCCGATCGCCCGGGTGCTCAAGGATCAGCAGTTTCAAATTCGCGTCGTTTCGAAAATCGATCAAATGAGGCTCGGGACTTCCTTGCTCGACGGCATTGAGGCGTCGGATTTTCTACCGTTCGCGGCCGTCATCGCGGGTACGCTGGTCATCGGAATGTGTCGTCTGGTCTCCGCGCGTGGCCTGCAGCGGCATTACGGTGAGGCCGGCGGCGCGTTGCGCTTTACGCTGCTTACCTGCCGTAATCCGGTTCGCGGCGCGCATCACGTCGAGTGCGGTGTCCGGCCTATGCCGGCCGGTTTCGCGAGCGTTCGGCGGGGTGCTCTGAGCCTGCTTCTTCTGCAGGGTAGCTACGCGCGCCGCGAGTTCGGCACCAACCGCGCGCTCACGGTACGCCGCGGGAATGGCCTCGGTCTGTGCCGGGTCCATATCGTACCGGTCGCGGAACACGTCGACTGCGGCGGACGCCCGGCCACTGCTGGCGCCAGGTTGGCGGGGGCCGTTTCGATACGTCGTTCCATTCGGCGGGAGAAGACGGGGCCGACGTCGTCGGCGGTGCCGCGTTCTCGTTCGTTCCACGAGTCCCGCAGCACACTGGCTGGGTCAAGGCCGTGGGTTTCGGCGTGGGTGTGGCTGCTCGTTCAGGCAACGTCGACTGATCGAACGCTCGGACTCGCGCAGCTGAATTCTTCAGACAGCCAGAGCCGTCCGCACGAGTTCGGAGAGTTGCTTGACTGAGACCTCGCGCCGATAGAGGAAAGCTTTCAACGCTTCGCCGTAGATGACGCTGCGCACGCGGCTGGCGCTCATGGTGTCCCACCTGAGTTCAGACCAATGCGGCTAACTGTTCCCGTACCCATGAAGAC
This sequence comes from Cryobacterium sp. M96, assembly GCF_002929845.1. GTDB lineage: Bacteria > Actinomycetota > Actinomycetes > Actinomycetales > Microbacteriaceae > Cryobacterium > Cryobacterium sandaracinum. Next base: position 198,334 of record NZ_PJJS01000053.1, read on the forward strand.
AACGTGTCAGCTTCCACCTCGCGCCCGGACAGAACAATGCCTGGCCAGGTCCGCCGTGTCGAACGGGATCGTGAGTGTGCCCGGCTCCAGCGCCAGAGGGGCATCGATCTCGATCGGCGGGGCTCACTCGCCCGGCACTTCATTGAGCCGCTCGTCGTCAGAGACGCTTAGGCTCACGGACAACACGGCCTTGCCGAGTCCGCGGGCTTCAAATGTTGCAGCGGATTCGACGGCAAGGACATTCTTCGAAAAAGCTGTCGTCACCGTCAGCGATGCCGTTTTCGGTCGAGCGGCGGTCGTCAGGGCGACAGCGGGTCACACTACTCAGAGTCCCATGAATTCGCGGAAGTGAGCTGTTCTAAACCTTCAGCCACCTGAGTCCACCGCAGGGCACTAGCTCACTGCTGGCGCAGGAGAGCAAGGAATTCGTCGGCCATTGCGAGCTGATCCCGCAGCCCCTGGCGCCGCTCCTCGGCCTGTGCAATGAAGGACTCCAAGTCTGACCTCACGGCGGCAATGTCGGCGCCCTCGATGGCGCCATCCAGTGTGTCGATGGTCTTGAGGAGCGACATCATTTCTTCAAGCGAGAAGCCCAGCGGCTTCATGCGCCGGATCAGGATCAACCGGGCCAGATCTTCGTCCGTGTAGAGACGGAAGCCGCCATCAGTCCGGCCTGAGGCCCTGAGCAAACCAATTTCGTCGTAGTGGCGGATGGTTCGCAATGACAGTCCGGTGCGTTCGGCCAGTTCGCCGATATGCATAGTTGCCGTTGGCTCAGTCGGTGACATGGCGGGACCTCTCATGCGTGGACTCGAACATAACCCTAACGTTAGGGTAGAGTTGTGATCGTCGGCTGACATTGTGTGACAGCCCACCATCCATCCTCGCCGTATCGGCGGATGATTGTGCGCACCGGGCGCACCCCTTCCCCTTCCCCTTCCCCTTCCCCTTCGCCCTATTCTGGCCCGCCACCGCGAGCCCCGTCCCTGGAGGCCCCATGGCACTCGCTCAAAAATCCCCCACGCCCGACCGTTACAAAGCCGAGCCATCGGTGATGACAGCACTTCGAACTCCGCGGCTCCTCACCCGAGAAGCTCTCGCCGGCCTCGTCGTCGCGATGGCGCTGATCCCGGAAGCGATCTCGTTCTCCATCATCGCTGGCGTCGACCCACGGGTTGGACTGTTTTCGTCCTTCGTGATGGCCGTATCCATTGCGTTCCTCGGCGGCCGCCCCGCGATGATCACCGCCGCAACGGGAGCCATCGCCCTAGTGATCGCCCCGGTAGCACGCGAGTACGGCATGGATTATTTCATCGCCACGGTCATCCTGGCCGGGCTCCTGCAGGTGATCCTGGGCGTGCTGGGCGTGGCCAAGCTCATGCGTTTCATCCCGCGCAGCGTCATGGTCGGATTCGTGAACTCCTTGGCCATCCTCATCTTCATCGCACAGTTGCCGCATTTGCTCGGGGTGCCGTTCATGGTGTACCCGCTGGTGGCGATCGGGATCATCATCATGGTCGTCATGCCCCGGTTCACCAAGATTATCCCCGCCCCGTTGGTCGCCATCGTGGTGCTGACCATCGCAACCGTCACCATCGCAATCAACGTGCCCACCGTCGGCGACCAGGGCGAACTGCCCAAGAGCCTCCCCGAACTCTTCATCCCAAACGTTCCCCTCAACGCAGAGACGCTCACGATCATCGCCCCCTACGCGCTGGCCATGGCCATGGTCGGCATCCTCGAGTCCCTAATGACGGCCAAACTCGTCGACGAGGTCACCGACACCCACTCCCACAAGACCCGCGAAACCTGGGGTCAAGGCGTCTCCAACATGCTCTCCGGCTTCTTCGGCGGCATGGGCGGGTGCGCCATGATCGGCCAGACCATGATCAATGTGAAGGCCTCCGGCGCCCGAACCCGCATCTCCACGTTCCTTGCCGGCGTATTCCTGCTGATCCTGGTCGTCGCTCTCGGCGATGTCGTCGCCATCATCCCCATGGCCGCCCTGGTGGCCGTGATGATCATCGTCTCGGTGCTGACCTTCGACTGGCACAGCATCCGTCTGTCCACACTTCAGAGGATGCCAAAAAGCGAAACTACGGTCATGGTCGCCACAGTCGCCGTGGTCGTAATTACCCACAACCTCGCCATCGGCGTAGTCGTCGGGGTTCTCGTGGCAATGGTCGCCTTCGCCCGCCGGGTGGCGCACCTCGTAGACGTTGAACGCAGCTTGTCCAATGATGAGTCTGTCCCGACTGCGTACTACACCGTGACCGGCGCGCTCTTTTTCGCGTCAAGCAACGACCTCACCACCCAGTTCGAGTACGCAGAAGACCCGGACCGCATCGTCATCGACATGGCCGCCTCCCACATCTGGGACGCCTCCACCGTCGCAGCCCTCGACTCCATCACGAACAAATATGAACGTCTCGGCAAACGCGCCGTGATCGTCGGTATGAACGATGCCAGCACCAATATCCACGCCCGCCTCGCCGGCAACCTCGGCGGAGGTCACTGACCCCACCGGCTGAGCAGCATCCCTCGTCGACTCCCCGCCGCGGCGTAGACAAGTTCGCGAGAGGTGGAGGAGTCGGCGAGGACGTGGGCGGTGTTCGCGGTCATGCCCTGGACCCGGTGAATGGGAACGGGTCCCCCATCCGCCTCTTGCCATAGAGTGGCACTTGAGTTTTACTGGATGACATCAGCATCCGCACGAGAACCGGGAGAGCACCCATGGCCGAGTCGTCCACCCGAACCGTGGAACGAGCCCTCGACCTGCTCGCCGTGATCTGCGACGCCGACGGGCTCACGCTCTCGGAGAGCTCACGCGCCGTCGCCCTCGCACCGAGCACCGCCCTGCGCCTGCTGCGCACGCTCGAGACCCGCGGCTTCGTGCACAAGACCGACGACGGCGCCTACCTGCCGGGCAGCCGCATCATCCAGCTCGGCGCGCAGTCGCTCAGCAGCGAGTCGCTGGTCACCCTCTCCCGCCCGGCCATGGAGCGGCTCGTCGCCGAGACCGGCGAGTCCGTCTACCTCAGCGTCGTGGGCCACAACGCCACCGGGCTCTACATCGCCATCGTCGAGGGCACCCACTCGGTGCGGCACACGAGCTGGGTCGGCCGCACCGTGCCGCTCGAACGCTCCGCGGCCGGGCAAGTGCTCACCGGGCATACCCCGGAGACCGGCTACGTGGTCGTCGAACGCGGCGTCGAAACGGATGTCACGGCCCTGGCCGCGCCGATCCGTTCGGAGGCCAGAACAATCGCCGCCCTGAGCCTGGTCATCCCGAGCTACCGGGTGGAGACCGCGGACATCCGTCGCTACGGCCCGCTGCTGGCCCAGGCTGCCGGGCACGTGTCCGCCGGTCTCAGCCGTGCCGTCCCCAACCTCCCTACGGACTGATCGACCCCGAATCGCCCGAACCCCCGAACCCCCTAGGAGACAGTGATGTCCGAATCCCGCCCCGTGCGCGCCGCCCGCGGCACCAAGTTGACCGCGAAGAGCTGGCAGACCGAGGGCCCGCTGCGGATGCTGATGAACAATCTCGACCCCGAGGTGGCCGAGCACCCGGAGAACCTGGTGGTCTACGGCGGCACGGGCAAGGCCGCCCGCAACTGGGAGGCCTATGACGCCATCGTTCGCACGCTCACCACGCTGGAAAAGGACGAGACGCTGCTGGTGCAGTCCGGCAAGCCGGTCGGCGTGTTCCGCACGCACGAGTGGGCGCCGCGGGTGCTGATCGCCAACTCCAACCTGGTCGGCGATTGGGCGACCTGGCCGGAGTTCCGCCGCCTCGAGGCCCTCGGCCTGACGATGTACGGCCAGATGACGGCGGGTTCGTGGATCTACATCGGCACCCAGGGCATCCTGCAGGGCACATATGAGACCTTCGCCGCCGTGGCCGCGAAGATCGCCGCCCGTGAGGGCGGGCCTCACAAACACAGTGGCGGCACCCTGGCCGGCACGCTCACCCTCACCGGTGGGGCCGGCGGCATGGGCGGCGCGCAACCGCTGGCCGTGACCATGAACGGCGGCGCCGTGCTGATCGTCGACGTGGACGAGTCCCGGCTACTGCGCCGGGTCGAGCATGGCTATCTCGACGAACTGGCACCCACCCTCGACGACGCCATCGCCCGGGTACTCGCGGCGAAGAACGAGAAGCGCGCCCTCTCCGTGGGCGTGGTCGGCAACGCGGCGACCGTGTTCGCCGAGCTGCTGGAGCGGCGGGTGCCGATCGACATCGTCACCGACCAGACCAGCGCGCACGACCCGCTGGCCTACCTGCCGGAGGGTGTCACTGCGGAGGAGTGGCATGACTACGCGGCCGCGAAGCCCGAGGAGTTCACCGAGCGCGCCCGGGCATCCATGGCCAAACAGGTCACCGCGATGGTGGGCTTCCAGGATGCCGGTGCCGAGGTCTTCGACTACGGCAACTCGATCCGGGCGGAGGCGGAGCTCGGCGGCTGCGCGCGGGCGTTCGATTTTCCCGGGTTCGTGCCCGCATATATCCGCCCGCTGTTCGCCGAGGGCAAAGGCCCGTTCCGCTGGGTGGCGCTCTCGGGCGACCCGGCCGACATCGCGGCGACCGACCAGGCCATCGTGGAGCTGTTCCCCGAGGACGAGCACCTGCGCCGCTGGATCACGAAGGCGCAGAACACCGTGCACTTCGAGGGCCTGCCCGCCCGGATCTGCTGGCTCGGCTACCAGGAACGGCACCGGGCCGGCCTGAAGTTCAACGAGATGGTGGCGTCGGGCGAGCTGAGCGCGCCGATCGTGATCGGCCGCGACCACCTCGACTCCGGCTCGGTCGCCTCGCCCTACCGGGAGACCGAGGCCATGCTGGACGGGTCGGATGCGATCGCCGACTGGCCGCTGCTGAACGCGCTGCTGAACACGGCGTCGGGCGCCACCTGGGTGTCGATCCACCACGGCGGCGGCGTCGGGATCGGCCGCAGCATCCACGCCGGCCAGGTGATCGTGGCCGACGGCACCCCCCTGGCCGCCGAGAAGATCGCCCGGGTGCTCACCAACGACCCCGGCACCGGCGTGATGCGGCACGTCGACGCCGGGTATCAGCGGGCCGAGGAGGTGGCCCGGGAGCGCGGCCTGCGCGTGCCGATGTGGGAGTCGGAGTGAGTGGGGTGTGCGCATGAGCGAGCTCGCCCACGGAATGCTCGCCGGACTCGCCGAGATCGCCGACACCGGGCGGGACTCCCGCCGCGGCGGCTACTCCCGGCACCTCTGGCAGGGTGCCGACCTCGAGCTGCGGACCTGGTTCGCCCTGCGCGCCGAGCGCCTCGGGCTCAGCGTCGAGACCGACCGTAACGGCAACCTCTGGGCCTGGTGGGGAGAGCCGGGGCCGGATGCCGTGGTCACGGGCAGCCACCTGGATTCCGTTCCCGGCGGCGGCGCCTATGACGGCCCCCTCGGCGTGGTCAGTGCGCTCGAGGCCGTGGCGCGGCTGCGGGCATCCGGGTTCACGCCGTCCCGCCCCTGCGCTGTGCTCGTCTGCGCCGAGGAGGAGGGCTCCCGATTCGGGATCGCCTGCCTGGGCTCCCGGCTGCTGACCGGCGGCATCGACGCCGACCGGGCCCGCGCACTCATCGACGCCGACGGGATCACCCTGGCCCAGGCTGCCCGCCGCGCCGGGCTCGACCCTGCGCACCTCGGCGCCGACCGGGACGCCCTGGCCCGAATCGGCCTCTTCATCGAGCTGCACGTGGAGCAGGGCCGCGGCCTGGTCGACCTCGGCCGGCCCGTGGCGGTGGCGTCGTCGATCCTCGCGCACGGGCGCTGGCGCCTCACCGTGACCGGCCAGGGCAACCACGCCGGCGCCACCCCGATGGAAGACCGCCGCGACCCGCTCGTGGCCGCTGCCCGCGCGATCGTCGCCGTGCAGGATGCCGCCGGGTTCCACCCCGGCGCGCGCGCCACGGTCGGCCGTTTGGAGGTGGTGCCGGGCGGGACCAACGTGATCGCGTCATCCGTGCACGCCTGGCTCGACGCCCGCGCGCCCACCGACGCCGAGACCCGCGACCTGGTCGCCGCAATCGAGGCGGCCGTCGGCGAGGCCGCCCTGATGAACGGATGCTCCGTGGCCGTCACCGAGGAGTCCTGGACCGGAACGGTGACGTTCGACCCCGAGCTCGTGGGACGATTCCGGTCGGTGCTCGGCGGTGACGCCCTTGTTCCGGCCCTGCCGACGGGCGCCGGGCACGATGCAGGCGTGCTCGCAGCGAGCGTGCCGAGCGCCATGCTCTTCGTGCGAAATCCCACCGGCGTCTCGCACTCCCCCGAGGAATTCGCCGAGGTGGGCGACTGCGTCGCCGGGATCGACGCCCTGGAGACCCTGCTGCGGAGCCTGCTGTGAGCGCGCGCGGGGTCGAGGCTGGGGCTGGACAGTCGGGGACACCGGTGGCCACCTACTGGTGCGAGCTGGCGCTGGTCGACGGGGCTGCCCTGCCCGGCGTGCGGCTGGAGGTGGGCACGGACGGGCGCCTTCAGGCTGTCACACCGCGCTCCGAGCCGCGGCCCGGTGACGTGCGGCTCGGCACCGTGCTGCCGGGGCTGGCCAACGCGCACTCGCACGCCTTCCACCGGGCATTGCGGGGCCGCACCCACGACGCCGGCGGCGACTTCTGGCAGTGGCGGGAGGCCATGTACCAGGTGGCCGCCGGCCTCGACCCGAAGCGGTACTTCCTGCTGGCACGGGCGGTGTTCGCCGAGATGCTGGCCTCCGGTTTCACGGCAGTCGGCGAGTTCCACTATCTGCATCACCGGCCGGGCGGCTCCCGATACCCCGCCGAACACGCCATGGAACTGGCGTTGGCGGCCGCGGCACGGGAGGTGGGCATCCGTCTGGTGCTGCTCGACACGCTCTACCTCGACGGCGGGATCGGGATGCCCCTCACCCCCGCGCAGCGCGCCTTCGGCGACGGATCGGCGGCCGCCTGGCTGGCCCGGTGGCACTCGCTGCGCGCGGCGCTCGGCCGTGCTGCCACGGCCGATGACGGCGACGGCTCCCCTGCTGACAGCCAGGCCGACATCCAGGCCGGCACGGATGCCCGCGTCACCCTGGGCGCCGCGATCCATTCGGTGCGGGCGGTGTCCCCGACCGCGATCCGGGAGGCGCTCGCCGGGCTGCCCGATGCCGTTCCACTGCACATCCACCTGTCGGAGCAGCCTCAGGAGAACGCGGACTGCCGGGCCGCCTACGGCCGGACCCCAACCGAGGTGCTGGCCTGGATCGGGGCGCTCGCTCCGCGGCTGAGCGTCGTGCACGCCACGCACCTCACCGACGAGGATTTGGCGCTGATCGGGACATCCGGGGCCTCGGTTGTGATCTGCCCGACCACGGAAGCCGACCTCGGCGACGGGATCGGGCCGGCCCTGGCGTTGCAGCGGGCCGGCGCGCGGATAGCCCTCGGCTCGGACCAGAACGCCGTCATCGACCCGCTGCTCGAGATGCGCGGCCTGGAGGCCGGCGAGCGCCTGGCATCGGGCCGGCGCGGCCGGTTCACGCCCGCCGAACTGCTCGTGGCCGCTTCGGACCACGGCTATGCCGCGCTCGGACTCGGCCGGCAGCGCCTCATCCCCGGTGACCTGTGCGACCTCGTGGAGGTGGCGAGCGACAGCATCCGCACAGCCGGATCGTTGCCGGAGCAGCTGCCGCTGACCGCGACGGCCGCCGACGTGCGCCGGGTGATCGTGGGCGGACGCGTCGTCGCCGACTCCGGGGTGCTGGTGGGTGGCGCGGGCGGGCCTGGCGGGCGCCCGTCGAGCACGTTGCAACCCGAGCTGCGACCCGAGCTGCGACCCGAGATCCTGCTGCGCGACGCCCTCGCCGCGCTCGACGGCACCGCCGCGCTCGCGTCAGGAGAACGACCATGACCCCCAAACCGACCGAGCTGATCACCGGTATCCGGGAACTGACCACGCAGGCGGACGGCGCCCCGCGCCTCGCCGACGCCGCCCTCGTGATCGAGGGCGGCCGCATCGCGTGGATCGGACCGGCGTCCGCGGCACCGGCGGCCGATGTCCGCACGGATGCCGGCGGCCGGGCCGCTCTGCCCGGCTGGGTCGACAGCCACACCCACCTGGTGTTCGCGGGCGACCGGGCCGCGGAATTCGAGGCCCGGATGGGCGGGCAGCCCTACGCGGCGGGGGGAATCCTGACCACCGTGGCTGCCACTCGCGCCGCAACCGAGGCGCAGCTCACGGCCACGGCGGCCCGGCTGCGGCGAGAGGCGGAGGCGCAGGGCACCACGTTCCTCGAGAGCAAGACCGGCTACGGCCTCGACCTGGCGAGCGAGGCGCGGTCGGCTCGGGTGGCGGCATCCGTCGCCGATGTCGTCACATTCCTCGGCGCGCATATCGTGCCGCCGGGCATCGACCGGCGCGACTACCTGGACCTGGTCACCGGGCCGATGCTCGCCCTGGTGGCTCCGCACGCACAGTTCGTCGACGTGTTCTGCGAGGTCGGGGCGTTCGATGTGGCGGAGAGCCGGGAGGTGCTGCTGGCCGGCCGCGCCGCCGGCCTCGGCCTGCGCCTGCACGGCAACCAGCTGGGATTCAGCGGCGGGGTGCGCCTCGCGGTGGAGCTCGGCGCGGCGAGCGTCGACCACTGCAACCACCTCGAGCCGGCGGACCTCGACGCCCTCGCCGCCTCAGCCACCGTGGCCACCCTCCTGCCCGCCTGCGACCTCTCCACGCGGCAGCCGTTCCCGCCGGCCCGGCGGCTGCTCGACGCCGGCGCGAGCATCGCCCTGGCCACCAACTGCAATCCGGGCAGCTCCTACACGACGTCGATGGCGTTCTGCGTGGCCACCGCGGTGCTGCAAATGGGTCTGACGATCGAGGAGGCGGTGTGGGCGGCGACCCGCGGCGGAGCCCGGGCTCTCGGCCGCGACACGGGAACGGACGCGGTCGGAGCCCTGCGCGTGGGCGGGCGGGCCGACCTGCAGGTGCTTGACGCGCCATCCGTCGCTCATCTCGCCTACCGCCCAGGCGTGCCGCTGACCTGGGCGGTCTGGCGGCAGGGTGTGCGGGCCGGCCGCCGCGGCCCATCACCGCTCCCGGCCTGACCGAGGGATTCCCGCCTCGCGCCCTCACTGTCCCCTCTCCCTCGCCGTCATCCTCCAACCCACCCCGTCGCGCATGACTCCTGCACATTGCTCAATCACTCATCGGGTACCCCCGGAATTCCAAGGATGTCCGGCGCCGGTCCCGAGAAATCGCAGGAGTTATGCACGCGAGGCATCGAAGACCACCTCCCGGGCCAGGACACTCCGTCGCCGGACAGCCAGCCAGCCGACGTCCAGGCACCTCGCCGGCCGGCCAGGAGCCCACCCGCCCGTGGCCAACTCAGGAGAATGGCTGGCTTCGTCACCACGCCCCCTGCAATTCCGCGGCACCGCCACGCGATCAGCAGCCGACTCGCCGGATCTCCTGAGTTAGCCACACGCAGGAGGAGCCGACGCAGCGGCGCGGCCCGGGTGGAGTCCTCGAACGGCTTTAGAATGACCGGCATGGACGTTTATACCTGGCTCAACCTGGCGCTCGTGCTGCTGTTCGTGCTCATAGGCGGCGTGTTCGCAGCGACCGAGTTGGCGTTGGTGTCCCTGCGCGAGAGCCAGCTGCGCGCGCTGGAACGCGAAAGCACCCGTGGCAAAACGGTCGCCCACCTGGCCCGGGACCCGAACCGGTTTCTGGCGGCCGTGCAGATCGGCGTCACCGTCGCCGGGTTCCTGTCCGCCGCCTACGGTGCCTCCACGCTGGCGCCCGACCTCGCCCCACTGCTGGTGGTACTCGGGCTGTCGAAAGGCGCCGCGGACACGCTTGCCCTGGTCGGTCTGACGCTCCTCGTCGCCTACCTCTCCCTGGTGTTGGGGGAACTCGTGCCGAAGCGATTCGCGCTGCAGAAGGCCAGCAGCTTCGCGCTCGCGCTCGCGCCACCGCTCCAGGTCTTCGCGACCCTGATGCGCCCCGTGATCTGGCTGCTGTCCGTCTCGACGAACGCCGTTGTGCGGCTCCTGGGCGGAGACCCGCACGCCCGGAGCGAGCTCGTGTCTGATGAGGAGTTGCGCGACCTCGTCGACGCACACGAGGGCCTCGAGGTCGAGGAACGGCACATCCTGAGTGAAGTGCTCGACGCCACCAACCGGCTGGTCAAGGAGGTGATGCGCCATCGCGGAGACGTCGACTTCCTGGTCGGCACGCAGACGATTCCCGCCGCCCTGGAGGAGATCCGGTCGCTGCCGCACTCGCGCTACCCGGTGATCGGCCGCTCAATCGACGAGGTGCTGGGCTTCGTACACGTGCGCGATCTCCTGGACCCCGACGCCCACCCCGGCGCGACGACCGTAGCCGAGGTGGTGCGGGCCATCGTCTTCCTTCCCGGCACCAATCGCATCCTGCCGGCCATGACCCAGCTGCGCCGTGCCGGCGTGCACATCGCGATCGTCGTCGACGAATACGGCGGCACCGACGGTATCGTGACTCTCGAGGATCTCGTTGAGGAGCTCGTGGGTGAGATCCACGACGAATACGACCTGCCTGTGCCCGAGGGACACTCCGACGAGAACGGCCAGGCCCGGCTGGCGGATGGCGGCCTGAATATCGAAGACTTCACGGATGCCACAGGAGTCGAACTCGAGGACGGCCCCTATGAGACCGCGGCCGGCTTCGTGACCTACCGGCTCGGACGCATGCCCCAGGTGGGCGACACCGTCTCGGCCGGGGACTACCAGTTGCGGGTCGCCGCTCTCGACGGGCTGCGCGTCAGCGTCATCGAGGTCGGTGCCGGCTGAGCGAGGACTCCGCGTGACCACTGCGCCTGGCCACACCGCCTGACCGCTCATGGGGCCGCTTTCCTTCAGGAAAGAGCGGCGCGCCGGCTTTCCAGCCGCAGTTCGAGTTCGCTCATCACCAGAGCGGCAAGGTCGGTGAGGGTGCGGAGCTCGGGCGCGGTGATGGCGCGCGGTCGGAAGTCGATAACGCACAGGGTGCCGAGGTTGTAACCGTTCCGGGTCGTCAGGGGTACTCCGGCATAAAACTGCAGGCCGAATTCCTCGGCCACGAGTGGGTTTGCGAGCGCGCGCGGGTCGGTGCGGGCATCCTCTACCACCCAGGGTCCCTCGGACATGATGGCCGAGGCACAGAGGCCCGGATCGCGGGGGATCTCCTCGAGGTCGAGGCCGTGATGCGATTTGAACCAGATACGGTCGGTGTCGACGATACTGACGATCGCGATCGGCACATCGCACAACCGGGCGGCGAGCGCGGCAATCCGGTCGAAGGCGCCGTCGGCGGGAGTGTCGAGAATGTCGAGGCGCGCGACCTCGTGCAGCCGTGCGGGTTCGTCGCTGACGAGGTGATCCACGGCACTACGATGGCGGCCGGTTTCCGCGATAACAGCCTGGTGCAGAGCGAGCACCACCTCCGCGGTCGGCGGGCGCTGCTCCGGCTTGCGGGCCAGCATGGTCGACAGAAGGTGCCGCCACTCCGGGGCGAGTTCCTGCGGGATGGCAGGGTCGCGCTGGAGTCTGGCCAGGGCCGACGGGATCGGCTCCCCGGGGAACGCCGTCTCACCGGTGAAGCATTCCAGGAGCACGAGCCCCAACGCATAGATGTCGCTCGCCGGGCCGAGGTTCTCTCCCCGGGCCTGCTCCGGACTGAGATAGGCGGCCGTGCCCGTCGTCATCCCCTGGGTGGTCACCCGCGCGCTGTCCGGGAACAGGGCGATGCCGAAATCGGTCAGCCGCGCGCGCGCTCGGGAATCCGAGCTGTATTCCGCGAGGAGGATGTTCGCCGGTTTGATATCACGGTGGATGACGCCGCGCCCGTGGATGTAGTCGAGCCCCTCCGCCAGGTCGTAACCGATCTGGGCGATGTGCCGCGTCGACATCGGATCCCGGTCGAGTCGCTGACGCAGGTTGACGCCGTCCACGAGCTCCATCACAAGGAAGATCTGCGGGTGGTCCGCCTCGGTCCGGTCCACACCGACGTCGAACAGGGTGACAATGCTGTGGTGGTTCAGGCTTGCCAGCACGTTGATCTCGGCTTGCTGGCGCTGAATATTGGGCACGTCGGTGGCGCGAAGTTCGAAGATCTTGATCGCCACGTCCCGACCCAGACGCTCGTCGGTGGCCCGGTAGACCGAGGCCATTCCGCCGCGGCCGATCAGGTCCTTAACCCGGTAGCGTGCCTCCAGGAACTTCGGAAATTGCGTGGTCATCAGACCCCCCTTTGGAAATGAGTCTAGGTCAGCTTCGCGGGGGATGTTACACATCTTTGGCCCGCGCCCGTGTCCCTGGGCGACAACGCCCAGGCAGTGTGAAACTGGGGCTATGACGGTGATGCGGGGTCGAGGGCGGTCAATGGCAGTCGGACTGGGGTGCGCGGCGGCGTTGGTGCTGGCCGGATGCGCGGGGCCGGGTTCACCCCCGACCGGCGATGTCTCGCCGCCCGGTTCGACCCCGACGGCAGCTTCGACCCCGACCTCCCCAGCCACGCAGTCCTCGACACCCGCTCCCGCCGATTCGGCCTCCGCCGGCACCTGCGGTCCGAACCAACTGGCGCTGTCGCTGCAGTCGAGGCCTCAGGACAGCGGCATGGGCAACTTCTACTGGGACCTGCGCCTCACGAACACCGGCCCGGCGGCGTGCACGGTCGAGGGCTACCCGGTGACGACTCTGGTCGGCGCGGCCCCGAATGTGCCGGTCGGGTCCGCTTCCGACACCGAGCCGGGACGCTGGTACCCGGTGGCGGTCCTCGCGTTGGCGCCCGGGACATCCGCGTACAGCCTGCTGCACCTCGGCCAAGCCGGCGCGTACGGCTGTCCCCTCGTGCCGGTCGGCGCCCTCGACGTGACGCTGCCCGGCTGGGACACCGCGAGCCGGGTGGCCACGCCGAACCCGATCGAGGGCTGTGACGACGACAGCACCGTGCTCGTGCGCACCGGCCCGCTGGCCCCGGCCCCGGTCAGCTTCTAGAGCCGGGCCGGCTTCGGCCGCACGGTGGCCAACTCAGGAGATCCGGGGCAGGCCGCGGCATCCGTTGCCTGATTCCGGGGGCAGGGGCTGCAGCCGACACAGGTTTTCCTGAGTTAGCCGCAGCGTTGCGTGCATAACCCCGGCGAATGCGCGCCGCTCGGCCCGGCGGATGCGCGGAAACATACGGCCGTTCGCCGCGCGGCTCACACTGTGCAGAAGTCAGGCACGGGACACGTCGGAGATGGCGCCGGCGGATGCGCGCAGCTCGCGCAGCTCGCGCAGCTCGGCCCGGCGCTCCCGGCCGCCCTCGACCAGGAAGTACAGCACGGGCAGCACCACCAGGGTCAGCACGGTCGAGGAGACCAGCCCGCCGATGACAACGAGGGCCAGCGGCTGCGAGATGAAACCACCCGTTCCGGTGAGGCCGACCGCCATCGGCAGCAGCGCGAATATCGTGGCGAGCGCGGTCATCAGGATCGGGCGCAGACGACGGGACGCACCGTTGACCAGCGCCTCCCGCACCGACTGCCCGCGACGCCGGTACTGGTTGACCAGGTCGATCAGCACGATGGCGTTGGTCACGACGATGCCGATCAGCATCAGCACGCCGATCAGCGAGGGCACACCCAGCGGGATGCCGGTGATCACCTGCAGGGCGATCGCGCCGGTCGCCGCGAACGGCACCGACACCAGCAGCAGCAGTGGCTGCAGCAGCGACCGGAAGGTCGCCACCATCACGATGTAGACGATCAGGATGGCGATCAGCAGCGCGAGCCCGAGCTGCGCGAACGCCTCGGTCTGGTCGGCGGTGACCCCGCCGAGGGTCGCCGTCGCGCCCTCCGGCAAAGCGGTGTCGGCCAGGGCTGCCGTCATCTGCGCGTTGGCCGCACCCAGGTCGTCGATGCTGGGGGTGGCGGACACGGTCGCCGTGCGCAGCCCCTTCGTCGTGGTGAGGGTGGACGGACCCTCGACCTGCTCGACCGTGGCCAGGGTGTCCAGGGCAACCGGTCCGGCCAGGGTCGGGATACTCAGGGCCGCGAGCTCGGCCGTCGTCGTCGGCGGAGCCTCGGACTGCAGGTAGACCGACAGGGTCGTCTCGTCGATCACGATGGATCCGATCACGCTCGGCTGCATGGCCTGCGACACCAGTGCGCCCAGGGCGAGCTCGCTCAGGCCCACGGCACCCGCGGCATCCCGGTCGACGGTCACCGCGATGTAGGGGCGTGAGGTCGCCAGATTGCTTGAGCTCTCCTTGATCGCGTCGAGGTCCTCCACGGAGGCGAGCACCGCGTCGGTGGCCCTCTGCAGGTCGGCGTTCGTGGCCGCGGTCACATCCACGGCGATATCGGATGTCCCGCCGAACCCTCCGCCGGACGAGATCGAGAATTCTCCGCTTCCGTTCAGGGCCGTGAGCTGGTCTCGCACGACATCCTGAACCTCGTCGGGGTTGGCCTCCCCGTCGGTGGTGATCGAGTAGGTCACGGTGTTTGACGACACGCCGCCGCCGAATGCGGCCAGGGCGTTGCCGCCACCGATGGAGACCTGCACGATTTCGACGCCGTCGGTGCCGCGAAGGGACTTCTCGGCGGCCGTGGAGGCGTCGTCCTGAGCTGCGAGGCTGGTGCCCACCGGCAGTGTCTGGGTGACTTGGAAGGTGGTCTGCCCGGTCGAGCCGAGGAAGTTGATCTTCATATAGGGAACCAGGGCCACCGTGCCGCCCAGAACGAGCACCGCGACCAGGAGTGTCGCGACGGCGTGGTTCAGGGTCCAGCGGATGACCGGGAGGTAGCCGGTCTGAAGGCGGCTCGGGCGCTCCTCGGGTGGGGCGTCCGCGCTGCCGTTGTGGCGGGTGCGGCGCGAGGTGGTGGGCTCGACGCTGACGGTGGGCGAGCCTGTCGAGACCTCCGCAGTAAGGGCCAGGGGGGTTTCGACGAGCTCAACCACCGGGGCGGGCGCGACCGCCCTGGCCGGCCGCAGGAACCAGTATGCGAGCACGGGCACGATGGTCAGAGACACCAGCAGCGACGCGAGCAGGGCGATCGAGACGGTTAGCGCGAACGGCCGGAACAGTTCCCCGGTCGAGCCGCCGACGAACGCGATCGGCAGGAACACGGTGACGGTGGTGATGGTGGATGCCGTGATCGCCCCGGCCACCTCGCGCACCGCGCGCACGATGGTCGCGGCGCGGTCGGCGCCCTCGACCAGGTTGCGGGTGATGTTCTCGATCACCACGATGGAGTCGTCCACGACGCGCCCGATCGCGATGGTGAGGGCGCCGAGGGTGAGGATGTTCAGCGAATAGCCCACGCCCTGCAGGCCGATGAAGGTGATCAGCACCGAGGTCGGGATCGAGATCGCCGTGACCAGGGTCGCCCGCACCGAGAGCAGGAACACGAGGATCACGAGAACGGCGAAGATCAGTCCGAGCAGGCCCTCTTCGGTGAGCGCGTCGATCGATTCCTGGATGAACGGAGCCTGGTCGAAGACGACCGTGAAGGTCGCGCCGGGGACCGCCGCCTCCAGCTGGGGCAGGATCGCGCGCACGGCCTCGGACACGTCGACCGTGTTCGCTGCGGGCACCTTGGTGACCGCGATGGTCAGGGCCGGCTGCCCGTCGACACGGGAGATGCTCGCGACCGGGTTCTCGCCGAGGGCGACGTTGGCGACGTCGCCGATGGTGGTCAGACCCGCGCCGGGCACCGGGGCGAGGATCGGAAGCGCCGCGATGTCCTCGGCCTCGCCGAGCTTCGAGCCGGTCTGCACCGAGAGGGTGGTGTCGTCTTCGGTCAGCGAACCGGCCGGGATCAGCGACCCGTTCTGTTCCAGCGCACTGCGGATGCCCTGGCTGGTCAGGCCGCGTTCGGCCAGCTTCGCGGCATCCGGCGTGATGGCCACGCGGCGGCCAACGTCGCCGACCAGGGCTGCCTCGCGCACGCCCTGCACATCACGGATGTCGCCCAGTACGCTGCGCTTGAGGTCGTCGGCGAGGGTGTCGCGGTCGCCGCCGGACACGGCGAGGGAGAGCACCGGGAAGTCGTCGATGCTGCCGGAGAGCACCTGCGGGTCGAGGTTCTCAGGCATGGTCGACTTGATGCGGTTGATGGCCTGGCTGATGCGCGATTCGGCCTTGACCAGGTCGGTGCCGTAGGTGAACGTGGCGCTGACCAGCGACGCGTTGGTGCTGCTGGTCGTCGAGGTGGATTCGAGCCCGGGGATGCCCTGGATCGCCGTCTCGATCGGCGTCGACACGTCGTCGTTGACGACCTCGGGCGAGGCGCCCGGGTAGCTCGTCGAGACCACCAGTTGCGGCAGCTGCAGGGAAGGGATCAGCTCCTGCTTGAGGCTGGTCAGGGCGAGGCTGCCGAAAACGGCGACGACGATGGTGATCAGCGCGATCAGCGCCCGGTTCTTCATGCTCAAGACAGCGAGAAAATGCACCCGTTCAGTATCTCATTGCAGGGTGTGCAGACTTCCCTGCCCGGGGCATCCGTCGGGCCGAGGCAGGCGGAGGGGCGTACCCTCGGCCGCAAGACGCACCATCAACCCGAACGACAAGGAGCAATTATGTCTGTGGCACGCGTAACAACACTCAGCATCCGGTCCGACAGATCCTTCGAGGATGCCGTCGCCGTCGGCATCGCCCGGGCGAGCAAGACCCTGCGCGGGGTCTCCGGCGCCTGGGTCAAGGAACAGAAGGTGGAGGTGACAGACGGTGAGATTACCTCGTACGACGTCGTGATCGAAGTCACCTTCGTTCTCGACGACTAGGCACGGTCTGCGCACGAGCGGCCGGCCCGACAGGTCGCCGGCGGCGCGGAAGGCGGCATCCGCGACGCCGGGCCGGGTCGGCCTGGCAACTTGATAACGGGCCGATAGTGCAATTGGATGGACTTCCATGACCCGTCGCCTCGTCCAGCTCCTCATCGGCCTCTTCCTCTACGGCTTGGGGATCGCGCTGATTGTGCGCGGCGAGATCGGCGTGGCCCCGTGGGACGTCCTCACCCAGGGCATATCCGGCCGCACCGGCCTCGGTTTTGGGTTGGTCACCATCCTGATCAGCGGCGTCGTGCTGCTGCTCTGGATCCCGCTGCGCCAGAAGCCGGGCGTGGGCACCGTGCTGAACGCCCTGCTCGTCGGGCCGGCGGCGGATGTCGGCCTCTGGCTGATCCCGACGGGGCAGGATTTGTGGGTGCGCATCCTGCTGTTCGCGGCCGGGCTTCTGGTGCTGGCGATCGCTACCGGCCTCTATATCGGCGCGCATTTCGGCCCCGGCCCGCGCGACGGGCTGATGACGGGCCTGCACCAGCGCACCGGCTGGCGCATTTGGATCGTGCGCACGGGCATCGAGGTGACCGTGCTCAGCATCGGCTGGGCGCTCGGCGGCAACGTGGGCATCGGCACGGTGCTCTTCGCCGTGCTCGTCGGCCCGCTCTGCCACTGGACGATCCCGTTCTTCGCGATCACCCTGCCCCAGAACGACGACGCCCGGCTCGAGGAGACCCTCGAGGGTTCCGTGCCGCCCTCCGAGCCCTCGATCGACAGCCCCGCGAACTGACTCCGGCGCCGAATCGGGCTTCCACCCGCCAATACATTGTTGAACAATCTGCGGAAGTGGTGCATCCTTAACCAAACTTCCACGGACGGAGACCCGGATGTCCAGCATCGATTCAGACAGCATCGATCTAAACAGTGATGTCGGGGAATCCTTCGGCAACTGGTCCTTCGGCGACGACGCAGCGATCATCTCCTCCGTCTCCAGCGTGAACGTGGCCTGCGCCTTCCACGCCGGGGATCCGAGTACGATCCGCGCCACCTGCACCGCCGCCGCCACAGCCGGCGTGACGGTCGGCGCGCACCCGGGCTACCGGGACCTGGCCGGCTTCGGTCGCCGGTTCATCGACATGGAGCCCGGTCACCTCACCGACGAGGTGATCTATCAGATCGGCGCGCTGCAGGCCCTGGCCGCGGTCGCCGGAACCCGGGTCAGCTACGTCAAACCGCACGGCGCCCTCTACAACACCATCGCGCACGACGAGGTGCAGGCGCAGGCCGTCGTCGACGCGATCCGCGCCATCGACCCGAGCCTGCCCGTGATGGTGCTGCCCGATTCCGAGATCCAGCGCCTCGCCGACGCGGCGGGGCTCCGCACGGTCGTGGAGGCCTTCGCCGACCGCGCCTACAACTCCGACGGCTCTTTGGTCTCGCGGTCCCGGCCCGGCGCCGTGCTGCTGCACCCCGACGCTGTCACCGAGCAGGCGCTCCGCCTGGCCGGTGACCGCCAGGTGCGCACGGTCGACGGCAGCCTCCTCACGGTGACGGCCGAGAGCATCTGCCTGCACGGCGACACCCCCGGCGCGGTCGCGGTGGCCGGTGCGGTGCGCTCCGCGCTGCAGGATGCCGGAATCCGCATTCGAAGCTTCGTCTAGCCCCGTGTCCGGTCCCGTTCGCATCATCCGAGCCGTCGGCGACCGCGCCGTGCTGGTCGGACTGCACAGCCTGGCCGACGTGCTCGACCTGCAGGCACACCTGCAGCGGCATCCGTTGGCCGGGCAGCTCGACGTGCTCGCCGCCGCGGAAACCGTGCTGATCACCGGCGTCTCCGCCTCCGCCGCACGGGGATTCGCCGACGCCCTGCGGCAGCTGCAGGTGCTGCCGGCCGCCCCCGCAAACGCCGCGCTCTTGCAGATCGACACCGTCTACGACGGGGAAGACCTCGCCGACGTCGCCGCGCACACCGGCCTCAGCATCGAGGGCGTCATCGCCGCGCACACCGGCCAGGACTGGACCGCCGCGTTCGGCGGCTTCGCCCCCGGCTTCCTCTACCTCACCGGCGCGAGCGCCGTGCTGACCGTGCCCCGGCGCAGCTCGCCGCGCAGCTCGGTGCCTACCGGCTCCGTGGCCGTGGCCGGCGACTACTCCGCCGTCTACCCCCGCACCTCCCCCGGCGGCTGGCAGCTGCTCGGCCGCACGGACGCCCGGCTCTGGGACCTGAAGCGTTCGCAGCCGGCCCTGATCCGCCCGGGTGACCGTGTGCGGTTCCGCGCGGTGCGCGAGCAGGTCGCCGCCGCGGGGGTCCTCGTACCGGAGACCGCAGTCGCGGTTGGGACTCCGGCAGCGGCGGCCACTCCCGATGTCGCGGCAACCGCGGCCCCCACCCCCGCCACCGGCATCCGCGTGCTCTCCCCCGGCGCGCAGACGACCGTGCAGGACCTCGGCCGCCCCGGTTACGCCGACCAAGGCGTGACCGCGTCCGGCGCACTCGACCGTGGCGCCCTGCGGCGCGCCAACCGGGTCGTTGGAAATCCGGCCACGGCCGCCGTGCTCGAGAACGCCCTCGGCGGCCTGTCCCTGACCGCGCTGGCAGACCAGGTGCTCGCCGTCACCGGTGCCGTTCTGCCGCTCACGGTGACGGATGCCGCCGGCCGCCACCGCGAGCTGCCGATGGATTTTGCCGTCTCCCTTTTCGCCGGGCAGACCCTGTCGCTCGGAGCCCCCCGCTCGGGCGTGCGCAGCTACCTGGCCTTTCGCGGCGGCATCGACGTGGACCCGGTGCTCGGCAGCCGGTCCACCGACACCCTCAGCGGCATCGGTCCGGCCCCGCTGACCTCGGGCACCGTGCTCCGGATGCTGCCGCCCGCCCCCGGCAGCGCCGTGCACCACCCCGAAACCCCGCCGCCGGCCCCGGCCGAGGTCACCGTGCTGCGCTTCGTGCCGGGACCCCGCGCGGACTGGTTCGAGCCGGCATCCGTCGACCGGTTCGGCGACGCGGAGTGGACCGTCACCCATCAGTCGAACCGGATCGGCCTGCGGCTGGCCGGTGAGCCGCTCGCCCGGTCGCGGCCGGGCGAGCTGGCCAGCGAGGGTACGGCCCGCGGGGCCATCCAGGTGCCGCCGTCGGGCTTGCCGGTTTTGTTCCTCGCGGACCACCCGGTCACCGGCGGCTACCCCGTGATCGGCGTCGTGCTCACCGAGGACCTCGACCTCGCGGCACAGTTGCCGACGGGTGCGCGCATCCGTTTCACGCCCGTGCCTGCCGAGCCCCTTCCAGCCGAGCCCGTCCCCGCCTCCCCCTGATACCCGCCCTCACGCGCTACGCAGTTGCTGCGCCGCTGCGCTGCCGGCACGCCACGCGCGGAGCGGCGCAGCCCCCGCGCGTGCCCCAAACACCCCCCGAACACACGCCCCGAATGAGAGCTGAACCATGCAGAAAGTTCTGATCGCCAACCGCGGCGAGATCGCCGTGCGCATCGCTCGCGCCTGCGACGACGCCGGCCTTGACTCCGTGGCCGTCTACGCGGACGTCGACGCCGACGGCCTGCACGTCTCGGCCGCCACGGAGGCCTGGGCACTTGGCGGCGACAGCCCGACCGACAGCTACCTCAACGTGCCCAAGCTGCTGCGCATCGCCCAGAATTCCGGCGCCGACGCCGTGCACCCGGGCTACGGCTTCCTCTCGGAGAACGCCGATTTTGCTCAGGCCGTGATTGACGCGGGACTCCTCTGGATCGGTCCGACGCCCGCCGCGATCCGGGTGCTGGGCAACAAAGTCTCCGCCCGTGAGATCGCCATCCGGGTGGGAGCTCCCCTGGTCGCCGGGTCCGAGGGCACCGTGGAGACCGCCGCCGAGGTGCGCGCCTTCGCCATGGAGCACGGCCTGCCGGTGGCCATTAAGGCGGCGTTCGGCGGCGGCGGCCGCGGCCTCAAGGTCGTCTGGGACATGGATGCGATCGAGGAGTCCTTTGATTCGGCCGTGCGCGAGTCGACGGCCGCCTTCGGCCGCGGCGAGTGCTTCGTCGAGAGGTTCCTGCACAAACCCCGCCACGTGGAGGCGCAGATCCTCGCCGACACCCACGGCAACGTGATCGTCGTGGGCACCCGCGACTGCTCGCTGCAGCGCCGCAACCAGAAGCTCGTCGAAGAGGCGCCCGCGCCGTTCCTCACCCCTGCGCAGAAAAACCAGATCTATTCCTCGGCCAAGGCCATCTGCCGGGCCGCCGGCTACACCGGCGCGGGCACCGTGGAGTACCTGCTCGCGCAGGACGGCACCATCTCGTTCCTCGAGGTGAACACCCGGCTGCAGGTCGAGCATCCGATCACCGAGGAGACCAGCGGCATCGACCTGGTACTGGCGCAGCTGCAGATCGCAGCCGGCGGGCCCGTTCCCATCTTCACCGACCCCGAACCGCGGGGGCACTCGTTCGAGTTCCGAATCAACGCCGAAGACGTGGGGCGCGGGTTCCTGCCGTGCCCCGGGACCGTGGCGACCTTTACCGTGCCGACCGGGCCGGGCATCCGGGTCGATTCCGGGGTCAGGGCAGGCGGCATCGTACCGGACCGGTTCGACTCCCTGCTCGCCAAGCTGATCGTCACCGGCGCCGACCGGCAGCAGGCCCTGCGCCGCGCCCGCCGAGCCCTTGCCGAGTTCGAGATCACCGGCCTGCCCACCGTGCTGCCGTTCCACCGTGCCGTGGTCACTTCGACGGCATTCACCGCGCCCGACCACCTCGACGTGCACACCGGCTGGATCCAGGCCGACTTCTCCGAAGAACTGCCCAGCGACCCCCAGTTCAATCCCGTGCCGCCGGAGGCCGCCCGCCACACCATCAGCATCGAGGTCGACGGGCGACGGATGGCGCTCGGCCTGCCTGCCACCCTCCTCGACAGTCTCCTTCGCGGGCTGGGCGGCGCGGCCCGTGCGGCCGCTGTCACCGCTGCCGACGGCCTTCCCACCGGGGGCCACTCGGCCCCCGCCGCAGACCCGGCCACCCTCCGGGCCAGCATGGGCGGCTCGGTCGTGAAGTGGATGGCCCCATCCGGTGCGCTCGTGGCCGCAGGCGACCCGGTGCTCGTACTCGAGGCCATGAAGATGGAGTCGATCGTGGTGGCGCACCGCAGCGGAATCCTGCGGGAGCAGCTGGTTCATCCCGGCGACACGGTGGCGGTGGACAGCGCGGTCGCCTCGATCGGGGACTGAGCGTATCCGTCGCCCGGTTCCGGCTGCCCGCCGGAACCGCCGGAACACCCCGCCCGTCCTCGGGCCGCCGCTCCGACCGGGCGGTATCGTGGGCACCATGACCCTCGCCGAGACCCTCGCCGACCTGCGTCACCGCACCGCGTCGGCGCGTCACGCCGAGACCGGCCAGTGGGTGTCGGGGGTGCTTCGCGAGCGGATCGCGGCCGGCCACCTGCCGCCCGGCACGAAGCTCCCCGAGGAGCCGCTTTGCGACGCGCTCGGCGTCTCGCGCAACACCCTCCGCGAGGCCTTCGCGACGCTCAGCGCCGAACGGGTGGTCACCCGCATCCCGAACAAGGGCGTCTTCGTCGCCCGGCCTACCGCAGACGACATTCGGGAGATCTACCGGGTGCGGCGCTACCTCGAGCCGGGTGCCCTGGCCTTCACACCGGCCGCGGAGCTCACCCCGGCGAGGCTGGATGGACTGCGCCAGGCCGTGGCGAGCGCGCGGAAGGCCCGCGAGGCCGGATCGGTCCCGGGCATGGCCGGTGCCAACCAGGAGTTCCACGCCGGCGTCGTGGCCCTGGCCGGCAGCGACCGCCTCGATTTGCTGATGGCGCAGGTGCTCGCCGAGATGCGCCTGGTCTTCCATTCGATGGGCGAGGTGGCCACCTTCCACGCGCCCTATGTCGACGACAACGCCCGCATCGTCGAGCTGCTGGCGGCCGACCGGTCGACGGATGCCGCGGCCCTGCTCACCGGCTACCTGCAGCGCGCCGAGGCCCAGCTGCTGTCGATCGTGGCCGAGTCCGTCCGCTAGCCGGCGGTATCCGGCACGGCTGCCCGGCCCCGCTCCCCTCAGCTGCCTGCATGCGGCTGTGCTGCGCGTCCGCGCTGTTCCTCCGCTGTTCCTCCGCGCTGCGCTGGTTTGTGGCTAACTCAGGAGATCCCGCCGGGCCGCGCACCGCAGCCGCGGACCAGTGCGGCGGCCAGCACCAGCCGGTGACCACGCAAACAAAACTCCTGAGTTAGCCACAGAGGCGGGCGATCAAGCAGGCAGCGGGGTGGATGTCGGCGACGGAGAAAGCGGGCACCGGGTCGGCGGACAGCAGCGAGAAATGGAGGCCTTCGGGGGCCGTCGGGAGTCTCAAGGGGTCTTCGGGAGTCTCAAGGGGCCTTCGGGAGGCCTTCGGGGGTCTTCGGGGGCCGTCGGAGCGGCGGCGCGCGGCGGGCCGTGCAGGGTGGGGGTCGGGCACATCCGTCAGCCCCAAAGCGTCGCGAGTCCGCCGAGGGACTGATAGCCGANGGGCACATCCGTCAGCCCCAAAGCGTCGCGAGTCCGCCGAGGGACTGATAGCCGAGGAACAGCGTCAGCAGCCAGGCCAGCACGCCGATGCCCAGCAGCCACTTCGGGTAGACGTAGCCGCCGAGCAGGTCGCGGCGGCGCCAGGCCACCCAGAGGATGACAGCGAAGCCGAACGGGAGGATCAGCCCGTTGACCGCGCCGGCCATGATCAGAAGCGTGGCCGGGGCCTGGCCGAGCAGCGTGTAGACCAACGTTGACACGGCGATGAAGACGACGGTGGCGATGCTGCGGGTGCGGGGCGAGGTCTGTGAAGTGGTCACGAACGAGATCGAGGTGTACGCCGCCCCGATCACCGAGGTGATGGCCGCGGCCCAGAGCACGATGCCGAAAAGTTTGAACCCGATCTCGCCGGCCGCGGCCTGGAAGGCCTCCGCGGGTTGATTGTCGCTGGTCAGGTCCACGCCCCCGGCGACCACGCCGAGGATGGCGAGGAACAGGAGCACCCGGATCACGCCGGTGATGATGACGCCCAGCACCGAACTGCGGGTGATCTCGGTGATCTGGGCCCGTCCGGTCACGCCGGCGTCAATCATCCGGTGCGCGCCGGCGTAGGTGATGTAGCCGCCGATCGTGCCGCCGATCAGGGTGGTGATGATGAGGACGTCGATGTCGTCGGGCAGCACCGCGTTCTTGACCGCGAGGCCGAGGGGCGGATTCGACACGATCGCCACGTAGGCGATCAGCACGATCATCACGGCCCCGAGTACGACGACGACCTTGTCCAGCGCGAGCCCGGCCCGTTTGCTGAGGAAGATCGCGATCGCGACGGCCGCCGAGAGGATGCCGCCGAGCTTGGCGTCCAGGCCGAAGAGCACGTTGACACCCAGGCCGGAACCGGCGATGTTGCCGATGTTGAACACGAGCCCGCCGAGGCAGATCAGCGCGGCCAGGAACCAGCCGGCGCCGGGCAGCACGGTGTTGGCCAGTACCTGCGCTCGCTTACCGCTGACGCCGATTACCCGCCAGACGTTCAGCTGCACCGCGATGTCGACCAGGATCGAGACCAGGATGGCGAAGGCGAAGGCTGCGCCGAGCTGCACCGTGAAGCTTGTGGTCTGCACGATGAAGCCGGGTCCGACGGCGCTGGTCGCCATCAGGAACATGGCGCCGAGGAGCGCGCTACGCTGCGCCCGGCGCGGGCCGCGCAGCTTCTTCTTCACGCCTGCGGTTTTCGCTCGAATCCTGGCGCGGACGACGTTGAAAACCATGGGGCGCTCACTTCTCGGAAGGTCAGCACCGGCGGTCACTGATGTCGAGCCAGCCTACATATTGTTCAACAATCAGCACAACCATGAGGCCCACATGGACTCCCCCGGCCGGCGGGGTGCAGCGGGGCAGGGACGGCGATGGGGCCGAGGCAGGGTTCGGGCGGGATCGCCGGGCGCGCGGACTACCCGCAGAAATCGGCGATCGTGCGGGTCAGAATCTCGGTGAGCGCGTCGACGGATGCCGCGTCCGCCCACTCCGCGTCGGCGTGCGCTCCGCCACCGTCCACGCCCACGACGAGGCAGGGGATGCCGGCCTCGTGCAGCAGCCCGGCGTCGGTCCAGAACGGCTCGCCGCGGACATCCGGCCGGCGTCCGAGCACCTCCGTCGCCCGTTCGGTCACCAGACGCACGATCGGCCACTCCGGATCGGCCTCGAACGCCGCACGCGCCACGAGCCGCGTCAGCCGGAAGCGGAACCCGGCGACGACGTCGGCGAGCCGCTCCAGCAGCGCCCGGAGCTCGGCCTCGACCCGGTCGGGGCTCTGGCCGGGCAACATGCGCCGCTCGATCGTGAGCGTGCAGGCGGCGGCGACGGTGGCGGCATCCGAACCCCCGGCGATGGTCGACACGCGCACGGTCCCGTGGCCGAGCAGCGGATGCGCCGGCGCCGCCTCGATGTCGGCCCGGAGCTCATCGAGGGCGCGCAGCACCAGCCCGGCGTGCACGATGGCGTCGATGCCGCGCTCCGGCTGGGATCCGTGGGCGGCGAGCCCGGTGAGCTCCACCTCGAACCAGGCGAAACCGCGATGGGCGAGCGTGAGGCACAGCTCGCTCGGCTCGGCGACGATCGCCGCGTCGGCGCGGAAGCTGCGCAGCACCTCCATGGTGCCGAGGCTGCCGAACTCCTCGTCCGCCACGAGGGTGACGATGACGTCTCCGGCGAGAACGGATGCCCCGGCCGGCCCGGCCGCATGGGCCCCGGTTCCCCCGACTCCCGTCGCCCGCGCCGCCGCGACCAGGATCGCCGCGACGCCGCCCTTCATATCGAAGGCTCCCCGGCCGATGACGCGACCGTCCCGGAGCTCGCCCGCGAACGGATCCCCGGCGTAACCGCCGACGCCGACGGTGTCGAGGTGCCCGTTGAGCATCAGGGAGCGCCCTCCCCCGGTGCCGTGCCGGATGCCGACGATCGTAGGCCGCCCGGGATGCTCCTCGAGGCGGTGCACCTCGAACCCCCGCGCGGTGAGCCAGTCTGCGCACCAAGCTGCGATCATCCGTTCGCCTGCAGCCTCCGGCACCAGGTCGGAGTTGACGGAATCGATGCCGATGAGCCTCTGCACCACGCCCACCGCTTCGCTCTCTGAATGCACACCCTCAACCTAGCGGCGCCGCAGACCGCGAAAGCGGGTGAAACGTCGGTTTCAGGGCTGCACGGCGACGATTCACCCGATCTCGCGACCGGGTAGCCGGCGAGGTAGCCGGCGAGGTAGCCGGCCGGGTAGGCGGCGACACGTTCCGCCCACACCCCCGAACGAATTCGACGGAGATTTCGGCTCCCCTGCTGTATCCGTGGGTGTTTCGGAGCGCCTTAACGGCCGCACGCCGCTTCCTGTCTAGGTTTCTGACTGTCAA
>NZ_PJJS01000039.1 GCF_002929845.1 Cryobacterium sp. M96
GCTACAATCACCACAGACCCCATACCGGCATCGGCGGCAAATCACCCATCAACCGTGCTCACAACGTCAGTGGGAACAACAAATGTTGGTCCCACCGACGTTGTGAGCGCGATCGGGGGGAACAACACCTAGCCCTCGGTAGGGGCTGGTCTACTAGATGCTGCGGTGGTCGCGTACCGCAAGTTCAAGGGCCTCGAGGCCGGGCGCGAGGGCGGCATCCACCGCCATCGGATCGGTGATATTAAGTTGCTGCATCTCGCGACGACTCTCCGGTGCGGTGTTGATTTCATGTTCGCCAGCCTCGAGCGCAGCGATGAGGTCGGTGATGACGTCCTCGAGCGGTCGACGTCCCCACCCGAGCTCGGCACCGGCGGTCTGTGAGGTCATCATCGCCGTGTCGGTCGCGCCCGGATAGACGGTTGCCACATGCACACCCGTTCCGATCAACTCTCGGCGAAGCGACTCGCCAAACTGCGAAATACCCGATTTCGTTGCAGCATAGATCGAGTAGAACGGCATGCCGACGAGCGCAATCCCGCTTGAGATGTTCACAAGGATGCTGCCGCGTTCTTTCCCGCTGTGCCGAAGCGCGGGAAGCAGGGTCTTGGTCAACAGAATCGGAGCAGTGAGATTCAGATCGATCATCGAGTGGACATCCGCATCGCTTGTCAATTCGAGCCTGCCCGCGCGCACATTTCCGGCGTTATTGACGAGAAGATCAACGATGCTCCACGACGAGACCAAGTCTGCGATCCGCTCAACAGCGCCAGGCTGAGTTAAGTCTTCAACCAGGACCTCAGTGGTTCCGCCTTTGGCGGCCACGAGCCGCGCAGTTTCTGCGAGAGTGTCCAACTGCCGACCGACGAGCAGCAGATGACCCCCACGGCGACCAAATTCGAGGGCGAGTGCCCGACCAATGCCCTGCCCCGCGCCCGTGATGATTCCGTGCCTTTTGGTGAGGTCCAAATTACTGAGATCCATGGACTGGCTACTTTCCGTTGATTGTGACTGGCTGACGGCAGCGGGTATCTCCGACTACTCTCAGACGTACTTCCACCACAACCGGACACCACCGTCTTTTATTCACGATCCAGCGACCGCTTATCCCAATGTCACCGGGGCAACCTGCAGAGTCTCGTTGCTGATCTGACCGAGGCAACCGATAGACAGCCATTGCTCCGGCGGCCGCGTCTTTGGTTGGGGGTCTGACCAGTAATGGAACGGTACCGAGGCTACGTCCGCGATGCTCGGCCGCAGCCCCACCGTCTCATATCCCATGGGTGGCGAGTTCAGGTGGTGAGAGCAACACCCTGAGTTCTGTGGGGTGTTGTCGATGGCTCGACCGTGGTCGCCTTTGAGCGTCCGTTTGTCGTTTTGGGATGGGCTGGACGCGGGGCTATCGGTGGCCGTCGCGGCGCAGGCTGCTGGGGTGTCGCGACCGACTGGGTATCGTTGGTCAAGCCAGCATCAGAAGGTGCTGCCATCACCGGTTCAGGATTTCAGTGTTGCCCGTGCCGGACTCTTATCGTTGCGAGAGCGCGAAGAGATCGGATTCCAGCTCGCCCGCGGTCAAGGGGTGCGCCGCATCGCCGCGGCTCTGGGCCGGGCGCCATCAACGATCAGCCGGGAGGTGGCCAGAAACAAGGTCACTGGCCGCTACGTGCCGTCGCTCGCGCAGGAGCAAACCTGGGCGCGGGCTCGCCGGCCCAGAGCCCAGAAGCTGGACGGGTTAGCGTTACGGGAACAGGTCACCACGATGCTCACCGATCGGTTCAGCCCGGAACAAGTCGCGGGCCGACTGAAAGTCGAGCATCCGGAGAATCCGGAGATGCAGGTGTCACACGAGACGATCTACCAGGCCCTCTACGTGCAGGGCCGCGGATCGTTGCGCCTGGAAGTTGCCACCGCGTTGCGCTCAGGGCGCGTAACACGGCGGCCGCAGAGGCCGGAGGGTCCGCGGCCGCAGAGATTCCGGGAGATGGTGATGATCTCCGACCGCCCGCTGGAGATCGAGGACCGCGCCGTTCCTGGGCACTGGGAGGGCGACCTGATCATCGGCTCGACCTCGTCGAAGTCCGCGATCGGAACACTCGTCGAACGGACCACGGGATACGTGATGCTGCTGCATCTGCCCGGGGATCACACCGCTCGCACGGTGGCCGACGCGATGATCGTCGCGATGAACACTCTCCCGGAACAGCTGCGCCGTTCGACCACCTGGGATCAGGGAGCGGAGATGTCCCGACACCAGGAAATCACGATGGCGACCGGGATGCCGATCTATTTCTGCGATCCGCACTCGCCCTGGCAGCGTGGCAGCAACGAGAACACCAACGGGCTCCTGCGCGAGTACTTTCCGAAGGGTACCGACCTGTCCTTCCACGGGCCCGGGATACTGGAAAACGTTGCCGCGGAGCTCAACCGCCGGCCCCGCAAACGCCATGGCTACCGAACGCCCGCAGAAGTCCTCGCCACGCTAATCTCGAACCCAACAAATCAAACCGGTGTTGCAGACACCACTTGAATCCGCCGGTTTTGAGGCGCGTAGGTTACGAGACACTTCGCCTATAGACCGGATCGCTATGAGGGAGGGCTCCGCGTCCAATTCTCAGAGTCCCGCAAGAGGAACCCGCTACAGGAGGCATCACCGAGGCATGACGAATCGCTATGCCGTGCCGTCCTCAGTGGTGGAATTATCATGTGGCAGGCTCTATGGAATGACTGCTCATGAAATTCCCGCCGCTTCGCCCGACACCGAGGCAGGCGCGGCGTTGTGGGTTGCCTACGCCGCAGCTCGTCCTGATGCCGTGCGAACCTGCCCCGAGTACACCGTGGAGCACTTCGGCGACTCGGTGCGCTTGGCCGACGAACTGCTGCGGGATGTTACTCACGGAGCTAAGCGGGCCACTGCGGAGCTCGCCGCCGCGTTCGCCGCAGACGGCGACAAATTGCCCAGAATCGGCTCGCACTGGATCGCTTGTGACAGCACGGGAGCCCCGCGCATTATCGTGCGCAGCACCGAATTTCGCCTGGGCACGTTCAGCAGCGCCGACGAATCATTCGCATGGGATGAGGGCGAGGACGACCGCTCTCTGGCCAGCTGGCGGAGCCAGCACGCGAAATACTGGACTCGTACTTGCGCCGCGCGAGGCGCCGTCTGGAGCGAGGACGACGAGATCGTATACGAGCGATTCCGCGTTGTGTGGCCGCTCGCCTTGGCCGACTGAAGTGTAAGACATGCCTTCACCTCAACGTGAGTGTGTCCCGCAAACGGTTCGCTCGGACGAGGTGGGAAGAAACTACGCGGCGAGGCGTCAGCTGACTCGCTCTCTGGTACGTCTGAAGATTCACAAACGCCAGTCCTTCGCCCAACAATAGAACGATCGTGACCCCTTCAGGCGGCTTGGACGACGCCGCGTTAGCCGGAGGTCGCTCGAACCACAAGCTCGGCGCCTCCTCCCTGCCTGTAACACATCGAGGCGGCGCTGAGCGCCGCCCGGGCTTCGCACCCGTGCATGTCCAGGCAGTACGCGCATCCATTGATCTGCGACGCGTGAATTTTCACCAGCGCCGGCAGAGCTTCACCCAGGTTTCCCGCGTGGATGTATTTCTCTAGGGCGAACATCGGTTTCTAGGCCTCGGGATCGACATCACCGACGGAGAGGCGTTGCTCAAATGACATTGTCGTTACCTTTCTGTCAGTGTTCATGGTGCTTGTACGTAGAGCGACCGCTATTGCGCATGTCGTCCGATGAAGTCATCGATCAGATGCGCAACGGTGTCCAGCTGCTCATCCAAGGCGAAGTGCCCGGTGTCAAGCAGGTGCAGCTCAGCAGCGGGAAGATCATCGAGGTATGCTCGTGCGCCTGCTTCAGAGAAGAACTGATCGTTGCGCCCCCAAGGCACAAGCATGGGGGGCTGATGTTCGCGCATCCACGCTTGCCACGCTGGATACAACACAACGTTGGACTGGTAGTCATAGAGCAGGTCGAGCATGATCTGGTCTCGCCCGGATTGATCGAGCCAGTGCTGATCCAAAGTCCATGAGTCAGGATCGACGAGCTCTGGGTGCGCGGTCCCTTCGAGATGCTGGGAGCGCGTCGCCGCAGCTGTTAGCGCTCCGCGGATAGCGGTCTCCACCCCCTCTTGATCTGCCCAGTACCGAACCACAGACTGCATATTCGGCCCCAGCCCCGCCTCGTAGGCGTTGCCATTTTGCGCGATGACCCCCTGTATCCAATCCGGATGTCGCGCCGCGATGCGATACCCGATAGGAGCGCCAAAGTCGAAAACGTACATGAAGAACGCGTCAATGTTAAGGGTCACCAGAAACGCTTCGACGACCTCGGCAATGTGATCAAAAGAGTAAACAAAGTCACCGCCGCCGGTGCTCGAGGCAGGAGCGCTGCTGTAACCGAACCCCGGATAATCCGGTGCGATGAGATGCACCCGGTCGCTGAGCCGATCCATCAGGCGCGCGTACTGGTGCGACGCAGCAGGGAACCCATGCAAAAGCACGAGCGTCGGCCCATCCACCGGACCCGCTTCCCGATAGAAGATCTCCAACCCATCGACTGTGACAGTGCGATGCCGCACCCCCGTGAGCTGATCAGTTTCCGTGGTGAATTCGGCCATACTGTCCTCGTTTCGCCTGCTTGTAACTACAATTCAGACTTTCACCCGCGGTACTTCATGTCAACACGCCCACAAAGTGGTGCCATTTCGCTCTCCCAGACGAGATAGAAGATGACCACGTTTACCCCCCAACTCACCTCTACCCGGACTGCGGCGTACACCGTAATCGACCTCACAACTGACACGCGAGCCACCGACCTGATGTAATGTTCGGCTTCA
This sequence comes from Cryobacterium sp. M96, assembly GCF_002929845.1. Taxonomy (GTDB): domain Bacteria; phylum Actinomycetota; class Actinomycetes; order Actinomycetales; family Microbacteriaceae; genus Cryobacterium; species Cryobacterium sandaracinum. The sequence continues at coordinate 4,855 of NZ_PJJS01000039.1, forward strand.
CTTCAGCGTCCATCGTCATCATCTGCGCCATGTCCGGGTCAGGATTACTGACCCGACTGGATCGTCGAGCTAGCAGCAACAGTTCACTCGGACTGAGTCGGAGAACGCACCTATCTGACAAGGTCGTGGGGCTGGTCTCGACCTCTTGAGTGCGCACGGTCTTTAATATCTTTGACGTGAACGGTGACACCCAACTCGCGTATCGTCTGCCCATCGACCAAGCCGATCCACTACCACCGATGGCGTCCACTTTAACCCGTGTCTGCCCGTGCCAGGACGGCGGTGTCAGCCACCGTTCCCGCGAATGTCGCCATCTGATCCGTGGTCGTTTTCCAAGACTGCCGACAATCACAGAGGTGCTCACGCTCGCCGTTTGTCTGCATTGGTGGTCACGAATGGCTAGATTTTCGTCAGGGCCTCGCCCTTATGCATCGCCACGTGGTCGGTCGTGTCGCTCGTGATCTCGTACTGCGGATCATCGGGACTGCAGCGGTGAGTGTGCCCTTTGTATTCCACGTCTATCGTATGAATTTTCGCGATGGTGCCGTGCACATGGCCGGCCTCGGAGTTCCAGCGCACGTGATCGCCGACTGAGAATTTTTTTGTCATTGGTATGCCTTCCACTGCCATAATCTTGCTGGATCTTTCGAGCGTATTCGCTGCACCATCTTGCTTCGAATTGGCACCCTCGGGTTTCACCCTTCCGGTGGATACCAGAGGCGGTTACCATCGACTTTCGCGAAGCTGGTGAGGGTGTGGGGCTTGGTCGAGGTCAGGCTCATGATGTCGGCAACCTGCAGACCGCGAGCCAGCAACGCGTCTCCGATCAGTGATCGGTGACAACGCCAGGGCACGGCCTCGGCACACATGATCGCCACCGTCTGCTTCTTCGTCAGCGCCACCAACTCGTCAACGCCGGCAACGAACTCGGGCGTTTGCATGTAGTCGGCGTAGTTGCGGAAGCTTCTGTTACGCCACGCTCCGTTGATAGATGCTTCTGCCGCCGGAGTATGCCGTAACCCGCCTAGCTCGGGAAGTCGCTGATACTCAATACCTGCCTCCGGCATGCTTGTGTCGAGTTCGTGCTCCCCAAATTGTGGGTTGTGACGAGACCCGGGAACGGTGCGAACGTCGATGAGTCGTTCGACACCATTTGCTTTCAACATTCCAACGAACTCATCAACGGGATGAGTGGAATGCCCGATCGTGCACACACAGATTCCAGCCATACTCCCATTGAACCGCACGTGCTGAAGCCCGCATCAGAAATGTCAGATTTATGCGCCCGACACTCGGCTCCGCGATAAAGGGCGCAGCCTCGTATGGTGGCATCGCTCTGTTGCCGTCCTGAAGCCATCGGTAACCTGATCAGTGACGAAGCTTCTTCGTTCCAGCCCGCCGGTTCACGCGGAAAAGGTGTTGTTCCCTTTGACGTTGTGAGCACGGTCGATGGGTGATTTGCCGCCGATGCCGGTATGCGGTCTGTGGTCTGTGGTCTGTGGTCTGTGGTCTGTGGTCTGTGGTCTGTGGTCTGTGGTCTGTGGTCTGTGGTCTGTGGTCTGTGGTGATTGTAGCTATGGATCCAGTCTTGGTAGGTGGGACAGATCGATGCCCGTAGTACTCGTTGAATCAGGGCTCCACGCTCGGCATACAGTGTTTGTTAGCGCTCACTGATGACGAGCTTGGTGAAGCGGCATAGGCGGCGCCCTCGCTGGCGATGCCGACCTTCCCCCGCCGTCGACCAACCGGTCCTCCACTCCGAACAGGTATGCATCGACCATGTTTTCGTGCACTTTTGTTGAGGGCAGCAGCGTGATGTTCACGCTGCTGCCCTGACCGATCAACCGCCGGATCGCCGGGATGCCCTCCGTGATCATCAGATTGGGCCGGTCGGCCGCGGCCCATAACCGCTGCGGTAAGTGCGCCCGTTCCCGCGGTGTTGTGGGCCAAGTCGGGTGCCACCTCCATCAGGTATCGTCGCCAGCATCCGTGCCTTCATACACGCCTCGTAGCAGGTCCGCCGCCTGCCGCAGATCGATGAGGACCAAAAATCTTGTACACGAATTGGGGAGCCAAGGCCGTAGCATCCGCTGACGACTCGGTGTGAGCCCGAGCCAGTGCGTGACTACAGTCGGTTGAGCCGACGATCACCTTCTCGAAGATCGACGGGTTCGAGATGACCGTTCAATCCACCCTCACGCATCATCCGCTCGCACTTGCCGGAAATAAGCCAGCTTCATCGACTGTAGTCGAGCCAAATTACTCTGCCCTGAAGCCCCAATATCGCTGATCGGGCTACGTACCCTGTGGAAGGTGATATCGAAACCTCAGTGTATTTCTCGTCACGGAGAGGTTTCCCCGCTGGAAGGTAACCCGAGGGTGGCCCTAGCCTCGCGGATCATTTGGTGGGTGAAGCCCCACTCGTTGTCGTACCAGGCCATGATCTTAATCAGGGTGCCGTCCACCACCTGCGTCAGATCAAGGTTCACCACGGCGGCGCGTGAATCGCCGATGATGTCGGAGGAGACCATCGGGTCCGCCGAAACGCCGAGGATGCCTTGATACCGGGGCGTCTTCGCCTCCTCGATGAACACAGCGTTGACCTCCTCTACGCTGGTTGGGCGGGAAGTGACAATGACAATGTCGGCAATGGAACCAACCTCGATCGGGGCGCGGATCGCAACCCCGGCGAAGAGCCCGGTCAACTCCGGCAATGCCCGGATTGTCGCCTGTGCAGCACCGGTAGGAGCGGGCACCAAGTTCGCTCCACCCGCCCGCCCACGTCGGAAATTGTCACTCGGAGAGTCGACCAGGCGCTGGGTCGCGGTGTATGCATGAATTGTGGTCATGATCGCACGCTCCACCCCCAGACGCCTTGTCGCGATCTCGATGACCGGTGTGATGCAGTTCGTCGTGCAACTGGCGCAGGAGATGATCTGCGGATGCCCATCCGGCCGGTTCACCCCGTGCACAACCGTCGGGACGGATTCGGACTTCGTCGGGGCAGACAAGATGACGAACGACGCGCCCGCCTGAATATGCTTGGTCAGGTCCTCCGCCCGAGTGAAAGCACCAGTGCACTCCAGCACTAGATCGACTCCGAGCTCCCGCCACGGCAGCGCCGCTGGGTCCCGTTCGGCAAGAACAACCACCCGGTGGCCGTCGATGACAAGTGCATCAGCCTCCACAACAATCTGACGGTGGTACCGGCCGTAGACCGTGTCATACCGCAGCAGGTAGGCAAGATTCTCAATTGACGCCACATCGTTGACCGCAACAAGTTCCAGATTCTCTGAATCGAGCAGAATTTTTAATGCAGCCCGCCCGATTCGACCCAACCCATTGATCGCCACTTTCGGCATCTGAGATCCTCCTGATTTCCAATCATTTTCACGTCGCAGGTTTTGCACGAAAAAATAGATTCCTATTTCATGCTGCGCCTCCCCAACAGCTTTCGTCAACAAGCGAGAGCACATCACCGGGATCACTTGTCGGTGCAGGTACCCGAGTGTTTGATGGAATCACGTCAGTCTCGCGGCTGTATGTGCTCACTCTTGGTGGCGGCTACGTTGGCCCGTACACCGCACGGGGTTGCCAAAGCACCTGTTCTCGGCACCAACGACAATCACCCGGTTACATCCCCGTGAGTGGTGTGGTTTCCGGCTTCTAAGTGTTGCTACGTCAACGTAAAGAGCCACCGGGGAGTTCCAAGGGGTCGTAGCAACACCGTTTGAAGGAGGTGCTGTTAGTGGCGTCGAGGTTGGTCATGAAGGTCCGCGAGAACTTGTTCTGGGATCGGGTTCGGGAAGGCATGTCGGCATCGGCCGCGCGTGAATCTATAGGAATGGGTCGCAAACAGGGATATCGATGGATCAAAGCCGCTGGCGGACGGATACCCATTCCGACGGTTGCGTCTTCGGGACGTTTTCTAGGCCAAGAGGAACGTCTGCGCATCGCGGATCTGAGGTTGGGTGGTGCAGATGTCCGGGCAATCGCGCAGGATCTGGGTCGTGCCGCGTCGTCGATCAGTCGGGAGCTGCGCCGGAACGCACACTCGGCAACGCGCAGCTATCGGTCCTGTGCCGCACAGAAACGATGTGAGATCAGAGCGTGCCGGCCCAAACCCGGCAGGCTCGATGTCCGGCAGCTTGCCGCTGTCGTTGAGGAACGCTTGCGGAAGAGCTGGAGTCCGCAGCAGATCAGCGACGACCTCGCAGCCGCGTTCGCCGGCCAGGACGAACTGCAGGTATCCCACGAGACGATCTATCAAAGCCTCTACGTGCAAAACCGCGGTTACGTCGGAGTCCGCCCGCACCGGCACCTACGACGAGGGCGATCAGCTCGAAAATCGCGAGCCGCACATCTCATTACCCCCGGTCGAATTCGCGACAAGGCGCTGTTGAGTGAACGGCCCGCTGAGGCCAACGACCGAGTGATTCCCGGGCATTGGGAGGGCGATCTCATCGTTGGCTCGGCGTCAGGATCCGCGATCGCGACCCTCGTTGAACGCACGACCCGATTCGTCGTCTTGGTCCACCTGCCCAACGGCCATAGCGCCGCGGCGCTCCATGACGCGCTCATCGGCGCCCTCAACCTCATGCCCGTGATGCTGCGGCGGTCATTGACCTGCGATCAGGAAAGCGAACTGGCACGGCACGTTGAGATCACGAAAGGGACGGGCGTTCCCGTCTTCTTCCTCGATCCGCACTCGCCCTGGCAACGCGGCACGAACGAGAACACCAATGGCCTCCCGCGTCACTACTTCCCCAAAGGCACCGATTTGAACGCGCACAGCGCCCGACGACTCCTCGAAGTCGCCACCGAACTCAACGAACGGCCCCGCAAAACCCTCAACCGAAGCACCCCAGCCGACCTGCTCAGCAGGCTAACCTCGAAGAAAGAAATAACTCCCGTTGCTTCCACTCCTTGAAACCGCCCATGAGTTGCGACACAAATAGGTTTCGAGATACGAAAGCGCAACGGGGTGCTCGGATGCCTCGACCTGTTGGCTCGGCATAAAACGCCGCATGCTCAACGAGCACCGTCGGTGCATCGAGGCTAAGCTCGAGGCGGTTCAGTTCACGGATGTCGTCGACGAGTGGGAGGCGAATGAGCTCTCAACGCCGGGATGGCTATACGGACTTACGCTCGTATGCTGCGATCGGTGACGGACGCACGGTGGCGTTGGTCGCACTGGATGGCGGCATCGATTGGCTTCCCATATCGGCACTCAACTCTACCCCTGTGTTCGCGCGGCTGCTGGACGCACGAGAGGGCGGCAGCATTGAGCTCGCGCCCGCGGGGACCTACACCGTCACGCGCCGGTATGTCCCCGGAACCAATGTGCTGGAGACCACCTTCACAACGGATGCGGGTGTCGCCCGAGTCACGGATGCTCTCGTTAACGGATTCGCCGGCCGGCTTCCGTGGGTGGAGCTGGCGAGGCGTGTCGATGGCATCCGTGGTGCCGTGCGTTTCCGATGGCGCGTTACTCCCGGTACGTGCCTTTCGACTGCATCGCCATGGGTCGACACGACGATTCACGGAAAGGTCATCCGCGTTGGAAGCGTGACGATTGCGGTGCGCGGACTGGCGCATGGACCGCGCGGGGGTGGCAGCCGCGCACTGGCCGGAAGCTTTACGACGGCGGCGAAGTCCCGCCACCTCATCACGGTTGCGGGTACCGCGAACGAACCGGTTCATGTGCCGGTGCCCGAGTTGACTGACGAGAGTGTGAACCGCACGATCGCGAGCTGGCAATTGTGGTCGCGTGACTTCAACTACGACGGGCCATGGGCGGACGCTGTCCAGCGCAGTGCTCTGGCTCTCAAACTACTGATCTACAGCCCGACGGGAGCGATTGCGGCGGCGCCGACGACATCGCTTCCCGAGAACCTCCGTGGCGGTAAGAACTGGGACTACCGCTTCGCGTGGGTGCGGGATACGGCGTATACGGTGCGTTCTCTCGTTCGTTTCGGCCTTCGTGAGGAGACCCACGCGGCGGTCGCATGGCTGCTTCGCACGATCAGGGAGTGCGGCCCGGAGTTGCACATTCTTTACACACTGGACGGCGCTGTTCCCGGTGATGTTGTAACCCTTGACGTGCCGGGGTGGCGCGGAATTGGGCCGGTCACCATTGGTAATCGCGCAGCCAACCAGCTGCAGCTCGGGGTATACGGTGACCTGTTCAATGTCATGCGTGTGTACGTCGAGGCCGGAAATGTGCTCGATGTGGATACGGGCTTACTGCTGGCTTCACTCGCCAACCACGTGGCGGACATCTGGCGACAGTCGGACTCCGGGATATGGGAACTCACCGAGCAGCGCCACTACACCTCGTCGAAGATGGGATGCTGGCAGGCCCTCACCGACGCGACGCGCCTCTGCGAGATGGGCCAGATCCCGGGAGACCCCACACACTGGCGATCCGAATCCGAACTCATCGCAGCGTGGGTACGCGAGAACTGCTGGTCCGAAGCGCAAAAGAGCTTCACGGCCTGGGCGGGCGGCGACGATCTGGATGCATCCGTACTCCTCCACGCGGCCAGCGGGTTCGACCGAAGTTCGCGGATGTCGTCGACGATAGACGCAATTCGTACGGAACTTGGCGATGGTCCACTCACGTATCGCTACACCGGGGCCGCCCACGAGGAGGGAGCATTTGTTGCCTGCTCGTTCTGGTTGGCATCCGCACTCGCATGCGTCGGTCGCAATGACGAGTCCGTTGTGCTCATGGACGAGCTCATTGATTTGGCGAACGATGTGGGTCTCTACTCGGAGATAATCGATCCGAGCGACAACGCCTTTCTAGGTAACCTGCCACAAGGGCTGAGTCACCTCGCACTCCTCAATGCCGCAATCACAATCGAGGAACTCACCCGCGACTGAAGAACGGAGTGGGTTGGCGTCCTTGAGTGTCCGTTTGAATCGCAAATACGCTACCGGACAGCGGATACGCCTCTAACTGTGCTTGCGTCAGGTTTTCGCGCGCGCTTGCAACATACAGCATGGAGAGGTCGGCGCCACCAAATGCAACAGAGGTGAGGTTCAGTGCCGGTATATCGATGGCGAAGACCTCAGCGCCATTCGAGTTGTAGTGCACGACCTTGCCGCCCCCGTACAGCGCGCCCCAGAAATTTCCGTCCGTATCGATCGTGAGGCCGTCGTGCGGTGCGCCGCGGGTGAACACATTCACATCCGTGATGTCGCCGTTCGCGCTGTACGCGCCCGTGTAGATCGTGCCGACACTCGTGTCTGTAAAGAAGATGCGACGACCGTCCAGGGACCATTCCAGCCCGTTCGCGACACCGATACCGCCCCGGAGCAGACGCACGTCCCCATCACCGGAAACCGAGTAGAACGCGCCGACCGGATCGTCATTGAAAAGGTTCATCGACCCAGTGATCCACCGGCCCGCTGGATCAACCTTTCCTTCATTGAGCCGGAGACCAAGGCGACTGTGATGGATCTCTGCGACTGTTCGGATCAAGTGACCCGAGGAATCCGTCACGACGATTCGATCTGCGAGCGACACGATGAAACCCGGGCGTCCTCCTATTTCTGCAACGGAAAATGAGGCCACAGGTGGGGGCAGCGTGATCGTGTCGTCAGCCGAGCCGTCCGCGGACATGCACAGCGGACTTCGGTGGATGAGCCCCGCAGTGATGTCGCACCAGAGCATTGCGGGATGGTCCCCGCGAGCATCCCAGATCAGGCTTTCCCCCAGGATCGCGCCGGTGCTCCTGAATACCTCCGGGTCTCCAACGGCATTGCCCACTTGATCACCACAGCATTGTTGAACGGCGATGTCAAGGAATAGAAAATTGTTGAGTGCGCGGCGTACGGTGAAATCATGGATCTTGGTATCAAGGGAAAAATAGCGCTCGTCTCCGGCGGCGACTCGGGGATCGGCTGGCACACCGCTCACCGACTACTTGCCGAAGGCGTCACGGTAGTCATCACCGATCAGTACCAGGACAAACTGGATGCGGCGGCCGAGCAGCTGAACGCGAAACCGAATCAGCTGTACGCATTCACTGCCGATATCACCAGTGTCGACTCGATCGCGTCCCTTCGAGACAGGGTGCTTGACGCGGTCGGCGACATCGATATCTTGGTGCAGTCAGCAGGTATTACCGGCGCCCAAGGCCTCTTCCATGAGCTGACGGACGAGGGCTGGATGGAAACGCTCCTCGTCGACCTGATGGGCCCGGTGCGGCTCGTCAGCGCCTTCCTGCCGTCACTTCGCAAGGGCGGCTGGGGCCGGCTCGTGTTTCTGGCGTCCGAGGACGGGGTGCAACCATACGACGACGAACTGCCGTACTGCTCGGCGAAAGCCGGCGTCCTCGCGCTTGCCAAAGGCTTGTCTCGCAGCTACGCCATGGAAGGGTTGCTGGTCAACTGTGTGTCACCGGCGTTCATCCATACCCCGATGACGGACGCGATGATGAAGAAGCGGGCACACAAGCTTGGCATTTCGATTCCGGATGCGATCACCACCTTCCTCGATGAAAAGCGCCCATCCATAGAGCTAAAGCGCCGCGGCACACCGGACGAAGTGGCCAGCGTGGTCGCGTTCCTTTGCTCAGATCTCGCTAGCTTCGTCAACGGAGCGAACTACCGCGTCGACTCCGGCTCTGTAGCCACGATCTAAAGCCCCGCCCCACGAAAGGAACATCATGGCGACCGACCAATACTCCCTCATGGATCCGCGCACACGTTACCCCTCCATTTCTCCACCCATCCAGCAACAGCCAGAGCCGGGCATCCAAGCGAACATGGACCCGGTGCCAGACCTCGGAGAGACAAGTTACCGCGGCTCTGGGCGGCTTACCGGACGCAAGGCGCTCATCACTGGTGGAGACTCCGGAATCGGCGGTGCAGTCGCCATCGCATTCGCCCGGGAGGGCGCCGATGTTGCAATCTCCTATCTGCCGGAAGAGGAAGAGGATGCTCGCCACATCGTCGGCCTGATCAAAGAGGCCGGCCGTACTGCTGTCGCATTCCCTGGTGACCTAAAAGACAAAAATTACTGCCGGGAACTGGTCGAAGCTGCCGTCACCGGGCTGGGCGGCCTGGACATCGTCGTGAGCAACGCCGGAAAACAGGTCTTCGTCGAAAAACTGGAAGACATCAGTGACGAGCAATTCGAGGACACCATGCGCACGAATGTGTTCGCGATGTTCTGGATCATCAAGGCAGCCGTACCGCATCTGAAGCCCGGCTCGACCATCATCGCCACGGCATCCTTGGAGGCCTACCACCAGCTACCGTTCCTTCTCGACTATGCGACCACGAAAGGCGCCATCAACAACTTTTCAAAGGCGCTCGCGCAGCAACTCGCGCCCCGCGGCATCCGCGTCAACGCAGTGGCTCCCGGCCCCACCTGGACGGCGTTACAAGTGACGCAGGGGTATCCGCCCGAGAAACTGCCCGAGTACGGCAAGGACAACCCACTCGGCCGCTCCGGACAACCAGCCGAACTCGCGCCCGCCTATGTATTCCTCGCCTCCGGAGAGTCCAGTTTCGTCATCGGAGAAACACTCAACGTCAACGGAGGAATGCCGACACCCTAGAAAGTATCGGGCGCAGCGGTTCAATCGGGGATAGATCAACTAATCGGCCACGTATCTACGTCAGCTTCGGCTCTCGAAAACGGGACCCACGACTGATGGGCGTTCAGATCCTGCGAGGAACACCCTGCTATTAGAGGTCAGACGCGGGTCTCCCACAGATCCGATGTTCTGGCAACGGCAGCTTTTCAGTGAGGTTCGACTAGGACCGTTGCATAACGTTCCCCAGCATCCGACGGCGGTTTCAAATGGTGGAAGCAACAGGGATCTTCCCCATCAGCACCGCCATAAAAATCCGACAGCCCCAACCGTCGGCTCTGGCTGCTTGACCATCATCATGGACGCCATATCATTTTCTACTGCCGGATACGTCGGCCGAGTTTCGGGCCCTGGTGACCAGTCTTGGCATGCGCTCCTCGATGGGTCGCACGGGCGTGTGCTGGGACAACAGCATGGCCAAGAGTTTTTTCTCGACGCTCAAGAACGAGCGCGTCTACCGCACCGCATACGCGACGAAATCACAAGCTCGAAGCTCCGTTATCCGGTATATTGCAGGCTTTTACAACAGCCGACTCCGCTACTCCGCGCTGGGATATCGCCGGCCTTATAACGTCCTCGATAAATCTGCTCACATTGGGCGAGCAGAAGAGCCGCTCGGTCAAGGTCGACTTCGCCCGCGACGCTCTCGAGGATCTGCACGGCCACGTCGAACGCCTCAGTTAGAATCTGCGCCCGGTGACAGCCGTTCTCGACGTCACCCTTGTGCAGCGACAGCTCAGCGATGCCAAGGGCTGCCGCCGAGTCGTGAGCATCGAATCCACCGAGCGCGATGCGTACACGGAAGTCAACGGCTGTTCCCGCCCGCGCGACATCCACTCCGGGAAGGGGCGGCAGGATCACGCTACTCGCCGCGAGCTCGATAAGGCCCAGCGCGTCGGACACTGCACGCGCCCCGTCAGCTCCGATCTTGAGAGCTAACAGGATAGGCGAGATCCCGTCGATGTACGCGCGGACGGGCGAGCCGGAATCCCCCAGGTGCTCCGTGAGGCTCATGCGTCGTGCCGCGGAGACAGTGGCCACTCGGGAACGCTCAGCCGACGCCACGATAGGCGCAGGTCCTGGGGCGGCGTCGAAACAGCCATGTACCAAAGCTACCGTCCGCACCCCGAAGGCGAGGGCGTGGAGGGGTTGAGGCCGGGAGTAACCAGAACGTGCGCAGGTATCGGTAGTAGAACAACGCCCCTGCTGGGTGCCCGGCCGTGTTGAAGGAACCGACCTCCAGGCCGCTCTCCAGGCAACTGCGAGTCACTTACGGTGCCGACATCAGGGACCTGCGGTGGGCAGCAGTCGCCGGATAGCTCGCCCGTGAAGACTGCTGGACCATCTCCACCAACTTGATCAGCCTCCACTGGCCGATGACCCTGTGGTCAATCGGTATCACTGATCCATAGCTTCGTCGGCAGTCTTATTGGCCGACCCTAAGCCTCGGAGACACTGGACGTCCATTGCGTATCCAAAACGACGGGACGCGCAACCGAGTTTTGCGCGGAGCTCAAACCTAGACCGGAGTCTAGAGCGGAGGCGGGTGTAACTCGACAAGGCGAAAGACCTTTGCAATATCAATAAAATACTGATCAGCGGTTATTTTAAAGTAGGGCGGCTGGGACTTGAACCCAGGACCGACGGATTATGAGTCCGCTGCTCTAACCAGCTGAGCTACCGCCCCAATCGACGCAACTGCTCTGACGAGTGTGCGACCGATTCTGTGGTGATCGGGTGGTTCACCGGGTTCAACGATACAGGCTCGAAAGGCGGGCTCGCCCGCCTACTCCGCGCCGCGGGCGGCCGCGTCGGAAGTGACCGCGTCGATAACCGGTTCCCCGCGATACAGGCACTCAAACGTGTTCAGGGTGCGGTTGATGTCGTGCACACCGATGAGCCGGAGGGAACTGTTTTTGAGCGCGTTCAGGTCGTCGGGTGCGGCCGTCAGAACTGTCGTGAGCTTGTCGGCGAGGTCCTGAGCGTTTCCGGGCTCGAACAGGTAGCCGTTCTGGCCATCGTGCACGAGGTGTGGGAGCGCCATGGCGTTGGCGGCCACGATCGGCAATCCAGACGCCATCGCCTCCATAGTCGCGATGCTCTGCAACTCCGCGATCGACGGCATCGCGAACACCGTCGAGCGGGTGTAGGCGGTCGCCAGTTCGGCATCCGTCACATAACCCGTGAACGTGACCCGACCACTGAGTCCGAGCGCCTGCGACAGATGTTCAAGGTTGCGCTTCTGGTCGCCGCCACCGACGATCTCCACCTTCACATTGAGGTCGGGCGAGAGCAGGACCACGGCCTGCAGCAGCACGTCGATCTGTTTCTCGCCGGTCACGCGGCCAACGAAAAGGATGCGGTTCTCGGTGCGTGGCGCGAAAGTCGGCGAGTAGTTGTGGGCGTCGATGCCACATGAGATCGCCAGCACGCCCTCGAGGCCGGTGTAGCGCTCCAGGAACTGGGCGGCTCGCAGGGTCGGTGTGGTGACCGCTTCCGCCCGGCCGTAGGTACGCCTCGCAGCCCGCCAGGCGGCCTTGATGAGGCGATCGTGCAGGCCCTTTGGGACAAGGGTGAATTCCAGCATGTTCTCTGGCATGAAGTGGTTCGTGCCGATGATGCGGATGCCGCGCTTCGCTGCCTCGATCGTGACGGCACGACCCACGTTGATGTGGGACTGGAAATGGACGACATCCGGCTTGACCGTATCAAGGATTTTCCGGGTCTCTCGCGGAATGAACCACGGCAGGGCGTACCGCAGCCAATCGTGCGGGTACCAGCGCCAGCTCTGCAGACGGTGCACGACCATCGGCTGGCCTTCATGCACCTCGGTCCACGTGCCGAACTTGCGTGACGCGGCTGGAGCCATGATGTGCACTTCGTGCCCGCGGCCCACCATCCCGGCGGCAAGACGCTCGGCGAACCGGGCCGCGCCGTTCACGTCGGGGGCAAAGGTGTCCGCCGCGATCAGGATGCGGAGAGGCTTCTTCGCCGGCTCGCGGGGGCACGACTCGCTCGGCAAATCGGTCAAATCTGACAAAAGACAATGTCCCAACGTAAGTGAGCCGGAGTTCGTCATCCGGCGAGAAATCATGTTTTCGACGGCGCGTACGCTGACGAAGTCTTCTAGAACCCTATTCTAATCCGGTGCTGCAACAGCCATACCGGGGGCGGCGCGCCCACGCGGACGCCCAACGGAGTGCTTGGAGCGCCGTCAGTCGTCGGCGAGAGGGTGATACCGGGCCAACAGGAAGACCCCGACGATGGCGACGACACCCGCGACGAGGAAGGCGACAGCCGCCCACGGCGGAGCCTGTTCGATCTCGCCCAGAACGACGATGCCGATGCCGACGGCGATCAGCGGATCGATCACGGTGAGTCCGGCGATGACCAGGTCCGGCGGGCCGGACGCGTAAGCGTTTTGCACGAAGTAGGCGCCGAGCACCGCCGCCAGCAAAAGCCCGATGACGCAGGTCAGGGTCAGCCACTCGAAGTTGCCGTTCTGGGTTCGGTTGATGACGACCTTGGCCAGCGTCGCGACGAACCCGTAGAGCACCCCGGCGCCGACAATGTAGAACATCGCCTTGAACTGGGTACGCAGCTTGAGGAACGCGACGCCGAAGAGGGACAACACGACGCCGAGCACGATCAGGATCGTGATCAGGTTGCCGTCGGTGACTGGTTTGTCCACGGCGGTGAACGCGGCCACTGTGACGAAAAGGGCCACGCCGCCGACGCACATCGCGATCGCGATCTTCGACGCGCGGTTTACGGGGACCCGGGTGATGCGGGAGTTCAGGATGGACGTGATCACGAGGGCGACAGCGCCGAGCGGTTGAACCATGATGATGGGGGCGAAGGCCAGACTGGAGAGCTGGAAAACGATCGCCAGCCCGAGCATTATCGTGCCGAAGACCCAGGAAGGCCGACCGAGCAGCAGCATCAACTGGCGCGGGTTGAGTCCCCCGGTGACCTCAGCCGTTTTGGCCTCGACCTTCGTGACGCCGCGATGCTGGAATTGAGCTCCCAGCGACAGGAATACGGCACCCACCAGAGCGAGTGGAATCCCTATTGCCTGACGTGGATTGATTGCGATTTCCGCAGCCAGGTCGGTCAGGTCGGGGTTCACTCAAACGAGCCTATCGAGAACCAGCCCGTTATCCTTGAAGAATGGCCGTTCGTTCGATAGCAATTTCAGGAGATCCCGTTCTCCACTTCCCCGCCCTTCCCGTCACTGATTTCGACGATGATCTGCATGAACTCGTGCGGGACATGTTCGAGACAATGGATGCCGCGCCCGGCGTCGGTCTGGCGGCGCCGCAGGTGGGAGTGCCGCTCCGGCTCTTCACCTACAACTACCTCGATGACGACGGCCACCTGTGGCGTGGCGCGGCCATCAACCCGGAACTGTGGATCACCCCGGTTCCCTCGGGCGAGGCCGACGAGAACGAGGACGTCGAGGGCTGCCTGTCTTATCCGGGCGAACGCTTCCCGCTGCTACGCTCCCCCTCCGCCAGCCTGCGCGCGGTGGACCTTGAGCAGAAGCCCTTCGAGATTCACGCCGAAGACTGGCTGGCCCGCATCTTCCAGCACGAGTACGACCACCTCGACGGCACCCTGTACGTGGATCGCCTCGAGCACTTCTACGCCAAGATCGCCTTCAAGGTGACCCGCAAGCGTGGCTGGGGCACGCCCGGGCTCAGCTGGATGCCCGGCGTCGACAACCTTGAAGATTGACCAGGTAGGCCCGGCCTGATCCGCTGGCCCGGCGAAAGAATCAGCTGCGGTCGAGGTCCACTCCGTGGATGCCGTTGTGGAAGCGCAATGACGGGAAGATGGCCGTGACCGTGAACCCGACGCCGGGCACGGTCCCGGCGTTGAAGATGCCACCGAACATCGCGGTGCGCTCGCGCATCTGGGTGATGCCTGCCCCGGCTACGTTCGCACTCAGCGCCTTGAGGTCGTCGTCGATCGTGTACTTCGTGCGCGCGGCGAAGTCGGCGGCGTCGGCACTGTCCCGGCGAGCCACCGCACGGATGCCGTCATCCGCGACCAGCAGCTGCAGCCCGTCCTGAGTCCACGAGATCGTGACCCGAGCCTCCGTGCCTCGTCCTCCATGAGTGAGGGTGTTGGCCAGCGCGCTCTGCAGGATACGGATGACGGCCAGCTCGGCGCCCGGCTTGAGCGGGAACCGCTCGCCTGACTCGGTGAAGACCACGGTGACGCCCGCGTCACGCATGACTCGGAACAGGTCCTTCGCCGACTGCAGGCCCGGCTGGGCGGCGGAGACAGATTCACCCTCGCGCACGATCGTCAGCACGCGGCGCATGTCGGCCAGCGCCACCCGGCCATCGTCGACCAATGCCGTCGCCACCCGCACGGCGCTGGACGGGTCGCTCTCGGCCGTGTAGCGGGCACCTTCGGCACGGGTGATCAGCCGCGCGACGGACAGCACGGCCACGTCCTGAAGATCCCGGATGATGCCGAGCCGGCCCTGTTGTTCGGCAAGAGACAGTTGCAGGTCAATGCGTAGCCGTTCGGCCGCCGTGCGGTCGAAGACCACGCGCCGGGCCCGGACAAGGGTGACCAGCCAGAGGGCGAGCAGCCCGACGACGAGCACGGCCAGAACGGTGCTCACGGTGAGCCAGGACTCCACGGATGCCGCCTTTTCTGCGACCGCGTCGCACGGAAGTGAACGGGATACAAAAAAGGCCACCAGGGGTGGAGCCCTTGGTGGCCTTTCGCTCCCCGACTTGGACTCGAACCAAGAACCTGCGCATTAACAGTGCGCTGCTCTGCCAATTGAGCTATCGAGGAATGTCGCTTGAACAGCTCTATTACTTTATCAAAAGTTGGTGATCTGCCAAATCGGCGTCAACCGTCAGTAGCCGATTTGAGGGTCAACGACCCCGACGTACCGCCCATCCGCAAGGAAGGCACCCACATTCAGGCGAATCCGCTCGGCCAGGAGCGGGGCGGTCATCTCGGGCGTGTCGGCCGAATGCGGCGTGATCAAGCACCGCGCCTCGGCCCAGAGCGGATGCCCCTGCGGCAACGGCTCCGGATCCGTCACGTCGAGGGCCGCGCCGGCGATGGTTCCTGCGGCCAGCGCTGCCACCAGAGCGTCCGTGTCGACGAGCGGGCCGCGGGCGATGTTGACGAGCACGGTCTCGGGCCGCATCAGCTCGAGTTCGGCCCGGCCGATCAGGTGGCGGGTGCCGCCCGTGAGCGCAGCCGCCACGACGACGACGTCGCTGGTCTGGAGAACGCCGGAGAGGGCGTCCGTCACCACCGTCTGAGCCGCACCGGGCACCGGCTCGGTGCTGCGGCGCACCACTGTGACGTGGGTGCCGAACGGCGCGAGCAGGCGGATCAGCTCACGGGCGATCCCACCAGCGCCGATGATGGTCACGTTGAGGCCGTAGAGCGAGCGCCCCTCGGACAGCGTGCTCCAGCCCTCGGCCCGAGCGCGCTTCGGCAGCACCCGCAACAGCGCCAGGGTGAGAGCCAGGGCGTGTTCGGCGACGGGCTGCGCGTACGCGCCCTTCGCGCTGGTCCAGAGAAGGTCCGGGCGGTCCAGGCCGGCAAGCACCCCACTGAAGGCGTCGACGCCCGCCCAGGGGAGCTGCACCCACCCGATGCCGGGATACGCGTGCAGGGTGGCGCGCAGCTCGTCGGCCCGGCCGTAGTCCAGCCAGATCAGTCCGCGGGTCTCGCCGGAGAGCTCCGTCACGGTTCCCCCGGCAGCCTCGACCGCCCGGGAGAAGGCCGGTTCCGGCCGCGGCAGGATGGTGATCGGACCGGGGGCCGGTCGTCGGTGCGCCGGAAGGGGCGTGACCTCGTCGGTGAGAACGGCCTGGTGTTGCACGGATTCAGTTTTCGATGACATGTTCGTCGGATTCACTCTCGTAATCGTAGTTGTCGTCGTCGTTCTCCTCGTCCGGCGCCTCCCCCATCAGAGCCGCAGCCAGGCCGGCGACATACGGATGCCACGGGTCGTCGAACACCTCGTCGATCGTGCCCAGCCCCACCAGCACGCCCTGGTGCAGCACGGCGATTCGGTCTGCGACCCGGCGAAGCACGCTGAGATCGGAACTGATCACCAGCGCCGAGAAGGCCCGCTCGCGCTGCAGCTCGCCGATCAGGTCGACCACGGCGTCCCGGACGGTGGCATCGACGCCGGCCGTCGGCTCGTCCGCGATCAGGACCGACGGCCCGAATACCAGCGCCCGGGCCAGCGCCACCCGCTGACGCTGACCATTGCTCAGCTCGTAGGGGAATTTGGTGAGCACCGACAACGGAAGCCGCACCGCGTCGACCATGGTCGCCACTTGCTCGTCGAGGATGTGCCGGTCGTAGCGCCGGTCTCGGTCGAGCACGGGCACGGCCACGATCTCCGCCACCGTCAGAGTCGAGGGCAGCGTGTCGGCGGCATCCTGGGCGAGGTGCCCCACCCCGAAGGTGAGCCGGGCCAGCTTGCGCCGACGGATGCCGCGGAGCCGGTACCCGAGCACCGTCGCCTCTCCCCCGGTGATCTCTGGTCGAACGTCGCCGGTGCCTCCGCCGCCGTGGCTGAACGCGGCGCCCGACAGAACCCGGGCCAGCGTGCTCTTGCCCGAACCGCTCTGCCCGAGAAGTCCGAGCACCTCGCCGACCCCGACCTGCAGGGTAAGGCCACGCACGGCCGTGAATGCGCCGCTGGCACCGTGCGGCGGGTACTCGACCGTCAGGTCACTGGTGGAGATCGGACTTGTCGGACTTGTCGGACTTGTCGGTGCGGCGCCGCGGATCATGTGTCTATCCTGCCTCACGCAGTCGGCGCAGTCCCTCCCGGCGCAGGGCCTGCTCGGCCGGGTCCGGCACGGGCAGGGAGGCCAGGAGCCGCTGGGTGTAGGGATCCTTGGGTGCACCGAGAACCTCGGCGCTGGTGCCCTCCTCGACAAGTTTTCCTCGGTACAGCACCGCGATCCGGTCCGCGACGAGGTCGACGACAGCCAGGTCATGACTGATGAACAGCGCGGCAAAGCCGAACTCCCGCTGGAGTTCGGCGAACAGCTCCAGCACCCGCGCCTGCACGGAGACGTCGAGAGCGCTGGTGGGCTCGTCGGCGATCAGCAGGGGCGGCTCCAGGGCGAGCGCCCGCGCCAGGCTCGCGCGCTGGCGCTGGCCGCCGCTCAGCTCGTGCGGGTAACGGTCGCCGTAGGCACGCGGCAGCTGCACGGCCTCGAGGAGCTCGTTGACCCGCGGGCGAGCATGGGCGGCGTTCTTCGCCCGACCGTGCACCACCAGCGGTTCAGCGACGCAGTCGGCGATGGTCAGCAGCGGGTTGAAACTCGACGCCGGGTCTTGGAAGACGAACCCGATGTCGCTGCGGAACTTCCGGAACGCACGCTCCTTGAACCCGTTCATCTCGTGGCCCATCACGGTCAGAGAGCCACCGGTCACCCGGGTCAGGCCGGCGATGGCCCGCCCGATCGTGGTCTTGCCAGAACCGCTCTCCCCCACCAGACCGAGAACCTCACCGGGCCGGATCAGGAAGCTCACGCCGTCGACGGCGGTGAAACCGGACCGGCCGAGCCGGCCGGGGTATTCGATTCGGAGCTGGTCGGCGACGACGACCGGCGCCTGCTGCTCCCAGCCGGCCGCGCGGGCCGTGGCACGGGCGGCGGCGTGCACGACCCCCTGGCCCACGTGAGGCACGGCGGCGAGCAGCTTCTTCGTGTAGTCGTTCTGCGGCGAGCGGAAGAGGGTTTGAGCATCCGCCTCTTCGACGACCTTGCCCTGGTACATCACCGCAACCCGGTCGGCGAGGTCTGCGACCACGCCCATGTTGTGGGTGATGAGCACGATCGCCGTGCCGAATTCATCGCGGCAGCGGCGCAGTAAGTCCAGGATCTCGGCCTGCACGGTCACGTCGAGCGCCGTGGTCGGCTCGTCGGCGACGATCAGGCCGGGGTCGAGCACCAGGGCCATGGCGATCACGACGCGCTGCTTCTGGCCGCCGGAGAACTGGTGCGGGTAGTAGTCGACGCGGGTTTCCGCGTCGGGGATACCGACCCGCCCGAGGATCTCGATGGCCTTCTTACGGGCTTCCTTGCGACTGAACTGGCCGTGCGCGCGGATGCCCTCCATGATTTGCCAACCCACCGTGAAGACGGGGTTCAGCGCGGTCGAGGGTTCTTGGAACACCATGGAGACGTCGGTGCCGCGAACCTGCCGCAGCTGGGCTGTGCTGAGCGCGATGACGTTGCTCTCGCTCGAGCCGTCCTTGCTGCTGAGGATGACGGCCCCGGAGGCGGTCGCCGTCTCCGGCAGCAGCCCGAGGATGGTCTTGGCGGTGACGGTCTTGCCGCTCCCGCTCTCGCCGACGATGGCCAGGACCTCGCCGGGAGCGACCCGCAGGGTGACGCCGTCAACGGCCCGAACGGCTCCGGCGTCGGTCGCGAACGAAATGCCCAGATCGGTGATGGTGAGCACGTCGGTCATGGTCGGTCCTCGAGTCCTTCGGTGGGATGGGTTGCGGTGCCTTCCAGTCCGCCGAGCCCGCCGGGGCCGGCGACGAGGGTGCCACCGGGAACGACCGAGGTCTGCGCGACGATCCCGGCCGACTGGCCGACTGCGCGGCGTCCGCGCAGGCGGGGATCGGCCAGGTCGTTGAGGCTTTCGCCGACCAGCGTAATGCCGAGCACGACGAGCACGATGGCCAGGCCGGGGAACAGTGACGTCCACCAGATGCCGCTGGTGACGTCCGAGAGGGCCTTGTTGAGGTCGTAGCCCCACTCGGAGGCGGCCGTCGGTTCAATGCCGAACCCGAGAAAGCCGAGGCCCGCGAGGGTCAGGATGGCCTCCGACGAGTTCAGGGTGAAGATCAGCGGAAGGGTGCGGGTGGCATTGCGGAACACGTGCCGGAACATGATCCGGCCGCTGCCGGCACCCAGCACGCGTGCGGATTCCACGTAGGCCTCCGCCTTGATCCGCACCGTTTCGGCGCGGATCACTCGGAAGTACTGCGGGATGAAGACCACGGTGATCGAGATCGCCGCCGCCAGCACACCGCCGATCAGGTTGGACTTGCCCCCGGAGATGACGATCGACATCACGATGGCGAGAAGCAGCGATGGGAACGCGTAGACGGCGTCGGAGACGACCACCAGGATCCGGTCGAGCCAGCCGCCGAAATAGCCCGACACCAGTCCGAGGAACACCCCGGCGAAGATCGACAGCAGGACGGCCACAATGATCACGAACAGGGCGGTCTGGGCACCCCACAGCACTCGGGAGAGCACGTCGTAGCCGCTGACGGTGGTGCCCAGCGGATGCGCGCCCCCGGGCGGCTGCTGGGCTCCGAAGGCGCCGTCGGCGTCGCGCAGTTGGCTGAAGCCGTAGGGCGCGAGCACGGGGGCGAAAATGGCGGTCAGCACAAAGAGAGTGGTGATCACCAGGCCGGCGACCAGCATCCCGCGCTGGAGTCCGATGCTCTGCCTGAGCTGGTGCACGACGGGGAGGCGGGACCAGACGCTGCGCTTCTGCCGGGCGGAGATCACGGTGGCGTCACTCATCTCAGTACCTCACTCTCGGGTCGATCAGTGCGGCGATGATATCGACGACGAAGTTGGAGAGGGCGACGATCACGGCGAGCAGGGCGACGATCCCCTGCACGGCCACGAAGTCCCGGGCCTTGAGGAACTCGGAGAGCATGAAGCCCAGGCCCTTCCATTCGAAGGTGGTCTCGGTCAGCACGGCGCCGCCGAGCAGCAGGGCGATCTGGAGGCCGATCACGGTGATGATCGGGATCAGGGCCGGCCGGTAGGCGTGCTTCCGCACCAGGCGGAACTCGCTCACCCCACGCGAGCGAGCGGCGTCGACGTAATCGGTGCCGAGGGTTCCGATCACGTTGGTGCGCACGAGGCGGAGGAAGACCCCCGCAGTGAGCAGCCCGAGCGTCAGCGCGGGGAGCACGGCATGCTCGAGAACGTCCCCGAGCACGGTCGGGTCCCCGGTCAGGATGGCGTCGATCGTGTACAGGCCGGTCTGGTTCGGCAACAGCTGCATCTGCAGCTCGGAACCGGTCGAGGCCCGCCCGGAGACGGGAAGCACGTCGAGGTAGACGGCGAAGACGAGTTTGAACAACAGCCCGGAGAAGAACACCGGCGTGGCGTAGCAGAGGATCGCGAAAACCCGGAGGAAGGCGTCCGCGGATTTGTCCCGCCAATAGGCGGCGACCATGCCCAGGGGAATCCCGACGATGAACGCGACGACGAGGGCGTAGAACACGAGCTCGAACGTGGCCAGCCCATAGGTGACCAGGATTTCGGAGACGGGACGGTTGGTGCTGATGGTCGTGCCGAAGTTGCCGGTGAACACCTGGCCCAGGTACTCGATGTACTGCACGAAGATGGGCCGGTCGTAGCCGGCGGCCTGGATGCGCTCGGCCAGCTGTTCGGGCCCGAGACGCCCGCCGAGAGCGGCCGTGATCGGGTCACCGGTCGTGCGCATCAGCCAGAAGACCATGGACACGAGGATGAAGATGGTGGGAAAGATCAGCAGAAAACGGATCAGGATGTACCGGCCGATCCCGCCGTCAGTTGCGGGACGTTTCTTGCGTCCCGTCGCGCGGGGCGACGGGGGGCGCGTGGTCACAGTGGTCATTCCTGCCTAACGATAGGACTGTGCGATTAGAACGTGACGGGGGCACCCAGCGCGCAAGCGGCTGGATGCCCCCGGGTTTCAAATTAGAAAATGCTAACCGGTTGACGAACTAACCTTTGACCAGTGCCGCGTAACGGAACTTGAACGACGCGTCGAGCGTGTCGCTGGTTCCGGTCACATCGGGGCCGGTGACGGCAACCTGGGCGCCCTGGAGCAGCGGCACGGTCGACAGCTGCGCGGCGACCTTGTCCTGGATCTCCTCGATCAGCTTCGTGCGCTCGGCGGGATCGGCGGTGACGGCCTGCTTCAGGATCAGGGCGTCGACCACCGTGTCGCTGTAGTGGTTCTTGAGGAAGCCGCCTTCGAGGAAGAACGGGGTCAGGTAGTTGTCGGCGTCAGAGTAGTCCGGGAACCAACCGAGCTGGTAGATGGGGTAGACATCCGTCGTGCGGTCCTTCGAGTACTGAACCCACTCGGTGGTCTGCAGGTCGACGGTGAAGAGGCCCGAGGCTTCCAGCTGGTCTTTGACCAGGGCGTACTCGTCGCCGGACGACGGGCCGTAGTGGTCGTTACTGTACTGGAGGTTGAGCTTTACCGGACCGGTCACGCCGGCGGACTTGAGGGTTGCCGCGGCCTTGTCGACGTCGGGGGCACCCTCACCGTCGCCGTAGAGGCCCTTGAGGGACTCGGTGGCACCGGTCAGTCCGGCGGGAACGTAGGAGTACACCGGGGTGTACGTGCCCTTGTAGACCTGCTCGGCGATTTCGTCGCGGTCGACCAGGTCGGCCACGGCCTGGCGCACGGCAAGGGCCTTGGCCGGGTCGGCCTCGGCGGTCTTGGCGCCGAACGGCTGGGTGTCGAAGTTGAAGACGATGTAGCGGAGTTCGCCGCCGGGTCCGTCGACGACCTTGACCTTGTCGTTGCCGCGCAGGTCCTCGATGTCGGTGGCCGACAGGCTACGGAACGCCACGTCGATATCACCCTGCTGCACTTCGAGCTTCAGATTGGAGGCGTCGGCGTAGTACTTCACGTTGACGACGTCGGTCTTGGCCGCGCCCAGGAGACCCTCGTAGTCCGAGTTGGCCTTGTAGCCGACCAGGTTGTTGAAGTCGTAGCTGGTGATGACGTACTGGCCGGCGAACGCGTTGGCGTCGACGATGTCCTGGTCCGGCGTGAGCTTCGTGGCCGAGAAGGTGTCCTCGTCGACGATGGGGCCAGCCGGGCTGGACAGGATCTGCGGGAAGATCTGGTCGTCCGCCTGCTTGAGGGTGAAGACAACCGTGGTGTCATCGGGGGCCGCGACGCTGTCCAGGTTGTAGAGCAGCGAGGAGGGGCCGTTGTCGTCCGCGATCGCCAGCTGGCGGTCGAAGGTGAACTTGACGTCGGAGGAGGTGAGTTCGTTGCCGTTGGCCCACTTCAGACCGGGCTTGAGGGTGACCGTGTACTCGTTGGGGCTGGTGAACGCGGCGGCCGTGGCGATGTCGGGCTCGACGTCCGGACTGCCGTAGGGCGTGTTCATCAAGAATGGGAAGACCTGGTTCTGCACCGCGAACGAGCCGTTGTCGTAGGAACCGGCCGGGTCGAGCGACGTGATCTTGTCGGTCGTGCCGATCGTGATGGCTTCGCCACCCGAGCTGGTCTCGTCGTCGGTTCCGCCGGCGGAGCAGCCCGCCAGGGTCAACGCGGCGACCGCGACAACCGCGGCGGCACTGAGCCCTCTCGCGCGTGAAGTGGATGAGAATGCCATAGCCGTGAGCCTCTTCCTCTAGAAAACCGATGCCGGGCGCAGGAATCGTGCACGGCCAGCATTGCTGTAGGAAAAGAAATAGCACAGAATGCGCGGTGTCCCGGCGCAATACGATGCATCTTTATCGAGCTGCAACCAAGGAGGAGCCGGGCGAGACGAGCCCGGTCTAATCCTCCCGGAGGTTGCGGCGCTCGGCCTCGACTCGCACCAGCTCCCGCTGGAGTGCCACATAGACGTCGCGATTGGTCGCATCCGCGCGCTGGAGCCGACCGAGCAGTTCGGCTTTCTGGCGAAGCAGGTCCCGGTCGATCAGGGCCACGGTGATGTCGCGCACGTAGCGGCCGATTTCGCGTTCGGACCGTTCGGGCAGGGAAGCCATCGCCAACTCCTTGACCAGGTTTTCCAGCGTGGCCGGGACCTCGGCGACGATGCGGTCGAGCCAGTCGACGGCGTCGTGGTGGGGCGCGGTGGCCGCGATGGCGTCGCGCACCACTGCCAGGGAGGTGTTCACGAAGTTCGTGGCCGCGGCGCGCTGGATCAGATCCACCCCGACGACGGTAGGGCGCTGCAGCATGGCCATCAGGCCGTCGCGTTCCAGCCGGGTGACGGGGTCGGTCGCCAGCTCGATCATGGAGAACGGCTGCTCCCGGGGCACCGGCTCGTTCTCCCCCGGCCGAGCTCCCGGAGTGGCCGTACCGATGCTCCGGGAGCGCGACAGGGCGGCGGAGACGGCCTTGCCGACCTCGCCGAGCTCCATGCCGAGCATGCGCGCCAGCTCGTGCGTGTAACCGGGTCGCAGGGTCGGGTCACGGATGTCGCCGACGATCGGCGCCGCGGCGCGAAGCGCGGCGACGCGACCCTCCACCGTGTCGAGGTTGTATTGGCCGAGCAACTGCCGGATCATGAATTCGAACATGGGCTTTTTCGAGTCGATCAGTCGGCGCACGGCGTCATCGCCGCGGTGCAGTCGCAGGTCGCACGGGTCCAGTCCCTCGGGCGCGACGGCCACGTACGTCTGGGCGGAGAAACGCTGCTCCTCGCTGAATGCGCGCACGGCGGCCTTCTGGCCGGCGGCATCCGGATCGAACGTGAACACGACCTCGCCGACCCCGCTGTCGTCGCCGAGCACGCGACGCAGCACCTTGATGTGATCGACCCCGAAGGATGTGCCGCAGGTGGCGACCGCGGTCGTCACCCCGGCAAGGTGGCAGGCCATGACGTCGGTGTAGCCCTCCACGACGACGACCTGGTGGCCTCGGGAAATGTCGCGTTTGGCGAGGTCAAGCCCGTAGAGCACCTGGGACTTGTGGTAGATCGGCGTTTCGGGGGTATTCAGATATTTGGGTCCCTTGTCGTCGTCGAGGAGCCGACGCGCCCCGAAGCCGATGGTCTGCCCGGTGATGTCCCGGATCGGCCAGACCAGGCGGCCGCGGAACCGGTCGTACACGCCGCGGTCGCCGCTGGAAACGAGACCGGACAGCGTGAGTTCCTCGGTGGAGAACCCCCTGGCGCGCAGGTGGTTGGTGAGCTCGTCCCAGCTTTTCGGGGCGAAGCCGACCCCGAACCGGGCGGCCGCGAGGGAGTCGAAGCCGCGTTCGCCGAGGAAAGTACGCCCGACCAGGGCGCCGGGGCTGCCGAGGCGTTCCACGAAGAAGTCGGCCGCGGCCTGGTTGGCGGCGTACAGGCGGGCCCGATTGGTGTGGTCGGGAGCCTCGCCGGCGCCGCCCTCGTAGTGCAACTCGATACCGACCCGGCCGGCGAGCCGTTCGACGGCCTCACTGAAACTGACGTGGTCCATTTTCTGCAGAAAGGAGTAGACGTCGCCGCTCTCGCCGCAACCGAAGCAGTGGTAGAAACCGACCTGTGGGCGCACGTGGAAGCTTGGGCTGCGCTCGTCGTGAAAGGGGCACAGCCCCTTCATCGATCCCACGCCGGCGGACTTGAGACTCACGTAGTCGCCGACGATGTCGGCGATGTTGGTGCGGGCCTTGACCTCTTCGATGTCGTTTTGTCGAATCAGGCCTGCCATAGCTGAATGTTAGTCCTGCCCGTGTCGGTGTTCGGTGTGGTGTCGTCGTTCTGTGCGGTGCTGCCCGTGCTGTCCGTGCTGTTGTTCGCGCGGGTCAGTGCTTTACCAGGCGTTCGTACCAGGCCAGCGCGGACTGGTCGGTAAGGCTGGCGACCTGGTCGACGACGACGCGTTTGCGGGCTGCGGCGTCGGCGGCTGCGTGCCAGTCCTCCCGGTATCCCGCGTCGAGGTGTTCGTCCCCCGTCGCGTGCAGCGTGCGCGCCAACAGGGTGAGCACCTGCCTCTGCTCCACATAGATGGGCTTGCGGGTCTGTCGCGTCATCACGAAGGTCGCCACGATGCCCTTGAGCACGGCGATCTCCGCCTCGACCTCCCGCGGCACGACCACGTGTGCGCCGAACCGAATCAGGTCGCCCCCCGGGTTGGCGTCGCGGGTGGCGCGCACGGCGGCACCGCTGAAGCGGCCGATCAGCTGGCTGGTCAAGTTCTTCAGCAGGCCTTGGTCGCGGCGGCTGCCCGACCAGGTCTCAAGCCAGGCGTTGAGCGAGTCCAGCCGGTCGAAGGCGTCGGCCAGGTCCTCCTCGGAGAGACCATCGCCGGTCCACTCGGTCATCGTGGCCAGAAGCGACTCGTGGTTGGTCCGGCTGCCGAGCTGGCCGACGTCGATGTAGCCGTTGACGACGGCGTCCTCGAAATCGTGCACGGAATACGCGATGTCGTCGGAGAGGTCCATCACCTGCGCCTCGATGCAGCGCCGGCGCTCCGCGGCGCCGGAGCGCATCCACTCGAAGGCCTCCCTGTCGTCCGGGTAGAAGCCGTACTTGGCGCGGCCGCTCGGATCGGCGACCGACGAGTCGGCCGGCCAGGGGTATTTGCAGCTCGCGTCGAGGCTCGCCCGGGTGAGATTGAGCCCATAGCTGCGGCCGTGACGGCCGAAGACCTTGGGTTCGAGTCGGGTGAGCAGGCGGAGCGTCTGCGCGTTACCCTCGAAGCCGCCGATGTCTGCGGACCAGGTGTTGAGGGCCTTCTCGCCGTTGTGGCCGAAGGGCGGATGGCCGATGTCGTGCGCCAGGCAGGCGGTGTCGACGATGTCCGGGTCGAGGCCCAGCCGCAGAGCGAGTTCGCGCCCGACCTGGGCGACCTCGAGAGAATGGGTGAGTCGGTTGCGCGCGAAATCGAGACCGGCGGCCGGGCTCAGCACCTGGGTCTTCGCGGCCAACCGGCGCAGAGCGCTCGAGTGCAAAAGCCGGGCCCGGTCGCGAGCGAAATCGCTGCGCCTGGAGCCGTGCTCCTCAGGCAGCCAGCGTTCCTCGTCGTGCCTGCTGTATCCGGTCTCATTAGCCACCGCTTGTGTCCCCTTCACCTTCGGTCAGATTGGCGCGTTCCGCCGACACCAGCTCCTGGGAGTCGAGCCAGTGTTCAGGAAGTGAGGTTTTCTTCGGGCTGCCGGCCCGACCCCGGGGCCCCTCGGCGCCCTCGCCGGGGTAGTCCTGATCGCCGTCGAGGGTGCCCAGCAGATCGTCGAGCTGCGCGAGCGAGACGACCGAGGCCAGGCTCGCCCGCAGGTCGCCGCCGACCGGGTAGCCCTTGAAATACCAGGCCACATGCTTGCGGATGTCCCGGCAGGCTCGCTCCTCGCTCTCGAAGAATTCGGTCAAGAGCACCGCGTGGCGGCGGAAGGCGTCGGCGACCTGGCCCAGGTTGGGCTGGATCCTGGCAGCCGCCGCGCCGAACTCGCCGCCGCGGAAAGCCGCGGCGAGGTCACCAAACAGCCAGGGGCGGCCCAGGCAGCCACGCCCGACGACGACGCCGTCACAGCCGGTCTCCGCGACCATGCGCAGGGCGTCCTCGGCGGACCAGATGTCACCGTTGCCGAGCACGGGCACGCTGGTGACGGTTTTCTTGAGGGTCGCGATGGCGGACCAGTCGGCCTGGCCGGAGTAGTACTCGGCGGCCGTGCGGGCATGCAGGGCGATGGCCGCGACACCGGCGCCCTCGGCCGCCTTGCCGGCCTCCAGATAGGTCAGATGATCGGAGTCGATGCCCTTGCGCATCTTGACGGTGACCGGCACGTCACCGGCCGCGGTGACGGCACCCTCGACGATCTGACGGAAGAGCCCGAGCTTCCAGGGCAGGGCGGCGCCGCCGCCCTTGCGGGTGACCTTGGGAACCGGGCAGCCGAAGTTGAGGTCGATGTGGTCGGCCCGGTCCTCGGCCACAAGCAGGGTGACCGCCTCGGCGACGGTCTTCGGGTCCACGCCGTACAGCTGGATTGAGCGGGTCTTTTCGCTCTCGTGATGGTTGATCAGTCGCATCGACTCCGGCGTGCGTTCGACCAGCGCACGGGAGGTTATCATCTCGCTGACATAGAGGCCTGCGCCGTATTCACGGCACAGACGACGAAACGCCGTGTTGGTAATCCCTGCCATGGGCGCGAGAACGACGGGCACGTCGAGCGTGAGCGGGCCGATCGTGAGGTTCGCCGGGCTGGTCTGGGTTACGGAAGTCATCCGTTCAATTCTCCCCCACGCCGGGACGCCTACCTGACGACCCGGCTAGACGCCGCAGGAGCCGCCGCCGCAGCATCCGCCGGCCGCGGCTTGGCCGAGAAGTTCGATCGTGGGAACGGACGCGGCCTCGGCGGGGGCGACCGGGGCGGTGGTGTCTGGTGCGTCGCTCATTTGTTCTTCTCCTCGGATTTTTCGGTGTGCGCCTGGCGGAGGGCCTGGGCGAAGGTGTCGGGGTCCTGGGCGCCGGAGATCCCGTATTTGCCGTCGATGACGAAGAAGGGCACCCCCTGGATGCCGTAGGCGCTGGCCTGAGCGACGTCGGCCTTGACATCCGCGAGGAAGTCGTGGGCGGTCAGGGCGCGGATGACGTCGTCACGGTCCAGGCCGATTTCGGCGGCGAGGTCTGCGAGGTCGGCGATCCGGCCGACGTGGCGGCCGTCGACGAAGTAGGCCTTAAGCAGTCGTTCTTTCATGTCGAGCTGGCGGCCGTG
This sequence comes from Cryobacterium sp. M96, assembly GCF_002929845.1. GTDB lineage: Bacteria > Actinomycetota > Actinomycetes > Actinomycetales > Microbacteriaceae > Cryobacterium > Cryobacterium sandaracinum. The sequence continues at coordinate 32,892 of NZ_PJJS01000039.1, forward strand.
CGCCTTCGCGTAGTGCAGCAGCTCGTGCGAGATGACAGTGTTGGTCTGATGCACGGAGTCGTAGTCGTAGTGCAGCCCGACGCTCTCGGCAATGCCGGTGACGTGCTCGAGCATCTGCTCGACCTCGGCGACCGGCAGGCCCTTGCGCTGACTGAGGTAGTCGACGGGGCTGCCATCGAAGTCGACCGGGGTATCCGGGGCGAGTTCAAAGCTGTGATACTCAACCTCGACGTTCCCGTCGAACAGGGCCGCCCCGGCCTCGAACTTGCGCTTTCCGATGTAGCACCAGGGGCACTGAACGTCGGACCAGATGTCTACTTTAATGGCTTCACTCACTGTGAGGTCAACCGATGGAGCCCCACGTTGTATTCCCGGCCTAGACGGTCGGCGCGTCCACGGCGCCGCCGTAGCGGCGGTTACGGGCCGCGTAGAGCTCGATCGCCCGCCACAGGTCCCCACGGCCGAAGTCCGGCCAGAGGGTGTCCAAAAACACCATCTCCGCGTAGGCGCTCTGCCAGAGCAGAAAGTTGCTGGTGCGCTGCTCCCCCGAACTGCGCAGGAACAGGTCCACGTCGGGGAGGTCCGCGGTGTACAGGTACCGCTGGATCGACTTCTCGGTGATCCCGGCGGGCTTCAGCCTGCCTGCGGCCACGTCCTCAGCCAAGGCGCGCACGGCATCCGCGATCTCGGTGCGCCCGCCGTAGTTCACGCACATGGTGAGGGTGAGCACGTCGTTCCCGGTGGTCAGCCGTTCGGCGAACTGCAGTTCCTTGATGACGGATGCCCACAGCCGGGGCTTGCGTCCGGCCCACCGCACGCGCACCCCCCATTCGTTGAGCTGATCGCGCCGGCGGTGCAGGACGTCCCGGTTGAATCCCATCAGGAAGCGAACCTCGTCGGGTGACCGCTTCCAGTTCTCGGTGGAGAACGCGTAGACGCTCAGGTGTTTGACGCCGATCTGGATGGCCCCGGCGACGACGTCGAGAAGCGCAGCCTCCCCCGCCTTGTGGCCTTCCACCCGAGGCAGCCCGCGCGCGTTCGCCCACCGGCCGTTGCCGTCCATCACGACCGCCACGTGCTCGGGAACGGCCTGCTTCGGCAGGGCGGGCGGGTACAGGCCCGTCCAGTCCAAGGGTTTGAACGGCACCGCATCCTTGTGGGTCAGGGGCTTCTGGCCGAAGGGATTGAGGAAGGGCGCAGGGGTCATCGACTCACGTGTTCCAACGATCGAAGGCCGCGCCCGAGGTGCCACTGCGTGTAGGCGGCGACAACCCCGGTGGCCTGGGCTCTGGTCTGGGGAGGGGTGGATTTGGTGTGCTCCCAGTCGCCGGTCAGGAGGGAGCCGAGCAGGGTGATGGTGGCCGGATCGAGCCTCGGCGAACCAGGGGCTGCGCAATCGTCGCAGACGATCCCGCCAGCCTGCACAACCATCGCTGAGTGGGCTCCCCGGGCTCCGCACCGTGCGCAGTCCTGGAAACTGGGTGCCCAGCCGGCCATCGACAGTGCTCGGAGCAGATAGGAGTCGAGGGTAAGGCCGGCGCCGTGCTCACGGCGGGAGAGCGACCGGAGGGCACCCACGAGCAGCAGGTACTGCTGCAGCGAACCCTCCGCCTCGGTGAGCTTGTCGGCGGTTTCGACCATGGCGCTGGCCGCCGTGTAGCTCGGGTAGTCGGCCGTGATCAGGGCTCCGTAAGAAGCGATGGACTCCGCCTGCGTGATGACGTCGAGGCTCCGCCCCTCCCAAAGCTGCACGTCGGCGACCATGAACGGTTCGAGCCGGGCCCCGAATTTCGACGCGGTGCGGCGCACACCCTTGGCTACCGCGCGCACCTTCCCGTGCTGGCGCGTGAGCATGGTGACGATGCGGTCGGCTTCGCCCAGTTTCTGGGTGCGCAGCACGACGACATCATCACGGTAGACAGGCACCCCTGAATTCTCCCACCTGGCGGGAGCGCGGGGTCGTCAAGCGCGCCGATACCCACCGTTTCAGTGGTTTCATTAGGGGTGCCCTCCACCTCATTCTTCATCCCGCTCTGGCTCGACCTCACGGCCGTGGCCATCGGAGCCGTGCAGGGCGCCATGTTCGCCGGTCGCTTCACCGACCGCCGCTTCGACCTGCTCGGCATCGCGCTGATCGGCGTCACCGTGGGGCTCGGCGGCGGTTTGCTCCGCGATATCCTGCTGGGCGGCGTGCCGGCCGCGCTGCAGAGTAACTGGTACCTGCCGGTGTGCGCGGGGGCGGCTCTGCTCGGCATGCTGCTGCAGAGCCTGTTCAACCGGCTCGGCCCGTTCATCATCGCCCTCGACGCCGTGACCATCGGGCTGTTCGGCGCCCTCGGCACGAGCAAGGCACTCGCCGTCGGCCTGCCGGAGATCCCCGCCCTGTTCGTCGGGGTCGTCACGGCGGTGGGTGGGTCGGCCCTGCGGGACATGATGCTGAACGTGCCGATCGCCGTGATGCACGTCGGCTCGTTCTACGCCGTCGCGGCCGGGGTCGGCAGCGGCCTGCTCGTGGTGCTCTTCATGCTGCAGGTGCCCATCACCATCGCCGGGATCGCCTGCGTCGTGGTGACGACGGTCATCCGGATCCTCGCCGCGCGATACGGCTGGAGCCTGCCGCAGCAGCGCGCGATCGGCAGTTGGCCCCGGTGGCGGCGCGACAATATCGTCGCCTTCCGGCGGCGCAGGAACCGCGGCGCCTGAGGCCCCGAACGGGCCCGAAACTGGTCCACAAACGACGGATTCCGCTCTCGCCTTTCATTGCGTCCCGGGTCAGACTGGTAAGAAGATCTCACGTCGTTTGGAGGAACCTCATGAACATGATGAAGGGCAACGTGCCCGATTCGATGCCGGATTTGATGCCGGTCCTGTCCCGAGGCAAGCACAGAAACCCACGTTCCGGCGCCTGTTTCATGGAGTTCGCCTCCTATCTCGCCGGAGTGGCCTGGAGTGACCACCCTGCCTGCACTCATCCGTTACTCGCCTCCGTCGCTCGGATGGTGAACGACTGCACGTCGGACACCGCCCGGGCCCGGCTGGTCCCGCTGATCCCGTCGGTGATCGGTCTGCGCGGGGACAACGCACGGGTGCGCTTGCTGATCGCTCTGCGGGCGGCCACATCCGCGCTCCCGGTCACGAGTGCAGACCACCAACGGGCCCTTGCCGTGGGGATCCTCAACTGCGAACGGTACCTGACCGAGGCCAACGGCACCATTCCCGACGACGTCGCCCTGCGCATCCGCAATTCGTTTGACGCGGCACCGGCGACCGAACGGTGGGCGCGAGACTTCATCGCCTCGATGGGATCCTGGTCTCGGAGCAAGTTCACGGACCGCACGGCGGAGACCATCATCCGGGTGTCCGTGCAGGGCATCGCGGAAGCGTGCGTTCCCGACCCGGACGGCCAGCTCTACGACCTGCTCGCCGGCGCGATCGACGACTGCACGATGGTGCTGACCCCTGCGCCCAAGGCACGACCGGCCAGGGCGACTGCCGACCCGACTCACGTGGCTCCGACGCACCGGGCGAAGACGAAGGACACGGCGCGGGTCTAGAGCCGGACTGACAGCACGCAGCCGAGAACCATCGCTCCGGCCGAGCGCCTCCCCCGGGGAAGGCACTCGGCCGGGCTGACGATTTTCTGCTCACGCGCCGACTGAGTTCACGTGCCGGCTGAGTTCACGTGCCGGCTGAGTTCACGTGCCGGCTGAGGCTACCCGGGGTCAGGCGGTCGCGTCCGCCAGAGACCGCTTGCCGGCCTCGGCGCGGATGCCGCGGTTGACCGCCGACACCACCGACTTGAGCGAGGCGGTCGAGATGTCCGCGTCGATGCCGACGCCCCAGAACCGCGTGCCGTTGACGTCGAGTTCGACGTAGGCCGCGGCGAGGGCGTCGCCGCCTGCCGACATGGCGTGCTCGACGAAGTCGTAGAGGGTGATGGCGATGCCGCGTTCGGCCATCACGCCGAGGAACGCCGCGATCGGGCCGTTGCCCGCGCCGACCGCGCTGGACACGGTCGTGTCGTCGCGCAGGTCAACGGACAGTTCGACCGAACCGGAGAGGTCGCTCGAGGTGCGCGTGGCGTGCAGCTCGAACCGACCCCACTTGGCGTCGGGCGTGGTGTGGCTGGCCGGCAGGTACTCGTCGTTGAAGATCTCCCAGATCTGCTCACTGGTGACCTCGCCGCCCTCCTGGTCGGTCTTGGACTGCACGACGCCGGAGAATTCGATCTGCAGCTTGCGCGGCAGGTCCAGGGCGTGGTCGGTCTTGAGCAGGTAGGCCACGCCGCCCTTGCCGGACTGGGAGTTGACCCGGATCACGGCTTCGTAGCTGCGTCCGAGGTCCTTCGGGTCGATCGGCAGGTATGGGACCGCCCAGAGCAGGTCGTCGACGCCGCAGTCCTGCGTGGCGGCATCCACTGCCATGGCCTCGAAGCCCTTCTTGATGGCGTCCTGGTGCGAGCCGCTGAACGCGGTGAAGACCAGGTCGCCGGCCCAGGGGCTGCGCTCGGGCACAGGCAGCTGGTTGCAGTACTCCGCGGTGCGCTTGACCTCGTCGATGTTGCTGAAGTCGATCTGCGGGTCGATGCCCTGGGTGAACAGGTTGACGCCCAACGCCACCAGGTCGACGTTGCCCGTGCGCTCCCCGTTGCCGAACAGGCAGCCTTCGATGCGGTCGGCCCCGGCCAGGTAGCCCAATTCCGCGGCCGCGATGGCTGTGCCGCGGTCGTTGTGCGGGTGCAGGGAGATGAGCACGTTCTCGCGGTGGGCGAGGTGGCGGGACATCCACTCGATGGAGTCGGCGTAGACGTTGGGTGTGGCCATCTCGACGGTCGCGGGCAGGTTGATGATGACCTTGCGCTCCGGCGTGGGCTCGAGGACCTCCAGCACCCGGTTGCAGACGTCGACGGCGAATCCCAGCTCGGTACCGGTGTAGCTCTCCGGGGAGTACTCGTAGTAGACCGTGGTGCCGGGGACGGATGCCTCGGCGGCGCGGCAGAGACGCGCGCCGGCCAACGCGATGTCGATGATGCCCTGCTTGTCTTCGCGGAACACGACCTTGCGCTGCAGCACGCTGGTGGAGTTGTAGAGGTGGACGATGGCCTGCCTGGCGCCCGCGATCGACTCGTAGGTGCGCCGGATCAGGTGCTCGCGCGCCTGGGTGAGCACCTGGATGGTCACGTCGTCTGGAATGGCATTTCCGTCGATCAGGCTGCGCACGAAGTCGAAGTCGGTCTGGCTGGCCGACGGGAAGCCGACCTCGATCTCCTTGTAGCCCATCCGCACGAGCATGTCGAACATGATGCGCTTGCGCTCGGGGCTCATCGGATCGATCAGCGCCTGGTTGCCATCCCGCAGGTCGACGGCGCACCAGCGCGGGGCCGCGGTGATGTGCTTGTCCGGCCAGGTGCGGTCGGGCAGCTCGATCGTGAACTGCTCCTGATACGGGCGATACTTGTGAATCGGCATCTGGGATGCGGTCTGATTGTTTTTCATGATCTGGGATCTCCTCGCGAATGGTGGGTAGCCAACGACGAACTCCGCGACGAGGGAGGCCTCAGATTAGGACTCGTCGCGGCAGCGAAGAAGCAGCTCACCGAAAAACATAAGTGCAGGCTACCACCCTCGGCAGCACCCTCGGCAGCGGATCGGGTCACGCCACCCGATCGCATCCGGCGTTGCACGAATTCGACGGAGAATTTCGGGAAATGGCAGGTTTCCGGCTGTCCGTGGCCGATACAGGCAAAATCTCCGTCGAATTCGTTCGGGGTGCTGGCGGTTCGGGGTGCTGGCGGAGTGCCGGCTAGAAACCGAGGCGGCCCAGCTGTTTCGGGTCGCGCTGCCACTCCTTGGCGACCTTGACCCGGAGCGAGAGGAAGACCCGCTTTCCCACCAGCGGTTCGATCTGTTTGCGGGCGCGCACACCAACATCCTTCAACCGGCTGCCGGATTTGCCGATGATGATGCCCTTCTGGCTGTCGCGCTCGACGAACAGGTTCGCGTAGATCTCGACCAGTTCCTGGTCGTCGCGTTCGATGATGTCGTCAATCGTCACGGCGATCGAGTGCGGCAGCTCGTCGGTGACGCCCTCGAGCGCCGCCTCCCGGATGTACTCCGAGATGCGAGACTCGAGGCTCTCGTCGGTGACCGCGTCGGCCGGGTAGAGCGGGGCATCCGACAAGGGCAGCAGGCGCAGCAGCTCTGCGCTGAGGATATCGAGCTGGATGCGGCTGGTCGCCGAGATCGGCACGATCGCCTCCCAGTCACGCAGCTGTGACACGGCGAGGAGCTGGTTGGCGACACTGGTTTTGGAGGACATGTCGATCTTGGTCACGATGGCCACCTTGCGGGCCCGCGGAAAGTTGTCCAGCTGCTCGTTGATGAACCGGTCGCCCGGGCCGATCGGCTCGTTGGCCGGAATGCAGAGGCCCACCACGTCCACGCCGGACAGCGTCGACTGCACGAGGCTGTTCAGTCGTTCGCCCAGCAGGGTGCGCGGCTTGTGGATACCCGGGGTGTCGACCAGAATCAGCTGACCGTTCTTCTGGTGCACGATGCCGCGGATGGCGCGCCGGGTGGTCTGCGGCTTCGACGACGTGATCGCGACCTTCTCCCCGACCAGCGCGTTCGTCAGCGTGGATTTGCCCACGTTGGGGCGTCCCACGAACGACACGAACCCCGCTCGGAATCCTTCTACTTCAGTCATGACCGTTCACTCTCTCATCGTCCGACACTCCGAGGAATGCGTTCTGCGCGTCTATCAGCGCTTGGTCTCGTTCAACCAGCACGGTGCTGATTCGTTTGCGGCGGCCTTCGGTGCGTTCGGCGGTGAGGACCAACCCGCTCGCCCTGGCGACCGAGCCCGCCACCGGCAAGCGCCCGAGGGCCTTGGCCAGCAGGCCACCCACCGAATCAACCTCGTCGTCGTCCAGTTCCAGGTCGAACAGTTCACCGAGCTCGTCGACCGGAAGCCGCGCGCTCACCCGGAAGCGACCGTCGCCGAGTACCTCGACCTCCACAACGTCGCGGTCGTACTCGTCGGAGATGTCTCCCACGAGTTCCTCGATCAGGTCTTCAAGGGTAACCAGTCCGGCGATGCCACCATACTCGTCGACCACCATCGCGAGGTGGTTTGACTCGAGCTGCATCTGGCGGAGCAGCGCGTCGGCTTTCTTCGACTCGGGCACGAAGACGGCCGGTCGCTCGAGCTCCCGCACCGTGAGGCTCTCCGCGTTCGGCGGCCGCTCGTAGACGAGCCGGGCCACATCGCGCAGGTACAGGATGCCCGTGACGTCATCCACTTCGCCGTCGATGACCGGCACCCGGGAGAAGCCCTTACTCAGGAACAGGCCCATCGCCGCGCCCATCGATGAGTCCGCTTCGATGGTGACCATGTCGGTGCGCGGAATCATCACCTCGCGCACGACGGTCTCGTTGAACTCGAAGATCGAGTGGATCAGTTCCCGGTCGTCCTCCTCGAGTACATCGAGCTCGGTGGCCTCGTCGACCATGCTGAGCAGCTGGTCCTCCGACGTGAACGTGGCCAGCCGGGTGCGCCCGGGGGTGACCCGGTTGCCGAGGGCGACAAGCGCGTTGGCGATGGGGCCGAGGAGCACCCGGAGGAAGTGCACCAGCGGGGCGGTCGCGGAGAGCAACTCCACGGGGTGGGCCCGGCCCACGCTGCGCGGGCTGGCGCCGACGAGCACGAAGGAGACCGCGGTCATCAGCAGGGAGGACAGTAGCAGTGCCAGCCACAGCTCCTCGATCGTGGTCGCGAAGACGAGGGTCACCAGCACGGCCGCCGTGGTCTCGGCGATGATCCGTACAAAATTGATCGTGTTCAGGTGCGCCCCGGTGTCGGCGGCGATCGCCGTCAGGGAGCGCTTGGCACGGGACTTCTCGGCCAGGTCAAGAATGTCGGCCCGGGATTGGCTCGTGACGGCGGAGTCCACCGCGGCCATCAGGCCGCCGAAGGCGACCAACAGGATGGCCGCCGTGAGAAACCACCCGATCATCGGTCGCGGAGGCGTTCCTGCAGGGCGAAGCCGATCAGGATGTCTCGCTGGATGCCGAACATTTCCTTCTCCTCGGCGGGTTCCACGTGGTCGAATCCGAGCAGGTGCAGCACGCCGTGCGTGGTGAGCAGCAGGAGTTCCTCGAGGGCGCTGTGCCCGGCTGTCTCGGCCTGGCCCTGGGCCACCTGCGGGCAGAGCACGATATCGCCGAGCAGCCCCGGCGGGGTCTCGGCGTCTTCGGTGCCCGGGCGCAATTCGTCCATCGGGAAGCTGAGCACGTCGGTGGGGCCCGGCTCATCCATCCATTGCACGTGCAGCTGCTCCATCGCACCCTCGTCGACGAGGACGATCGCCAGTTCGGCGTCAGAGTGCACGTGCATGGAGTCCAGAGCGTAGGCGGCCAGACGCAGGATGGCGGCCTCATCGACCGGGATAGTCGATTCGTTGTTGATTTCGATGCTCAAGAGGATCTCCGTTTCGGAAGGCGGTCGCGGGGAGTGTTGGGGCGGCCGGGTCCGCGACCTGCGAATTCCCGCGCCTGATCGCTTTCGTAGCGCTCGGCCTGCTTCTGCGCGTCGTATGCGGTCCAGGCGTCGACGATCCGGCCGACCAGGGAGTGCCGCACGACGTCGGCACTGCTCAGACGCACGAAACGGATGTCGTCGACCCCGTCGAGCACCCGGCTCACCAAGCGCAGCCCGCTCGAGCCCGCCGGAAGGTCAATCTGAGTGATGTCCCCGGTCACGACCATTTTCGAGCCGAACCCCAACCGGGTGAGGAACATCTTCATCTGTTCGGCAGTGGTGTTCTGCGCCTCATCGAGCACGACAAAGGAGGAGTTGAGCGTGCGGCCGCGCATATAGGCGAGCGGGGCCACCTCGATGGTTCCGGCTGCGAGCAGTTTGGGCACGAGTTCCGGGTCCATCATCTCGTTCAGGGCGTCGTACAGGGGGCGCAGGTACGGGTCGATCTTCTCGGTGAGGCTGCCCGGCAGGAAGCCGAGTCGTTCCCCGGCCTCGACGGCCGGGCGGGTGAGGATGATCCGTTCGACCTCCTTGCGCTGCAGCGCCTGCACGGCCTTGGCCATTGCCAGGTAGGTCTTGCCGGTTCCGGCCGGCCCGATCCCGAACACGATGGTGTCGGTGTCGATGGCGTCCACGTATTCCTTCTGCCCGATGGTCTTGGGGCGGATGCTCTTGCCGCGGGAGCTGAGGATGGCCGGGCCCAGACGTTCGGAAGGGCTCGTGGAGCTGTCCGTGTCGAGCATCCGTGAGGAGGTGCTCACCTCGGACTCGGCGAGGTCACGCCCGCCGCGCACCATGAGCAGGAGCTCCTCGATCAGGCGACGCGCCGCCTCGACGTGCTCGGTCTCACCGATCAGGGTGACCTCGTTGCCGCGCACGTGCACGCTGACGCCGGGGTGTTCCTTCTCGACGGCGGCGAGCAGACGGTCGTCGGCGCCGAGCAGGCGCACCATGGCAATGCCGTCGACCGTGATGTGCACCTCGGCCTGGCCCGGCCCGGGCTCACCGGAAACCAAGCGTTCCCTCCCCGAGGGTTCCGCCGGCGGCCTGCGGAGCGAGCAGGTGAGCGTGGACGTGGAAAACGGTCTGCCCGACGCTGGCGCCGGTATTGAACACGAGCCGAAACTGGCCGTTGGACAGCCGGGCCGCCACAGCATCCGCCACCTCGATGAGTTCGGTCAGCAGCCCGGGGTCGCCGGCCGCGAGCTCGACCACGTTGCTGTACTCGGATGTTTTCGGCGTGATGACGACATGCACGGGCGCCTGCGGGGCGATATCGGTGAAGGCGATGATCCGTTCGGTTTCGGCGACGATGGTCGCCGGGACCTCGCGCGCGGCGATGCGAGTGAAGATGGACGGTTCTTGGCCGGTGGAAGACATGTCTCTATCTTAAGCTCACGCGCTACCAGCGGCCGAGCGTCACGTTCAGGATGGAGAGGGCGGCCGGGCCGGCGGTGGAGGTGCGCAGCACATTGTCGCCCAGGCGCACCCGGGTGGCGCCTGCCTGCTCGAGCAGGGTCAGCTCGGCCGGGGAGATGCCGCCCTCGGGTCCGACGACGAGCAGGATATCCCGGTCGTCGGTCGGCGCCGCCTGCGAGGTCAGCCGTTCGCTCGCGGTGGGCTCCAGCAGCAGCATCCGGGTAGTGCCGGCCAGCTCGGCCAGCATTTTGGTGCTCGCCGGTTCCCCGACCGTGGGCAGCCACGCGCGAATCGACTGTTTCGAGGCCTCGCGCACGATGCTGGACCAGCGATCCCGGCCCTTCTTGATTTTGGCTCCCTCCCAGCGCGTCACGGAGCGGGATGCGGCCCACGGGATCACCCCGTCGATGCCGAGCTCCGTGGCCGCCTGCACAGCCAATTCGTCCCGGTCTCCCTTGGCGAGAGCCTGGACCAGACGGATGCGCGGCGTCAGCAGCGCGGTCACGGTCACCGTCTCAACGCGCAGGGTCAGCAGCCTCGCATCTGCGTCAACGACGGTGGCGGCGAGCATGAGCCCGGCCCCGTTCCCGATCTGCAGGCGCTCGCCCGGGCGCACCCGGCTGACGGTGACCGCGTGCCGGGCCTCGGCGCCGCCGATGCCGATGACCGCCCCCGGCACGCAATCGGCGGCGTGGAGCGCCTCATCGATGAAGAAGTGTGCCATCGACGCCTAGCCGCGAAACCGATCGCGCAGCTTGGCGAAAAGTCCCTGCTGAAAGGCGCTGAGGGCAGGAACCGGCGCCTTGTGGCGGGCCGCAAAGGCCTCGATCAGCTCCCGCTCCTTGTGGTCGAGACGGGTCGGCGTGACCACGTGCACGCCGACCTTCAGGTCGCCGCGTCCGTTCCCGCGCAGACGGGTTACGCCGCGGTCCTTGACCGTGATGATCTCGGCGCTCTGCGTGCCCGGCCTGAGCTCGACCTCGATGTCGCCGTCGAGCGCCTTGACGGTCGCGGATCTGCCGAGGATGGCATCCGTCATCGGCACCTCGAGGGTGCAGAGCAGGTCGTCGCCGTCACGGCTGAACACGTCGTGGTGGCGCACCTTCATCTCAAGGTAGAGGTCGCCGTTGGGACCGCCGGCCGGACCAGCCTCGCCGCTGCCGGGCATCTGCAGGCGCAGGCCCGTGTCGACCCCCGCCGGGATGTCGACGGGGACCGTGCGACGCGCTCGCACGCGGCCCTGGCCCTGGCAGGTGACGCAGGGAGTGGCGATGATCGTGCCGTAGCCGCGGCAGGAACCGCAGGGGCTGCTCGTCATGACATTGCCGAGCAGCGACCGCACGGCGCGCTGGATGGTGCCGGTGCCGTGGCAGATGTCGCAGGTGACGGGCGCGGTGCCCGGCTGGCAGCACGTGCCGCTGCAGGTCGCGCACATGATGGCCGTGTCGACCTCGAGCTCCCGGTGCGTGCCGAAGATGATCTCATCGAGGTCGAGGTCGACCCGGATCAGGGCATCCTGGCCGCGCTCTCGGCGCGACCGAGGCCCGCGGCTGGATCCCCCGCCGCCGAAGAAGGTCTCGAAAATGTCGCCGAAGTTGCCGAAGTTGCCGTCGAAACCGGCGCCTCCGCCGCCGCCCGAGCGGCCGTTGCCGCCACGGTCGTAGTTGTCGCGTTGCTTGACGTCGCTGAGCACGTCGTAGGCGTGCGTGACGGATTTGAAGCGCTCGGATGCATCCGCGCCCGGGTTCACGTCGGGGTGCAGCTGCCGGGCCAGCCTGCGGTAGGCCTTCTTGATCTCGTCGGTCGAGGCGTCGCGGGCAACGCCGAGTACTTCGTAATGGTCAGCCAAAGCTGGCTCTCCTAGGTCTGTTCTGAAATGTGGTGTTCCGCCGGCTTCTGGGCCGAGGGGAACTGGTCAATTCTCGCCGAGAAGGCGTGAAAGGTAGCGGGCGACCGCACGGACGGCCGCCATGTTGTTCGAGTAGTCCATCCGAGTGGGGCCGAGTACGCCGAGGCGCGCCAGATTGCCGCCCTGCGAGGAGTAGCCGCTGGTGAGCACGGATGTCTCGGCCAGACCGAACGGGGCATTCTCCCGGCCGATACTGACGGACACGCCGTGCTGGTCAGAGGCCATCTCGCCGAACAGCCGCAGAAGCACGACCTGTTCCTCGATGGCCTCGAGCACCGGGAAAATGCTGCCGGTGAAGTCTTCCTCAGTGCGCACGAGGTTGGCGGCGCCGGCCATCACGAGCCGGTCCTGCCTGTTCGCGCCGACCTGGTCCCGCAGGGTGCCGGTGATCAGATCCACCGCCTCCTGCTGCTCGATCGGGCCGAGGCCGGAGCCGGCGGTGAGAGAGCTGCCGGTAAGGGTGCTGGCGGCCTCGCTCATGCCGAGCCCGACCAGGGCAGAATTCAACCGGGTGCGCAGTTCGATCAGAACGGGTTCAGCCAGGGGCCGGGGCAGGTCGACGACGCGTTGCTCGACCCGTCCGGCATCCGTGATCAGAACCGACAGGAGGCGAGTCTCGGACAGGGGCACCAGTTCGATGTGGCGCACCTTCGCGCGGGACAGCGACGGATACTGCACCAGGGCGACCTGATGGGTGAGCTGCGAGAGCAGCCGCACGCTGCGGGCCAGCACCTCGTCAAGGTCGGCCGACTGACCGAGGAACGTCTCGATGGCTTGGCGCTGCGCCGCCGAGAGCGGGCGCAGATCGGCGAGATGGTCGACGAACAGGCGGTAGCCCTTATCGGTGGGGATGCGGCCCGACGAGGTGTGCGGAGCCGCGATCAACTCTTCCTCTTCGAGCAAGGCCATGTCGTTGCGGATCGTGGCCGCCGAGACCCCGAAGGAATGCCGGTCGACGATAGATTTGGAACCGACGGGTTCGCGGGAGGCTACATAGTCCTGAACGATCACACGCAGGACTTCGAGACTGCGATCGGACACCATAGCGCTCGCCTCCTCCCAGCGTCGCGAGTGCAGCATCGATTGGCACTCGCGGTATGTGACTGCCAATCATACCGCGACCGGCTGGGCTTACCCATTGCTCCCCAATGTTGGGGCGCAGTAACTTAGGCATGTAGCACCTCTTCCCCGGTGCACTGAAAGGCATGATCATGAGTAATTTCACTGGTCCCGGACCCGATGATCCGTACCAGGGCCAACGGCCGCCGCAACCGCCCTACCAGCCTGCCGCCCCGGGACCGTCGGCACCCCTGACGGAGGCGGATGACCGCCAATGGGCGTCCCTCGCACATCTGGGCGGGATCCTCATGTTCGTGCCGTCCCTGGTGCTGTGGCTGCTCTTCAAGGACCGCGGACCTCTGACCAACGTCGAGGCGAAGGAAGCGCTCAACTTTCAGATCACGCTTCTGATCGGCTACTTCGCGATCAACTTTATTGCGACGGTCATCGGCTTTCTCACATTCGGCATCGGCGGCGTCATCGGCGGTCTCGCCGGGGTGCTGTACATCCTCGGTGTTGTCTTCTCGGTGCTCGGCTACCTCCAGGCGAAGGACGGCAACCACTACCGGTACCCGTTCGCCCTGCGCCTGATCAAGTAGCCCGGCGCACTCGGTTTTTCTTCAGAAGGAGCACCAATGACCAATTCCACCCCACCACCGCCGCCCAACCCGAACCAGGCTCCCACCCCGATGAACCCGGCCGACGAGAAACTGTGGGCCACCCTCGTGCACGTCGGCGGCATTCTGTTCTATTTCGTGCCGGCCCTGATCGGCTACATCGTGCTCAAGGACCGCGGCCCGTTCATCCGGGCACACACCGCGACCGCACTGAACTTCCAGCTCACGCTCCTGATCGCCTACGCGGTCGGCGGCGTCCTGACGATCATCCTCGTCGGCTACCTCGTTCTCCTGGCTGCCTCCGTTCTGATGGTCGTGTTCGGCATCTTGGCCGCCTTGGCCGCAAACCGGGGCGAGTACTACACGTATCCGCTGTCGATCAAGTTCGTGAACTGAGTTCAGTCGGCGAGCAGGCGGCGCACGACGGCATCCGCCAGGAGGCGTCCTCTGAGGGTCAGTTCGATCGAGCCGAAGAGGGCTGCTTTCGCGTCGATGAGTTCGTCGGCGATGAGTCCCGCCACCTCGTGGCGCCTGAGCGGGCTGAGCGAGTCGATGGGGATACCCTCGCGGATTCGGGTGAGCAAGAGCACCCGCTCCACCTCCTGAGTGGCCGCATCGAGGGTCTCCCGCCCGGCGGCCGGTGAGTCGCCGGCGCGAATCCGATCGCCGTAGGCCGACGGATGCTTGACGTTCCACCAGCGCACCCCACCGATGTGGCTGTGGGCTCCGGGCCCCACACCCCACCAGTCCTGGCTGCGCCAGTAGGCGAGGTTGTGGCGCGAGCGGTGCGCGTCATCCGTCGCCCAGTTGCTGACCTCATACCAGCCGTAGCCTGCCGAGGACAGTAGGTCGTCGGCCAGCTCATAGAACTCGGCCTGAACGTCGTCATCGACAGGGGCCAGTTCGCCGCGCTTGATCTGGCGGGCCAGCTTGGTGCCCTCCTCGACGATAAGCGAGTAGGCGCTGACGTGGGTGGGAGCCTGCCGGATGGCGTGCTCGAGGCTGGTGCGCCAATCGACGAGGGTCTCCCCCGGTGTGCCGTAGATCAGGTCGAGGGACACGTCGAGGCCGGCCTCGCGCGCCCACTGCACCACAAGCGGCACCCGCTCGGGGTCGTGGGTGCGCTCGAGGGTGGCCAGCACGCTCGGTACCGCGGACTGCATGCCGAAGGATACCCGGGTGAAGCCGGACTCGGCGAGGCGGCCGAGGTAGGCGGCGTCGACGGAGTCGGGGTTCGCCTCGGTGGTCACCTCGGCGCCGGGTGCGATCCCCCAGGTGGAGCGCACGGCCTCCAGCATCCGCACCAGGTCGTCGGCCGGGAGCAGGGTGGGGGTGCCGCCGCCGAAGAAGACGGTCGCCGCCTGGCGGGCCGGCACGCCCGACTGAGTCAGGATCCGGCCGGCCGACTGGACCTCGGTGATCGCCTGGCCGGCATAGTCATGCTGGTTTGCGCCGCGCAACTCGGTGGCGGTATAGGTGTTGAAGTCGCAGTAGCCGCAGCGGACCCGGCAGAACGGCACGTGCAGGTAGACGCCGAAATCGCGCTGGGCTGCTCCCACGGCGGCCGAGGCCGGCAGCAGTCCGTCGCTGGGTGCGGAGTCGCCGAGGGGAAGGGCACTGCCCATGCGGTTAGACCGCGCCGATCGGATGCAGCGCGCGTAGGTACCGAGCGGTGATTTTGGCCTGTTGCCGCCGCACGAACGGCCAGCCCAGCCGGTAGAACCAGTTGCCGGGGCGGGAGAAGGCGCGGATGGTCAGCCAGACCGAGTCGTCCTCGCGTCTGTCGACGATGAACGATTCCTCGCCGCTGGCCGGGTGCCCGGCCATGGTGCCGTATGCGAAGCCGAGGCGGTCGGGTTCATCGATCACGTAGACCACGCGCACGGGGGCGTCGATGGTGAAGGGGCCTAACTTGCTCGTGAGGTGCGCGGACATGCCGTTGACGATGTAGGGCGTGCCGTCCTCGGCGAAGACGGCCTCGTCCGGCTCGGGCTTCTGGTCGCGGGCGGCCTGGCCGTCGGCGTCGAAGACGAGTCCCGTGTACTGCTGGCCGGTGCCGTCCAGCAGGTCGGTGACGGTCATTCCGCTCCCCCGCTGCACGCCCCAGGTCATCAGCGACTTCGAGGCCAGCTGGAAGCGCTCCTCACCGCTGCCAAGGCGCACGGTGCGCTCGAGGGGCCGGTAGCCCTTGGGTGGGAACCGGAGCAAGTCCGGGGCGAGGGTGCCGCCGATGGACGCGTAGGTGACGGCGGTATCGGTGAAGGTGGCGCGGCGCATCCGTCTACTTCTTCTTCGGGGGCTCGTCACCGGACAGGGCGGCGATGAACGCCTCCTGGGGAACCTCGACCCGGCCGACCATCTTCATGCGCTTCTTGCCCTCCTTCTGCTTCTCCAGCAGCTTGCGCTTGCGGGAGATGTCGCCGCCGTAGCACTTGGCGAGAACATCCTTGCGGATGGCACTGATGGACTCGCGGGCGATGATGCGGGCGCCGATCGCGGCCTGGATGGGCACGTCGAACTGCTGGCGCGGGATGAGCTTGCGCAGCCTTCCCGTCATCAGCACGCCGTAGTCGTAGGCCTTGTCGCGGTGCACAATCGCGCTGAACGCGTCGACCTGTTCGCCCTGCAGCAGGATGTCGACCTTGACCAGGTCGGCCTCCTGAGAGCCGATGGGTTCGTAGTCGAGCGAGCCGTAGCCGGCGGTGCGGCTCTTGAGATTGTCGAAGAAGTCGAACACGATCTCACCGAGCGGCATCGTGTAGCGGATCTCGACCCGGTCCTCGCCGAGGTAGTCCATGCCGAGCAGGGTGCCGCGGCGGCTCTGGCAGAGCTCCATGATCACGCCGACGTAGTCCTTGGGTGCGAGGATGGCCGCCTTCACGATCGGCTCCTCGACCTTGGCGATCTTCCCGTTCGGGAACTCGCTCGGGTTGGTGACCGTGACAGACTTCTTGTCGTCGGTGGTGACCTCGTAGATCACACTGGGCGCCGTGGTGATCAGGTCGAGGCCGAACTCCCGGTCGAGCCGCTCGGTGATGATTTCCAGGTGCAGCAGCCCGAGGAAACCACAGCGGAAACCGAAACCGAGGGCGACGGATGTCTCGGGCTCGTACACGAGGGACGCGTCGGAGAGTTTGAGCTTGTCGAGGGCCTCCCGGAGGGCCGGGTAGTCGCTGCCGTCGATCGGGTAGAGGCCCGAGAAGACCATGGGCTTCGGCTCGGTGTAGCCCGGAAGGGCGACGGTGGCGGGGCGGAGCGCGGTGGTCACCGTGTCGCCGACCTTCGACTGGCGCACATCCTTCACGCCCGTGATCAGGTAGCCGACCTCGCCGACGCCGAGGCCCTTGCTGGTGGTGGGCTCGGGCGAGGTGACGCCGATCTCGAGGATCTCGTGCGTGGCACGGGTCGACATCATCTGGATCTTCTCGCGCGGGCCCAGCTTGCCGTCGATCATGCGCACATAGGTGACGACGCCACGGTAGCTGTCGTAGACCGAGTCGAAGATCATCGCGCGGGCCGGGGCGGCCGGGTCGCCGACCGGGGCCGGGATGAGGCGGGTGGCGCGGTCGAGGAGTTCGGCGACACCGACACCGGTCTTGCCGGAAACCCGGAGCACGTCGTCGGGACTGCCACCGATCAGGCTGGCGAGCTCCTTCGCGTATTTGTCGGGGTCGGCAGCCGGCAGGTCGATCTTGTTCAGCACCGGGATGATGGTGAGGTCGTTCTCCAGCGCCAGGTAGAGGTTGGCGAGGGTCTGCGCCTCGATCCCCTGGGCGGCGTCGACGAGGAGGATTGCTCCCTCGCACGCGGCCAGGCTGCGAGACACCTCGTAGGTGAAGTCCACGTGGCCGGGGGTGTCGATCATGTTCAGGGCGTAGGTCTGCCCGTCGAGTTCCCACGGCATACGAACGGCCTGGCTTTTGATGGTGATGCCGCGCTCGCGCTCGATGTCCATCCGGTCAAGGTATTGGGCGCGCATCGAACGGTCATCGACGACGCCGGTGATCTGCAGCATCCGGTCGGCCAACGTGGACTTGCCGTGGTCGATGTGGGCGATGATGCAGAAATTGCGGATGAACTCGGGCGGGGTGGCGGCCGGTTCAAGCGCCGTGAGGGGTCTCGGTGACATGGTCTTGCAATTCTCCCATAGGTGGCTGGGTCCCGGTTTCGCCGTTGCCGCGCATCGTTCCAGGCTTGCGCGCGGGAACGGCCGCGCCCGGCGGCTCGCAGCGAACCACTGCCGTGAACCACTGCCGTGAACCACTGCCGTGGCTCTTCGGCGGGTAGTGTGGCCAATTCAGGAGATCCGACCGGGCGAGGCCGGACATCCGCACCGGTTCCGCACTGGTCCGCGGTGGCCCGGCCACCCGTGCGACGGATGTCCTGAGTTGGCCACAGACGCAGCGCCCGGCCGAGCACTCACCCACGGAAGAGCCAGAAGTGATTGACGCGAACCGGGTGCTGTCACTGCTGATCTGGTGCGGCTACTCCCTGATGTCTATCATCGGTATCGTCGTCACCCTCTCGTGCGGCTGCTCACCAGGAGGAATGAATGACACCCGCCGTCCCGGTTCTTTTCGTGCACGGGATCCGCACGTCGGGCACCATGTGGCGACGACAGCTGTCCATGCTGGGCGAGGCCGGGCATCCGGCACTCGCGATCGATCTGCCGGGGCACGGCGCCCGCATGGACGAAACGTTCACCGTGGCGGGCGCCCTGGCCGCCATCGACGAGGGCGTCGCTGCTCTGGGCGGCCGGGTGCTGCTGGTCGGCCTCTCCCTCGGCGGCTACTACGCCATCGAGTACGCCGCGCGCCACCCGCAGAAGGTGGCCGGGCTGGTCGCCGCGGGAAGCTGCGCGCTCCCGGCCGGCTGGCTGCTGGACGCCTACCGGGGCCTGGCCCGGCTGATCCGCCGACTGCCCGACCAGGGACTGTGGCTCCACACCACACTCGTGCGGGTGCTCCTCCCATCGGCAGGGGCCGCCGACACGCTCGCCGGCGGTGTGCCGCTGACGGTGATGGATGCCGGGCTCGGCGCCACCGGCAGCCTCCGCCCGCTGGACAGCCTGGCTCGCTATCCCGGCCCGGTGTGGCTGGTCAACGGTTCTCTGGATCAGTTCCGGCTGCATGAGCGCCGCTTCCTCGCCGCCTGCCGGGACGGGCGCCTCGTGATCGTCCCCCGGGCGTCGCACCTCGTCAGCCTGGCCCAACCGGAACGCTTCGCCGCGGTGCTGAGCGGCATCCTCACGGAGGTTGCGATCGACTGGCCCGGGCCGATTGTCGACCTGAACGAATAACTGGTATCGTTGCCTGTTGGCTTGCGTGTTGGGTCCCACCCCACACGATAATTGCCGTACGGCGCCCTCTACCGCCAAGCGGCCCATCCGAAAAAGAATCTAACGAAAGCGTATAAACGTGGCAAACATCAAGTCGCAGATCAAGCGTATCGGCACCAACAAAAAGGCCCAGGAGCGCAACAAGTCGGTCAAGAGCGAGTTCAAGCGCGCTGTCCGCGCGACGCGCCTGGCGATCGCCTCGGGCGACAAGGACAAGGCTGTTGCCAGCCTCGCCGTTGCCTCGAAAAAGCTCGACAAGGCCGTCAGCAAGGGCGTCATCCACCAGAACCAGGCCGCGAACAAGAAGTCCGCGATCGCGAAGTCGGTCAACGCCCTCGTCTAGTCTGCGCCCGACCGGGATCAGGATCGTTCACCGGCCCTGACCGGCGTACACAACAGCCCCTGCCATCTCGGCGGGGGCTTTCGTGTATCCGGGCAGAGGCTCGAACCGTCGGGGACCGGTCACCTGAAATTCATCACGGCCGGGCCCGGTCAGGCGCAGCAGCATCGCCCTGACGGCGGTCCTGGCAGCCGTCGCCTATCTGCCGCTCGCCGCGCTGATCGTGTCGTGCGCGCCGAGTCCGCCCAGGCCCACACCTCTCAGTTCGGGCATCAGTCGGCGCGCACCACAGTGAGCGACCCCTCCCTGGCGCGGAGCTCACCGTCGAGGGTAAAGAGGCGCGCGAAAGCCGGGTCTGGTCAGCTCTCACCGCGGCGGGCGATCACACCGATGAGCCGCTCGAGAGCGAAGACGGGGTCGCGCTCGGCACCCTTCACTGCGGCATCCGTTTCGGCCAGCGCCACGACGCAGCGGGCGAGACCCTCGTCGGACCAGCTGCGCAGGTCACGTTGGGCCCGCTCGACCTGCCAGGGGGCGAGGCCGAACTGGGAGGCAAGCTGGGCCGAGCCGCCGCGCACCCCGCAGAGCTTCGCCATGGTGCGGATCTTCATGGCGAACGCGGCCACCACCGGGACCGGGTCGGCGCCGGAGGACAGGGCGTGGCGCAGGATGACGAGCGCCTCCCCCTGATGCCCGGCGATGGCGGCATCGGCTACCTTGAACGCGTTGGCCTCGACCCTACCGCCGTAGTAGCGGTCCACGGTCGTCTCGGTCACTTCGGTGCCGACATCGGCGATGAGCTGCTGGCAGGCCGCGGAGAGTTCGGCCAGATCGCCGGAGAACGCGGCGACCAGGGACCGCAGCGCGCTGGGAGTGACCCGCTTGCCGGCCGTCTTGAATTCCGCGGAGGCGAAGTCGTGCCGGTCGGAGTCTTTCTTCAGCTCGGTGCAGACGACCTCGATGGCGCCGCCGACGCCCGAACGGATGGTGTCGAGCAGCTTCTTGCCGCGCACGCCGCCGCCGTGCCGGAGCACGACGTAGGTGTCCTCGGCCGGGTTCTGCAGGTAGTCCAGGGCCTCCGCGAGGAACGTGTCGCTGCACTTCTCGACGGAGCTGACGCGGATCAGCCGCGGTTCGCCGAAGAGGGACGGGCTGGCCATGGTGAGCAGTTCGCCGGGCGCATAGCTGTCGGCCTGCACGTCGCTGATCTCCAGGCTGGGGTCTTCGAGTTTGAGGAAGTCCCGCAGCTGGCGGATCGCGCGTTCGGCCAGGAACACTTCGGTTCCGGAGACCAGGATGATCGGCGCCGGCCGCACCTGGTGCCAGGCCAGCTGCGGGATGGCGGCCGACTTCGGCACAGCGCGGGGCGCGGTCCGGCCGGATGAAGCTGTGCGTGCGGCCACTCGGGGTTCCTTCGATTGAGGCTGTGCGGAATCCATTAAGACTATCCGGGGTCGGTGTCCGGCACGGTCTCGTTCCGCACGGTCTCGCTCCAGACCGTCAGCGCACCACCACCTGGCCCCGGAGCGATCACCAGCAGTCCCTGCTGATCGGTGCGGAGGGGCAGTGTGCCCGCGGCCGCAAGAATGTCCAGGACCGTGTCGGTGGGATGGCCGTAGCCGTTCTCCCTGCCTACCGAAATCAGCCCCACCGTTGCCCGAAGATCGGCATAGAGCTCCGGGCTTTGGTCTGCCGACCCGTGGTGGGCGACCTTGACGACATCCACCTCGCCCGGGCTGGAGCTGCGCCTGAGCGCGTCCTGGGATTCCTCGCCGAGATCCCCGAGGAACAGGGAACGGATGCCGCGACCGTCGAATCCGATCGTCACGCTCCCCTCGTTTCCGGTCTGCATCACCGCTGAGCCCCGCACCGGCCAGAGGATCTCCCAGCGCAGCTCCCCGAGGGTGCCCGTGTCGCCGCGGGCAGCGCCCCGCAGTTCGGCACCGCCCGCGGCGAGGGCATCGTGCAGTCGCTCATCGTCGGCGTTCTCCGGGATGCCGACCAGCGCCGTGTCGACGCGGCCGATCACGGCGGCGACCCCGCCGATGTGGTCCAGGTCGTAGTGGGTCAGCACGAGGATGTCGATTCGGTCGATCCCCAGCGTGTCGAGGCAGTCGGCGAGCAGGGCCGGGTCGGGCCCCACGTCGACGAGCGCGTACCGGTCGCGGTCGCGCACGACGACCGCATCACCCTGCCCGATGTCGCAGGCCGCGATCTGCCAGTCCGCGGGGAAGGCCACGGCCCGGCCGACGCCTGCCCCGATCAGGCTGCCCGCGTAGCTTCCGGCGGCGAGAACCAGCACCGCGATCGCCGCGATCGGCCAGCGCGCCCGAACCTGCCCCCGGCCCCGCATCACCAGCGCCACCGCGGCCACCGTCAGTAGAACGGTCACGAGAACACCGAGCGGGCCGCCCAGCCAGGGTAGGCGGCTGCCGGGCAGCTCTGCGGATGTTCGGGCGATCGACGCGATCCAGGCGGCCGGCAGCCAGGCCAGGTAGAGCACTCCCCCGGCGACACCGGGCAGCCAGGGCAAGAGCAGGCACGCGATCAGACCGATGACGGTGGCGGCCGGGGCTGCCGGACCGGCCAGCAGATTCGCGGGCACCCCGTAGAGCGGGAGGGTGGGAGTGAGCAGAACGAGCACCGGCTGACAGGCCAACTGCGCGGCCAGCGGGATGGCGATCACGGCGGCGAGCCAGGTGGGCAGCCACCGATGCAGCATTCGGGTCAGCGGCCCGGCCAGCACGAGTAGGCCGGCCGTGGCCAGAACCGACAAAGCGAACCCGTAACTGCGGGCCAGCCATGGGTCGGCCGCCAGCAGTAGGATCACGACGAGTGCGAGCAACGGCACACCTCGGCCCGGCCGACCGGAGGCAATCCCGAGCAGCAGGATCGTCGCCATCAGAGCGGCACGCAGCACACTGGGTTCGGGCGTCACGAGCACCACGAACCCGAGCAGGGTGAGGAGCGAGATCGCGATCCGGATGCCGCGGCGCAGTCCCAGAAACCCGGTCAGCAGCATGACGCCCGCGATCACCACGGCGCAGTTCGCTCCAGACACGGCCGTGAGGTGGCTGAGCGAACTCGTCTTCATGGCCGCGTCGAGGTCTGCCTCAACCGAGCTCGTGTCACCAATGGCCAGGCCGGGCAGCAGGTCACCGCCGTCGCCGGGCAGATCGCCCGCGGCGGTCGTGAACAGGGTGCGCAGTTCCCCGGCCCAGCCGAGCCACCAGGGTGGTGTCACGAGGAGCTCGGGCGGACCACGCCCAAACACCAGGGCGGATGCCGCATCCCCGGCCGCCGTGAGCCGAAGGGTGGCGTCCAGCCGCACGACACTGCCGATCTGAAGCGCGGTCGTCTGTCCGCTCGCAGTCTCCGCGAACACGACCACCGGAACCGACAGACCCCGCCCAGCACCCTTCCGGGCGACCTCGCCCTGGTCGATCCCGGTCAGGGTGCCGCGGAAGCGCACCCGGGCGGACGCTCCGGAGTCAGAGCCAGCCGGGCCGAAGAGTGCGGGAGCACCGAACGACTGGGTCTGCACCGGGATTGACGCCACCGTGAGGAGCACGGTCACTGACTCCTGCCGGGCGGCGCTCTCCCGCACGGTTTCCGGCAGCCGCCCGGGCGCAGCGACCGTGACCGCGGATGCCATCAGCGCGGCCGCAGCGCAACAGACCAGGCCGACACCCCAGGCCGACACCCCCCGGGCGCGGAGCAGTCGACGCGCCACAACCAGACCCACGCCCAGTGCGGCGGCCCATAACGCGGCCTGAGCGCCGGGTGCCCACCCGGGGAAGGCGATGAGCAACCAGGCCGCCAGCCAGGCGGTCGCCGCGGGGAAAACCAAGCGCAGGTCGAGCCCGGTCATGCCGTGATCCGGGCGGCGAGCTACGATGTCGCGCGTAAAATCCATACCGGGAGGCTAGGTGCGCCCGCGGCTCCCCCCGGTGGCCACCGGAATCTGTGCCCGGTTGACGCGGGACCGGGGGTGTGGAGGCGTGCCCGGTGACCTCGCCACCGGTCCGCGGCGACGGAGCGGCTCGTGAAAAACGACACGCTTCAGCCCGCGAGCAGGCCGCCGACAGCGCCCATTGCCGCCAGTCGGTCAGTTTTCAAGCACCGGATACGCTCGCCGCACCGATGCGTCAGGACTTCAGGCACCCTCCGTTCACGGCCACTCTCACACGGTGATCAGGGCTTTGAGCCCCTCGAACGTCTTCTCACCGATACCGGTGACATTGCGCAGGTCCTCGACGGCCGCGAACGGCCCGTTGGCGTCGCGGAAGTCCAGAATGCGCTGGGCCATGGCCGGGCCGATGCGCGGCAGGGTGTCGAGGTCGGCCAGGCTGGCCGTGTTGAGGTTGACCAGGACCGCCGGGCCGCCGCCACCTGGGTCGGATGCGCCGCCGAGGGATGCACCGCTGCCCGGCGGCGGTCCCTCGGGGACTTCGCCGAGCTGGGGCAGGTAGAGCTGCTCGCCGTCGCTGACCTTGCGAGCGAGATTGGTGCCGGCCGGATCGGCGGTCTCGGTCAGCCCGCCGGCGGCGGCCACGGCATCCATCACCCGGGCGCCGGTGGAGAGTTCGAAGAGACCGGGACGCCGCACGGCGCCGAGCACATGAACGAAGATGAGGGCACCGGATGCCGAGGCTGCCCCCGAGGAACTCGGGTCCGGGCCGCTGTCGGCTCCACCGGAACCCGAACCCGCGGTCGGGTGCGCCGGGGACACCACCTGGTGCCCGGCCTGCTGACCGAGCGCGGACACGATTACCGCGGTGGCCAACGCCAATATCAACAGCACGACGGCTGCGCCCACCCCGATGCGCACGCGCGCAGGGGCGCGCCCCTGCGCGCTCGGGGCCAGGCGGTCGAGTGCCGCGATTACCGGGTCAGGCTCCATCCCCGCAGGCTAAGCCGACGGGTGCCGGTCCCCCAGCGGACGGCCGTACACTGTGGGCGGCGCCGCGAGGTGCCGCCCTGGGGAGGCGAGGCAGGCGGTGCTACTGGCCGCGGGTGACGATGCTGACGAGTTTCGGCGCGCGCACGATCACGTTCATGATCTCGCGGTCACCGATCCGGCGGATGACCTCGGCCGAGGTACGTGCGAGGCGTTCCAGCTCGTCGCCGGAGATCTTCGGGGACACCTCGATGCGGTCGCGCACCTTGCCGTCGACCTGCACGACGGCCGTGACCGACTCCTCCACGAGCAGGGTTCGGTCGGCCTTGCGCCACTGCACGAGGGCGACACACGGCTCATGGCCGAGGAGCTGCCACATATCCTCGGCCGCGTACGGAGCAAACAGGTTGAGCACCATGGCGGTGACCTCCGCGGCCTCGCGCACCGCGGCATCCGCGGGGCCGACGCCGGTGTCGATCACCTTGCGGGTGGCGTTGACGAGTTCCATCAGTCGGGCGACGACCACGTTGAACTTGAACGATTCGACCAGGCCGGGCGCATCGGCCAGGAAGCGGTGGGTGACCCGGCGGAGACCGGCGTCGCCGGACCTCCAATCGATGTCGGGCGTACTCGTGACGTCGCGGGCGACGCGCCAGGCGCGGGCCAGAAACTTGGCGGAGCCGACCGGCGAGACATCCGCCCAGTCGATATCGTCTTCCGGCGGTCCGGCGAAAGCCATGGTGAGCCGTACCGCGTCGACGCCGAACTGGTCGACCTCCTCGGTGAAGTAGACCAGGTTGCCCTTGCTCTTGGACATCTTGGCCCCGTCAAGGATGACCATTCCCTGGTTCAGCAGAGCCGTGAACGGCTCGGTGAAGCTGACATAGCCGAGGTCGAAAAGCACCTTGGTCATGAAGCGCGCGTAGAGCAGGTGCAGGATGGCGTGCTCGACGCCACCGACATACTGGTCGACGGGCGCCCACTTCTCGGCTTCCTTCGGGTCGAACGCCTTCGTGTCGTCGGTGGGGTTCAGGAAGCGCAGGAAGTACCAGGAGCTGTCGACGAAGGTGTCCATGGTGTCCGCGTCGCGGCGTGCGGGGGTGCCGTCGATCGGGTTGGGCACGTTGACCCAGTCGGCCGCGCCGCCCAGCGGCGACGTGCCCTTGGGCTTGAGGTCGAGGCCGTCGGTGGGCGGTAGCAACACGGGAAGCTGGTCTTCCGGCACGGGGATCTCGGCGCCGTCCTGGCCGTGGATGATCGGAATCGGCGTGCCCCAGTAGCGTTGACGGGAGATGAGCCAGTCACGCAGACGGTAGTTCTTGGCGGCGCGGCCGGTACCGTCGGCGGCCAACTGCTCGATCATGCGCTTGATCGCGGTGTTCTTGCTAAGGCCGTTGAGCGCGCCCGAGTTGATCAGGCGGCCTTCCCCGGTCAGTGCGATGCCAGTGCGAGCCGGGTCGAGGGAGGTGAGCTCCTCGGTGCCGTCGATCATGTCCTGCGTGATCACGGGGATCATGCCGGTGACCGCGGCGGTCGTGTCGACGACCACGACCACGGGCAGGTCGAAACGGCGGGCGAAGTCGAGGTCGCGCTGGTCGTGGGCCGGCACCGCCATCACGGCACCGTGGCCGTAGTCGGCGAGCACGTAGTCCGCGGCCCAGATCGGCAGGCGTTCGCCGTTGGCCGGGTTGACCGCGTAGCGCTCGAGAAACACGCCGGTCTTCTCTCGGTCGGTTGCCTGACGCTCGATCTCGGTGCTGTTCTGAACCTGTACCAGGTATTCCTGGAACCGTTCCTTGACGGTGGGCGAGGCATCCGCGACCAGCTCGACGGCGAGGTCCGCGTCGGGGGCGACGACCATGAAGGTCGCGCCGTAGAGGGTGTCGGGGCGGGTCGTGAAGACGCTGATGCGCTCCTCTCGGCCTTCGATCACGAAGTCCACGTCGGCGCCGATGGAGCGGCCGATCCAGTTGCGCTGCATGTTGAGCACCTTCGCTGGCCAGGTGCCCTCGAGCTGGTTCAGGTCGTCAAGCAGGCGGTCCGCATAGTCGGTGATCTTGAAGTACCACTGGGTGAGCTTCTTCTTGACCACCACGGCGCCGCTGCGCTCCGAGGTGCCGTCGGCGAGCACCTGCTCGTTGGCGAGGACGGTCTGGTCTACCGGGTCCCAGTTCACCCAGCTGTCCTTGCGGTAGGCGAGGCCCTTCTTGTACAGCTGCAGGAACAGCCACTGGTTCCACTTGTAGTATTCAGGGTCGCTGGTGTGCAGCTCGCGGGACCAGTCGAAGGATGCCGCGTAGAGCTTCATGCTTTTCTTCTGCTGCGCAATGTTGTCGTAGGTCCAGCCGCGCGGGTCGATGCCGCGCTTGATCGCGGCGTTCTCCGCGGGCAGCCCGAAGGAGTCCCAGCCGATGGGGTGTAGCACGTTGAAGCCCTGCTGACGCCAGTACCGGGCGACGATGTCGCCGAGCGCGTAGACCTCGGCGTGGCCCATGTGCAGGTCGCCGGAGGGATACGGGAACATGTCGAGCACGTACTTGCGCGGACGAACGTCGTCGGGATCGTTCGTGCGGAAGGGGTCGAGCTCTTCCCAGATCGGCTGCCACTTCGCCTGGATGGCGGCGAAATCGTAAACTTTTTCTTCGCTGTCCTGGCCGGTGCGGGTGTGGTCGTACTCGTGTGCCACGTGACTCTCTTCGTTGCAGTGGGGATTGCGCCAGCAGGCACAGGGCCGCGCGGAGGCGGCGTCCAAGCTCTTAGGTTACTAAACCTGGCCCTGGCCCGTGGCGGCTCCGGATCGAGGAACGCCGAGGACGGCCAGGAGCGCCGCCGCTTTCAGTCGGGTTTCCTCGATCTCCTCCAGCGGATCGGACAGCGCCGTGATGCCGCCGCCCGTGCCGATGGAGGCCCCGTCCGGACTGAGCACGATGCTGCGGATGACCATGGCCAGGTCGACCGCGCCGTTTCGCCCCAGATAGCCGAAGGCCCCGGCGTAGAGCCCGCGCGGTCCGCACTCGAGGGCGTCGAGGATGGTCATCGCACTGATCTTGGGTGCCCCGGTCATGGACCCGGCGGGGAAGCAGGACGCAACGGCATCCACGCCGGTCAGCCCCGCGGCCAGGCGCGCCTCGACCGTGCTGACCAGCTGGTGCACGTGCGCGTAACTCTCCACGGCGAGCAGGTTCGTGACCTGCACGCTGCCGAGCTCGGCGATCCGGCCGAGGTCGTTGCGCATCAGGTCGACGATCATCAGGTTCTCGGCGCGCTCTTTGTCGCTGCCCTCGAGCTCGTCGCGGAGCTCGCGGTCCCGGTCGGCCATCCGGGAGCGCGCCCGAGTGCCCTTGATCGGCTTCGTGGTGATCAGGCCGCCCGGGGTCACGGTCAGGAACTGTTCCGGGGAGGCGCTGAGCAGGGCGGTGTCCCCGAAACGCAGCAGCCCGCCGTGGTGGCTGGGGCTGCCGGCGCGCAACGCCAGGTAGGCGTCGACCGGATGCGGCCGCACGTCGACCAGGATCTCGTTGGTGAGGCAGAGCTGGTAGGCGTCACCGGCCCGGATGAACGCCTGGCATTCCTCGATCAGCTCGGTGTAGTGGTGCACGTCATGCCGCCACCGGGCTGCGCCGGCAGCGGCAACGGGGCCGGCAGCGGGGCCGACAGGCCACGTGACCGGCCGGGTCGCGGATGCTGCGGGCGGCGGCTCCGACGTGGCGAGAGCCTTGAGCACGGCATCGGCCCACACCTGCGGGGCATCCATCGCGTCGCCGGAAGCGCGGCGAGCGAGCGCCCTGACCGTGCGTGCCGCGTGATCGAACACCAGCACTTGGTGCACCTCGAGCAGGGCGGCATCCGGGTAGTGGGAGTCGTGCACGGGCGTGCCGAGGGTCTGGGCGCCGAGTTCGTAACCGAGCCAGCCCACCCAGCCCAGCCGAAAGCCGCCGGTATCGTCGGTGCCGGTATCCTCGGTGGCATCGTCGGGGAAGCCGGCCGGCTCCGCTCGCAGGAACTCGAAGATCGTCCCGGGTGAGAGGTGGCCCGGCACGGACGGATCGCCGGCGACCGAGACCGTCACGGTCCCCTCCGGCACCGAGGCGGTGACGAACCGGGACTCGGGCGACGCAGACCCAAGATAGCTGAGGCCGGTTTCGGCGCCGTTGCCGGCATCCAACCAGAACGCGTACGGGCTGTTGCGGTAGAGGGTGTCGAAGACGCGGGCCGGATCCCACCACTCGGGCAGGAGGATGCTCTGAGTCGGCCCGGTCACACTCCCAGCCTAGGTGCCCTGATTCTCCCCGGAGTGCAGCGATCTGCCGCCCCGGCCGCACGCTTGCCGAACTCGGTGCCGTGTCTCGAACGAATTCGACGGAGATTCTCCGGAAAACGGCTTTTCCCGTGTGTCTGCGCCCGATCCGGGCAAAATCTCCGTCGAATTCGTTCGGACCCACTCATCTGGGTGCCGGGACCGCACCCACGACCCCACCGGGGACGCAGTGGGGACGCCGCCCGCGGGCGGCGTCCCCACCTTTCTCCGTCAGGTGCTGCAGCGTGGCTACTTCACAGCGAGGCTGCCCTTGAACTGGAGCCCCGTCGAGCCGGAGCCGCCGCCCCTGGTCGTGCCGTTGACCGCGGAGGTGGTCTCGCCGAACGTCATCGTCGTGTGGGCGATGGCATCGGCCATCTGCTCCAGCACCTCCGCATTGATGTTCGTGATGTCGTCGCATGCGGCGTGGTAGCAGGCATCGTACGGTGCGCCGGCGACGCCACCGTAGGTGACCGCCTCAGCCTCCGTCATCAGGTCTTCCGCACCGGTGAAGAGCCCGCCGGCGGGAATGCCGTTCTCGATGAACCCGAAGTAGTCGGACCGACCGTCGAACTCGGTGGGTTCTACGGCCAGCCCCTGCGAGGCGAAGTAGTCCAGGAAGACCTTCTCGACCAGCGCCGACCCGTTCGGGCCGGTGGTGCCGAAGGACGAGCCGTCACCGTCGTAGACGAAGCGCACAAAGTTCGGCGACGCGACCATGTCGAAGTTCAGGTTGACGGCATGCGCCTTGATCTGGCGTTTCGTCAGCTGTGACACGTAGTACTCGGAGCCGACCAGTCCATCCTCCTCACTGCCCCAAAACGCGAACCGCACCCGGTTGGTGGGTGCGTTGCCGGAGGCGGCGAGCTGGATGGCGGTTTCCAGGATGGCGGCGCTGCCGCTGCCGTTGTCGTTGATTCCCGCGCCCTCGGCGACGGAGTCGAGGTGCGCTCCGGCCACGACCGTACGGTCCGCGCGACCGGCCGAATCGGCCAGGATGTTGAAGGATTCAGTGACGGTGACCTCAGCATCCACGGCCAGCCGCACGGTCGGGGCAGGCTGCCCGGCCAGAGACGCGCCGAGCGCGAAGGTCGTTCCGATGACCGGAACGGCGGTCTGCGGGGCGTCCAGAGTGCCGTTGACGATACCGAGGCGGTCGTCGGCGTTGCCTTGGTTGAAGATGATCACGCCGGCGGCGCCGGCCGCGATCGCATTGTCGGCCTTGACCCGGAAGGTGCAGGTGCCGCGTTGGATCAGGGCGACGTTCCCGGCCGTGAAGCCCGCGAAGTCCGCGGCTTCACAGCCGCTGGTCGAGGCCCGGTCGCCGACCAGGTTGATGTCGACCGCCTGTACCGCCGCCGAGACCGTGCCGGAGCCGGAGTAGCTCATCGTGGCAAAGTCGGTGCCGGCAGCGTAGGTGGTGGGGGTGGGCGTGAACTGCGCGAACGACTCCGCGTTCAGCACGAACTGCTCATAGGAGTAGGCCTGACGGATCGGCGTGTAGCCCGCGGCCTTGAGCCGCTCTTCGACGTAGACGGCGGATGCCTCGTACCCCGGCGTGCCGGACGCACGCGTGCCGCCGTTGGCGTCCGCGATCTCCTGGAACTTCTCCAGGTGGTCGATGATTCCGGCTGCCGTAACGGCTTCGCGCAGCGCGCCGGTGTCCGTTCCGTTATCGGCGTAGGCGGGCAGCCCGACGCTGACCGACAGGGCCACGGCCGTGCCGATGGCGGCGAGACGAATATTCCGATTCTGTTTCATGAGGGTCCCTCAGACTGGATCGAACGTGGGCCGGTCGTCCTTGAGCGGCCCTGCAGCGACGCTAGCGTATCCCCCAGTCGCGGGGCAAGGGCAGGTCCCCAGCCCCGCTGCGGGTGCACGGCTTAGGCTGTGGGTCGTGAACGATATCCTCAGCTGGATCCTGGATACGGTTTCCAGCGTGGATCCGGTGCTGCGCACCCTCCTGGCCGGACTCGGCATGCTGCTGGAGACATCCGTTCTCGTCGGCCTGGTCGTGCCGGGCGATTCCATCGTGATCGTGGCGAGCACCGCGGTGAGCAACACGGCCGAGTTCCTGGGGCTCGTCGCCGCGGTGATCGTCGGAGCCCTGATCGGCGAGAGCATCGGCTTCGCGCTCGGCCGCCACTTCGGGCCGTGGATCCGGATGAGCCGCCTCGGGCGCCGGCTCGGGGAACGCAACTGGGCCCGGGCCGAGATCTACCTGGCACGGCGCGGCGGCATCGCCGTGTTCCTGTCGCGGTTCCTGCCCGTGCTGCACTCGCTGATCCCGCTGACCGTGGGGATGAGCCCGATGCCCTACCGCACCTTCATGAAGTGGACCGTGCCGGCCTGCGTGATCTGGGCGGTGGCCTACGTGTCGATCGGTTCGGCCGCCGCCGAAGGCTACCGCGAGCTCTCCGACCGGCTCCACTTCGCCGGATACCTCTTCGTCGGCGCGATCGCGCTCTTCGTGCTGCTCGTGTTCCTGGTCAAACGCTGGCTGCACCGCCGCGAGGAGCGACACATGGAACAGCCGGAGCCTCCGGTCGTCTGACCGCATGCTCGGTCGGGCGACCCCTCGTTCGGCTGTCAAGTTCAGCGGGCAGGTCCGGGCACGACGACCCTCGCGGTGATCAGGTCGTCCGGCACCGGCGTGTGTGAGATGAGCAGCACCGCACGGCCGTCCTCCGCCGCCGTGACCAGGATGTCCCGCACGAGCACGTCGCCCTGCGCCTCGTCGACGTTGGCGGTGGGTTCGTCGACGATGAGCACCGCGAAATCCGCCAGCAACGCCCGCGCCAGCGCGATGCGCTGGGCCTGACCGCCGGAGACCAGGGCACCCCGCTCGCCGACCCGGGCGTCGAGGCCCCCACGCTTGGCGGCCCACTCCCCCAGTCCGACCCGGGCGAGCACGGCCTCGAGGTCGTCGTCGGTGGCCGTCGTGCGGGCGAAGAGCAGGTTCTGACGGATGCTGTCGTCGAAGAGCCAGGGACGCTGTTCGCACAGTCCCACCCGGCGACGCACCTCGGCCGGGGCCAGCGTGCGCGCCTCGACGCCGTCGAGCCGGTACGAGCCCGTGTAGTCGAGGAAGCGCACCAGGGTCTGGGCCAGGGTGGTCTTGCCGGCGCCGCTCGGCCCTGCCAGGTGCACGCGGTCCCCCGGCGCCAGGCGCAGGGTGATGCCCGTGACCGCCGGGGTAACGGAACCGGGCCAGCGGGCACCCACGTCGGTGAGTTCGAGCACCGGGTGGGCGCTGACGCTCGTGGTGGACATCGCATCCGCCGGCGCATCCGTCGGCTCGGTTACCGACTCCGCCGGGATCTCCGTGGGGACGCTGGTCGGCACCGCCGTCGCCACCCGCGCGGCGCTGGAGCGCACCTGGCGCCAGACGCCGAGCGCGAGCGGGATCATTCCGAACACCTCGAACACCGCCATGGGCACGAGCACGACCACGACGAAGCCCGGTCCGCTGAGGCCAGCCGGCCCGGAGAGGGCCGGAATGCCGACCTGGAGCGCGGCGACCGTCGCCAGACCCGCGAACAGTGACAGCACGGCTCCCTGCACGCCCACGCCCAGCGACCGGCGCAGGGAGGCCCGGCGCAGCCGGTCGTCGGCCGCCGCAAGGGTGGCCAGGCGGGCATCGAGGGCCCCGAAGGCGCTCAGCACGTCGAGGTTCTCCACCACCTCGAGCACCTCGCCGGCGAGGGCTCCGCGGAGGGGTGCAAGCTGGCGCTCCGACCGGGCGGACAGCGCGCTGGAGGTGACGGTGGCGAGCAGACCGGCAACGAGGAGCGCCAGCGCCAGCGTGACACCGGCGGCGGGGAGAACCAGCCAGACCCCGACCACGCTCACGCTCAAGAGGACCCCCGCCGTGGCCAGAGGCTGCACCACCCGCAGCGGGAAGTCCTGCAGGTCGTCGACGTCGCGCACGAGGCGACTGAGCAGGTCGCCACGGCTCGTGCCTCCGAGGCCGGCCGGGGAGAGCGGCAGGATCCGGGAGAAGATGCCCACGCGCAGGTCAGCCAGCTGGCGGAATGCGGCGTCGTGGCTGGCCAGACGCTCGAGGTAGCGGAACGCAGACCGGCCGAGGGCGAACGCACGCACCCCGACGACCGCCATCGAGAGGAACATGACCGGCGGTTGCTCGGCGGCTCGGGTGATCAGCCACGCCGACGACGCCAGGAGGGCCACCGCGAAGACCGCGCTCAGCACGCCCGCGGCCAGGCCGGGGGCGAACCGGCGGGCAGGCGGCTGGGCCAGGCGCAGGACGGCGCGCACCTCGGCCCGGCCGGCCGGCCGGGGGCCGGCGATCCCGCTCGCGCTGGGTCCGGAATCAGACATGGGCCACCTCGTGCAGGGCAACGATCTGGTCGGCGGCGTCCCGCAGGGCAGGCCGGTGGCTGACCACGATCACGATCCGCCCCTCGGTCGTGAGCCGGCGCAGCCCGGCGACGAGAGAGGCCTCCGCAGCCTCGTCCAGCGCCGAACTGGGCTCGTCGAGAACGACCACGGCGCAGTCGTGGCTCTCAGCGCGGTAGATGGCGCGGGCCGCTGCGACCCGCTGGGCCTGTCCGCCGGAGAGTCCCTCGCCGGCGATGCCGAGTATGGTAGCCGGCTCCAGATCGCCCGCTCCGGCGCACTCCAGCGACCGGGCCACGGTGTCCCGATCGACGGACGCGTCACCGAGCGCGAGATTGTCGGCGATCGTTCCCTGGAACAGTCCCGGCCGTTGCCCGGCCCACGCCAGCCACGGGCGCGGTGTGCCCGGGGTCTGCTCCGCACCGTTCAGCAGGATCCGCCCGCCGAAAGGGACGAATCCCTGCAGGGCGGCCACCAGCGTGGATTTTCCGGTGCCGCTCGGGCCCACGACCACGGCGAGTTCGCCGGGGCGGAAGACGGCGCTGAAGTCGTGCACGGGGGCATCCGTGCCCCGCTGGATCGTGACCTGCTCGAACCGGAGCACGCCGGTATCCGCGGGGCCTGCTCCGGTGCGCGCGCCAGACGGGGCAGTCGAGGCAACCGGGGTCGCCACGGCCCGGGGCCCGGCACCGTCGTCGAGAATGGCGAAGACCTCCTCGGCCGCCGCCAGACCGTCGGCCGCGGCGTGGAACTGGGCGCCGACCTGCCGCACGGGGAGAAAAGCCTCCGGGGCCAGCAGCAGCACGAACAGGCCGACGCCGAGTGCGAGGCTTCCGTCAACCAGGCGCAGCCCGATGGAGACGGCAACGAGGGCCACCGACAGGCTGGCCGCCAGTTCGAGCACGAACCCGCTGAGGAAGGAGACCCGCAGCACCTTCATAGTGCGGCCGCGGTAGTCCTCGGTGATGGAGCGCACCCGGGCGAACTGGCGTCGCTCCCGACCGTAGATTTTGAGCGTGCCGAGCCCGCCGACGAGGTCGAGGAACCCCGTCGACAGCCGCTGCAGGGACTCCCACTGCTGCCGCTGCACGGACTGGGTGGCCTGGCCGATCAGCACCATGAAGACGGGGATGAATGGCAGCACTACGATGACTGTGATGCCGCTGGGCAGGTCCTGCCAGAGCATCACCAAGATCAGCAGGGGCGTGCTGATCGCCGCCAGCAAGAGCTGGGGCAGGTAGCGGGCGAAGTAGTTGTCCAGCGCGTCCAGCCCCTGGGTGGCCAGGGTGGAGACGCCCACACTGGCCCGGCCGCTGAGCCAATCCGGGCCGCGCTCGGCGACGCGGTCGAGAACCTGGCGGCGCAGCTGGCTCTTGACTTGGGCTGCTCCGCGGGTGGCGGCCACCTCGAGGAGCCACACCAGCGCGGCCCGCACCACGATCACGCCCGCAAGGGCGGCCGTGGTGAAGGCCAGCGAATCCTGAGAGGCCCCAGTCAACGCGAGGGTGATGCTCTGGCTCAGCAGCCAGGAGAAAGCGATGACCGTGACAGTCTGCGCCAGTCCGAGCAGGGCACCCACCGACAGGAACCACCGGGCGGCGGACGCGTAGCGGAGGAGCCGAGGATCGAAGGGGCGCATTCCGTTTAGTGTCCGGCGGACTCTACGTGGGCCGAGACGGTCGTGCGGCTGACCCGCTTGCGTAGAACCCAGTAGGTCCAGCCCTGGTACAAGAAGATGACGGGCATGGCGAACAGGGCGGTCCAGCTCATCACCTGCAGTGTGTACGGCGTCGAGGAGGCGTTCTCGATGGTCAGGCTGTTGGCTGCATCGTTGCTCGCCGGCATCACGTCGGGGAACAGGGACGCGAAGAGCGTCAGCACCGCGAGGGCGATCGTCGCGGCCATCAGCGTGAAGGCCCAGCCTTCGGCGCCCCGCAGGTTCGCCAGGAACGCCCCGATCAGGGCAACCGCGGCGAGGGCGGCGAAGGCACCGGTGGCCAGGCTGCCGAAGGCAAGGGTGGTCCAGACCAGGAACGAGGCGGCCACCACGATGGTGGCCACCCCGGCCTTGACGGCTAGCCTCTGAGCGCGCTGACGGATGTCCCCCTCGGTCTTCAGGGAGATGAAGACCACGCCGTGGGTGAAGAACAGGAGCAGCGTGGTGAGCCCGCCCAGGAGGGCGTATGGGTTGAGCAGGTCGAAGAAGGAGCCGATGTAGTTGAAGTCCGCGTCCAACTGCACGCCCCGCACGATGTTGGAGAAGGCGACACCCCAGAGCAGAGCGGGAACGGCAGACCCGATCACGATCATGAGGTCGAAGCGTTTCTTCCAGGTTGCTTCCGGGCGTTGGTGCCGGTACTCGAATGACACCCCGCGCAGGATGAGGGCGAGAAGGATCACCAGCAGGGCCAGGTAGAACCCGCTGAACAGGGTGGCGTACCACTCCGGGAAGGCGGCGAAGAGTGCTGCGCCGGCCACGATCAGCCAGGTTTCGTTGAGGTCCCAGACCGGCCCGATGGTGTTGATGATGACCCGGCGGTCGAGGTCGTCCTTGCCCAGGAAGGGCAGCGACATGCCGACGCCGAAGTCGAAGCCGTCGAGAACGAAGTAGCCGATGAAGAGTGCACCGATGATCCAGAACCAGAGAATGTTGAGATCCATCATGCGCTCCTAGTAGACCGTGACCTGTGGCTTGACCTTGCCGGAAACCGGGTCGGGTTCCGCCAGCGGGGCAGGTCCCTTCCGCACGGCCTGCAGGATCAACTTGAATTCGACGACAGCGAGGGCGCCGTAGATCAGCGTGAACGCGATCAGCGAGATCAGGATCTCGGCGCCGCTGACGTTGGGTGATACGCCGTCCTCGGTGCGCAGGAGCCCGAACACGAGCCAGGGCTGCCGCCCCATCTCGGTGAAGATCCAGCCGACGCTCATGGCGAGAAGCGAGAACGGGAAGCTCCAGATAGCGATCTTCCAGACCCAGGTGGCCTGGGGGCTGCGCCCGCCGCGGGTCAGCCAGAGGCCGACGACGGCAACTAGTATATGGGCGATGCCGAGACCGATCATCCAGCGGAAGGCCCAGTAGGTGATCCAGATGGTCGGGGTGTAGTCGCCGGGGCCGTACAGGCTCACATACTGCGCCTGCAGGTTGTCGATGCCTTCGACCGTGCCGTTGAGGGTGTGGGTCGACAGGAACGACAAAAGGTATGGGATACGAATCGAGAATAATTCGCTGACGCCGTCGGGGGTGCCGAGGGTGAAGATCGAGAAGGATGCCTCGGCGCCCGTCGCTGTCTTGTACATCGCCTCGGCCGCCGCCATCTTCATGGGCTGGGCCGCGGTCATGGCCAGGCTCAGCGAGTCGCCGAAGAAGGTGGTGAGCGCACCGGAGACAACCATCATCCACATGCCCAACTTGAGTGCGGGACGCATGGATTCCTCGTGCTGCTTGCGCAGCAGGTGCCAGGCGGCCACCGAGATGACGAGGCCTGACGACAC
The DNA here is from genome assembly GCF_002929845.1 of Cryobacterium sp. M96. Lineage (GTDB taxonomy): Bacteria > Actinomycetota > Actinomycetes > Actinomycetales > Microbacteriaceae > Cryobacterium > Cryobacterium sandaracinum. Next base: position 69,163 of record NZ_PJJS01000039.1, read on the forward strand.
CATGAAGCAGGCGAAGATCGTGTGCGGGAAGGAGGCCAGGGCGATCGGGTTGGTCAAAAGCTCGCCAATACTGGTGAGCTCGGCCCGGCCGCGCTCCTCGTTGATGCGGAACGCGATCGGGTTCTGCATGAACGCGTTCGCCGCGAGGATGAAGTAGGCCGAGGCGATCGAACCGGCCGTCGTCAGCCAGATGGTGGCGAGGTGCAGGCCGCGGGGCAGCTTGTCCCAGCCGAAGATCCACAGTCCGATGAACGTGGCCTCCAGGAAGAAGGCGATGATGCCCTCGAAGGCGAGCGGGGCGCCGAAGACGTCACCGACGAAGCGGGAGTAGTCCGACCAGTTCATACCGAACTGGAACTCCTGCACGATTCCGGTAACGACGCCCATGGCGAAGTTGATCAGGAAGATCTTGCCGAAGAAGTGGGTCAGCTCGAGGTACTTGGCCTTGTCGGTGCGCACCCAGGCGGTCTGGAAGAGCGCGACCGTGAACGCCAGCCCGATCGTGAGCGGTACGAAGAGAAAGTGATAGACGGTAGTCAGACCGAATTGCCATCTCGACAGGAGTAACGGATCCAGCCACTCGTTCATGCGCCCTCCAGCGTCATCGGGTTTTTCTACACTGTGTAGAACATCACTATTCTACGAGACGTAGAAGAGTTGATTGCCGCCCGCTAGACTCCCCAATATGGGGAGTTTGGGAGAGCTGGAACGATTGCTGATGGATGTTTTGTGGGAAGCCGAGGAGTCTCTGCCTGCCAACGATCTCCGGGATCGGCTACTCACCCCGACGACCGCCACCGCTAGGCGCAAACCACTCGCCACCACGACCGTGCTCACGTTGCTCTCCCGCCTCGAGACCAAGGGCTTCGTCACCCGCGACCGAGACACCCGACCGCACCGCTACCGGGCCGTGTCGACCCGGGCGGAACATACCGCGGAGCTGATGCACAAGGTGCTCGGCTCTGCTCCTGACCGGCAGGCGGCCCTCGCCCGGTTCATCGGGGACGTCACCCCGCAGGAGGCCGACGTTTTGCGCCTGCTCCTCGGCACCGTACCTCTCGGTCGCGAGTGACCGGCATCCAGTCCCCGCTCCAGTCCCTGCTCCAGTCAGCACGCGTCAGAGCGGCCAAGTCGTGTTCGTCACGGCCGTAGCGCTCATGATCGTGGCCGTGCTGCTCGCCGGTCCGGTCCCGATCTGGCTTGCCACCGCCGACTGGCCGGCCCGCTCCCCCGCGGTCGCCCTGGTGTTGTGGCAGGCCATCGCCCTGGCCGGCGGGCTCTCGATGATCGGCTCGCTGCTCAGCTTCGGGTTGATCCCGTTCGGCGAGAACCTGTTCGAGGGCATCCGCTCGCTGGCGGGCCATCTCGTCACCGGCACATTGCCGGCCGGCACGTCGTTCGGCTCGGTGCTCCTGCTGTGCGCGGCGCTGATCCTCGGCAGCCATCTGCTGCTCAACCTCGCCGCGACCTTTTCCCGCGCGGGGCGCCAGCACCGCAGGCACCGGCACCTGATCGGACTGCTCAGCGACCCTCTGCCGAGCCATTCCGGCACCCGTGTGATCGAACACGACGCCCCGGTCGCGTACTGCCTGCCTGGCGCGACCCGGTCGGCGACCGTGCTTTCCCGCGGCCTTCTGCAATTGCTGAATGCCGACCAATTGCGCGCAGTGATCGCACACGAGCGCGCCCACCTGTTGCAGCAGCACCACCTCGTGCTGCTCGCCTTCAAGTCCTGGCACAGCGCACTGCCGTGGTTCCCGATCGCGAACCGCGCCGAGAACGCGGTCGCCCTGCTGGTCGAGATGCTCGCCGACGACCAGGCCCGGCGGGTCGTCGACGACCGCACGCTGGCCACCGCGATCGCACTGGTCGGGTCGGCACACCAGGTGGACCCGCTGGGAACGGATGTCGAACTCGCCGACGGCCCGGACCATCCGTTCGACCTGGTGACACCCCGCGTTCGCCGCCTGATCACCCCGCCGGCGCCGCTGACGCCCTCCGCCGTGCTTTTCGTTGCAGCCGGCGCCGCCGCACTCCTGCTGCTGCCGACGCTGCTCCTGTCCCTCGCCTGAGCCCGGGCCTACCCGAGCACGCGCCTACCTGAGCACGCCCCAGCCCCAGCCCCAGCCCCAGCCCGGGCCTACCTCTGCCCCTGCCCCAGCCCCTAACGAATTCGACGGAGATTCTCGGCCCCAGAGCCTGTTTTGCTCCAAAACCGGCCCGTAGGCGCAGAATCTCCGTCGAATTGGTCAGGCAGCGCCTGTCAGCTGGTGCCTAGAAGAGGTTCGCCTGTTCGAGCCAAGCGGCCGCGATCTTCTCGGCCGAGAGCTGGTCGTTCACGCTCTCGGAGTTGAGGCCCACCAGGTCCTCGGCGGTCAGAGCGGCACTGACGGCGTTGAGCACGTCGGCGGCCTTCCCGCCGACCTTGTCGGACACGACGGGCACGACGTTGTCCGCGAAGAACAGGCCGTCCGGGTCGTCGAGGGCGACGAGGCTGTCCGACTTGATGTTCGGGCTGGCCGTGTAGACGTTCGTGATCTGGATGTCGTTGTCGACGAGAGCCTTGATCGTGAGCGGGCCGCCACCATCCTCAATGGGCGTGAAGCCGGCGATGGGGATGCCGTACTTCTCCGTCAGGGTCGTCGGTCCGTAGGGGCGGGTCTGAAGTTCGGACGGTCCGCCGACGGTGATCGGCTCGGTGACATCGGCGAGCGACGCGATGTCAGTCAGGCTGTACTTGTCGGCGAAGGCCTGCGTGACGGTCCAGGAGTTCTGGTCCGTGGCCGAGGCCATGTCGAGCACGCTCAGCCCCTCGGGCAGCTCGTCCTGCAGCTGCGCGTAGGTCTCGTCGGCGGTGCCGCCCGCGGCATCTGCATTCAGGGCCTGCAGCAGGCTGCCGCTGTACTCGGGGAAGACGTCGATGGCACCGGATTCGATCTCGGGCAGGTAGACCTCGCGCTGGCCGATCTTGAACTGGCGGTCGACCGTGAAGCCGTTCCCCTCCAACGCCAGGGCGTAGATTTCGGCGATGATCTCGTTCGAGTAGTAGTCCTGCGAACCGACGACCAGGGTGGCGGACCCCTCGTCGGCGTTACTTCCGCTGTCCAGCGGGTCACCGGACGCACACCCTGCAAGGGCTACGACGGCCCCAACCGCGACCGCGGCGACCGCCGCGAGCCGGCCTCTGTGAGCTGTGAACATTAGTGGGTTCCTTTCGTGATGGCGGGATCAATCCCCGGGACAGGTCGGGCTGACCTGGCACGGTCGACTGGGGGACGTTGGGACGCGACGCCTCTGGGAACAACAAGTCGCTGAACAACAGTGAATATTCCCTCGAGGACGAGGGCGAGCAGGATCACGAGCAGTGACCCGCCCAGCATCTCCGCGTAGTCGCGGGTTTTCAACCCGGCGAACAGGAACCGGCCGAGGCCGACATCTGCCACGTAGGCAGCCAGGGTCGCCGTGGCGACGACCTGCAGGGTGGCCGAACGGATGCCCGCGATCAGCAGCGGCAACCCCAACGGGATCTCGACCGTGCCCACGATCTGGCTCTCCGACATCCCGACCGACCGGGCGGAGTCGATGACGGACCGGTCAATGGCCTCGAACCCGGCGTAGGCGCCCGCGAGGATCGGCGGGATCGCCAGGACCGTGAGCGCGACGTACGGCGCACCGAGCCCAATCCCGACCCACAGCGCGACCAGTGTCAACAGCCCGAGGGTCGGAATGGCCCGCAGCCCGCCGGAGGTGGCTACAGCGAGGCTGCGTCCCCGACCCGTATGCCCGATCAGGAAACCGACCGGAATCGCGATCACGGAGGCCATCAGGACCGCCACGAGGGTGAACACCAAGTGTTCGATCGTCCGCGCCGGAATGCCGCCCGGCCCGGCGAAATTGGCCGGGTCGAGGATCCAGTTCACCGCGTCAACGAACAGGTTCATGCGGATGCCTCTGCGATCCGGGCGACCCGGACGGCCCTCCGGTCGGTCGCCGCCAGGCGGGTCCAGGGCAGCAGAACCCGCCCGAGCAGCACGAGGGCGCCGTCCAGCAGCAGCGCCAGCGCCACGGTCAGCACGATCCCGGCGATGATTTCGGCCTGGATACCGCGCTGGAAGCCATCCGTGAACAGGCTGCCGAGGCTCTGCGCGCCGATCACGGCCCCCACCGTGGCGAGGCTGACCGTGCTGACGGCCACGACCCGCAGGCCGGCCAGGAGCACCGGCCCGGCCAGCGGCAGCTCAACCTGCCAGAAGATGCTCCAGCCGGAATACCCCACGGCGACAGCGGACTGGCGTACATCCTTGTCCACGGATGCCAGCCCGTCGGCCACCACGCGTACCATCAGCGCGACGCCGTAGATCGTCAGGGCGATGACCAGGTTGAGCGGCGAGCGAAGGCTGGTGCCGACAATGGCCGGGATCACGAAGAACAGCGGCAGGGACGGGATGGCGTAGAGCAGCCCACTGGCCGTCAGGATCACGCCGCGGCCGGCACGGTACCGGTTCGCGAGCCAGCCCAGCGGCACGGCGATCAGGAAGCTGAGAAGGATCGGCGGCACGCTGAGGATCAGGTGGTCCAGGGTGCGATCCCAGAGCAGGTCGAGATTCGACCAGAACCAGGTCACCGCGGAGCCTGGGGATCCGGGGAGTGCGCGGTCTGCCGCGGCTCCACGAGCACACCGGCCAGGCGGCCCTCACTGTCGAGCAGCAGGTCGGAGTCGCCGCGGCGTTCCAGATGCAGGGCACGCTTGCCGCGATCCGCTCCGACGAAGCTGGCCACGAAGTCGTCGGCCGGGTTCGCCAGGATCTCGGCCGGCGCCCCCACCTGGGCGATCCGTCCGCCGTCACGCAGGATGACGACCTGGTCACCGAGGAGGAACGCCTCCTCGATATCGTGGGTGACGAACACGACCGTTTTGCCGAGCTCGCTCTGCAGCCGGATCAGTTCTTGCTGGAGCTCGGCCCTCACGATCGGGTCGACGGCGCCGAACGGCTCGTCCATCAGCAGAATGTTTGGGTTGACCGCGAGCCCGCGCGCCACCCCGACCCGCTGCTGCTGCCCGCCGGAGAGCTGGCTGGGGTACCGGTCCGCCAGGGTCTGGTCCAGGCCCACCGTGTCGAGCAGGGTGAGGGCCTCGGCGCGGGCCTTCTTTCTCGGCACCCCGCGCAGCAGCGGAACAGTCGCGACGTTGTCGATCACCGTGCGGTGCGGGAGCAGGCCGGAGTCCTGCATCACATAGCCGATGCCGCGCCGCAGCGGCACCGGCTCGAGCTGGGCGATGTCGGCCCCGTCGATCTCGATCGTGCCGCTGCTCGGGTCGACCATCCGGTTGATCATGCGCAGCAGGGTGGTTTTGCCCGAGCCGGAGGAGCCGACGAGCACCGTCGTCTGGCGCGACGGGAGGGTCAGGCTGAAATCGTCGACGGCGAGTGTGCCGTCCGGGAACTGCTTGCTCACCGAGCGGAACTCGATCATGGAAATGGCTCATTTCTCGACCGAAGTCGACACAACACGGGAAGCACGTATACCACCCAACCATCACACGGCGCCGCGAGCCACCGGATCGCGGAATTCCTAGCGAACGCTCGGCCCGTAGTATCCGGCGAGGTAGTCATGCGTGACCACGCGGCACTCTTCGATGAACCGCTCATCGCCCTGCGGGTCGGAGCGGAACGCCCGCGACAGAATCGAGTCGCCCATCTCAACGGCGACCTCAAGCCGGAAGATCAGTTCGTCGCCGCCCTCGAGGCCGAACTCCTCGACCAGCATGCCGGCCACCCGGCGGGCGAAGTAACCCGTGTCGGGGTCTACGACGACAGGCACACCCTGCCGGTCGTCGAAATGCATGATGCGAAACCCCGGCTCAGAGCGGTACAGGTCGACGAAGGCCGTGATGGCCACGTCGACGGCCTCCCACCAGCCCTGGGGAGCGTTCGTCTTCAGCTGCTCCGCAACCCGGCTCCGGAATCGCAGCACCGCGCGCTCGCGCAGAGCCTGCAGCACCGCGACGCGATCGGGGTAGTACCGGTACACGGTCCCGATCGACGCGCCCGCGCGCTCGGCCACCATCGCGGTCGTGATGCGGTCGAAGCCGACCTCGTCCACGACGACGGCGGCGGCGTCGAGCAGACCGGACAGTCGTGCCGTGCTGCGCTGTTGGATCGGCTCGGTGCGGGCCTGCTGGGCCGGCACAAAAGGATCCCCACCAAAAAGGTCACTGAGTGACACTTGTCCTCCTTGAGACTAAGTCACTAATACTAGGCGGCAATGTCCCCCTCGTTGTGACGTGACAGCGTGTCTCGCCCGATTGGGCAGGAATAACCTTCGGCTCTCCGGGCGACCCGACTTCGATGCCGGGTAGCGTCATGCGCGTGCCAGACTAGGGACGTGCCGACATATCCTCGAATCCCGCCCACGGGCACGCCAGCGAAGATGATGCATCGCGCAGCCCGCATCGAGGACTGGCTGCACTTCAAGCGCGAACGCCACGCCCGCAAACGCGGCTACCTGCCCACGGTCATCCCCTATGCCGGCTACGGCACGACCGAGTGGGTGCGCATTCTGTGCCGGGTGCTTCTGGCCAAACCGGCCAAGCCCGGCTCCAAGCTGGCACGGCGCCACTGGCACGCCGACCGCCGCGAGGCCGGAATTCGCGGCTGGCACAGCTTCACGAGCGTTCCGGTCAACGATGTGACGGTGACCATCGAGATCAACGGTTTCTCCCACCGGGTGCAGGCCGACCGCGGGGGCGTGGTCGACACCGTCATTCCGGTCACGCTCACCCCGGGCTGGCAGATGGCCCGGCTGCACACCGACGACACGGCCGCGCCGGTCGAGGCCCCGCTCTTCATCGTGGCCCCGACGGTACGCCGCGGGATCCTGTCCGACGTCGATGACACGGTCATGGTGACCACCCTTCCCCGCCCGCTGCTCGCCGCCTGGAACACCTTCGTGCTCGACGAGCACGCCCGAGTTCCCACGCCGGGCATGGCGGTCCTCCTCGACCGCCTCGCCGCGGTCAACGAGGGTGCCCCGATGATCTACCTGTCGACCGGGGCCTGGAACGTCGCCCCGACCCTGACCCGGTTCCTGAACCGCAACCTGTACCCGTCGGGGGCTCTCCTGCTCACCGACTGGGGTCCGACCCACGACCGCTGGTTCCGGAGCGGCCAGGACCACAAGAGGGCCAACCTGCGCCGTCTGGCCCAGGAATTCCCGGAGATCCGCTGGATCCTGTTCGGCGACGACGGCCAGCACGATGAGGCCATCTACAGCGAGTTCCAGCGAGACTTCCCCGACAATGTCGAGGCCGTCGCGATCCGCCAGCTCTCCCCCAGCCAGGCCGTTCTGGCCGGTCGCCGGGCGAAGGATGCCGCGCCCGCGCCCCGCGATCCCCGCTGGGTGTACGGGCCGGACGGCTCGGCCCTGGCCCGGCAGCTCGCGGACCGCGGTCTGATCTAGGCGCGACGGCGTGTTGCGGGCTCGACGGCCTGTCTCAGTTCTCTACAGTTCTGCGGCGAGGATGCGGTCGAGGCCACGGTTGATCTGGCGAGCCCAGAGCGGCCCTCGATAGAGGAACCCGGTGTAGCCCTGAACGAGCGTCGCGCCCGCGGCGAGGCGCTCGGCCACGTGTTCCGCGGTCTCCACGCCGCCGACCGAGATCACGCACAGCTCGCGGGGCACAGCGGCCCGGATCACGCGCAGCACGGCCAGGGACCGCGCCTGGAGCGGGGCACCGGAGAGACCGCCGGCGCCGGCAGCCTCGACGGTTGCGGCATCCGTTTTCAGTCCGGCGCGGGAAATCGTGGTGTTCGTGGCGATGATGCCGTCGAGACCCAGCTCCACCACGAGTTCGGAGATTCGGGTCACTTCAGCATCGGCGAGGTCGGGGGCGATTTTTACCAGCAGGGGCGTGGCGCCGGCCTCGGTCTTGACCGCCCGAAGCAGCGGGGCGAGCCGGTCGAGTTCCTGCAGTCCGCGTAGCCCGGGCGTGTTGGGCGAGCTGACGTTCACGACGAGGTAGTCGGCCAGGGGCGCGAGCAGCGCGGCGCTGACCAGGTAGTCGGCGGTGGCGTCCTCGACCGCGGTGACGCGGCTCTTGCCGATGTTGATGCCGAGGACCGGGCGACCGGCAGCGGTGCGAACGTGCGCGAGGCGCACCCGGGCGGCGCGGGCACCGGCGTTGTTGAAGCCCATCCGGTTGACGACCGCGCGGTCGGGGATCAGGCGGAACAGGCGCGGTTTCGGGTTTCCGGGCTGAGGAACGGCGGTGATGGTGCCGACCTCCACGTGCCCGAACCCGAGCTGGCCGAGCCCGAGCACGGCTTCACCGTCTTTGTCGAAGCCGGCGGCCACGCCGAACGGCGACTGGAATCGCAGACCCAGGGTTTGGACACCGAGGTCGGTGCGCGGGCGCGTGAAGCGGTGCACGACCCGGCCGACACCGAACGCGGGCAGCGCCCGGATCACGGTGAAGGCGAGGTGGTGGGCTCGTTCGGGGTCGAGGCGGGTCAGGAACAGCGAGAAGATCAGCGGGTACACGGCGCCGCCTACGACTCGGACGGGTGTGCGGCGCCCGCGCCGCTGCCCTGCTCGGGGCGGGAGCCGTGTTCGGTGCGGGATCCGTGTTCGGTGCGCAGCCGGGCGATCGCGGTCTCGAAATCCTCGAGCGAATCGAATGCCTGGTAGACACTCGCGAAGCGGAGATAGGCCACCTCATCAAGTTCGCGCAGCGGCGGCAAGATCGCGAGGCCGACCTCGTTCGCCTTCACCTGCGACGCGCCGGTCTGCCGGATGGTCTCCTCCACCCGCTGGGCAAGCATGGCCAGGTCGGAATCCGTTACCGGACGACCTTGACAGGCCTTGCGCACGCCGGCCACGATCTTGTCGCGACTGAACGGCTCGACGACCCCGCTGCGCTTGACGATGTTCAGGCTGGCGGTCTCGGTGGTGCTGAACCTCCGGCCGCATTCAGGGCACTGTCGACGCCGGCGAATGGAAAGTCCGTCGTCGCTCGTGCGCGAGTCGATGACTCGGGAGTCCGGGTGGCGGCAGAACGGGCAGAACATCGTGTGACCAGCTTACAGCGCCGTCGTGAAACGGGCCGTGACGGCGTCGCCGTGCGCGGGCAGCGCCTCCGCCGTGGACAGGGCCGCGATGTGGTCCGCGACCTCGCGCAGTGCCTCCCGGCTGTACGTGACGACCTGCTGGGGCCTCAGGAAGGTGTAGGCGCCGAGTCCGGAGGAGAACCGGGCCTGCCCTCCCGTCGGCAGCACGTGGTTCGAGCCGGCCACGTAGTCGCCGAGGCTCACGGGCGAATGAGGGCCGAGGAAGATGGCGCCGGCGTTCTCGATCAGCGCGAGCACGGCATCAGGGTCGCTCGTCTGGATCTCGAGGTGCTCGGGACCGAACGCGTTGCTGAACGCGGCCGCGGCGTCGAGGTCGTCCACGAGCACGATCCCCGACTGGCGCCCGTTCAGGGACGCGGTGACACGGATGCTGTGGGTCGTGCTCTGCATCAGGTCGACCAGGTGCAGATTGACGGCGTCGGCGAGCTCGGCCGAATCGGTGACCAGCATGGCGGCGGCCAGCTCGTCGTGCTCGGCCTGGCTGACCAGGTCGGCCGCGACGATGCGGGGGTCGGCGGTCTCATCCGCGATGACCAGAATGTCGGTAGGGCCGGCCTCGGAGTCGATGCCGGTCACCCCGCGCACGAGCCGCTTGGCGGCGGCCACATAGACGTTGCCGGGGCCGGTGACGAGCTGCACCGGGTCCAGGCCGAGCCCCGGAACGCCGTAGGCGAAGGCGCCGACCGCGCCGGCCCCGCCCATGGCGTAGATTTCGTCGATGCCGAGCAGGCTCGCCACGGCGAGGATGGTGGGGTGCACGCGTCCGTCGAAGTCGCTCTGCGGCGGCGACGCCAGCGCGATCGAGGATACGCCGGCGATCTGAGCCGGAACCACGTTCATCACGACGCTCGACGGGTAGACGGCCTTGCCGCCGGGAACGTACAGGCCGACCCGGTTGATCGGCTGCCAGCGCTGCGTGATGGTGGCGCCGTCTGCGATCGTGGTGGTCACCTGCGGCGGCACTTGGGCCGCGCTGGCGATGCGCACGCGACGGATGGTCTCCTCGATGGCCGTGCGCACCGTCGGGTCGAGCCCGGCCAGTGCCTCGGTGACGTGGGACGCAGGAACCCGCACATGGGACGGACGCACCCGGTCGAGGCGTTCCGCCTGGTCGCGGAGGGCATCCTCGCCTCTGGCCCGCACATCGTTGATTAATTCGGCTGCGACGTCGCTGGCCGCGGTCACGTCGGTGAGCGCACGCGGGACGGCTGCAAGCAATTCCGCCGGAGTGGGCCGGGTCCCTCGGAGGTCAATAGTCTGGATCATCGCGTTCCAGCCTAGCCATCAACTCCCGTGCACCGGGAATAGGCTCAATGGCGAGGAGATTGATTCAGTCACATGAGCGACACCGAAGTACCCCAGCCCGCCACCGTACCGCTGGCCGAAGATCCCAATGCACCGTTGGACCTGGCCGCCTTCAAACATTCCTTCCGGCGTCACGCCGCCGGTGTCGCGGTGATCACCGCGCTGCGCCCGGACGGCGCCCCGGTGGGATTCACCGCCACCTCGCTGGCGTCGCTGTCGTCGGTTCCGCCGCTGGCCACCTTCAACATGGCCCGGTCAGCCAGCACCTGGCCGGCGATCGCCGAGAGCGACCGGGTCGTCATCCACATCCTCGGGGCGCACAATCGTGCCGTCGCCGAGGTGATGTCGGGTCCCGCGAACCAGCGCTTCATCGGCGACCACTGGCAGCCCGGACCCCACGGCCTGCCTGTGCTGAAGGGCGTCACCTCGTGGATGGTCGGGCGAATCATCGAACGCACACTGGTGCACAACAGCGCCGTCGTGGTCGTGAAGATCGAGGAAGGCGGCATGGGCGAGAACGACGAGGCCCTGCTGTACTACGAGCGCACCTACCGCGTGCCCGGCGCCCCGGCCTAGCCCCTGGACGGGGCTGCGCCGGCCTCGTCGCGACGCCGGCGCCGCTCGGCCTCGGCAACGGCGGCCTCCTCCGGTGTGGGCGCGGTGCCGCCCAGGTGCCGCGGCTGCCACCACTGGCCGGCGCCGTCCACCGGATAGGCTTTCTGCAGTTTGTCGACGAGACCCTGCAGTGTGTCGTGGAGTGCCAGCGTCATCGGCTGCGTGCCCTCCCCCGCCGCGACCGTGAACGGCTCGCCGACGGCGAAGCGGATGGGCACGTCGAACAGCTCGCGCAGGGCCGGCTTGTGGTTCTTCGTGAGCACGCGGTGCCCGCCCCAGACCGCGATCGGGATCACGGGGGCCCCGGCCTCGGCGGCCATCCGGATGGCACCCGACTTCAACTCGCGTACGGTGAAGGAGGCGTTCACGCCGCCTTCCGGAAACACGCCGAGCAGTTCGCCCGCCCGCAGCGCGGTCACGGCTTGGCCGTAAGCCTCCGCCCCTGCCTTCATGTCGACCGAGATATGACGCATGCCGCGCAGCAGCACGCCCACGAGCTTCTGGTCGAACGCGCCCTTCTTGGCCATGAAACGGATGTGACGTCGGTTCTTTTGCCACAGCATCCACTCGACCAGGGCGAAGTCCATGTAGCCGAAGTGGGTGATCGCCAGCACCGCCCCCCCGGTGTCCGGAAGATTCTTCAGACCGGTCACGGATGGCTTCAGCCGCAGCAGGCCGAACACGGCCCGCCCGGCCAGAATCGCCGTGGTGTACAGAGGTTCCCGAGTGCCTGTGCTCATACCTCAAGGCTACGACCTGCGTGCGGGTTTCCGCGTCCGTCCCACGAGCCTTTCGGGACCCGGCTCGCACTCGCGGCGCACCCGTAAACGTGGGCGCACGTTCTAACGCTCGCCCGCTCCAGAACCTGCGCCGCGAACTTCCACCCCCGTCTGTGTCGTCGGTTATTGAGCTTGCACACAGCCTCGACCGCACTGACACTGGAATCATCCACGGCGGAACCGCAGCAACCGGCCTTGAAGCTGGTTGACTCGACCAGGCGACGACCACCGAGACCACGTGGGCAACCCGGCCACCAGAGGGAGACACGATGAGCACTGACCTGAGCAGCGCCGCGAGCACGAGGATGCCCGCGCCGCACGTGGCCGACAGCCACGACCGGATCCGGGTGCGGGGCGCGCGCGTGAACAACCTCAGGGATGTCAGCCTCGACATCCCGAAGCGGCGGCTGACGGTGTTCACCGGTGTTTCCGGCTCGGGCAAGAGCTCACTGGTGTTCGGCACGATCGCCGCCGAGTCGCAGCGGCTGATCAACGAGACCTACAGTGCGTTCGTGCAGGGATTCATGCCGGACCTGGCGCGCCCCGAGGTGGACGTGTTGGATGGTCTGACCACGGCCATCATCGTCGACCAGGAGCGAATGGGGGCCAACTCCCGTTCCACGGTCGGGACCGCCACCGACGCCAACGCGCTACTGCGCATCCTTTTCAGCCGGCTCGGTCAGCCCCACATCGGATCTCCCCAGGCGTTCTCGTTCAACGTCGCCTCGATCAGTGGGGCCGGGGCGGTGACGCTCGAGCGCGGCGGGAAGACCGTGAAGGAGCGGCGCAGCTTCAGCATTACCGGCGGCATGTGCCCGCGCTGCGAGGGCATGGGCACCGTCAACGACATCGATCGTTCCGCGCTATATGTCGATTCCAAGTCGCTCAACGAGGGCGCGCTCACGATCCCGGGCTACACGATGGACGGCTGGTACGGCCGCATCTTCCGCGGCTGCGGCTGGTTCGACCCGGACAAGCCAATTCATCGGTACAGCACGAAGGAACTGGACGACCTGCTCTACAAGGAGCCGACCAAGATCAAGGTCGACGGGATCAACCTGACGTATCAGGGCCTCATCCCGCAGATTCAGAAGTCGTTCCTGTCCAAGGATGTCGCCGCTTTGCAGCCGCATATCCGCGCGTTCGTGGAGCGCGCGGTCACGTTCGCCACCTGCCCCGAGTGCGGCGGCACCCGCCTCAGCGAGGCGGCTCGCTCGTCGAAGATCTCCGGAGTGAGCGTCGCCGACGCCTGTTCCTGGCAGATCAGCGACCTGGCCGGGTGGGTTCGCGGCCAGAGTGAGCCGTCGGTGGCCCCGCTCACGCAGGCGTTGCGCCAGATCCTCGACTCGTTTGTGGAGATCGGGTTGGGTTACCTTTCGCTCGACCGGCCGGCCGGTACTTTGTCGGGCGGGGAGGCCCAGCGCACCAAGATGATCCGGCACCTGGGCTCCTCACTCACCGACGTCACCTACGTCTTCGACGAGCCCACCATCGGGCTGCATCCCCATGACATCGAGCGCATGAACACACTGCTGCTGCAGCTGCGGGACAAGGGCAACACGGTGCTCGTCGTGGAGCATAAGCCGGAGGCGATCGTGATCGCCGACCACGTCGTCGATCTCGGACCCGGCGCCGGCGCGGCGGGCGGCACCGTCTGCTTCGAGGGCACCGTGGAGGGTCTCCGCACCAGCGGCACCCTCACCGGCCGCCACTTCGACTATCGCGCGGCACTCAAGCCCGCGGTGCGCGCCCCCACGGGCACGCTGGAGATTCGCGGCGCGACGAAGAACAACCTGAAGGAAGTGGACGTGGATATCCCGCTCGGCGTGCTCGTCGTGCTGACGGGGGTCGCGGGCTCCGGAAAAAGCTCGCTCGTGCATGGGTCGATCCCCGCTGGCGCGGGCATGGTGTCCATCGATCAGGGCGGCATCCGCGGTTCCCGCAGAAGCAATCCGGCGACGTACACGGGAATGCTCGACCCGATCCGAAAGGCCTTCGCGAAGGCCAACGGCGTGAAGCCCGCGCTGTTCAGCTCCAACTCCGAGGGTGCCTGCCCCAACTGCAACGGTGCCGGCGTCGTCTACACCGACCTGGCCATGATGGCGGGCGTCGCCACCACCTGCGAGGTCTGCGCGGGGAAGCGGTTCGAGGCATCCGTGCTGGAGTACCGCCTCGGCGGCCGCGATATCAGTGAGGTGTTCGCGATGTCGGTGACCGCGGCCCGGGAGTTCTTCGGCGCCGGTGCGGCGCGCACGCCGGCCGCCCACGCCATCCTGGGCGGGCTTGCCGACGTTGGGCTCGGCTATCTCAGCCTCGGCCAGCCGCTCACGACGCTCTCGGGGGGCGAGCGCCAGCGGCTCAAGCTGGCCACCCACCTGGCTGCGCAGGGCGGCGTCTACGTGCTCGACGAGCCGACCACCGGACTCCACCTCGCCGACGTCGAGCAGCTGCTCGGCCTGCTCGACCGAATCGTGGACTCCGGCAAGTCGGTCATCGTCGTCGAGCATCACCAGGCCGTGATGGCTCATGCCGACTGGATCATCGACCTCGGACCCGGCGCCGGTCACGACGGCGGCCGGATCGTCTTCGAGGGCTCACCGGCCGACCTGGTCGCCGACCGCTCCACCCTCACCGGCCAGCACCTCGCGGCCTACGTCGGTAGAGCCTGACGGCAGCGCGCCTCACGGTGCTGCCAGTCAGCTCTGTCCCGAACGAATTCGACGGAGATTGTGGCCGAATCGGCCCCATTCCACCCCGAGAAATCGGTTTCACACGAGAATCTCGGCTCTCCTGCTTCATCTGTGGGTGTTGCGGAGCGCCTTAACGGCCGCACGCCGCTTCCTGTCTAGGTTTCTGACTGTCTAGGAACAGAAACTTTAGGGGCAGGAATACGGCGTGCGGTCTCTAACTTTATGGCGGACTTTGCTGGGTGTCGATAAGACGGTCGTTGAGGACCTGAATCTGGACCCGGCGGCGGGTGTTTTGGTGGCCTCGGTGCGGCCGACGGGGTCGGCGCGGCACCGGTGCGGGGTCTGCCTGAAACGTTGCCCACGCTACGACAGGGGTGCGGGGCGGCGCCGGTGGCGGGCCTTGGACGCGGGCACGATCCAGGTCTACTTGGAGGCGGATTCCTCGCGGGTGTCGTGCCGGGAGCACGGTGTGATCGTGGCTGCGGTGCCATGGGCGCGGCACCAGGCCGGCCACACCCGCCACTTCGATTCATATGTCGCGTGGCTGGCCACTCAAACCTCGAAAACCGCGGCAACTCAGTTGATGCGGATCGCGTGGCGGACGGTCGGGGCGATCATCACCCGGGTTTGGGCTGACACGGAAGAGCTCCATGATCCCTTCGCCGGGCTCACCCGGATCGGGATCGATGAGGTTTCCTTCAAGCGCGGCCGGAAGTTCTTGACTGTGGTCGTGGACCACGATTCGGGGCGTCTGGTCTGGGCTGCTCCGGGCCAGGACAAGGCCACCCTGGGCACGTTCTTCGATGCGCTCGGCGCGGAACGATCCGCCCTGATCACGCATGTTTCCGCGGATGGGGCTGCGTGGATCGCGTCGGTCGTCGCAGCACGCTGCCCGAACGCGGTCCGCTGC
>NZ_PJJS01000047.1 GCF_002929845.1 Cryobacterium sp. M96
GCCTCGGCGGCCACAAACCAGTGCTCCCCGGCCGGGATTAACCCACGGAAGCAGCAGGAGAGCCAGAATCTCCGTCGAATTCGTTCGAGGAGAGTCGCTGTAAGGCCCCAAAAACCCCAATCGGCGAACCCTCATCGCCCACGGCGGCGGGACTCACACAGCGGGAAGCTAGAAGACGTCCGGGCTCGGCGTGCTCGATTGGCGGATCGACACGTCGGCGTGCCGGTCGAAGCGGTAGCCGACCCCGCGCACGGTGCGCACGATGTCTTCGTAGCGACCGAGCTTGGCGCGCAGGCGACGCACGTGCACGTCGATGGTGCGCTCATTCGGCGCGTCTTCCTCGTCGGAGGCGTTCCACAGCTTGGCGATCAGTTCGGCACGCTCGATGGTGCGGCCTTCGCGGAGCACCAGGTACTGCAGCAGCTCGAATTCCTTGTAGGTGAGCGCCGCGGTCTCGCCGTCGAGGATGACTCGCTTACGGGAGATGTCCACCACGACGCCGCCGAGTGCGCGGTCGGGGTCGTCTGTCACAGTGCGGTGCCGGGCCAGCGCAGTCGGGTCCTGCAGGGCGAGGCGCACGACGTCGACGTCGCGTCCACCGGCTCCGGCGGGCGCCAGTGCGACGGCGGCATGAGTCTCCGCGGTCGGCGCGATGGTTCCGGTGAGGGCTTTGAGCGCCTCGACGATGCGGCTGAGGCTGGTCCCGGCCGCGGCGGCCGTTGCCTCGTCGATGCCGACGTAGAAAACGAAGCCGCGGGCCTGAGTGCCCTCGGGCACGGCGCGGATGCGGGGTGCGGCGGGCGTCGGAACGGCCTGGCGTTCGAGGCGTGCGGCCTGGGCCGAGCGGGCGGTGTCAATGTGGGCAAGCGACATGAGAGTAATCCTTGGCTGGGGTACTGCAGGTGAACCCGACGCTGAGGAGCTGTTCCGGGTTCGAAAAAGTGCGGCCGGTGAGGCCTGGAGGGAGCGAGAGGGGCTCCGGAGTTCAACCAGCCGGCCGCGTGAAGTCAGCGGGGCGGGAACTCGGCGAGGTGTTCGCTGCTTAGCGGGACATTCGGCAACACGCACAGCAGCTGCCGGGCATCACCATGCCGGCAGTCCCGGGGGCCTCGAAGGAGGTCTGGGGGCGTGCGCTCGTTGTCATAGTTGCGAGTAAAGCCCACTGTTACGGCGTGTGTCAATTCTGCAACCAAGGATGACGCCGTGTGACACGCATCACGTTCGGTGGCTCCGCGGTGGATCGGAGAATCCACCGCGGATCGCGAAAGCATGAAAGTTTCCATGATGAAATTTGATTTCATCAAAGATTCTTGAATATGCCGGGTACTGGCGCCCGGCATGTCGCAGGACCTGCGGTGTCCGCCGCCCGACGGAATTGGTGCTCGCTAGAGCTAGACCAAACCGTAGAGGCGGTCGCCGGCGTCACCGAGGCCGGGAACGATGTATCCGTGCTCGTCAAGCTTGTCGTCGACGGCAC
Source organism: Cryobacterium sp. M96 (assembly GCF_002929845.1). Lineage (GTDB taxonomy): Bacteria > Actinomycetota > Actinomycetes > Actinomycetales > Microbacteriaceae > Cryobacterium > Cryobacterium sandaracinum. The sequence continues at coordinate 1,478 of NZ_PJJS01000047.1, forward strand.
CGAGAACGATGGTCACTTCGCGGCCCTCGAGGGCCTTCTCGACCGCGGCGAGCCCCTCAGGCGCGGCGAGGATGCAGATGGCCGTGACATCGACGGCGCCGCGGTCGAAGAGGAACTGGATGGCTGCGATCAGCGAACCGCCCGTGGCCAGCATCGGGTCGAGCACGAAGCACTGGCGGTCGGAGAGGTCGTCGGGCAGGCGCTCCGCGTAGGTGGCGGGCTGAAGGGTCTCCTCGTTGCGGGCCATGCCGAGGAAGCCGACCTCTGCCGTCGGTAGCAGTTTGACCATGCCCTCGAGCATGCCCAGACCGGCGCGGAGGATCGGCACGACGAGCGGCTTGGGGTCGCTGATCTGCACGCCGCGGGCCTCGGAGACCGGGGTCTGCACGGTCACGTCTTCGACTCGCACGCCGCGGGTCCCCTCATAAGCGAGGAGGGTCATCAGCTCTTCGACAAGTGACCGGAAGATCGGCGACGGCGTGTTCTTGTCTCGGAGTACCGTGAGTTTGTGGGTGATCAGGGGGTGGTCGGCTACGTGGACTCGCATAGGCTCAATCTACTAGTCGGGGAGGGGAACGTAGATGGGCGAGGTCGATCGCCGGCACAGCGAATGGATGCGGCTCGCGCTCTGCGAGGCCCGCGCTGCCCTCGAAACGGGGGATGTGCCCGTCGGTGCGGTGGTGCTGGACCCGTCCGGCCGTGTGATCGGCCGCGGACGCAACGAGCGCGAAGCGCTGCAGGATCCCACCGGCCACGCCGAGATCGTCGCCATCCGTCACGCTGCCGCGTCCCTGGGGGACTGGCACCTGACCGGCTGCACCCTGGTGGTGACGTTGGAGCCCTGCGTGATGTGCGCGGGCGCGATCCTGGCCGCACGGGTGCCGGTCGTGGTTTTCGGCGCGTGGGACGAGAAGGCCGGCGCCTCCGGATCGGTCTACGACGTGCTGCGTGACCGCCGGCTCAATCACCGCGCTGAGGTCTACGCCGAGGTCGACGCTGACGAATGCGGGGAACTGCTCAGGGCGTTCTTCGCGGACCCAGACCGTCGAGCCATTCGCTGAACATGGACCTGGAAGCGTTCTGCATACCGCTGGAGTAACGTTCGCGTTCGCGGCGCAGGTCGCCCACGTCGAAGCCCTCGGCGGCCACCTCCGCCTCCGAGGCCGCCAGCCACACCTCGTGCATCTCCTCGGTGACCTCCGGGTGGAACTGCACGGCCAGCGCCCAGTCTCCGATCCCGAAGGCCTCATTGCCGTACTGGGGGGACCCGGCGAGCCGTGTCACCCCGTCGGGCAGGTCGAACGTGTCGCTGTGCCACTGGAAGACGGGTACGCCGCTGACGTGCCGCAGCGGGGAGGTCGCCCCGGCCTTCGTGGGCTCCACGGAACGGTAGCCGATCTCGTTCGTCGGCCCGCGGTAGACGCGGGAGCCCAGGGCGTTCGCCATCAGCTGCGCACCCAGGCACACGCCGAAGACGGGCAGAGAGGCGCCGAGCCGCTGCGTGAGCAGGTCGATCTCGGCGTGCAGCGCGGGGAACTCGTCGGCCTCGTAGACCCCCATCTCGCCGCCGAGAACGACCAGCAGGTCGGCTTCCCGCGGGTCGAGGGCGCGCACATCCTCCTTGAGCGTGTCGACGTAGCGAATGGAGTAACCGTGCTCCCGCAGCACCGGTTCGAGGTTGCCGAGGTGGATCGTGTCATCGTGGCGCAGGACGACCGCGGTGCGGGTCACTCGCTGCCTTTGATGACGATGGTGTCGGTGGGCGGCGTGCGGCGGTTGGGGTCGAAGAACAGGTCCGGCTCGAGGTAGATGACGCGGGCCGCCGGCACGGCCTCGCGGATGCGGGTTTCGACGGTGTTGATGCCCGCTGCCACATGGGAGAAATGGCTGTCGGCCTCGAAGGCGATCTTGGCGGCGACGAGCAGTTCGTCCGGGCCGAGGTAAAGGGTCTTGAGGTGGATGATCTTGCGCGTCTCCGGACCGGCCAGGATGGCACGCTCGATGGCCGCGGCATCCGTTTTACCGGCGCCTTCGCCGACGAGGAGGCTCTTGGTCTCTACGCCGAGGACCACGGCGACCAGGACGAGCAGTACGCCGATGAACAGGGTGCCGATGGCGTCCCAGACGGGCTCGCCGGTGATGATGGTGAGGCCGACGGCGAGGAAGGCGAAGACCAGGCCGGCGAGAGCGGCGATGTCTTCGAGCAGCACGACGGGCAAGTCGGGCGCCTTCGCGTGCCGCACGAACTGCACCCAGCTTTGGTTGCCGCGCACGAGGTTCGATTCCTGGATGGCGGTGCGAAGTGAGAAGGACTTGAGGCCCATGGCGACCAGCAGCACCACGATGGGCAGCCACGGCACGTCGAGCGGGTGCGGGTCCTGCAGCTTCCGCACACCCTCGTAAAGGGAGAAGACGCCGCCGACGGAGAACAGGATGATCGACACCACGAACGCGTAGACGTAGCGTTCCCGGCCGTAGCCGAACGGATACTCCTTGTCGGCTTCCTGCTTGGCCTTGCGACCGCCGATGAGCAGAAGCACCTGATTTCCGGAGTCGGCCAGGGAGTGCACGCCCTCGGCGAGCATCGAGGAGGAACCGGAGAATGCCCAGGCTACGAATTTCGTGATCGCGATCCCCAGATTGGCGAGGAGTGCCGCCACGATTGCTTTGTTCCCGCCAGAAGTGCTCATGGGGCAATCCTAGAATGCACACCAGACGGACCCGGCACAGGGGGCGAAAGTAGACTCGTCGGATGACTTCGACTGCAACCACCACACTGCCCGCCATCGCGTTCCTCGGCGCCGGATCGATGGCGAGGGCCGTTCTGACCGGGCTGCTGAACCCGAATGTGACCGTTCTGGGCGGCATCCGGGCAACCAACCGCTCCACGGCGAAGGCCGACGAACTCGCAGGAATCCCCGGCGTCACCGCCTGGGCCACCGCCGACGAGCCCACGGCCAACCGCAAGGCCGTTGCCGGCGCGCGCATCGTGATCGTCGCCGTGAAGCCCGTCATGGTCCTCGACCTGCTGGCCGAGATCGCCGACAGTCTCGAACCGGGCACGCTCGTCATCAGTGTCGCCGCCGGCGTCACCATCGCCACGTTCGAGGCGTCGCTGCCCGAATCCGTGTCGGTCATCCGCTCGATGCCGAACACGCCGGCCCTCGTCGGCAAGGCCGTCACCGGGCTGAGCGCCGGCACGCGGTCCAGCGACACCGATCTCGAGCTCGCGAGGTCCCTCTTCGGCACCGTCGGCGACGTCCTGGTCGTGCCGGAGGAGAAGCTCGATGCCCTCAGCACCATCTCCGGGTCAGGTCCGGCCTACGTTTTCTACCTGATCGAGCAGCTCACCGCCACGGCGATCGCCAAGGGTTTCACCCCGGAGGAGGCCGCGGTCATGGTGAACGGCACCTTCCTCGGTGCGACGAGCCTGCTGGTGGCATCCGACCTGTCCCCGACGGAACTGCGCCGCCAGGTCACAAGCCCGAGCGGCACCACCGAGCGTGCCGTGTGGGAGCTGGAAAAGGGCGGGATCAAGGACCTGTTCGACCGGGCGACGGATGCCGCACTCGCCCGGGCCCGCGAACTCGCCGGCCACTAGAACTCCAGGCCATGAGAACTCCAGGCCCCTAGAACTCCAGCGACGCGAACCGCTCGATGTCGGACTCGGTGCCGGAGACGATGATCAGGTCCTGGTCGGTGATGACCGTCTTCTCGGTGGCGTAGGTGAAGGGGCGGTCGGGGCTCTTCACGCCGACCACGGTGACGTTGTACTTGCGGCGCAGCCCGGATTCGGTCAGGTTCAGGCCCCGGATCGACTTGGGCGGGATCATCTTGACCAGGGCGAAGTCGTCGTCGAATTCGATGAAGTCGAGCAGGCGTCCGGAGACGAGGTGCGCCAGGCGTTCGCCTGCCTGTGCCTCCGGGAAGACGACGTGGTTCACCCCGATGCGCTCGAGGATCGTGCCGTGCGACTTGGAGATCGCTTTCGCCCAGATTTGCGGGATCCCGAGGTCGACCAGATTCGCCGCGATCAGCACACTGGCCTCGACGGACGAGCCGACGGCGCAGACGGCGATCGAGAATTGCTGCGCGCCGATCTGGCGAAGCGCTTCCAGGGAGGTGGCGTCGGCCTGCACCGCGTGCGTGACGCGTTCGGACCACTTCTGCACGAGGACCGCGCTGTCGTCGACGGCGAGCACATCCCGTCCGAGCCGGTCGAGTTGCCCCGCGGTGGCCGCGCCGAACCGGCCGAGGCCGATCACGAGCACCGGTGCGTCGTGTTTGAAGCGGTCAGCCAACGATGGGTCTCTCTTCCGGACGGGAGAACAACTGCCTGCTCTGGCTCGCGGCGAGGGCAGCCGCGAGGGTCACTGTACCAATCCTGCCCATGAACATGGTTGCCGCCAGCACATACACTCCGGCCGGAGGCAGTTCGCCGGTCAGGCCCGTCGACAGGCCGCAGGTGGCGAACGCGGAGATCACATCGAAGAGCACCTGGTCGAACGGCGCGTTGGAGATCTGCAGGATCAGGATGCTGGACACGGCAACCGTCGTGGCGCCCCACAGCACCACGCTGACCGCGAGCCTCAGGATGTCGCTGGGGATCCGGCGGCCGAACGCTTCCATCTGGCTTCGTCCGCTGGCCTCGGCGAAGGCGGCGAGGAAGAGGATGGCAAGGGTCGTCACCTTGATGCCGCCGGCGGTCGACGCGGAGCCGCCGCCGATGAACATCAGCATGTCCGTGGCGAGCAGGCTCGCCCCCTGCAGGTCGCTGATGTCGATGGTCGCGAAGCCGCCGGACCGGGTCATCATCGACAGGAAGAGCGACTGGAAGATCGTGTCGCCCACGTTCAGCGACCCGAACGTCTTCGGGTTGTCGAACTCGAGCGCGATGTACACGGCAACGCCGGCCACGAGCAGCACCACGGTCGTGAAGAGGGTCAGTTTCACGTGCAGCGACCAGCGTCTGGGGCTATGCCAGCCCCGGACGAGGGCGTAGATCACCGGGAAACCCAGGCTGCCGAGGAAGGCGCCCACCATCAAGGCGCTGAGGAACCAGTAGTCGCTGGCGAACGGGGCCAAAGCTCCGACGTTGGGGGAGAAGCCGCTGTTGGTGAACGCCATGGCCGCGTAGTACACGCTCTGCCAGAGCGCCTCGCCGACAGGTGTCCCGACCGCGAGGATACGCGGAAAGAGCAGGATAGCCACGACCAGCTCGATTACGAAGGCGCTGATCGCGACCGTCACGAGCAGGTTGCCGACCTCGCCCAGGCGAACGGCCTGTCCTTCATTGACCGGTCCGGCATGGATGCGGGAGGGGTTTGTGTCACTGGCGGCCATCAGCCGGGCGCGCAGGCCCAGGCGCCGGGAAATGACCATTCCCATCAGGGAGGCGAGGGTCAGCACGCCGACCCCGCCGATATTGACACCGACCACCACCAGGACATTGCCGAAGGCCGACCAGTGCGTGGCCATGTCCACCGTCGCTAGGCCGGTCACGCAGATCACCGACACCGCGGTGAAGAGGGCGTCGTGCAGCGGGGTGACGATGCGGTCTGCCGTGGCGATGGGCAGGGAGAATAGGAGGGTGAACACCAGGACCAGCGCGGTGAAAACGAGGATGGCGAATCGGGACGGCGAGCTGCGGACCAGACCGTCCACTGAGTCTCGCAACCAGGCGTACCAACTGGTGGGACGCGGTGCGAAGGCGGAGTCCGCCATCCGTGTCTGCACTGAAACCTCCGACTTGCTCGCGACGAACGGCCGTCGACATGGTATCCCCCACCGGGAATGAGTAGCCTTGAGGCATGGCAGACATCTTCGGCGTGGTGGCGGATTCGACCCGACGCGAAATTCTACGCATTCTCCTCGAGCGATACAACCAATCGAACACGGCCGGCGGAGAGCTGAGCGTGTCTGACATCGTCGACAAGCTCGGCCTGAGCCAGCCAACCATCTCGAAGCACCTGAAGGTGCTGCGCGAAGCGGGCCTGGTGGGCGTGAGAGAAGCCGGTCAGCACCGGTATTACCATCTTGACTACGCGCCGCTCGAGGAAATCGAAGACTGGCTGATTCCCTTCCTCAGCGTCGACTTCGATGCCACCGCCGAGGAGCCGACCGAGGAGACCGAGGGCTTGAAGGTGGAACAGCGGGCATTCGCCGCGGCCATCGGAAAGGCCTTTGCGGAGACATCATACCAAATGGCGCATGCGGTCAAAGATGCGAAGCCCCGAAAATGGCGGAGAATCGACTAGTCGGCGGCGCTTGAGCGCCCGAATGCGCACACCGCGTCGGAGAGTGTTGTTTTTCCGGTAGACTGATATCTACCGTGTCTGTCGCGAATCCCGCGGCGAAACCAATTCTTTTGTGAGGTCCGTGTGGGTTCTGTAATCAAGAAGCGACGCAAGCGTATGGCGAAGAAGAAGCACCGCAAGCTGCTTCGTAAGACTCGCCACCAGCGTCGCAATAAGAAGTAGACGGTTCTGGACCGTTTGAAATAGCTACCGGCGTAAGCGCTAGGCCCCTGGGGTCTAGCGCTTTTTGCTTGCCCGGGTGGCGGCCGTGATGCTGCCGCGTTTGAGGATCATCACCGGCCAGTGGCGGGCTGCGGCATAGCGGCGGAGCGTGGCATCCGGATTCACGACCACCGGATTGCCGACCAGGTCCAGCAACGGAATGTCGTTGTGGGAGTCGGAGTAGGCCCAGCAGACGGCCAGGTCGACGCCGCTGCGCTCTGCCTGGGCGTTGGCGGCGACGGCCTTGCTGACACCGTGGCAGACACCCTCGGTGAGGCGGCCGGTGAAAATTCCGTCGACGGCCTCGAGCCTGGTACCGAGCGCGCCAGTGAGGCCCAGCCGTTCGGCGATGACGTCGGCCACCTCCTGGGCGGTCGCGGAGACGAGCCAGACCTCGCGCCCGGCCTTGAGGTGCGCACGGGCGACGGCGACCGTTTCCGGCCAGAGCCGCCGCAAGAGGCGGGCGTCGAAGATCTCCGTGCTGAGCGCGACGAGTTCGTCCCGGCTGTAGCCCACGACCACTTCCAGCGCGCGCTCCCGGATGCTCGCGAGGTGCATCCTGTTTTCGCCGACGTAGAGGAATCGGGCCTGTTTCCAGGCGAAGGAGAGCAGGTCCCGGCCGGTGACCAGTCGTCGCCGCCAGGCACCCACACCGAGGTGGTACAGGCTGGCGCCGCGCAGGAGGGTGTTGTCCACGTCGAAGAACGCGATTGCGGGGGCGATGGTGTCTTCGGACATGTGTGCGGTCAAGTCTAGTTGCGTGTTGCGTCGGCGAGCCAGCATAGGCTGGAGCAATGGCTACTGCACTCCTCACCCTGGTCGGCAAGCCCGGCTGTCATCTCTGCGATGACGCCCGGGATCTGGTCGGCAGCGTCGTGACCAAACTCGCCGACGACCCGTCCGCCCCCGACATCGTGCTCGAAGAGCGCTCGATTCTCGACGACGCCGAGCTGCACGCCCTGTACGTCGAGGACATCCCGGTGCTCCTGCTCAACGGCAAGGTGCACAATTACTGGCGCATCGATCCACTGCGGCTGCGCACGGCGCTTCTGGCCGTGCAATGATCCGGCACATCGTCTCCTGGCAACTAGCCCCGGCCGACCCGGTCCAGAAGGCCGCCGCCGCGGCCGGGATCGCGGTCCGCCTGGAAGGGCTCGTGGGCGTCGTCGACGAGATCCGCTCGCTGCAGGTGGGTTTCGACGTCGCCGGCGGCTCCAACTGGGACGTCGTGCTGATCGCCGACTTTGACGACCTGGACGCCGTCAACCGCTACCAGGTGCACCCCGCCCACCAGGCGGCGGGAACCTTCATCCGTTCCGTCGTATCGTCGAGGATGGCCGTCGATGTCGCCGTCTGACCGTTCGGCTACGGCCCGTTCGGCTACGGCTCGAGGCGCGTCGGGCCGCGGAACAGGTAGGTGACCTCGCGGATGCTGGCCTGGTGCAGCATCAGCATGAGTACCCGGGCGAGGCCCATGCCGAACCCGCCGTGCGACGGAACGCCGTAGCGGAAGAAGTCGAGGTAGCCCTCGATCTCCTCGGGGTCGATGCCCTTCTCCTTGGCCTGCTCGACCAAAATGTCGATGCGGTGCTCGCGCTGCGCTCCAGTGGAGATCTCGGTGCCGTTGAAGATCAGGTCATAGCTCTTGGTGATGCTCGCGTCGCCCTCGTGGCGCATGTGGTAGAACGGCCGGATGCTTGAGGCGTAGTCGGTGAGGAAGACGAACTCGTGGCCGAAGGTCTCGAGCACGTAGGCGGCGATCCGGCGTTCGCCTTCGGGGTCCATGTCGTCGTCATCGCGCGGGACCTCGTAGCCGCGGGTCTTGACGATCTCCTTGGCCTCGGCCAGCGGGATGCGCGGGAACGGTGTACTGGGCACGGTGACCTCGACCCCGAAGAGGGCCAGGACCTCGTCGCCGTGCTTCTCCTTGACGGCCGTGAATCCGGCGACAAGCAGCTCTTCGTGCAGCTGCATGACGTCTTCGTGGCTGTCGATCCAGCTGATCTCGGAGTCGACGCTGGTGAACTCGGTGGAGTGACGGCTGGTGAACGACGGGTCGGCGCGGAACGCCGGTCCGACCTCGAAGATTTTGCCGAAGCCGGCGGCCTGGGCCATCTGCTTGAAGAACTGCGGGCTCTGCGCGAGGTAGGCCTTGGTGTCGAAGTACTCCACCTCGAACAGCTCGGCGCGGGACTCGCTCGCGCTGGCCATCAGCTTCGGGGTGTGCAGCTCAATGAAGTCATTGTCGATCCAGTACGTGCGCAGTGCGTGCTCGAAGGTGGTCTGGAGGCGGAAGATCAGGTTCTGCTTGGGCTGGCGCAGATCGAGGAAGCGCCAGTCGAGGCGCTTGTCCAGATTGGAGTCGGCCGCGATCGGGGTCTCGGGGATGGCGACCGTGACGACCTCGAGGGTCGCGAGCTTGATTTCGATGCCGCCGAGCTTGACGCGCTCGTCGTGCTTGAGCTCACCGGTGACGGTGACGAAGCTGCCCTGCGACAGGGTGGAGATGGTGGTGGCCGGTTCGTCGGCGACGACAATGCCGTCGGCATCCGTGGTGCGCGGGTTCACGAGCTGCACCGCGCCGGATTCGTCGCGCAGCACGACGAACTGCACCTTCTTCTGGTCTCGGACGGTGTCGACCCACCCGGACACCGTCACGGGTCCGTTGTCGAGGGCGGCCAGGTTCTTGATCACTATGCGCTCAGTCACCGGTCAAGTTTAGCCGCACGGCTCTCGGCGTATTCGCGGGTGCCCCCTCCGTAGACTGGGAACGTGGTAGCCAGACAGGTACATCTCGTGCGGCACGGTGAGGTTTTCAATCCCGAGCGCGTTCTGTACGGACGCCTGCCCGGATTCCGCCTCTCCGATCTGGGGGCTCAGATGGCCGAGGCGGCTGCCGCCGATCTGGTGGAGCGCGGGCGCCCCGTCGCCCGCATCATCTCCTCACCGCTGCAGCGTGCGCAGGAGTCGGCCGCTCCGATCGCGGCTGCCTTCACCCTTCCGGTCGACATCGACCCGCGCATCATCGAGCCGACCAATTTCTTCGAGGGCAAACGGATGCGGGGCACGGGCGGGGCCTTGCGCGATCCCCGCAGCTGGCACGCGCTCATCAACCCGCTGCGTCCCAGCTGGGGCGAACCGTTCGACTCGATCGCGAAGCGCATGCTCGCCGCGATCGAGGATGCCCGCAACTCGGTCGACGAGGGCGACGTCGTGCTCGTCAGCCACCAGCTTCCGATCTGGATGGTGCACCGCGCCCTGGCCCGGCAGCGTTTGCCGCACGACCCGCGCAAACGCCGCTGCGACCTGTCGAGCATCACAACCCTGTCCTGGCCCGGCGGCTTCCCCGACGAGACCGGCTACTCCAACCCTGCCCTGTCGCTGCAGGTCGGCGCCTCGGACGTAGGAGCCGTATGAATCTCCGTCCCCGCGCCGCCGTCACCGCTCTGGTTGCCGTGGCGCTACTGCTGACCGGCTGCTCCGCCGACCCGCTCGCCGAACAGTACCGCGAGGGCAGCAGTAAGGGCTTCATCGCCGGTGACGGCAGCTGGACCGAGATCCCGGCCGCCGAGCGCGGCGATCCCATCTCCTGGAGCGGCGCAGACGAAAACGGCGACCCGCTCTCCAGCGAGGACTACGCCGGCGAGGTCGTCGTGGTCAACTTCTGGTACGCCAGCTGCGCGCCCTGCCGGGCGGAAGCCCCGGCCCTGCAAAAACTCAACGAGGAATTCGCCGGCACGGACGCCCACTGGGTCGGCGTCAACGTGCGGGACCAGGCCGCGAACGCGACCGCGTTCAACGAGAGCTTCGGCATCACCTACCCGTCGGTGATGGACGTCGACAACGGGAGCATGCAGCTCGCGTTCAGCGGCAGCATCCCGCCCAACGCCGTTCCCACCACGCTGGTGCTCGACCGGTCAGGCCGGGTCGCGGCCCGCATCCTCGGTGCGATCTCGGAGCCCTCCATCCTCGAAACTCTCGTGCGCGACGCGATCGCCGAGGATTCGTAGGCGTGGACAACCCCTTCGGCGAGATCGTCTTCAGCGGCCAGCTCTACCTGGCCATTCCCATCGCCGTGCTGGCCGGGCTCGTCTCGTTCGCCTCTCCCTGCATCCTCCCGCTCGTGCCCGGCTACCTGGCCTACATCGGCGGCTTCACCGACGGCAGCTCGGCCCCCGCGCGCGGCGACCGCCGGGGCCGCAACCGTCTGCTGCTCGGGGTCCTGTTGTTCATCCTCGGCTTCACCCTCGTCTTCGTGCTCACCGGTGTCATTTTCGGGGTTGCCGGATTCTGGCTGAACCAGTATCGAGATGCGATCACCCGCATCGCCGGCGTCGTGGTAATCCTGCTCGGCCTGGTGTTCGTCGGCCAGTTCGGTTTCGCGCAGCGCAGCGTGAAGGCGACCTGGAGACCGGGGATGGGCCTGGCCGGCGCCCCTCTGCTCGGCGCGGTCTTCGCCGTGGGCTGGACCCCCTGCACCGGCCCCACGCTCACGGCCATCAACTCTCTCAGCCTGACCACGGGCTCTCCCTGGCAGGGGGGACTGCTGGCCCTGTTCTACGCGCTCGGGCTGGGCATCCCGTTCCTTCTCATCGCGCTCGGCCTCAGCTGGGCGACCGGAGCCGTTTCCTTCCTGAAACGGCACGTCAGGGCTATCAACCTGTTTGGCGGTCTCCTCCTCGTTCTCATCGGCGTGCTCATGGTCAGTGGCGTGTGGAACGCCTGGCTCCTCGACCTGCAAGGAACGATCGGAAGTTATGTCCCGGCCATCTGACCATTACGACGCCCCGGCCTCCGCGGGAATCGTGCAACCGCACCTCGGCTTCGCAGGCTGGCTGCGCTGGTTCTGGCGCCAGCTGACGAACATGCGCACCGCGCTGTTCCTTCTGCTGCTTCTCGCGATCGCCGCCGTGCCGGGATCTCTGGTACCCCAGCGCAGCTCCGACCCGAACGGGGTTACCCAGTACTTCGCCGACAACCCCGACCTCGCGCCGCTGCTCGACACGGTTCAGGCGTTCGACGTCTACTCGTCGGCGTGGTTCTCGGCCATCTACCTGCTGCTGTTCATCTCGCTGATCGGGTGCGTCATCCCGCGCACCAAGCACCACTACCTCGCGCTGCGGGCCAAGCCGCCGCGCACCCCCGCCCGCCTGTCCCGGCTGGCCGGCTTCACGGCGCGCATCGCTCCGGTCGGCACGGATGCCCAGGCCGCCGTCGAGTCCGCCCGCAGGCTTCTGAAGACCAGCGGCTACCGGGCGGCCGTCTTCGAGAATCGCGGGGAGACCTCGGTCTCGGCCGAACGCGGCTACCTGCGTGAAACCGGCAACCTGGTCTTCCACTTCGCCCTGGTCGGCATCCTGATCACCGTCGGTTTCGGTGGCGGCTTCGGGTTCAGCGGCCAACGTGTACTGGTCGAAGGGCAGACCTTCGTGAACACCCTGCTGGCCTACGACTCGTTCAACCCCGGCCGGTTCTTCAACGACACCAGCCTCACGCCCTATAAACTCACCCTCGACAACTTCGACGTCACCTACGAGGAGGAGAACCTCAAGGCCTACGGCCAGCCGATCGACTTCACAGCAGAGGTCACCATCACCCCGCGGGGTGAGGCCGCAGAGGCCAGCCAGGTGAAGGTGAACGGGCCGGCCCGCACCGGCGGCACCGACGTCTACCTGCTCGGCAACGGCTACGCCCCCACCCTCACCGTAAAGGACCCGAACGGGGTGGTCGTCTTCACCGACTCTGTGCCGTTCCTGCCGCAGGATGCCAACCTCACCTCCCTCGGCGTGATCAAGGTTCCCGACGGGCTCGCCGAGCAACTCGGCATGATCGGCTTCTTCTACCCGACCCAGGCCACCGCGGATTCGGGGGCCTTCTTCTCCTCCTTCCCTGACCTCGAATACCCGCTGCTGACCCTCAACGTCTACTCGGGAGACCTGGGGCTCGACGCGGGCGTGCCGACGTCGGTCTACTCGCTCGACATCGACAAGATGACCCAGCTCACCGGGGGCAAGACCGGCGTGGAGTCGATCGAGTTGAAGCCGGGGGAAACCCGGGAACTGCCGAACGGCCTCGGGTCCGTCACTTTCGACGACGCCAACCCGGGGGCGCAGAACGGGGACTTCTCTGGTTCGGTGCTGCGGTTTGCCTCGTTCGACATCCACCACGACCCCACCCAGCTCTGGGTGCTGTCCTTCGCCGTTCTGGCCCTGCTCGGCCTGCTGACGTCACTGTTCGTGCCACGTCGGCGGGTCTGGGTGAAGGCCGTGCCGGAGCAGGACGGCTCGCTGCGCCTCGAATACGCGGGTCTAGCCCGGGGCGAGGACCCGACCCTGGAATCCGCCGTCAGCGACCTCGCCGATCGGCACACGGACCTGCTGTTATCCTCCCAATCGGCCACCCCGGCATCCGAACAGAAATAGGCTGTCATCGTGAATCTCAACGAGCTCTCCATTCTGAGCCTCTACTCGGCCATGGCGGTCTACGCCCTCGCGTTCATCGCCTTTTCCTTCGACCTGGCCAAGCGCTCCGCGGCGGTCACCTCCGCCACGGCGGCAGACGCACAGGTGCGCCGGGCCGCATCAGCGCGCGCGGAAGCGGCCGGCGCGGCGGGCGGAACCACCACCCTCACCCGCATCAGCGCTCGCATCGCGAACGACGCGGTCACCCCCTACGGCCGCTCGGCCAGCCTGCGGGTGGGCGTCTCGCTCACCGTGCTGGCGTGGCTGATCCACCTGGTGTCGGCGGTGCTCCGCGGCGTGGCCGCCGAGCGCGTCCCGTGGGCGAACATGTACGAGTTCGCGATGACGGGCACCCTGCTGATCGTCTCGGTGTTCCTGATTGTGCTGACCCGCGCCGACCTGCGCTTCCTCGGCACCTTCGTCACCGGCATGGTGCTGGTGCTTCTCGGCATCGCGGCGCTGCGCTTCTACGTCGAGGTCGCGCCCCTGCCGCCGGCCCTGCAGTCGGCTTGGTTGGTCATTCACGTCTTCGTCGCCTCGCTGGGCACGGGCTTCTTCGCACTCGGTTTCGCCCTCTCGACCGTGCAACTCCTCCAGTTCCGGCGTGAGTCGCTCCTCGCGTCCGCGAAGAGCGGTCGGCTGCGGTTCCTGGCCACCCTGCCGTCGGCGGCCACGCTGGAGAACCTGGCCTATCGGGTCACCATCATCGGCTTCATCCTGTGGACCTTCACCCTCATGGCCGGCTCGATCTGGGCCGAACAGGCCTGGGGCCGCTACTGGGGCTGGGATACCAAGGAGGTCTGGACGTTCATCATCTGGACCCTCTACGCGGGCTACATCCACGCCCGCGCGACCCGTGGCTGGCGCGGATCACGGTCCGCCTGGTTGTCGATCATCGGCTTCGCCGCCGTCATGTTCAACTTCGGCATCGTCAACGTCTTCTTCAAGGGCCTGCACTCCTACTCCGGCCTCTAGACCAGGGGTCCTCGCTCCTAACGAATTCGACGGAGATTTCGGCCGGATCGCCGCCAAACAGGCCGAAAACCCTCTTCTTGCGCAGAATCTCCGTCGAATTGGTTCAGTCGGCGAGTAGCGCGTAGCAGCGGGTCAGGCGGGCCAGCCACCAGTCACGCCGATCGTCCGCGGCTGCGTAACGCTCCAGCAGCTGCGGGTCGGGGGTCACCCGACGCACCGGGATGCCGCCGTCGACCGGCAGCAGCGGGTCGGTGGTGACATCCGCGGCAAGGAGCGACGCCGTGCCGAGTCCGCAGTCGAAGTTGAGTTCCGGAATCGCGGCGGCCAGGTGGGCGCCCATCGAGATGCCGACCGAGGTGTCGAGGGCGCTTGAGACCACGGCGGGCAGCCCGGTCTGGTTGATCAGCGCCAGGGCGGCGCGGATTCCGCCGAGCGGCGCGGCCTTGATCACGAGGATGTCGGCCGAACCCGTGCGGGCCACCAGCAGCGGGTCCTTGGCGCGGCGTACGCTTTCGTCGGCGGCGACGCCGACGTCGAGGTAGCCGGTGCGGCGGCGGATCTCGGCGAGTTCCTTGATGGTGGCGCAGGGCTGCTCCACGTATTCGAGGTCGAACTCGTTGAGGGCGTGGATGGCGTGCTCCGCCTCATCGACGTTCCACAGACCGTTCGCGTCGACACGGATGCGCCCCTCCGGCCCGAGCACACGGCGAACCATGCGCACGCGTGCCACGTCGTCGGCGAGGGTCTGACCGGGGTCGGCGACCTTCACCTTGGCGGTGCGGCAGCCGGGGAACCGGGCGAGCACGCCGGCGACCTCGTCGGCGGTGACCGCCGGCACCGTCGCGTTCACGGGGATGCGTCCCCGAAGCAGGGGCGGCGTGGCCTGCCAACCGAAATCGAGGGCGGCCCGCAGCCAGGTGGCAGCCTCCGCGTCGTCGTATTCGGCGAACGGGGAGAATTCCGCCCAGCCTTCCGGTCCCTCCACGAGCAGGGCCTCGCGGGTGTCGAGTCCGCGAAACCGCGTCGCCAGGGGCAGGGCGACGACGCGGGCAGTTCTGAGCAACTCAGCAAGTGGTGGCAGCATGTTCCCAGTGTGCCAGCCGGGGACTCTCCCGGGGAACGCCGGTCAGGTCAGAGCACGTCCTGGTTGAACGCCGCGTCCACCTCGAGATCGATGTCCGGGCCGTTGTGCGGCTTGACGTTGAGAATTGCGAAGGGGATGCCCGGCGCGATCAGCAGGTAGGCGTCTTCAAAGCGCCCGCCGCCACTGTTCACCCGCAGCCAGTAGGGCTTCCCGGCCAGGAACGCGGTCTCAACCTCGGTCTGGATGGACTCCAATGACCGGCCGCCTAACGAGTACTCCGCGCCGCCGTAGACAATATCGACTCGGATCACGCTTCGTCCTTCACCAGTACTGTCGCGGGTCAATGTGGTTCCGGCACGAGCTGGAGGCCCCCGGAGGAATTGGCCGAAAGCATGAGGGCTTCGATCCATTCGCGGTTGAGGCTGGGGGAGCGCCCGCCGAAATACTTATAGGCCAGGGGTATCGCGGGATGCAGCCAGATCGTGCTGCGGCCGTCGCCGCCCTGGGGGTCGTCTCGCCACGTGAAATAGAAACACTCGCCGCGTCGCAACTTCGCCCCGATGACGACCTGGATATGGGCGAGGACCCGGTCGTCGAAATCTGCTGTCAGAGACGAGTTGTACGTGAGCTTGCCCATATATCCCCCGATAACAAAGTTCTAAGTGAGAATAGCGTGAAGTCGCCAGCACCGCTACGCTCCGTTCAGGGGGGACGGCCGAGGTTCAGTCCCGCAGGTACCGCTCGAGTCGGAGGACCTTCAGCAGGGCCAGTGCGCGCTTCTCGATCTGGCGCACCCGCTCCCGGGTCACGCCCTGAACGACGGCGATCTGGTCCAGCGTTTGGGGCGCGCCCCCGTCGAGACCGAACCGGGACATCAGGATCGACCGCTCCCGCGGCGGCAGGGCATTCATGTAGAAAACGATGTCCGAAGCCCGCATGGTGAGCACGGCGTGCTCCTCGGGCTGGGCCATGCCGCGGTGGACGGCTTGGCGGATCCAGCGGGTGGCGTGAGTGGAGCATTTGTAGCCGGTCATGAAGTCATATTTTTCGACGGCGCGGACGAGGCCGATGTTGCCGTCCCGCACGAGGCCCATGATGGGCATTCCGCGTCCGGAGTAGTGCTTGGCGATGCTGTCCACCAGGCGCAGATTCGCTTCGATGAAGTGGTTCTTCGCGCGGCGGCCGTCATGGGCAATCCAGGCCAGCTCGCGGGCCAAGGACGGGTCGTCGACTCCGTGGAACAATTTTTCGACGGCGAACAGCCCGACCTCGATGCGCTGCGCGAGGGTCACCTCATCGATGGCGGTGAGCAGGGGCCCCTGCCGATGCGGCGCAGGTAGTCGCCGAAGGCATCCGTCGATGTGCTGTAGCGGGAGGGAGCGGTCGACGGAGCGGAGGTGAAATTCGCTGACGCTGACGCTGACGCCGGGGTCGGGGGCTGATTCGCGGCCGGTGGCGGTCGGGAGCTTGAGTGCTCCGGGGGCTGGGTCTCTTGCGTGGCCGTGCTCATCGCAGTGCCGTTCCGCTGGGTGCCGGACGGAGGGCGAGACTGGCCGTGGCGCGGTCAAAGGATGAGAAGTACGCTCGCTCCCGGGGGCGGCCGAAATCCGTCACTTCGAAGGCGTCGTCCACGCGCTGGATGAAGCCGACCAAGGCGGCCGGATCGCCGTCCGCGATCATCCGGTCGCTGATGCGCCATTCCGTGGGGGAGAGTTCGTTGATCCCGATATTTCTCGCGGGTGGGGTGGGGATCGTTTTTCGTGTGCCATTGTCGGCCATCACTGCCTCCGAGTATTTTTTAATAGCTCAGTACACAGGGTGGAAACGACGGCCTCAAGGGGCTTGACTTTGCCGCTCAAACGGGGATGCCAACCAGCTTCCGAGAGGCCCATGGCCAGCCGCATTCCGGCGCCGCAGGCCCGCGTAGGCTGGGTGCATGATCGAACAGGTTTCCGAAATCTTCGACCCGACCCAGTGGCAGGAAGTCGCGGGCTTCGACCGCCTCACCGACGTCACGTACCACCACGACGTGACTGGGAGGATCGCCCGGGTGGCGTTCAACCGGCCCGAGGTGCGGAACGCGTTCCGCCCGCACACCGTCGACGAACTGCACGCCGCCCTCGAGGACGCTCGCGTCAACCCGCGCATCGGGGTGGTGCTCCTGACCGGCAACGGACCCAGCCCGAAGGACGGCGGTTGGGCGTTCTGCTCGGGCGGGGACCAACGCATCCGAGGCCGGGATGGCTACAAGTACGCCGAGGGAGAGACCGCGTCCGGGATCGACACGGCACGCGGCGGCCGGCTGCACATCCTCGAGGTGCAGCGGCTGATCCGGTTCATGCCCAAGGTTGTCATCGCGGTCATCCCCGGCTGGGCGGCCGGCGGCGGGCACTCCCTGCATGTGGTCTGCGACCTCAGCATCGCCAGCGCCGAGCACGGCAAGTTCAAGCAGACGGACGCCGACGTCGGCTCCTTCGACGCCGGCTACGGCAGCGCCTACTTCGCCCGCCAGGTGGGGCAGAAGACCGCGAGGGAAGTGTTCTTCCTGGCCCGCGAGTACTCCGCGCAGCGCGCCTTCGAGATGGGGGCCGTGAACGCCGTGGTGCCGCACGGCGAACTCGAGGTGGAGGCGCTGGATTGGGCCCGCACGATCCTGACCAAGTCGCCCACCGCCATCCGGATGCTGAAATTCGCTTTCAACGCCGTGGACGACGGCCTGGTCGGCCAGCAGGTGTTCGCCGGGGAGGCCACCCGCCTGGCCTACGGCACCGACGAGGCGGTCGAGGGGCGTGACGCGTTCCTGGAGAAGCGCGACCCCGACTGGGGTCCCTACGACTGGCAGTTCTAGGCGACCATGTTCCGTCGGCTGAGGGTGGTGCCGGTCGGTGACCCGCTCGACCTGATGACCCCGTTGCGCCTCGCGCTGGCCGACACCGGCGACGCCGTGCTGCCGGTACCCGGCCGGCAGGAGGCCGCCGGGCGGCTGAGCCTGGTGCGCGTGCCCCGTCAGGTGGCCGTGGTGATCGAGACGTCCGGATCGACGGGTGTGCCCAAGCGCGTGATGCTCAGCACCGACGCCCTGCTGAGCAGCGCCGCCGCCTCCAGCGTGCGCCTCGGCGGCTCCGGTCAGTGGCTGCTGGCCCTGCCCGTGCACTACATCGCCGGGGTGCAGGTGCTCGTGCGCTCGATCGTGGCCGACACCGTCCCCGTCGTGCTGCCGAGCGGCCACTTCGACCCGGCCGTGTTCGCCGCCTCAGCCGGGCGCCTCACCGAGCCGCTGCGGTTCACCGCCCTGGTTCCGGTGCAGCTGGCCCGGCTGGTCGCCGCGGCCGCAGACGACCCTCATCTGCTGGCCGCGCTACGCCGCTTCGACGGCATTCTGGTCGGCGGCCAGGCGCTGCCGTCGCTGCTCGCCGAGCGGGCCGTCGACCTCGACCTGCACGTGTTCGCCACCTACGGCTCGTCGGAAACTTCCGGCGGTTGTGTCTACAACGGCACCCCGATCGGCAACTCCGAGGTGCGCGTGGTCGATGGGCAGCTGGAGATCGCGGGCTCCGTGCTCGCCGAGGGGTACCTCGGTGACCCCCCGCGCACCAGCGACCGCTTCCTCGAGGTGCACGGGGGACGCTGGTACCGCACGGGTGACCTGGGCGAGGTGGATGCCGCGACGGGCCTCGTGCGCGTGCTCGGGCGAGCCGACAACGTGATCATCTCCGGCGGCGAGAAGGTGTCGCTCGACGCGGTCGAGCGGGTCGTCCGGTCGCTGCCGGGCTTCGGCGAGGCCGTGGCGGTGGGGCGGCCCGACGTCACGTGGGGCCAGGTCCCGGTGCTGGTCGTGCCGGCGGAACCCGGTGCGGAACCCGGTGCGGCCGGCCTCCCCGAGGACTCCCTCGAGAGAATCGGGGAAGCCGTGGCATCCGTGCTGGGCAAGGCGGCCAGGCCCGCGTGCCTCGTGCGGGTCGCGTCGATCCCGCAGCTTTCCACCGGCAAACCCGACCGTCTTGCCCTGGGCCGGATGATCGCCGATCTCTGAGCTGCCGAGCTACCGAGCCACCGAGCCACCGGCACGTACTATGAAGGCGTGGCACACGGAGCGCGGCCGGTCAGGCCCTCACAACAGCGATTGAATCCCTCGGCAGCGACCTCTTCGGCGGCCCGGAACGGGAGGTCGGGCAACCCGGCCCGGCGGAACGCCCCCGCCGGCCGCGGCCCGGCGCGAATCGGACCGGCCACGGCAGGAGACTGGGTCTCCGGAGCACGCCTGCGCACCCTCCCGCTGGCTATCGCACCGGTGGCCCTCGGCACCGGTGCGGCGATCGTCGTGAGCGGCCCCGGCGTCTTTCATCCGGTACGAGCGGTGCTCGCCCTGATCGTGGCCCTGTGCCTGCAGATCGGCGTGAACTACGCCAACGACTATTCCGACGGTATCCGCGGCACTGACGCCAACCGGATCGGCCCGGCCCGGCTGACCGGCGGCGGAGCCGCCCAGCCCCGTGCCGTACTCACGGTGGCCCTTGCATTCTTCGCGCTCGCCGCGCTCGCCGGCCTGACCCTGGTGGTGCTGACCGGTCAGTGGTGGCTGCTGCTGGTGGGTGTCCTCGCCATCATTGCGGCCTGGTTCTACACCGGCGGACGCAAACCGTATGGCTACTTCGGTCTCGGCGAGGTCTTCGTCTTCGTGTTCTTCGGCCTTGTGGCCACCGTCGGTACCACGTATGTGCAGGTCGGCACCGTGAACACCGAAAGCTGGCTGAGCGGTGTCGGGATCGGCCTGATCGCCATGGCCGTGCTGATGGTCAACAACCTGCGCGACCTGGAGCCGGACCGGGCATCCGGCAAACGCACCCTCGCGGTGCTGATCGGGAGCATGGCGTCGCGCGTCGTGTTCTGCCTGTTCCTGCTGCTGGCGTTCGCGATCGTCGCCTTCTTCGCGGTCTTCTACCCGCTGGCCTGGCTGACGTTTTTCGTGCTGCTGCTGGCGGTGCCGGCCGGGTTGATCACGGTGACGGCGACGACCTCGACCGAACTGGTGCTGGCCCTCAAGCTGACCAGCGTCTCGGCGTTGGCCTACGGGCTGCTACTGGCTCTCGCGTTCGCGCTGTAGGTCGGCATCGGCCGCCCGCGCATCGGCCCGGTCGAGGGCAGCATCCTCGGACACGGCGTCGGGGTGCGCCGACTCCGTATCGGGGTGCCGCGCCTGGTAGAGGCCCAGCGCGACCTTCTCGCGAGGCTTCCGCAAGAAGATGAAGGAGAGCGAGGCTCCGATCACAGCGGCGGCGATCGCGGCAAGCCACCACTCGATCCGGAGGAAGAGCATCACGGCGAGCGGAACGGCGAACAGGAGCACGCGGAAGACCGAATAGGACACCCAGGCGGGAACAACATTCATGGCCACAGTTTAGATCGCCGGGCTGTGCGCTCACTCACCGATCTCACGGGTGGGAGCCATACACTGTGGGAATGGTTCGCCTGTGGTTCGCTCTTGGAGTCGTCGTCGTCGTCCTCACCGTCTACGCGCTGGTGGATTGCGCGCTCCTGCAACGATCCCGGGTTCGCGGGCTACCACGCTGGGTGTGGATGTTCGTGATCGTGCTCATTCCCGTGATCGGGCCGGTACTGTGGCTGCTGATCGGCCGCGGCCGTGCCAGCACGGGCAAGATCGTGCGATCGTTCGCCCCCGACGACGACATCGACTTCCTCAAGGGTCTGGACCGGGCCACGTCCGACCAGGAACGACTCCGTGCCCTCGAGCAGGAGCTTGCCGACTTCGACGCTCCGGATCCCCGGGACCTCGGTGCGGCAGGAACCACCGACACGACAGGAACCTCCGGCACGACCGGTCAGGGCGGTAAGGGCAGTCAGGCCGGCCAGAACGGCCAAGCCGGGTTCGATCCGAAAAAATCCGAGCCGGGCGAAGGCGACCTGCCTGGCCGGCGGGATGCCTGACATCGCGTCGAGCGGTAGCCCGGCCACAGACTTCAGCTTCTCTCTCCTGGGTGAATTCGTGCGTCTGGGCGTGCGCGACCTGGTTCTCAGCCCGGGCGCCCGGTCGCAGGCCCTTGCTTTGGCCGCCGCCGAACTGGAGCGGATCGGGCTGATCCGGCTGCACGTGCGCCTCGACGAGCGCGGCGCGGGCTTCCTCGCCCTCGGCCTAGCCGTCGAGGCCGGCCGGCCGGCGCTGGTCGTCTGCACCTCGGGCACGGCCGTGGCGAACCTCCACCCCGCGGTGCTCGAGGCGCACCACTCGGGGGTGCCCATGATCCTGCTGACGGCCGACCGGCCGAGCGAGCTGCGCGGCATCCGTTCGAACCAGACCACCGTGCAGCCCGGTCTATTCGGTGTGGCGACGCGCCTGTGCGTGGATGCGCCCGCACCGGAGGGTGCGGCCGGCGAGCACGCCGACGCCATTGCCCTGGCTCGACGGGCGACGGATGCCGCCACCGGCGCCACCTCGCTCGATCCGGGCCCGGTGCAGCTCAACCTGGCGTTCCGGGAGCCGCTGTCGGCGCCGGTGGCGCTGACTCCCGAAGCGATCTCCGGCCCGGTCGGACTCGCCGAGTCGGCCGCGGTGCTCGCCGCGCCCGTCGTGGACGCTTCCCCGACCGAACCGGTCTTCCCGGTCACGGGCGGACCGCGTACCGTGGTCATCGCCGGCACGGGCGCCGGCCCCGAGGCCGAGGAATTCGCGCGTACCGGCGGCTGGCCGCTGCTGGCCGAGGTGTGCAGCGGCGCCCGGTTCGGCCCGAACCTCGTCTCCGCCTACCGCGAGTTGCTGCTGGCCTCCGACCTCGGCGGGCGGGTCGAGCGCGCTGTCGTGTTCGGTCACCCGACGCTCAGCCGTGAGGTGCCGGCCATGATCGTCCGCGAGGGTGTGGAGACCATTGTGGTGGCTCCCACCGGCACCGAATGGTTCAACCCCGGACACCGGGTGCGCGTATTCGCCCGCGCCGCCACCCCAGACGCCGTGGCCATCGCAGCGGCCGGCAGCCCCGAGGGGCGGGAATGGCTGGGCCGCTGGGTGATGTCCAGCCGGCACCTGTTGGCCGCGGGAGCCGCCCGCGAATCGATCCCGATCGGTGATCGCGGAATCACCCGCGAAGAGCTGGCCGCCATGCGCGCGCCGGTCACCCGGCCCATGCTCGTGGACGCCGTCTGGCGCGCCTCCTGGCCGCACGACCGTCTCGTTTTCGGTGCCTCCCGGTTGGTGCGGGTGGCCGACCGCCGCGTTCCCGGCAAGAAGATCTCCGTGCACTCCAACCGCGGCCTGGCCGGCATCGACGGCACGGTCGCCACGGCCGTCGGCATCGCCCTGGCCAGCCAGACCGGTCCGACGCCGCAGTCCACCGGGGTCACCCGCCTGGTGGTCGGCGACCTCACCCTGCTGCACGATGTCGGGTCGCTCTTGCTCACCCCGGGGGAGGCGCTGCCGCGGCTCCAGATCATCGTCGGCAACGACGGCGGCGGCACCATTTTCGACGGTCTGGAGGTGGCGGCATCCGCCCGCGCCGACGCGATCAACCGGGTTCTCTTCACCCCGCAGCAGGCCGACGTCGCCAACCTCGCCGCCGCCTACGGCTGGTCATACGGTCTGGCGGCCACCCGGAGCGACCTCGAGCGCGCGCTGACCGCGCCGCACGCGGGGCCGAGCATCCTCGAGGTTCCGCTGGTTCGCTAGGTTTGCCGGGGCGTCTGCGGGACACTGATCCTGTAACGAAGGGTGCACCGTGGCTGGACGTAGCGAGCAGGAATTCTGGGCCGGGGAACCGGGGGCGTTGCTGCGGGTGACGCCGGGGTTCCGGCTCGCGGGCGTGGACCCCGCCTCGACGCCCGGCTTCGACGGGGTGGAGAAGGACAGCGCGGATGAAGCGCTGGCCTCCGGGGCCGGCGTGCTGTCGGACCTGCAGGAGATGCTCTTCGCGAACAGCCGGTCCGGCGACCCGCGCCGCGTGCTCCTCGTGCTGCAGGCCATGGACACGGCCGGCAAAGGCGGCATCGTGCGCCACGTCGTCGGCGCTGTCGACCCCCAGGGCATCCGTCTGTACGCGTTCAAGGCGCCCACGGAGGTGGAACGGTCCCACGACTTCCTCTGGCGGGTGCGCAAACGGCTGCCCGACGCCGGCTTGATCGGGGTCTTCGACCGTTCACACTATGAGGATGTGCTGGTCGGCCGCGTACGCGCGCTGGCCCCGGCGGCGGAGATCGAGGAGCGCTACGGCCTGATCACCCGGTTCGAGCAGGAACTCGTCGACGCCGGCACGACGATCGTCAAGGTCATGTTGCACATCGGCTCCGACGACCAGAAGGAGCGCCTGGCCGAGCGGCTGGAACGCGCGGACAAGCACTGGAAGTACAACCCGGGCGACATCGAGGAACGCATGCAATGGGCCGCCTACCAGGAGGCGTACCAGCTCGCCCTCGAACGCACGTCGACCGTTGCCGCGCCCTGGTTCGTAGTTCCGGCCGAGAAGAAGTGGTACGCCCGCCTGGCCGTGCAGCACCTGTTGATCGACGCCCTGCAGCGTCTCGACCTGACCTGGCCGTCCGCGACCTTCGACGTCGAGGTCGAGAAGGCCCGCCTCGCCGCGACCTGAGTGTGTTCGTTCGGTCGAGAGTGGCCCGCGGAGCGGGCACTCTCGCCCGGAGCGGGGATCCTCGCTGCGCGGAGTCTGCGGAGGCTTCTCAGCCGAAGGCCTCCACGACGGGGCGGAACTTCATGCGGGTTTCGGCGAGCTCGCGCTCCGGCTCGGAGTCCAGCACGATGCCGCAGCCAGCGTAGGCCGTGACGCTGCCGGCGGGGCTGACCTGGGCGCAGCGCAGGGCGATTGCCCACTCGCCGTCGCCGTCGGCGCCGACCCAGCCGACCGGGCCCGCGTAACGGCCCCGGTCAAACGGCTCGAGTTCGCGGATCAGGGCGAGCGCCGTCCCGGTGGGCGTGCCGGCGACCGCGGCCGTCGGGTGCATGGCGGCGATCAGGTCGAGCGAGTTCGATCCGTCGCTCAGGGTGCCCTCGACATCCGTTGCCAGGTGCCAGAGGTTCGGCAGCTTCACGGTGAACGGGATCTCGCTGGTGATGAGGTGAGAGGTGTGCGGGCGGAGCGAGGCCAGCACGCTCTGCACCGCGAAGGCGTGTTCGTCGCCGTCCTTGGCGGAGGTGGCCAGCTGGAGGGCTGCCTCCAGGTCGGAGGCGGCATCCGCGCCCCGCGACATCGTGCCGGCGAGCACGCGGGCGTTGACCTCCCCGTGGTCGGCGCGGATGAGGGTCTCCGGGCTGGAGCCGACGAGGCCGTCGACCGCGTAGGTCCAGCAGTCGGGGTAGCCCAGCGCCAGCTCGCTGACGGCGCGGCGCAGGTCGGATTCCGCCGGCAGCCGCCCGACCAGGTCGCGGGCCAGCACGACCTTGTTGAGGTCTCCGGAGGCGATGCGGGACACGGCTTCGCCGACCGCGTCGCGGTACCCGGCGGGCGGCAGCGCGCCCGGCAGCAGGGAGATGCGGTATTCGGTGCCGAGAGGACGGCGAGCCAGGGGAATCTCCGGCGGCGTGGTGCCGGTCGGCCAGATGCGCGTCACCCAGCATCGGCCGTTGTCGCGCCCGATGACGACCTGCGGCACGATCAGCACGCTGGTCTGGGCCGAGGAGGCGTCGAAGGCGAAGGCTCCGAAAGCGAGCAGGCCCGTGCCGGTGCTTTCGATCGGGTCGGACACGGTGGCGGCGGCCGCGACGTCGCGCCAGGCGGTGGCGGCATCCGTCAGCCGGGTCGCTCCGGAGAACTCGAGCCGCAGGGCCGTGCCGATGCCGGCCAGACCCTGGTTGCGCCGCATCCAGAGCAGCGGTGCTCGGGTGTCGAGCAGAAGAATCAGTTGGCGGATGTCGGCGATGGGGGTGGTTTCAACCGTTAGAGCCTGAGCATTCACCTGCATAGCCTATGCCAGAGGCTGTGAAGAGCCCGGCGTGTCCGCGGGCAATCTAGACTGTGGGAGTGAGTAGAGCAGACCTCAATAAGCAGCCCGAGCAGGTCGCTGCCATGTTCGATCAGGTCTCCACCCATTATGACCGCACGAATGCCGTTCTCTCGGTAGGGAACGCGGCCCTGTGGCGGATGGCCGCGACCCGCGCCGTGAACCCCCGGCGCGGCGAACGCATCCTCGACATCGCCGCCGGAACGGGCACGTCCAGCGTCGCGCTGACGAAGACGGGCGCGCACGTTGTGGCCGCCGACTTCTCGGAGGGCATGATCGCGGTCGGCCGTTCACGCCACGCGGACAATCCGCAGGTCGAGTTCGTTCAGGCCGATGCCACCGCGCTGCCGTTCGCCGACAACGAGTTCGACGCCGTGACCATCTCGTTCGGCCTGCGCAACGTGGTCGAGCCCAAGAAGGCCCTGGCCGAGTTCTACCGGGTGACCAAGCCTGGGGGGCGCGTCGTGATCTGCGAGTTCTCCACGCCGCCGTTCGCACCGATCCGGCTGGGCTACTTCGCCTACCTCACTCGCGTGATGCCGATGATCGTAAAGCTCGCGTCCTCCAACGCGGAGGCGTACGACTATCTGGGCGAGTCGATCGCGGCCTGGCCGAATCAGCAGACCCTCAGTGCCTGGCTGCGGGAGGCGGGCTTCGACGCCGTCGCCTACCGCAACCTGACCTTGGGTATCGTGGCACTGCATCGCGGCATCAAGCCGACGGATGCGTCAAACGCACCGTCTTGAATCCTCCCAGATCCGATCGTTAGGCTGACAGAGTGAAACCGAGCATGCCCCTGTTCCGTCGCGGCTCATCCGTGACGAGCCAGCTCGGCCTCAGCGATCGCATTTTCTCGACCGCCCAGGACCGTGGCCTCGCCGCGGGCATCGACGGGGGAATCGACCAGGTCGAGGCCAGTCTGCTCGCCGAGGTGACCTTTGCCGACGAGATCGCGAACGTCACCAGCCGCTACCTGCTCAACGCGGGCGGCAAGCGCGTGCGCCCCATGCTGGCGCTACTCACCGCCCACCTCGGCAGCGGCAACCACGCGGACGTCATCACCGCGGCCACCGCGATCGAGATCACCCACCTGGCCTCGCTCTACCACGACGATGTGATGGACGACTCGGACAAACGCCGCGGGGTGCCGAGCGCGCAGACCGTGTGGGGCAACTCGGTGGCGATCCTGACCGGGGATCTGCTCTTCGCCCGCGCCAACCAGCTGATGGCACGGCTGGGCGAACGGGCCATCCGTTTGCAGGCCGACACCTTCGAGCGCCTCGTGCTCGGCCAACTGCACGAGACCGTCGGTGCGCAGCCCGGCCAGGACCCCGTGGAGCACTACATCCAGGTGCTCGCCGACAAGACCGGGTCGCTGATCGCGGCGGCCGCCCAGGCGGGCATCATCTTCTCCGACGCCCCCTCCGAGTTCGAAAAGCCGGTGATCGCGTTCGGCGAGAAGATCGGCGTCGCCTTCCAACTCATCGACGATGTGCTTGACCTCTCCCCGCAGCCGGAGGAGACCGGCAAGGTGCCCGGCACCGACCTGCGCGCCGGGGTGGCCACCCTCCCGCTGCTGCGCCTGCGCGAGCGCGCCCCGCACGACGCCGACGCCGCCGCCCTGCTCGAACGCCTCGAACGCGACGTGATGGCCAGCAACGGCGTCGCGACCGCTGCGGCGGACTCCGCGATCACCGCGCTGCGCGAGCACGACGTGACCGGGCAGACCCTCGCCGAGGCGCACGGCTGGGCGCATGACGCGGTCGAAGCCCTCGCCCCGCTGCCGGACGGCTCGGTCAAGAAGGCCCTCACCCGTTTCGCCGACACGATCGTTGAACGATCCAGTTAGACGATCAAGCTAGAAAGGCTTCCATGACCAAGTTGCGATTGGCCATTGTCGGCGCGGGACCTGCGGGTATCTACGCCGCCGACATCTTGCTCAAGGCGGAACGGAACTTCGAGGTTTCGATCGACCTGTTCGACCACCTGCCGGCACCCTACGGACTTGTGCGCTACGGCGTCGCCCCGGACCACCCCCGGATCAAGGGCATCATCACGGCCCTGCGCGATGTGCTCGACCGCGGCGACATCCGCGTCTTCGGCAACGTGCGGTTCGGTATCGACATCACCCTCGACGATCTGAAGAAGCACTACAACGCCGTCATCTTCGCGACCGGGGCCGTGCGCGACGCCGACCTGGACATCCCGGGCATCGACCTGGACGGGTCCTACGGGGCCGCCCGGTTCGTGAGCTGGTTCGACGGGCACCCCGACGTGCCGCGCTCCTGGCCGCTGGAGAGCCAGGAGGTTGCCGTCATCGGCAACGGCAACGTGGCGCTCGACGTCGCACGTATGCTCGCCAAGCACGCCGACGACCTGCTGAGCACCGAGATTCCGACGAACGTCTACGAGGGACTCAAGGCATCGCCGGTGACGGATGTGCACGTGTTCGGCCGCCGTGGACCGACCTCCGTGAAGTTCACCCCGCTGGAGCTGCGGGAACTCGGCGACCTGCCCGATGTGGACATCGTCCTCTACGACGAGGACTTCGACTACGACGATGCCGCGCGGGACGCCGTGGCCAGCAACAAGCAGGTCTTCGTGATCGACAAGGTTTTGAACAAGTGGCGGGAGCGCCCGGCCGGCACGGCCAGCCGCCGCCTGCACCTGCACTTCTTCGCCAAGCCCGTAGAGATCGTCAACGACGGCGAGGGCCGGGTCGGCGCCATCCGTTACGAACGCACCACCCCCGACGGGCAGGGCGGCGTCGTCGGCACCGGCGAGATCCGCCAGCTCCCGATCCAGGCCGTCTACCGCGCCGTGGGTTACTTCGGGTCGCCGCTGCCGGGCGTTCCCTTCGACAGGAAGCACGGCGTGATCCCCAACCGGGAGGGGCAGGTTCTCTGGAAGGGCGACCCATCGTTCGGATCGAAGAGCGCCAACACGCAGCTGTACGGCGTCTACGCGACCGGGTGGATCAAACGCGGACCGGTCGGGCTGATCGGGCACACGAAGTCCGACGCCATGGAGACCGTGCGGCACCTGATCAACGACCTCGGCAACTGGTGGCGCCCGGATTCGCCCTCGGAGCAGAGCATCGTGGACCTGCTCGACGAGCGAGGGGTGCAATACACGAACCTCGACGGCTGGCACCGGCTCGATCAGCACGAGCTCGCGCTCGGCTCCGACGAGGGTCGCGTGCGGGTCAAGGTCGTTCCCCGCGACGAGATGGTCACGATTTCCCGCGGCGTGAGGTAGGCGCGCGTGGCGCCCTGGCTGTCGATTGTCGCCGGTCTGGTCGGCGCCGCACTCGGGGTTTTCCTGACCGGGATTGCCGAACGGATGCTGCGCATCCGCCGCCGCTTCGCCTGGCCGGTGCGTGCCGCGGTGACCGTGTCGACCGGCCTGCTGGTCGCCCTGGTCGTGTGGGAGTTCGGGGTCGGGTGGGAGCTGCCGGCGTATCTGTACCTGGCACTGATTGCCGTGGTGCTCAGCGTCGTCGACATCAACGAGAAGCGTCTGCCGAACGCGTTGGTCTACCCCTCGCTGATCGTGCTGCCGATACTGTTGACGCTCGCGGCGGCGGCATCCGGGGCCTGGCAGGCCCTGCTCGGGGCCTTCCTTGGGGGTGCCGCGCTGTTCGCGTTCTATCTCGTGCTCGCCCTGATCTCGCCCGGCGGCATTGGCATGGGCGACGTGAAGCTGGCCGCCGTGATCGGCCTTGCGCTCGGCTACCTGGGCTGGACCCCGTTTCTCGTCGGTGCTTTCGGCGCCTTCCTGATCGGCGGCCTGGTCTCGTTGGTTGCCCTGACGCTTCGCCGGGTGACCCTGCGGGGCTCCATCCCGTTCGGGCCGTCCATGCTCGCCGGGGCCTTCCTGGGCGTGCTGTTTGCCTGAATTTTCCCCCCCGGCGGGGGCCAGGACGTTCGCTGAAACGGGGCTACGGTGATGCTGTCACCGACCCTACGGCGAGTTCGCTTCACCCGAGGAGTACCTGTGTACCCGAATCTTCCTGCCCGCGGCGCGCCCGGAGACACCTCCCGCGCGATTCCCTGAGCCACTCGAACTGACCGGCCCGAACCCGAATGACGGCCTCGCTCGCGACAAGCCCACGTCGCGGGTCATTGTCACGCCGCTTTCGGATTTCATCTAGCGCTCATTCAGCTACCCCTAAGACAGGGACCCCCCCTTTTGGGGCGTAGTGAGGTTTTCTCGACGAACGTAGCTTGTGGTCATTCGCTCGGCCGACCTGGCCGGCCCACACAGAACGGAAAACCCGAGATGAAGTTCTACACCAAAATTCAGGCCCTCATGAACAGCCTGCGCACCGACGAAGAGGGCGCCACCGCAGTGGAGTACGGCCTCATGGTCTCGCTCATCGCCGTCGTCATCATCGGCGCTGTCGGCGCAATCGGCCTCGCCCTGACGGGGATGTTCAATGGCGTTGCGGTCGACCTCGGCGGCACCCCCGGCTAACCGACGCGTGCCCGGCGGAACATGATCCGCCAGAACCCCGTGCGCCGGCGGCGGCTTGCCAAAACGAGCCGCCGCCGCCCGCACTCACCCCCGACTTTCACCCGCAACGCCAGGCCTACCCGAAGGGGCCACCAAATGATGCGTTTCCTCCATCGACGAGGCGAACGCGGCGCTGCCGCCGTGGAGTTCGCGCTCGTGCTGCCCATTCTCCTGCTGCTGGTGCTCGGCCTCATCGAGTTCAGCCGGCTCTACAACATTCAGATTTCGCTGTCAAATGCGGCCCGCGAGGGCGCCAGGAACATGGCGATTCACAACAGCCAGTCGACGGCCAAGGCCGCGGCCATCGCCGCCGCCCCGTCAATCAGCCCGAGCATGTCGGGCGGCCAGATCTCGATCACGCCCGCGGCGTGTGCCGCCAACCAGGCCGTCACGGTCACCATCACCTACAGCGTGTCACTTCTGACCGGTTATTTCGGCACCACGCTTCCCCTGACCGGCAAAGGAGTCATGCTGTGCGGTGGTTGAATCGTGGGCTTCGTTCCGAGCGCGGTGCGAGCGCTGTGATGGTCGGTATCCTGCTCGTGCCTCTGCTGGGGTTCGTGGCGATTGCAGTCGATGTCGGGGCCCTCTACGCGGAACGCGCACAGCTTCAGAACGGCGCGGATGCCGCCGCCCTCGCCATCGCCCGCGACTGCCAGGACGGTGACTGCACCGATCCGGCCGGCGCCGCCGCGCGCTTCACCAACGACAACGCGAATGACGGCGCCGCCAACGTGCTGGCACCGAGCATCAGCATGGCTAACAAGACCGTGACGGTC
Organism: Cryobacterium sp. M96; assembly: GCF_002929845.1. GTDB lineage: Bacteria > Actinomycetota > Actinomycetes > Actinomycetales > Microbacteriaceae > Cryobacterium > Cryobacterium sandaracinum. The sequence continues at coordinate 31,767 of NZ_PJJS01000047.1, forward strand.
TCCGACAGCACCCGCGTCGCCGGCACCAATGCAGGGGCCATCAGTCACCCCTTCGCCCGGTTCATCGGCGTCGACCCTACGACCGTAGGCGCGACCGCCACGGCGCAGTGGGGCGGCCCGGGGTCCGGCCCCGTGCTCGCGCTCGCGCTGTCCTGGTGCGAGTTTCAGGAGTCGTTGGCGGCGTCGGGCAAACATGTGACCATCCGCACCGACACCAACAAGATCTGCAAGCACGCTCCCTCAGAGGAAGTCATCCCCGGGGGATTTGGTTGGCTTGACAACGCCAACGCCTGCGTGGCGATCGTCAACTTGAGTCTCAACCTTGACGCGGCCGGGCAGCTCTGGGTGGGCAGCGACGCCGGCGGGAGTGTGAACACCGACTGCAAGTCGAAGCTGGAAAGCCTCAAGGGCACGACGGTGCTGGTGCCGATCTATGACCGCGTTCGTGGCACGGGAACCAACGCCGAGTATCGCATCTTCGCCTTTGCCGGGTTCACCATCACCGGCTGGAACTTCCCGTCCACCAAGGTCCTCGATCCACTGGCCCCGCTCTGCCCCGCCGCAGCCCCAACAGCTCCCAAGGCTCCCAAGGACCCCAAGGCCCCTAAACCCTGCGATGAAAGCGACAAGAGCAATAACTGGAACGGCATCCAGGGCTACTTCAATAAATGGGTCTCCATCGACGGGGCGTTCGGACTGGGCGGGCCTCAACTCAACGCAACCAGCGTCAACCTAATCAAGTAGGAGCTGCAATGAAAACCCGACTCATTGGCGCGATCCTCGCGATCGTTCTGGCCATCGTTGGCACCGTCGTGCTCACCGGTTACGTGAACGGCGCCGACGCGCGAGCAGCCGACGGCGCCGAGTTCGTATCGGTCTACCTGGTCGCCGATGAGATCCCAGCCGGCACCGAGGCGAGCGCGATCACCGACCTCATCACCGCGAAGCAGATCCCGGCCCTCGCCGCGGTGCCGGGCCGGGTGACGAAGCTGAGCGACCTGGAGGGCCTGGTGGCGGACACCGCACTGATGCCCGGCGAGCAGCTGCTCGAGTCTCGCTGGGTGACGCCCGCCACGCGGGCGGCCAGCGGAGACGTCGCACTGCCGGAGGGAATGCAGGCGGTCAGCATCGCCCTTCCCGTCGAGCGGGTGGTCGGCGGCACGATCAAGCCGGGCGACACCGTCGGCGTCGTGATTTCCGCCACCATCAAGGGCGCTGACGGCGCCGAAGACACGCCAATCAGCAGGCAGGTCTTCCACAAGGTGCTCGTCACCGCGGTACGCGAGGGAACCAGTACGCCCCCTGCCGACGGAGCGGACGCGGCAGCCGAGGCAGCCGAGACCGTCATGGTCACTCTCGCTCGGCCGACCGCAGATATCCAGAAGTTGGTTTGGGGCAAGGAATTCGGCAGCGTGTGGCTCACCATCGAGCCGAAGACGGCTGATGAGACCGGTTCAGCGGTCGTCGACGGAAGCGTCGTGTTCCAATGAGCCGCCCACGACTGAGCCCCTGGCGTGACGGGGTGCTGGGGTCGGTAGCGCAGACGGCCTCGGCCGTCGGACCCGGCGACGAAGCCCGGGATGGCAGCTCGGGCGAGATCGGGCTAGCGGATGTCACCGCACTCGACGACCGGTCGGCAGCCGATGAGCAGGAACCGTCCACCCTCGAACCCCCCACCCTCGATCCGCCCACGACCGAGGAGACTCCGGAGCCGGAGGTCATCCCGCGCCAGACCATCGCGGTGGTGGCCGCCAAGGGCGGTGTCGGCAAGACGACGATCGCGACCAACCTGGCCGTCGGCCTCGCCAAGCTGGCCCCGCTGTCGGTGGTGCTCGTCGATGCCGATGTGCAGTTCGGGGACGTGGCCATGGCCCTGTCGCTGACACCCGGACGCTTCCTGCCGGATGCCGTCACCGCCGTCGCGGCCAACGACGCCATGGTGCTCAAGGCCTACCTCACCCCGCATCCGGACGGCTACTACGTCGTGTGCGGCGCGGAGTCGCCGGCCGACGGGGACCGGGTCACCGGCGAGCAGCTCGGTCACCTGATTCGCCAACTCGCCGGGATCTTTCGGTTCGTGATCATCGACACGGCGCCCGGCCTGGGTGAACACGCGTTGGCCGCCCTCGAGGCTGCCACAGACGCCGTATTCCTCTGCGACATGTCCGTGCCGGGTGCACGCGGCCTGCGCAAGGAGCTCGCCGTTCTCGCCACCATCGGCATCATGCCGCCGGCCCGTCATGTCGTGTTGAACTTCGCCGACCGGGTGAGCGGGCTGAGCGTGAAGGACGTCGAGGCAACGATCGGTGTGCCGGTGGACGTCGCCGTTCCCCGATCGAGCCTGGTGACGCTGTCCACGAATCGTGGCATTCCGCTGCTCCAGAACGGAAAGAAAAATCCAGCGTCGGCTGCCCTCACGGACTTGGTGCGCCGATTCGACCCCAGCGCGTCACTCAAACGCGGTCGCTTGCATCGAAGGGTGGTTGTCGCATGAAACTGACCGACCGAGTGGAGGCGGCACGCCGCGATGGTCCACTGCACAAGCTCGACAAGAAGACCGGCAACGGCAACCTCTCTGCATCGAGGGCGGTGACGGACGTTGCCCTTCAACCCTCCACCGAGGCCACAGCTGCACCGGAGGCAGAGGCTCCCGCTCCGGAACCCGCGCCCATCCCGGCGCCGCCGCTTGACCCACTGGCAGAACTCAAGGAACGGGCGGCACAGGAACTCTTCGGCCGTATCGGCACGCGCCTGAACGACCCGAGCCTGAGTGAGGAACAGCTGCACTCGTATGCCAGGGCCGAACTCGGCAGCATCGTCGCCGCCGAACAGGTTCCGCTCAGTCCGGAGGAGCGCACCCGGCTGATCGCCGAGATCGGTGCCGACGTGCTCGGGTTCGGCCCGCTGGAGGCACTGCTCGCCGACGTCGGCGTGACCGAGATCATGGTCAACGGCCACGAGCAGATCTTCGTCGAGCGTGACGGCCAGCTCAGCCGCAGCGCTGCCCGCTTCACCAGCGAGGCCCAGCTGCGCCGGGTGATCGAGCGCATAGTGTCGAAGGTCGGGCGCCGCATCGACGAGTCGTCGCCGCTGGTGGACGCGCGCCTCGCCGACGGCTCGCGGGTGAACGCGATCATCCCGCCGCTCGCGGTCGACGGCTCCTCGCTCACGATCCGCAAGTTCGCGCGCGAACCTTTCACCGTGAACGACCTCGTCGGCTTCGGCACGCTGAGCGCCGAGATGGCCCAGGTGCTGGATGCCTGCGTGAAGGCCAAACTCAACATCATCGTCTCCGGTGGCACCGGAACCGGGAAGACGACGCTGCTCAACGTGCTCTCCGCCTACATCCCCTCCAATGAGCGCATCATCACCATCGAGGACGCGGTGGAGCTGCAGCTACAGCAGGACCATGTGATCCGGCTGGAATCCCGGCCGGCCAACATCGAGGGTAAAGGCGAGGTCACCATCCGTGACCTCGTGCGCAACTCCCTCCGGATGCGGCCGGACCGAATCGTGATCGGCGAGTGCCGCGGTGGCGAGAGCCTGGACATGCTGCAGGCGATGAACACCGGGCACGAGGGATCGATCTCGACCGTTCACTCGAACTCGCCGCGCGACGCGATCGCCCGGCTCGAAACCCTCGTGCTGATGGCCGGAATGGACCTGCCGCTGCGCGCCATCCGAGAGCAGATCTCGTCGGCGATCGATGTGATCATCCAGATCACCAGACTCAAGGACGGCACCCGTCGGGTCACGCACGTGACGGAGGTCCAAGGCATGGAGGGTGACATCGTCACCCTGCAGGACGCCTTCGTCTTCGACTACAGTGCCGGCGTCGACGAGGCCGGACGCCTGCTCGGCCACGCGGTGGCGACCGGGGTGCGGCCCCGGTTCGCCGACAAATTCCGGGACCTCGGAATTCCGTTGTCCCCGAGCGTGTTCCAGGCCAACCTCGTCACCCGGAGCCAGAGATGAATGAGCTGGCCCTCTACGGAGGAATCGCCGCCGCGCTGATCGCCCTGTTCGTGATCGTCTTCCTGGTGATCGCACCACCACGGCCCCGGGTGCCGCTGGAACGCCGTCGAGCGCCGGGTGCGGTGGACACGTCGACCCTCACCCGGGTGACTGACCGCACGGTCGAGGCCATCGAGGGTGCGATCCTTCGTCGCGGCCGCGCGCCGTTCACCGCGGAGGAACTGGAACAGGCCAGCATCCGGATGCAGCCGTCCGGCTTCGTGCTCATGGTGCTCTCGACGTCGACCGTGCTGGCCCTGACCGGCCTGCTCTTGGGGAACGGCACCTTCTGGGCGATACCGCTCCTGGCGACCTTCGCGGCGCTCGGCCCGATCGGAGCGAAGGTGTTTCTTCACGTGCGGGCGGGGCAGCGTCGCGCAAAGTTCGCGGAACAGCTCGACGAAACCCTTGCGCTTCTGGCCGGCGGCCTGCGGGCCGGTCACAGCCTGCTGCGGGCGGTGGACGCGGCCTCCCAGGAGACGCCGTCGCCGTCGGCGGACGAGTTGGCTCGGGTCGTGAACGAGACTCGCATCGGCCGGGACCTCGGTGATGCTCTCGACAACACCGCCACCCGGATGCGGAGCGAGGACTTCCAGTGGGTGGCGCAGGCGATCGCCATCAACCGTGAGGTCGGCGGCAACCTGTCCGAGGTGCTCGACCGGGTGGGCCACACCATCCGGGAACGCAACGAGATTCGTCGCCAAGTGAAGTCGCTCGCCGCCGAGGGAAAGATGTCAGCCTGGGTGCTGATCCTCTTGCCGATCGGGGTGTTCACCTTCTTGCTGCTGACGCAGCCGAACTACTTCGCCGGTTTCTTCGGCAGCATCTGGGGCATCGCCGCCCTAGTCGTCGCCGCCATCCTGCTCGTCGCCGGCTCATTGTGGATGATGGCCGTCGTCAAGGTCAAGTTCTAGGAGAATCCAGTGCCTTCACTCATCGCAATCCTTGCCTCGCTGGCCGTTGCCGGCGGGTTCGCGGTCCTGGTCGGCATCCTCGTCGGCGGTCGCGCCGCCAAGCCGATCACCGACCTCGGGGATGCAGGTCTAAACCTCGTCGGGACGACCGCAGCGCGCGTCAGACGGGGTCGAACGATGCGCGAACTGGCCCCCCGCGGGTACCTCGGGATGCTCGACCGCAGGCTGGCGCTCGCCGGTCGGCCCCCGGCCTGGACCATCGACAAGATCCTCATCGCCAAGCCGCTCGCGGGCACCGCCGGTGCGCTCCTGGCGCTCCTGTGGATCAGCGGGGACCCGGTCCCGACGCGATTCGTGCTCGGTGCGCTCCTTGTGGTTCTGTGCTTCTTCGTGCCCGACCTTCTCCTGATCAGCCGCGGGCAGGAGCGACAAGAGAAGATCCAGAACGCCCTGGCCGACACCCTTGACCAGATGACGATCGCCGTGGAGGCCGGCCTCGGCTTCGAGGCCGCCATGGCCAAGGCGGCGACGAACGGCAAGGGGCCGCTCGCGGAGGAATTCATCCGCACCCTGCAGGACATGAGCATCGGCCGCACCCGAACGCACGCCTATCAGGCGCTCGGCGACCGCACCTCGTCATCGGACCTGCGCCGGTTCACCCGGTCGGTCATCCAGGCCGACACCTACGGCATCGCGATCGCGGACGTGCTCCGGGTGCAGGCCGGGGAAATGCGCCTGCGCCGCCGTCAGCGCGCCGAAGAGAAGGCGATGAAGATCCCGGTCAAGGTGCTCTTCCCACTCATCTTCTGCATTCTGCCGGTGCTGTTCATCGTGCTACTCACCCCAGCCGTGCTGAGCATGATCGAAGCGTTCTCCTGAACCTCGCCGGAGCCGAACGCGCCCCTAACGAATTCGACGGAGATTCTGCTGTAAAAACACGCTTTGAGGCACTTCCGCGGCGAAATCGGCAAAATCTCCGTCGAATTGGTGAATGCAGGCGTGGGCCTAGCGGAAATTGACGAACTGCAGGGCCACGTCGAGGTCTTTGCCCTTGAGCAGGGCCATGGTGGCCTGCAGGTCGTCGCGGCTCTTCGAGCTGACCCGCAGCTCGTCGCCCTGGATCTGGCTCTTGACGCCCTTGGGGCCCTCGTCGCGGATGATCTTATTGATCTTCTTCGCATTTTCCTGGTCGATCCCTGCCTTCATCGAGGCCTCGATCCGAAACTCCTTGCCCGAGGCGAAGGGATTACCAGCGTCCAGGCTGCGCAGGGAGATGCCGCGCTTGATCAGCTTGGATTCGAAGACCTCGAGGATAGCCTTGACGCGCTCCTCGGAGTTGGCCTTCAGGAGCACCTTTTCGCCGCTCATCTCGATCGAGGCGCCGACATTCTTGAAATCGTAGCGCTGTGCGACCTCTTTGTGCGCCTGGTTGAGGGCGTTGTCGACCTCCATCGGGTCTACCTTGCTGACGATGTCGAACGTTGAGTCTGCCATGCCTGCAATAGTACCCAGTGGGTGCCTATTCGCCCGGCCGGGCAGTGCTGGAGCGCACGAGGAGCTCGAATGGCATGGGAGTGTTCAGGGACGAGAGCTGGTTCTGGCCCGGACGCAGCCGGTCCAGCAGGATCTCGACGGCCTTCTCGCCTTGCCCCTGCGGAAACTGGGCGATCGTGGTGAGGCCGAAGAAGTCCGCGAGTTCGTGGTCATCGATTCCGATCACGGACACGTCCCGTGGCACGACGAGGCCGAGGTCCCGTGCCGCAAGGATGACTCCGATCGCCATCTCGTCTGAGCCGGCGAATACGGCGCTCGGCCGACCGCGCGGGTTGCCAAGAAGTTGAATGGCCGCTTGGTAGCCGCTTTTCATCGTGAAGTCCGCAGGCCTGAACAATTCGGCAGCCGGAGTGATTCCGGCTGCCGTCAGGGCTAACTCATAGCCGACCCGGCGGTTGGTGGGAAGATGGAAGTCCCGGTCGACGTCCTCATTTCCGCCGATGTGTGCGATCCGTGTGTGGCCCAGGGAGAGGAGATGTTCCGTGGCGAGCCTGGCCACGGCAACATCGTCGATCGTGAGCGTGCGAACACCCTCGATCGGGCCGCCGACGCCGACCAGCGGCTTGTCGAGTGCGTGCAGGGTGGCGACTTCGGTCGTGGTCAGTTCGAGCGAAATCGCGATGACAGCATCCACTCTCTGACGCAGCAGGAAATGGTTGAACACGATGCGGCGCTCGCCTCCGCCGCCGGTCAGGCTGAACAGGGTGAGGTCAAAGCCGTTCTTCAAGAGGGATTTCTGCGCACCCTCGACAACGCTGGAGAAGAACCAGCGGTCAAGGAACGGAACGACGACACCGATGTTCTTCATCCGGCCGGAGGCGAGACTCGATGCCGTGGACGAGACGACGTAGCCGAGTTCCCCGGCGGATGCTTCGACCTTTAAACGGGTGGCAGGGGATACATGGCCGTTGCCGCTGAGTGCGCGCGAAACAGTGGCGGTAGAGACGCCCGCGTGGCGGGCGACGTCATCGATGCCTACCATGAGGTTCCTATCGGGAATGAAGTTGAGTCATCTCCGATCATATCCACCGTCCGATAGGTACCGGACGTGCCGATTTCTCACTGGGGACCAAAACCTTGTATTCTGACTGAGCGTCTCCGGTCACGTGTTTTGCATATGGTCGGGTGCGTACTGGCAAGTTACCCAAGTGGCCAAAGGGATCTGACTGTAAATCAGCCGTCTTAGACTTCGGGGGTTCGAATCCCTCACTTGCCACTCTCTCTTCCGCATCATTTAGCGTTGCACCATGACCACACGTGCCTCAGCCGGATTGCTTCGCCTCGCCCAGGACACCGCGCTCGCCGCGGGGCAAATGGCTGCCCGGCGGAGAACTGTCGGGGTGCAGGTCGCCGCGTCGAAGTCCTCCCCGGAGGACGTCGTGACCCTGGCCGACCGGGAAACCGAGTCGCTGATTCGGGCTCTCCTGGCCGACGCCCGGCCCGATGACGGTTTCTTAGGAGAGGAGTCGGCGGCCACCCGCGGCACATCCGGCCTGACCTGGGTCGTGGACCCGATCGACGGCACCGTCAATTACCTCTACGGTTTTCCGGCCTGGGCGGTTAGTATCGCCGTCGTCGAGGGTGACCCCGATCCGGCCACCTGGACCACGCTGGCCGGCGCCGTCTACAACCCGACCGGTGACGAGCTGTTCACCGCGGCAGCAGGTGACGGGGCATGGCTGGGCGTCCGCCGGCTGCAGGTGCTGACGGACGTGCCGCTGTCGCTGGCGTTGCTGGGCACCGGTTTCTCCTATCGCGCGGCCGAAAGAGAGCGGCAGGCGGACGTCGTGCGGGGCCTGATCGGCGAGGTACGGGACATCCGTCGCATCGGGTCGGCCGCACTCGACTTGTGTTCGGTTGCCGCCGGGCGGTTGAACCTCTATTACGAGCGCGGGCTGAGCCCCTGGGACCACGCGGCCGGCGCGCTGGCGGCGCGCGAGGCCGGCGCTCGAGTCGGTGGCTTCGGAGCCGACCGTGAGGGTATGGGCCTGCTCATTGCCGGGGCTCCCGACCTTTATCGGGTCTGCCAACCCCTTCTGGCCAAACTTTTCGATGACTTCATGGCCGACGCGGAAGCGTAGGCGACTGAACCGCTTCGAACGAGACGGATGCCGCGGAAACACCGGTGACCGACGTGCTCGTGGCGGCCCGGGGAGATCGCCGGAAACGGAGGCAGTGCCCCTTTTTCGGGTGTCATTCTGCTTCGAAGAGTAGGGATAACCGGCCTCCGGGCGGTAGCCTGTACTGATTCGTTACTTTGGTTGAGGCCAAGACGACTATCTTCTTCTGTCCAATGCGCCGAAAGAACCGATCCTTTGCTCCCTCACTCCTCTAGCTCGGCTGCCTCGGTGCCGGGTGTGAGTGACCCTGAAACGAAGCCCCTCACGCGTCGCGAACTGCGCGAGCGCGAGCGGATGTCCGTCCCGGTGCTGGACATTCCAGGCTCCGCGGTCACCGACGCGCCGACCGCCGCCGATCCCGCTGGTGCCGGGCCGTCGACGCCGGACCTCGACCTTCTGGTCGCCGCGAGCCTCGCTGAACCCGAATTCGAGTCCGTGACGATCGCTGACTCGGACCGCCTGATCGCCGCGCCGGCCGCCGCCGACGCTCCGGTCTCCGACGTGGACCGGCTGCAGACGGCCATCTCCGCCGTCACGACGTCCACGGAGATCCCCTTCCCCACCCGGGCGCAGCGGCGCGCGGAACAGCCCGCCTCCCGCCCCCGCCGCGCATCGGCCCGGGAGCGCCTGGCGCCCGCCGTTCACCCGGCCGCCGCCACCGCGCCGGCACCCCAGCCCCGCACCACCGCGACGGCCCCCGCCAATCGGGTGCGCAAGTTCGCCACGACGGGCGTCACGATGGTCGCCATGGCCTTCGTCGCCCTGATGGCCGTGGCCACCTCCCTGCCGGCCGAGGCGCTGCTGTCCTCTGCCGATGTGCAGGCCGCCGCCTACAACGCGAAGCTGAGCGCCCAGGGCGAACCCGCCCAGACGCTCTCCATGACCGGCGGAGCGGACACCATCTCGGTCGAGCGTGACGGCTACGAGTCGAAGACCATCGCCGAGGTCGCAGCGGCCAGCGGCATCCGGATGGAAGCGACCTTCACGAACAACCCGAACGGCACCGTGCAATGGCCCTTCTCGGTGGGCGTGCACATCGGTGACGAGTTCGGCTTCCGCGACTGTGCGGGCTGCTCCTCCAACCACGGCGGTCAGGACTTCAACCCGGGCCTGGGCGCGCCGATCCAGTCGATCGCCGACGGCGTCGTGCGCTACGCCCAAGACGGCGAAGGCAGCCTCGGCGTGCACATGATCATCGACCACATGATCGACGGCGAGCTCGTCTCCAGTGTCTACGCGCACATGATCCACGGCTCGATGCTCTTCAAGACCGGCGACGTCATCACGGTCGGCCAGGTCATCGGCCAGGTCGGCGACACCGGAATGTCCACCGGCCCGCACCTGCACTTCGAGATCCGCGTCGGCGGCAAGGACGGCACCAAGGTCAACCCGCTCGTCTGGCTGTACGCCAACACGAACTAGTTCGACCCCGACACGGGCCAGCTGGGACTAGCCGGCCGCCTCGGCCTTGGTCTCGTCCTCAGGCTCGGTCACTGGCGCGGACTCGGGCGGGGACTCGGCGGTCCGGGCGCGGCCGATGGCCGCGAGGAGGCCCTCTGGCAGCGCCAGCTGCGACAGCCCGGCGATCTCGAGCAGGTGGGTCTCTCCGCTGCCGTCGGGCTCCATGGCCAGGACCTGGTCGTGCAGGCCCTCCATTTTCAGGTCGAGGCGATTGGCGGCATCCGCCGCCTGCTTGAGGTCGCCCACCAGATCCACCGGAACCGCCCCGTGGTACTTGTAATAGATCTTGTGCTCGAGACTCGCCCAGAAGTCCATCGCGACCGTTCGGATCTGGATCTCGACCGTGACCTCGTCGACCCGGTCGGACAGGAAGACGGGGATGTCGACGATCAGGTGCAGGCTCTTGTAACCGTTCGGCTTCGGGGCGGCGATGTAGTCCTTGACCTCGAGCACCGTGACGTCGAGTTGGCTGGTGAGCATGTCGAGAATGCGGTACGTGTCCGAGATGAAGCTGCAGGTGATGCGGATGCCGGCGATGTCTTGGATCTGGGCGCGAATGTCGTCGAGGACGAGCGGGCAGCCCTTGCGGACGGCCTTCTTCAGGATCCCGTCGGGTGTCTTTAGCCGAGAGTTGACGTGCTCGATCGGGCTGTAGTCGTGGATGGAGGCGAACTCCTCCTTCAAGATGTTGATCTTCGTCATCATCTCGTCGGTCGCGAACTTGTATGCCAGCATGAACCGGGTCAGTTCTGTCGTGAGCTCGCGAAGTTCGGCGAGATCCCCGCGCGTCGGGGCCGCCTGGTCGGCTTTGGTGTCGGTGTCGGTGTCGGTGCCGGGTCCCGGTTCGGTTCCGTGTTCGGTTCCGCTGTCGATCCCCGTGCCGGTCACTGCTACTCCTTCTATGCGCTCCCCGTTCAGGCGACGCCCTTCGATTGTCCCATGGCGGCGCTGCGGGGTCACTGATCGCGTCGCCGGAGCACGCGGCATCCGTCGCCTTCGAGCGCCGTTCTGCCCCGTGCCCCGAACGAATTCGACGGAGATTTTGCTCTAGAACTGGGTTTTGAGCTCTAAACCGGCCGTTTCGGGCAGAATCTCGTCGAATTCGTTTGGGCAAACGCCCCTGGGGTGGGGGCTAGGCGCGCAGCCAGACGGTGGTGTCGCCGGGGAGCGTGTTGCCGGGCAGCGGGCCGCTGGCGAGGAGGAGTTCGCCGGCAGGCAGAGGCACGGATGCCGCGCCCGTGTTCGCGACGACCGTCACCGCGCCGTTGCGCAGCGCCACGATCTCGTCAGCGTGGCCGTCCAACCACTCCACCGAGCCCAGCCCGAGGGCGTGCTCCCGGCGCAGGCCCAGGGCCAGCGTGTACAACTCGAGGGTGGAGCCGGCGACGCCGACCTGCGCGTCGCGGGCGAGGCCCGCCCACTCGTCCGGCTGCGGCAGCCAGCTCTCGGCCGAGGGGCCGAAGCCGTAGGAGGGAGCGGCGGCTTCCCAGGGGAGCGGCACGCGGCATCCGTCACGGCCGTAGCGCTCTCCGTTGGTGCGAAACCAGGTGGGGTCTTCGCGTGCGGAGTCGGGCAGGTGGATGACCTCGGGTAGACCCAGTTCCTCGCCCTGGTAGAGGTAGCTGGAGCCGGGCAGTGCGAGCATGAGCGCCGAGGCGGCCCGGGCCCGGTGCAGGCCGATCACGCTGTCGGGCAGGTCGGGCGTCGTCGGCCCGATACCGTGGCCCTGCAGGTTCTCGTGGTTGAGCGCGAGCCGGGAGGCGTGGCGCACGACGTCGTGGTTGGAGAGCACCCAGGTGCTCGGGGCACCAACTGCGCCGAACGCAGCGAGGGAATCGTCGATGACGCGGCGGAGGGCCGGGCCGGCCCAAGCCGTCTCGAGGTAGGCGAAGTTGAAGGCCTGGTGCATCTCGTCGGGGCGCACCCACTCGGCGACGTGGCTGAGCGGATCGACCCAGGCCTCGGCCGCGAGGATGCGGTCGCCCGGGTACTCGTCGAGGATGAGGCGCCAGTCGCGGTAGATCTCGTGTACACCGTTCTGGGCCCAGTAGGGCGCGGTTTCGGGCCACTCGGTGATGATGCCTGACCCCTCCGTCGAGGCACCGCCCATGCTGCCGCCCGCGACCGGAGGCGTGTAGTCGGGAAGACCGGTCGCTTTGATCATGCCGTGCGCGACGTCCACCCGAAAACCGTCCGCCCCGCGGTCGAGCCAGAACCGGAGCACATCGCGGAATTGCGCCTTCACCCATTCGTTGTCCCAGTCGAAGTCGGGTTGTGTGGTGTCGAAGAGGTGCAGGTACCACTGGCCGGGAGTGCCGTCCGGGTTCGTGACGCGGGTCCAGGCATTGCCGCCGAAGACGGAATCCCAGTTGTTCGGGGGAAGGTCGCCGTGTTCGCCCTGGCCATCACGGAAGATGTAATGCGCGCGCTCCTCACTGCCCTCGGCGGCGGCGAGGGCAGCTTTGAACCACGGATGCTCACTTGAGGAGTGGTTTGGCACAAGGTCAACGATCACGCGGATGCCCAGCTCGTGTGCCGTGTGCTGCAGGGTGTCGAAGTCATCGAGCGTGCCGAAGAGAGGGTCGACATCGCAATAATCGGCCACGTCGTAACCAGCGTCGTTCTGCGGTGACGTGTAGAACGGCGAGAGCCAGATGGCGTCTATCCCGAGAGCCCGGAGAGCAGGGAGACGATTGGTGATGCCGATTAGATCGCCCATCCCGTCACCGTTGGCGTCCGCAAAGGACCGAGGATAGATCTGATAGATAACTGCGGTTCGCCACCACTCTGAGCCTGTCATGAAAAGAAACCCTACGGCATTCTCGTGACTATGGAAGCGCTTGCAGGCCTGCGGGCTAAGCGCATCACCTGCTCAAGATTCAGATCCGGCTATTTCAGTTGTCAATGGTTCCGATACTTGCTATAAATGTAAACGCTTGCATAAATTTTCAATGTCCTGAGAAAGGCACACCAATGATGGTGAACATGAAAGGTCTCGTCGCTGCCGGCGCAGTAGTGGTCGCAGCGTCCCTCGCATTGTCCGGATGCTCCGGCGGGGCCTCTCCGCAGGGTGGCGAGGGCGATAAAGCCGCCGCCAACACCTTGACGGTTTGGGTCGATGCTGACCGCGGCACGGTCCTCAAAGACGCGGCGGCGGCATTCACGAAGGAATCCGGCGTCAAGGTAAAACTCATCCAGAAGGACTTCCCCAAGATCCAGGAAGAGTTCATCGCCCAGGTTCCGACCGGCAAGGGCCCCGACATCACGATCGGCGCCCACGACTGGATCGGGAACCTCGTCTCGAACGGCGTGCTCAAGCCCGTCGAACTCGGCGATACGACCGCTGACTTCCAGCCGGTCGCCGTCACCGCGATGACCTTCGAGGGCAAGACCTACGGTGTCCCCTACTCGATCGAGAACATCGCCCTCCTCCGCAACACGGCCCTGGCGCCGACCGCGCCGGCGACGTACGCGGACATGGTCGCCGCCGGCACCGCCGCCGGCACTGAGTTCCCGTTCCTCGTGCCCGTTGGACCGGAATCGGACCCGTATCACCTGTACCCGTTCCAGACCTCGTTCGGCGCCCCCGTGTTCGGCACCAACTCCGACGGCAGCTACAACGCCGAAGACCTCTCGATCGGCAACGCCGGTGGAGAGGCCTACGCGGCCTGGCTCGCATCCGAAGGCGCCGCAGGGCACCTCAGCGTGAACATCACCAACGACATCGCCAAAGAGAAGTTCAACGCCGGCGCATCGCCGTTCTTCCTCTCCGGTCCGTGGAATGTCCCGGATGCCCAGAAGGCCGGCATCGACGTCGCGATCGACCCGATCCCGACCGCCAGCAGCAACCCTGCCCAGCCGTTTGTCGGCGTGCAGGGCTTCTTCGTGAGTGCGAAGACCAAGAACGCTCTCGCTGCCAATGAGTTCCTGGTGAACTACATCGGCTCCGAAGAGGTGCAGACCGCGCTCTACGAGGTCGGCGGGCGCCCGCCCGCGCTGACCAGCGCCTTCGAGGCAGCTGCCGCCGACCCGATCACCGCCGGTTTCGGTACGGTCGGAGCAACCGCCGTTCCGATGCCGAACATCCCGCAAATGGGCAAGGTCTGGCAGTTCTGGGGCGTCACCGAGGCCGCGATCATCGCGGGCGAGGGTGACCCGGCAGCGCTGTGGCAGAAGATGACCGGCGAAATCCAGGGCGCCATCGCGAAGTAACACCGTGTGCCCGGCTTCATCAGGGGGCCGGGCACAGCGTGCTCCCTCACCGCACATCAGGCAAGGTTGCCGGCAGGCGCCAGAGAACGGACGAAGATGCCCACCCCACGAACAGGTCGCGATCGCACCGCGCGCGACAACTCGCTGGTCACCCAGTGGAGGCAATCCAAGCGGGCGGGACGAATTGCCGAGGCGGCGTCCGTCGGGATCAAGATTCTCCTGGTGAAAATTCTGCTCCTCGGTATCGTCGACGCAATCAGCGTCTACGCTCTCTTCGTGCTCTTCCTGAAACAGGACTGGGTCATCTTCGGACTCGTTCTGGCAGTCACCCTGATCGTCAACTGGATCTACTTCAGCAAAAACGCTCTGCCGGCCAAGTACCTCACCCCCGGCCTGATCTTCCTCGTGATCTTCCAGATCTTTGTTGTGGGCTATTCCGGCTACATCGCGTTCACGAACTACGGCACCGGGCACAACAGCACCAGGGCGGACGCGGTCGCATCACTCATCGCCTCCGCGCAGCAACGAGTGCCGGACTCGGTCGCGTATGACATCACCGTGATCGAGCAACTGGGTGCCTACAGCCTCCTCGTCACCGACCCTGACGGCCGGATCAGCGTCGGCGGCACCGACGCGCCCCTGCGTGAAGTCACCGATGCCGAGACGGATGCCGACGGCGTCGCCACCGCACTTCCCGGCTACACCTCGCTCAAGTTCAGCGACATCGCTGCCAATCAAGAGGTCATCGCGGCCCTCTCGGTGCCGCTCACCGACGACCCGAACGAGGGGGTGCTCCGCACCCCGGACGGCTCAAAGGCCTATCTCGACCTGTCCGATCTGGTCTACGACGAGGCCGCGAGAACGATGACGAACACCACGACGAACGTCGTCTACGCCGAGGACGGCACGGTCGGAGCGTTCGCCGCGGAGGACGGTACCGAACTGCGCCCCGGCTGGAAAGTTGAGGTCGGATTCGATAACTTTGCCCGTGCGTTCGGCACGGAATCCATTCGGGGGCCGCTGATCAACGTGACCCTGTGGACCTTTGCCTTCGCTTTCCTTTCTGTCGCCACCACGTTCGCGCTCGGGCTCTTTCTGGCGCTGGTCTTCAATGACCTGCGGATGCGCGGACGCAACGTCTACCGCGTCGTCTTGATTCTTCCCTACGCGTTCCCGGCATTCCTGTCCGCGCTGGTCTGGGCTGGGCTGCTCAACCCGCAGTTCGGCTTCGTCAACCAGGTGCTGTTCGGCGGGGCGGAAATACCCTGGCTCACAAACGAGTGGCTGGCCAAATTCAGCATCATCTTCGTGAACCTGTGGCTCGGCTTTCCCTACATGTTCCTGGTCTGCACGGGTGCTCTTCAGTCGATTCCCGGCGAGTTGCAGGAGGCAGCAACGGTCGACGGGGCGCGGCCCTGGCAGGTGTTCCGGCTGATCAAGCTTCCGCTGCTGCTCGTGTCGGTGGCCCCGCTGCTCATCTCGTCGTTCGCGTTCAACTTCAACAACTTCAACCTCATCTACATGCTCACCAATGGCGGGCCGAGAGACGTTACCGCGGGAGTGAATGTCGGTGCGACCGACATCCTCATCTCGATGGTCTACAAGGTCGCCTTCGTCGGTGCGAACCGCGACTACGGATTGGCGAGTGCGTTCTCCATCATCATTTTCCTGCTGGTCGCGATCGTGTCGATCATCAGCTTTAGGCAGACCAAGGCACTAGAGGAGCTGAACTGACATGCAGGTCAACAATCGGGAGACTAGCGACCGCATCGTCGTGAGAAATTCGTCATTCCAGTTCAAGCGCTGGTTCAAAGCAACGGGATGGCGCCACCTGATCGGCGTGTTCATGGCCGTGTTCTCGGCGTTCCCCCTTGTCTACGTGCTCTCGGCAGCGTTGCAACCCGGTGGCACCCTGATCACCGCAAATGGGCTATTCAGCGAGGTGAGCCTCGGCAGCTTTGTGACGCTCTTCAACCTGCCCCAACAGCCATACGCCGCCTGGTACGGCAATACCCTGATCATCGGAGTGATCACCTCGATCGGCACGGTTTTTTTGGGGGCCCTTGCGGCATATTCCTTCTCCCGGATGCGTTTTTTCGGTCGCCGGGGGGGACTGCTCACGCTCGTACTGTTGCAGATGTTTCCCCAACTGTTGGCTGTCGTCGCGATATTCCTTCTGCTCAACGGCATCTCTGATATCTTCCCGGCGATCGGACTGGACTCGCAGGTCGGCCTGATCATGGTCTACCTCGGCGGGGCTCTTGGGGTGAACACCTACCTGATGTACGGATTTTTCAACACGATTCCCGCTTCGATCGACGAGGCCGCCAAGTTGGACGGTGCTGGTCACGCTCGCATCTTCTTCACGATCATCCTGCGACTGGTCGCACCCATTTTGGCGGTCGTCGGTCTCCTCTCTTTCATCGGCACGACGAACGAGTTCGTCATCGCGAGCATCGTGCTGATCAGCCCCGAGAATCAGACCCTCGCGGTGGGCCTCTACCAGTTCGTGTCTCAGAAATTCTCCACCAACTACTCGGTCTTCGCGGCCGGCGCCGTGCTCGCGGCCCTGCCCGTGATGGCCCTGTTCCTCTGGCTGCAGAAGTACATCGTCGGTGGCCTGACCGCCGGATCGGTGAAGTAGGGCGCGCATGCTCCCGCACCACGACGGGTCGGCCCTGTACGTCTCGGACCAGGCGCCGCGGCCGGGCGACACGGTCGGCGTGCGGGTGCGGGTGCGGGTGCCGGAGGCATGGGGCGCCGTCGCATCCGTGCACGTGCGTTCGACGCCCGACCGGGAACCGCGCTTCCACGACGCCCGCCTACTCGGCGCGGCGGAGGGCTGGCGGTGGTGGGAGGCCGAGGTCGAGATCCTGAACCCGGTCAACGGCTACCGGTTCCTGATCAACCGGGCCGACGGCGGGCACTGGTGGCTGAACGCCGCCGGGGTGCATTCCTTCGAGACCGTCGACGCGGAGGACTTCAAGCTGCTCAGCCATCCGGCACCGCCGGACTGGGTCGCGTCGACCGTGATGTACCAGATCTTCCCGGATCGTTTCGGGCGTTCCACGGCCGCCGCGCTGCGCGAGAAGCCGACCTGGGCCGTGCCCGCGGCGTGGGGTGACCCGGTAGCGGCGGAGCAACCGGCCCGTTCGCACCAGTTCTACGGTGGGGACCTCGACGGCATCGTCCTGCACCTGGACCACCTCGAACGGCTCGGCGTCACCCTGCTCTACCTGACACCCGTGTTCCCGGCCGGCTCGAGCCACCGCTACGACGCGCGGAGCTTCGACGTGGTCGACCCGGCACTGGGCGGCGACGCTGCCCTCGTGCGGCTGGTCGAGGCTGCCCACGAGCGGGGCTTCAAGGTGATCGGCGACCTCACCTCGAACCACTCCGGCAACCGGCACGAGTGGTTCCGGGCGGCGCACCGTGCCCCGGATGCCGTCGAGAGCGCCTTCTACTACTGGCTCGACGACCGGCACGAGGACTACGCGTCCTGGCTCGGCGTACCCAGCCTGCCGAAGTTCAACTGGACCTCGATCGAGCTGCGCCGCCGGTTCATCGAGGGCCCGCAGTCGGTGGTGGCGAAGTGGCTGCGGGCCCCCTACCACCTCGACGGCTGGCGCATCGATGTGGCGAACATGACCGGCCGCCTGCAGGGGGAGGACCTGAACGCCCTGGTGCGGCAGACCATCCGCCGCACCATGATCGCGGAGAACCCCGACACCATCCTGCTCGGCGAATCGACCAATGATGCCTCGGACGACTTCCAGGGCGACGGCTGGCACGGCGCGATGACCTATACGACCTTCACCCGACCGGTGTGGAGCTGGCTCTCGAAGCCGCACAGCCCCTCGACATTCTTCGGGCTGCCCTACGGCACCATCCCGCTGACCGACGGGCGGGCGTTCGTGGACGCCCACCTCCGGTTCACGGCCGGCTACCCCTGGCGCACTCGCCTGGCTACAATGAACGCCCTCGACACGCACGACACTCCAAGGTTCCGCACCCATGCGATCGACGGGGGAGTGGCCGTCGCCTTCGGGCTGAGCGCGACCCTGCCGGGCATCCCGGTGGTCTTCGCCGGCGACGAATTCGGCCTGGCCGGCGACGACGGCGAGGGCTCGCGCACGCCCATGCCGTGGGATACGGCGGGTGACTCCGAGGTGGCGGCCACAATCGACCTGTACGCGGCGCTGATCCGCTTGCGCACCGCCCACCCGGCCCTGAACGGCGGCGGGATGCGCTGGGTGCACGTGGGTGCGGATGTGCTCGTCTACGTGCGCGAGTGTGCGGAGGAGTCGGTGCTGTTGGTCGCGGCCCGCGCCGCGTGCGCGGTGACACTGCCGCTCGGGTCCGTGGCGGGGGAGCCGACCCGGCTCCTGGGCGACGCCGCCGTCAGCGTGGCGGGCAGGCGCATCCGTCTGGAAACGGACGGGCCGAGCTTCACCGCGTGGGCGCTGCCGGGGGTTTCGGTGCCCGATTCCACCCCACGGTCATCGAGCCGGCCGACTTGGTGATAATATTTACCGGTTGCCGAAATTTGGCTTGGTTTTCGTTCACACGGATGCTTCGCCCCCTTAGCTCATTGGTAGAGCACTTCCTTGGTAAGGAAGAGGTAGTGGGTCCGATTCCCACAGGGGGCTCTGGCTTGGAAGCTCTTGCAGCCGACAGGTCGTGGCGGGGTAGCTCAGTTGGTTAGAGCACACGGCTCATAATCGTGGTGTCGCGGGTTCAATTCCCGCTCCCGCTACACATAAAGGCCCTTTGACCAGGAATTCTGTCGGTCACTGGGCCTTTCTTTTTGATCCGATGCCACCCAGCTCTGCTCTAGACTGAGTTTCGGGCAATGCTTCGTTGCGCGTCCAATCGGTCCCGCTTCTCGCAACATTTCGGTGAGGGACGGCCAGGAACTTGCCGAGCGACCACTGAAACGCATGTGAGCGGGATTTCCTTACGGATGGGCCAAATGCGACTCCTGCCAGAGTAGGCCGCGCAGTCCGGTTCCGAGGGGGAGGTGCCGTCGGAGTTTCCCCTAGGACGCTCCCGCCGGGGTGCCGGCACCCCAACCATATTGACCCCTGAAATCTACATCGCCAGGGGCCGGTGAGAGGGCGGTCGAGAGCAGGGTGTATGGGAGCGCCGACGGGTGCCTCTTCGTAGATTTCGACCTGACCGGCGAATTCCAGCTCGACCTGAGCGACGCCCTCGCACAGCGTGATTTCACCCATCGTGAACGAAGTCGTTCCGTGCGGGATGGGCTCCACGCCGCCGATGTCCCAGAGCACGATTTGGAATCGCCCGGTATCCGGGTAGTCGCGCCCAAGATTCAGGAAGGCATCGTCGTTCGAGTTGCCGCTACCGGCTAGCGGTCCGCACACATGCATGAGTCATGCCGGCATAGTTGCCAGCCTCGTTCCTCGCGAAACCGCTCCCGGGCTGGTTCTCCACGGTGGAGGCGTCGACCAGTGACCCGGCAGTGCCGTCCGAGCAAAGGCCGTCCTCGCTCAGAAGAGCGATGGCCTCTCGTCCGATGTACTGCGTCCAAGAGTCGCAGGTCTCAGGGCACGAAGCTGGCGCCCTTCGCGAACCGGGCGACCGCGCGGTCGGCGGTGGCGCGGTAGGCGACGAGGTCGTGGAAGCTCGGCTCGAGCATGGTGAAGTCGCCGCTTTCTTCGCGGCGGAAGTGCGGCTGTCGGATTCGCACGTAGAAGCGGGTGTCGCCGCTCTCGGTGACGGATTGCTGTGGCTCCGAGGCGATGAAACCTGACAGGGAGTGTTGGGTGAGAAGTGCCATGGGACTTGACCTCCTGTGATCGGGCGGATCCTCGTGATTTGCGCTCACTACGAGGTGCGCCGCACACACCTGTTGCGCGATTGGACCCTGCAAGGCGTTCCTGCGCCGTATCCGCATAAATCGTTTGACAAAGCAAAGAGAAATCAAGTCACTCCGCTTGGCTGACCGGGTGATCCGCGGGCTTGTCGTGAGTCGGCGCGCGCATCAGCGGTCCGCTGTCTGCTCGGTTCGCGGGTAGCCCCTGAGCACTGGGGCGTGCGTTCCACCTTCACCGCCTTGCGACGAAAAACTGGAGGGGCTGCGCGGAGCATGATCGCGACGCGGCGGCTCGAGCGCTGCGATGAGCGCATTCTTGGCGCGTGCTTCTCTCATCGCGCGCTGGGACTGGCTTTCAGAGGCTGCTGAGGCGGTACGCGGATCTGCTTTGCCGCCAATCCGTCATGGGAGAAACCATAGAAACTCTTGACATTATCGGTTCAAAAAAGTGTAACTTTGTTACAGGCTCGGGATGGCCCCGAGACTGCAACCCGAGGGGAGGAGGGCGCCCATGACACCCAAGAAGGACTACAGGCATGCTCCTGATCGTGGCGTCTCGACCGATGCTAGGCGTGAGCTCATCGGACCAACCACTCCGGCTCCGTCAGATGTGGTCGCGAGGCTCCGGGCGATGTTGCCTGGCCTGACCCCGGCGGAGGGCCGGATCGGGCGGGTCCTGCTGTCTGACACCACGGCGGCGTCGGCTCTGACAGTCAACGAGCTCGCCGAATGCGCGTCGACGAGCACCGCGAGCGTGGTCCGCACCGCTCGGCGTCTCGGTTTTGACGGATACCCGCAGCTCCGGCTCGCGCTGGCTGCGCAGGGTGGTGCGAACCACGACGGTGGTGTCCCGGTGGGCGCCGACATCGCCGACGGCGACCGGATCGGCGTGGTGTTGACCAAGCTGGCCGCGTTCGAGTCTGAACAGCTCCGCGCCACCGCCGAACTCGTCGATCCCGTCGCCCTGGAGAAAGTGATCAATTTGATCCGGGCTGCTCGCCGGATCGACGTGTATGGCATCGGCGCGTCTGGCCTGGTCGCGGAGGATCTAACTGCGAAATTGAACCGGGTCGGACTGGTCGCCCGGGCGTACACCGAACACGACGCGGCGATGGTCAGCGCTTCGCTGCTCGGCCGCGCCGACCTGGCCATCGGCGTTTCCCACTCGGGAGAGAACCCCGGCACCGTCGCGCCACTGCAATCGGCCCGGTCGACCGGCGCCGGCACGGTGGCCATCACTGGCGCCGCCCGCTCCCGATTGGCGGCCCACGGCGAACACGTCTTGGTCACCGCGGGTCGAGAGTTTGGCTTCCGTTCCGCAGCGATGGCCAGCCGCACTGGGCAGCTCCTGCTCGTCGACGCCATCTTTGTCGGCGTCGCACAAACGCTACCCGGTGCCCGAGCCGCGCTGGAACGCACCTACGCCGCCGTCACCTCTCATCCGGGACGAAACAAACAACCATGAATAGCTTCAACAACACCAGGAACAGGGACAACACCATGGCACTCGCCACATTGGGCACCGAGACCGCAAATGACCACACCACTGACTTGGACACGATGTCCGTCGCGGACCTGCTCACCGTGATGAACCAAGAGGACCGCACAGTCCCGGTTGCGGTGGCGGCGGCACTACCGGCGATCGAGAACGCAGTAAATGCGATTGTGGGCGCCCGCCGCCGCGGCGGACGGCTGATCTACCTAGGTGCCGGCACCAGCGGCCGACTCGGGGTGCTGGACGCCGTCGAATGCCCACCGACGTTCGGTACCGACCCCGGGGAAGTCCTCGGGCTTATCGCCGGCGGGGAGCGTGCGTTCCTCCAGGCCGTCGAAGGTGCCGAAGATGATCCCGACCTCGCGGTGAACGACCTGCGGGCAGTCGGACTCACCGTCGCTGACGTGGTCGTCGGCATCGCCGCCAGCGGCCGAACCCCCTATGTCATCGGCGGTCTGGACCATGCCCGAAGCGTTGGGGCGGCCACCGTCTCCGTCGCCTGCAATCTCGGCGCGGAGATCAGCAGACACGCCGATGTCGCCATCGAGGTCGACACCGGACCCGAGGTCCTGACCGGCTCTACCCGGCTGAAGGCAGGCTCGGCGCAAAAGCTGGTGTGCAACATGCTCTCCACCGCCAGCATGATCCGCACCGGAAAAGTCTTCCACAACCTGATGGTCGACGTCCAACCCACGAACGCCAAATTGGTCGACCGGGCCCGCCGCATCGTCAGCGACGCCACCGGGGCGGATCCGGATACCGCCGCCGCTGCAATCGATCAGGCCGGCGGACATGCCAAGACCGCCGTGGTCATGCTGCTCACCGACAGTGATTTCCCCACGGCCACCGCTCGCCTCGAACAGGCTCTCGGCGACGTCCGCACCGCCATCACGTCACCCTGAGCGAACCGTAACCCACTGCCGCGGGTCGCATCGTGTGTCACGGGCGTGCATCGCTGACGACCATAACAACTCTCGATTCGTCTGCAGTTCCCCGCACGTCACACTCCAGGAGACACCGCCATGCCCGAAAACATCCTCAGCCCCCTGCGCGGCACCGTGGTTTCGCTCGGCGATGTTCCCGACCCCGTGTTCGCCCAGGAAATCGTCGGCGGGGGAGTGGCATTCAACCCTCCCCGGAAATCGGCCCCGTGACGGCTCGTGCGCCGGTAAGTGGCACCCTCGTCCGGGTCCAGCCGCACGCCTTCGTCATCCAGTCCACGTCGGGGACCGGGATCCTGGTCCACCTTGGCATCGACACGGTTCACATGAATGGCGAGGGCTTCGAGGTGTTGGCCACCGAAGGGTCCACCGTTCGCGGGCGGTGTGGCGTTGGACCTGCTTCTGCTTATAGCGCTGTGGCCGCAGTGGGGCAGGGATCCACCAGTGCGATGGATGGAGCGAGGATAGGCCATCTTTCCAATAGCTGAGGATGTGCTCGGCAACCCGGGTGACCAGTTCAGAATTAAGCGCCGCCAATTCCAAACCGGACACCCATCGAGTAATACTCACGCGGGGCCGGTCTGCTAGCGCACGATGTTCGTGCGGCGGGTGCTGCCGGTCCGGCGGAATTCATGCTGTTCTGCATCTTGTTCTTCGCCTGCTCGGCCTGTTCTTTCACGCTGGGAGCGTTCTTGGCCTGTTCTTTCATCTTCGGGGCTTCTTCCTCGGCTTGACGAGGTAGGACTCCCAGCGGGCCTGTATGGGCTTGATCAGGCCGCCGAGGGCGCCCTGGATGAGGGTCTTCATGCCCGCGGCAACGGCCGCGGCGATGACGATGATCTTCGGCAGAAAGCGATGATCCCGGCGAGCAGATCACTAACCGGGTTGGGTCCGAATACTCCGAATGCAAACTGTAAAGCGAACAACACCAGCATGTACTACAGAATCTTTGAGATGATGTCCGACGCGTCCATGGACGAGCTGGTCAAGGCCTTTTTCACACCGCCGCGCTCCATAACGCGGTCAAAGTCCACCTTTCCGGGCAGCTTCGCCAGTGTCTTGGAGATCAGCTTCGCCACGATCAAGCCGACGATCACAATGACCAGGAACAACAGAAGCTTCGGGACAAAAGTCGAGAGCAGCCAGCCCAACTGCAAGGGCGCTGGTGAATTCGTTTTGCATGTCAACCTCCAGAGTTGGGTCGCGCCGATTGGTCGGCAGGGTCACTTCGTGTGTCGCGCCTGTCCTAAGTGAAGGGGCGCGTTACGATGCGAACCGAGCGCAAGAGTGCCACACCTCAAAGACGCAGCTACCGGCCGTTTCGTCACGCTCGGCGGAAAATGGCCGTACTTCTAGCCGATGCTGGCAACCGTCACAGAGATGGTGTTGATGGGGGCAAGCGCCAAAATGGCGGGATTCGCGGCGATCGTGTCATGCACACGTCGGCACACTCCGGTGGATGACGCTGCGTCGGCGACGCCGATTCTCGCGGTCACGCTCAGGCTGGCCTTTCCCGTCGTCACGGCAACTAGTTTCGGTGCCTTTTCCCGCTGCGTAAGGGCATCGACAACAGACCCGACAATCGTGACGACGATCGGCGTGGTCGGGTACAAGGCTGTCACCCCCGCGACAGACCTTACGATAACTTCGAGATTCCCTGCGAGCTCGGCGGCATCCGTCATGGTGTTGCTTCTTCTTCGCCGTGCTCTGGCTTAGTGAGGTAGATGTCGCGAATGATCACGTCGATGCCCGCGATGGCGAGCTCGGTGTGGGTGCGTAGCGCGCCGACGAGCGTGTCTCGCAACTTGTCGGCAAAGGGGGGAATGTTCTCACCCTTGCAGGCCCTGGCATCGACCGTGACCGTGATCGGAGCTCCCAGCACAGTGAGCTCCCCGTCGAGCCGGCATCGACCCACGATGAGGTTGTCGACGGTATCGCCTGCCGCGCGAACGAGTCCGCGGACAGCTCCCTCGGTGACGAAGAGTTGCGCGTTCGGCGACGGGTGCGAGATGGGGATGTCGCGCCCGGACCGGACGTCGAGCACGATCCTGTCCGGGATGGCGGTGACCCAGTTGTCGTCTCGGGCCGGTTGCTCTTCTGCCTCATCCCGGAGCAGCGTGCTCATTGCGCCGCGCAGGCGCTCAAGGGAGGCCATCGCCATCTGGCACGCAGCCGATGTGTCGATCGACGGGTCGGTGGGCATCTTGCCTCGGTCGAGGTAGTCGCTGAGTTCGTCAATGGTGTGGCCATCAAGGAGGTCAGGTTCGTCATTTGACTCGTACCAGGCCGGGGGTGAGGCGGGCGTTTCCTAGTCGTCACCGCCAGGCCTCCATCTCGCGAATCAAAGTTTCGCGGGCGCTAGCAAGCAGCCCGCGAACGGTAGAAAGGGGTAAGTCGAGTTCCTCAGCGATCTCCGAATAACGGTAGTCCCCAAACTCTCTAGGTCCCAGCGTTGTCGTTGATCCTCCGGAAGGGCGGACAAGACTTGGGAGAGTGCCTCGTTACACGAACGCGCCTCCACTATCTGCGTCGGTGAATGGTCCTCCGATGCGGGCACGCCGACGTCGTCGAGGTTGGAGTTCTGCCGCCGCGCGCGGATTCGATCAATGCTCTTGTGGCTGGCGATGCGCATCAGCCAACTTCTTACCAGCGCAGAATCTTTCAAGGTCGATAGCTTCGCCCATGCCGTGATGAACGTGTCCTGTACGACATCGCCTTCATCGTGGCTGCAGCCCAGGTTGCGGGTCGCGTGCGCGCGTACCTACGGGCCGTGCCGTCGCACAATCACTTCGAATGCTCGAACGTCTCCGTCAACAGCGCGGTCCACCAAGGTGCGGTCGTCGGCGTGGGCCAGCAGTGCCCTGCTCTTGCTATCTGAAATGTTTGCCCCTCGATTCGCTGGGAACTGTAGCACCGGGTGTGACGAACGCGTCGTGGCATGCGTCTACATATTAAGCATTGCAATACGTCCCGTTCAGGGGACACGAACAAGGAGCCTCCCATGGCAGATCTCACCAGACCTACTCTTTCCACCGCACCGAACTCCGCCTCGGCGACCCCCGGCCGCGGCAAGACCGTGATCAACGACGCTGTGGTGGCAAAGATCGCCGGCATTGCAGCCCGTGAGGTCAGTGGTGTGCACGCTCTTGGCGGCGGAGCCGCCCGGGCGCTCGGTGCCATCCGCGATGCCCTGAACACCTCGGACGTGAGCCAGGGCATCAACGTGGAGGTCGGAGAAACTCAGGTCGCGGCCGACGTCACCATTGTCGCGGAGTACCCCATGGCCCTGCAGGATGTGGCCGAGCGGGTGCGGTCTGCCGTGATCCGTGTGATCGAAGATCTGGTTGGAATGGAGGTCACCGAGGTGAACGTGAACATCAACGACGTGTACCTGCCGACCGACGACAAGGACGAGAAGTCCGAGGCTCGGGTTCAGTGAGCACCTTGGCGAAAACGGGGGCTGTGTTCGGAGCCGTGCTTGCTCTGACGTGGCTGGTCCTTGGCTTTTGGCCATGCGTGTTCGTGGCCGCGGCCATGGCGGTCGGCGCGATCGTCGGGCGGATTATGGACGGAAAGCTGAGCGTTGCGAACCTGGTTGACGCATTCCGGGGCAAGCGGTCGTCGTCATGACAACCCTCAGTTCCGAAACAGCGGCCCGTCATACGCTATCGCCGACGGTGCTCAAAAACGGCCGGACCACCGTCTCGACTCGTGCTTTGAATCGGTTAGTGTGTGCGGTCGCGGCGGACGCTCTGGGCGTTGACCCCTCGGCGGTCGGTGCCGAGATCACCGATGATCAGGGCAACCTCGCCCTCACAGTCAGCGCCCCCATCCGGGTCGTTGCGCTCACCCGTGTGCACCGGGATCCCTCCGTCGTGACTCGCATCGGGGGCACGATTCTGGAGCGGGCCGAGCGCGCCAGGCAGCACATTCATTACCGGGTGGGCGAGTTGACCGGTTCTACCCTGTCCCGGGTGACCGTGCGGCTCACCGGTGCCGACATTCGACCAGAGGGCCGCGTGCGATGACTAAGTATCGTTCCACCTACCAACGGATCAGCCGTCGCGAGCTTTACTCGCCGCGTTCGGTTGCAGCGATCACTCTCGCGATCCTGGCCATCGCCGCCTGCCTCTGGCTCATGATCGAGATCGTGTTGAACCTGCTCGGCCGGCCGGGGCTCCTCGCGACCCCCGCGGGTATGGCGGGCGCGGTCGCAGGCGTTTCCTCTGCACCGCCCGTGTTCGTGGGCGGGCTCGGCCTCACCGGCGCCCTCATCGGGCTGCTTCTCCTTGTCGTGGCTGTCACTCCTGGCCGGCGATCTCGCCATCTGCTCGAGACCGAACGGGCCGCGACCATCGTCGACAACGAGGTGATCGCATCCGCGTTGGCTCGTGAAGCGGCCCGCGTCGCTGGGTTGGCCCCAGACAACGCGCGGGTCACCGTGACCCCCCGTAGCGCCACCGTGCACCTCACTCCTACCTCTGGAACGGCGATCGATCAGCAGGCGGTGCTAACGGCCGTGCGCGAACAGATTGAGGCTTTTGGATTGCTGCGTTCCCTGCACGCGAAGGTCGTTGTTGTCTCCACGGGGAGGGTGGGCGGATGAACTCCACCAATCGCATCCTCAACCGCATCTTTGTTTTCCTGGTCGGACTCCTCGTCTTGACCGGTGGCGCGACCCTGGCCCTGGTGGCACTTGTTCCGCTCGTCCGCGACAGCTGGACGAACGCAACTCGTGTTGGCATCGATAGGGCAACCCGGTGGCTTCAGGCCACCCCCTTTCCCGAATCCTTGATCCCGGTCAGCGGCAGCTGGTTATGGCTCATCGTCCTCGCCGCTGGAGTGCTGCTCATCGCGGTGCTGGTCACCTTCTGCCTGCGTCAAGGCCAAGGGCACACCGGCCGGATCGTCTCACTAAACGGAAAAACCAGCAGTGGCGCGGTTGTCATCGAGTCGAGAGTGGCCGAGCACGCCATCCAAGATGCTCTCACAAACCGACCGGAACTTGTTGCCTCCCACGTCTCCACCTACCGCGTCAAGAACCAGTCAGCACTGAAGGTGGCCATCACCTGCCGCCGAGGAATCTCACCTCGGGAAGCCAGCCGGATTGTCAACGAGGTGCTCTTTTCCTTCGATAATCTCCTCGGCCTACAGCTCCCCGCCCTCGTGCAGATTAGCGGCGGCTTCCGCGCGCGAACGACCAATGCCGCCCGCATCCGCTGATGACTCACCGGCTCACAGAAGTCATCTGACGGCGGTCAGCCGTGCTCCCTCAACCGGCAACATCCACCGATTTTCGATAGGGAGTCACGCCTTGACGAACCAAAACGACAACCCAAGGACGAAATACATCACCGGCGGCAACCCCAAGCAGGAACAGAGTCAACCCGGCCTGACCGAGGCGACTAAGCCCCACCCGGATCGTGGCGAAGACACCTACCATGGCGCCGGAAAACTTGTCGGGAGGCGGGCACTCATCACAGGCGGCGACTCAGGCATCGGCCGGGCCGTGGCCATCGCCTACGCCAAAGATGGTGCCGATATTGCGATCTCCTACCTGCCTGACGAACAGACGGATGCCGAATTCACGGCAGAGCAGATCCGGGCCGCCGGCCGCACCGTCCTGCTCATCCCGGGCGACATCCGCGAGGAAACCCACTGCGTCAACCTCGTAAAGGATACCGTGGCAACCCTCGGCGGCTTGGATATCCTGGTGCTCAACGCCGCCTACCAAAAAAACCGGAACGGTCCAGAAAACCTGTCAACGGCAGAATTCGACCGGGTCTTCAAAACCAATCTTTATGCGACTCTGTGGATCGCGCGCACCGCCATCCCGCACCTCTGGCCGGGAGCATCGATCATCTCCACGTCATCAATCCCGGCATCGAGCCCCGCACAGGTGTTGATCGACTATGCCATGACCAAAGCCGCACTCGTAGCGTTCACACGGGCGCTCGCCCAAGAATTAGGCCCAGCCGGGGTTCGGGTCAACGCAGTCGCGCCCGGGCCAGTCTGGACGCCGCTTATCCCCGTAACTTCATGGCCAGACAAGCTGTCCACTCTCGGTCGGGAAACCCCACTGGGCCAGGCAGGACAAACAGCCGAACTCGCCGCCGCCTACGTTTTCCTAGCCTCACCCGAAGCGTCCTACATTTCAGGTTCCGTAGTGCCCATAACGCGCAGCCGCAGTTTCTAAGAGTCGAGCGAAAACTCGGACCCTGTGGCGCACGCGCTACACGCAAGTCTACGAAAGAGCCCAGCCGTATTCCTGCTTCTAACGAGGATCGCGGCAATTGTGCGGATAGCCAAGTCAGCGAGATTGATTCAGCGGACACGGGATTACGCTTTTTTTTTTGAGGCTCCTGACTCTTCCGTGGGTCGGCTCCGGCCGGCTATTGTCGCTCCGAACACTTCGGCCACCGCCGTCCTCGCGATAGTTACGGTCGCACAGGCGTTACCCGCCACATACGGCGCACCCGTGTGGTTCCGACAGGGTCGTGGCCTGCCTGACTCCGTTACTGAGGGACTACAACTTACGGTTTCAAAATAACTACATCAACTGCAAAATGGTCCACTCGTTTAAGTGCATCAGAGCCACACCTGATCTCCCCGGTGACCAGTGCGCAGCAGCGCAGCAGAGATTTCAGCCTGGGGATTGTCGAAACCTGCCGTCAACAACGCAGACGAGTGGTGAAAATAATTACCTCTTGACTCCTAAGTCTGTGAAAGCTATTTTCATATTACGACATAATTTTGTAGCCCGGGTTCTCCATCCCGCTAGGAGCCCCGTGCAACCCCGCACTTTGCTCGAAAGGACATCAGTCATGGCCGACTCACGAGTCATCGCAGACCAGTTGCTCATTGGTCTGGGCGGCGCCGAGAACATCATCGACGTCGAGAAATGTATGACCCGATTGCGTGTCGGCGTCCGTGACCAGGATCGAGTCGATGTCGCCGCACTGCGTGCGATCGCCGGGGTGCTCGCCGCGCTGCCCGGCGATAACTGCCAGATCGTGCTAGGCCCGGGTCTGGTCGACCGGGTGGCCATCGACGTGGAGTCGGCCCTCAGCGCCGCCCGCGCGGAAGGGTCGGCTGCCTCCTCGGCCGCTCAGCTGGCCGACAAAGGTGCGGCCATCCGGCAACAGAACAAGCAGCGCAACAACACCCCGGTCAAGAACGCTCTGAGGCGCATCTCCAACATCTTCGTCCCACTGATCCCCGCGCTGATCGCCTGCGGACTCATCGCCGGCATCAACGGAATCCTGACCAACCTGGCCACAAGCGGCCAGGTTCCGTGGTTGGCCACCCTGTCTCCGATCTTCAGCGTCATGTCCAGCGGGTTCTTCGCCCTACTCGCCGTGTTCGTTGCGATGAACGCTGCCAAAGAGTTTGGCGGCACACCCATCATCGGCGGCGTTATCGGGGGAATCATTGTGGCTCCTGGAGTCGCAAACATCGTCGTCTGGGGTCAGCAACTGGCCCCCGGCCAGGGAGGGGTTCTCGGCGCCATGGCCGCCGCCATCCTGGGCGCCTACGTCGAGCGGTGGGCCCGCAGATGGGCGCCCGACGTGCTCGCCTTGTTCATCGTGCCCACGTCGACCGTGCTGATCGCCGGCCTCGCCGCCCTGTTCCTCCTGATGCCGGCCGCCGGCTGGGTGTCTATCCAGATCGGTATCGGCGCCACCTGGCTGCTGAGCACTGCGGGTGTCTTCGCTGGCTTCGTCCTCGGCGGGCTGTTCCTGCCGTTGGTGATGACCGGGTTGCACCAAACACTCACCCCTATCCACACCACCCTGATCGAACAGGTCGGTTACACCACCCTGCTGCCGGTCCTGGCCATGGGCGGCGCCGGCCAAATCGGTGCCGCCATCGCCGTGTTCTTCAGGCTCCGCCGCAACACCAGCATCGGACGTACCATCAAGAGTGCACTGCCCGCAGGATTCCTCGGCGTTGGCGAGCCACTCATCTACGGCGTCACCCTGCCGCTGGGCCGCCCCTTCATCACCGCTTGCATCGGCGGCGCATTCGGCGGCGCAGTAATCGGCCTATTCGATCAGCTCGGCTACACCGTCGGCGCGATCGCCATCGGCGCCAGTGACGTCTCGCTGTTCCCACTGCTCCAGGGCAGCCAGGGCTGGGGCGCCGCCGCACTCGGCTACGCTTGCGGCCTGATCGTCGCCTACACCGTGGGATTCTTCGCCACCTGGTTCTTCGGGTTCACCCGCGACCAGCTGGTACGCCTGAACACCGACGACACTATCGACGCAGGATTGGTGCCCGCCGACGACGTCCCAGAGGGGACGGACGACCCCGCCGATCAGATCCCCACCCTGGCCGGCTCCCACCACCGCTCCTGAAATCTCAGCTCTCGCCTACTTCGAACACCGCCCCCGACGTACTCTCAGGGGCAGGCGTTGTGTTGCCGCCCACCGCTATCTCCCAGGGTGGTACGAGAACCGAGTGAGATTGCGGGTGTCGCAGGCGCGAAAGCGAATTCCGCGGCCGAGCGATTCATAGGCGGTCTGACTTGTCGCGACCAGGCTCACCAGGTATCCGCACTCGGCGATGTGCCGCGAGTCGGGTGCACAGTTAGCTCTCGCTCCCATCACCTCGAGCACCTGCCGGCGGATCTGCCCTGCGGAATAGGCCACGGCGCCGTGTGCGTCGGGGACCGCACAGCCCGTGATGATCAACAGCCTCACAGCACCAGTCTGGGCGGGCGCTATAAACAGCCCAAGGCCCCCACCAGACCTAGCACCACCCAAACACGCCACTGGTGGACCCGGCGGCGTAGCTTTGGCCGTGGTTAGTGGACACAGGGTTATCCGGCTTGAACGAAGACCTCATTCTGGTGAGGAGACTTACCCCAGGCGCGTGGACGAAGTGGGGATGCTCATTCCGTTATCCGATCAGTGGTGGGAAGCCAGGCGATCATTGTGGTGATCGCGCCGACCGCGGCCACGGCGATGCTCACTATGCGCCACGGCAGCGGCAGGATGGGGGAGCCGTGTTCGGAGACAACCGCCGCAAAAATTAGCAGCGCACTACCCACGCAGAAGGTGGCCGCGCACCACCACCGAGACCACCATGCTTTGCGCCATGCGCCAACGGACGCGATCGCCCACCCGACCACCCCGACCGCGAAGATGCTGTACAAGAAAATCCAGGGAACAATCGGGTCAGGGATCTTGCCAAACGGTTCGTAGAGCTCCTGGACGTGGGCGGCAATACTGTCACTACTCACTTGGTCGACAGCCATCAAGATGAGGGCCACTACCGTCCCAGCCAATCCCATACCAACACAGATCGACAACGCGACCTGCCGCGATGCCGTGCGTTCCGTCTTCATAACACCCCATTCGACAGTGACTATCAGTTGATTGTGACTATATAAAATTATGGCACTGCAAGTCAAATGCAAGTCACTAGTATTATCATGGGGAGATGGCATTAGGATTGCGGGATCGCAAGCGACGCGCGGCGATGCGTCACATTCAACAGATAGCGTTGGACTTGTTCGACGAGCGTGGCTTCCAGCACGTAATAGTCGAGAACATTGCAGAAGCTGCCGAGGTTTCTCCTTCTACGGTCTACCGATACTTCGGCACCAAGGAAGGGATCGTCCTTGCCGATGACTTCGACACCCTGAGCGAGGCCGAACTTGCTGCTGTCATCGACGTCACTGACCTACTCGGCACGGTGCGCGCCATCGTGGCTCGGTTTGAGCCAGCACCTGATCAGCACATCCCGGAGGGGAGCCTTGCGCGTCGACGCATCCGTTACTTCTTCGACGAACCATCCGTCCGCAGGTCTTCCTACGAGATGCTGGCCAACGCAGTCGATCGGATCGCTCCAATCCTCGCCGCATCCGGTGGACTCACCACCTCGGAAGCACACATCAAGTCGTCTGCCTTAGTCTTCGGCTACTTCTCCGCACTTGAACAATGGCACCGCAACCCGGCAGGCCGCTCAATCTCGAGTGCACTCGATGACGCACTCGGAGTCCTAAGCCGCCTATAACGACGCGAGACGCGGTGCCCGCGAACGCGGGTCCCTACGGTTGTGCTGGCGTAGCCGCCATCATTTAGAGCGATACCACTTTACAATCTCTGTGCCGCGAAGCAGCTCCACCGGGAAATGGCTCCGACGGCTGCGCCGCTATTTCGTCGCGTTCCGAAAGGGCATGAGCTTGGTTGTGCAAGGTGCTGTCTCCGTGCCGGGGCCGGGGACAGGGAAGCTCAGCGTGGAAGCGGGGCCACTGTCACGCCGGAGCTTGGACTGAGACTATTCCTAGGTGACCTCATCCCAACGGGGGCTTGAATACCCAGCGGGGTGGGGGAAAAGTGAGCTCATGAGGCGAATCTCCTCCAGCGGGGCATCTTTCCTCACCGCTGATGCCCTCTCCGGCGCACTTTTCCACCTCGTCACCGCCCTCGGCATTAGTCAGACAACCGAATCACTCAACCTGCCCACGGTCAATATCACCGGGAAACGATCTTCGTGAAACTAATCGCGGGGCCCATGAGCGAGCTGATCAGCGCCCCCGAGAACTCCCTGTGGGACGAACCGGACATCAGCGAAGTTCTCGCATTCTTCCAAGGCCGCATTCCTGAAGACCTGACCAAGACTGTCTCCGCGGATGGAATCACCTACGCGACCTCGCCCAGGTGCTGCCACCGGTTCTCCGGGCTCAGCAGGCCCGCGCCCACCAGATCGAGCGCGGAACGGTGATCGGCCCGGTTCGTGCTGGCTCGCGGATACCGCGGCCACAACCGCTCACCCGGCGTGCTCGCCCCAAACAACGGCCGGCTCGATACATGCGGGCGCCGCGGCCGAGATCTGGGCGTTGACATCATGGTGGTCAGTGCGGCTTGCCACCACGCCCACACCTCCCGCTCGATCCGATACCGCTCCGCCCGAGCCAACAGGGTTCCCAGCACGTTGAGCTGCAGGGCCGCCTGGTTCCGAAGATATCGGGTGCATCAACATGCGACGAACCTTCCGCGCATCACGGGGAC
Organism: Cryobacterium sp. M96; assembly: GCF_002929845.1. Classification (GTDB taxonomy): domain Bacteria; phylum Actinomycetota; class Actinomycetes; order Actinomycetales; family Microbacteriaceae; genus Cryobacterium; species Cryobacterium sandaracinum. The sequence goes on from NZ_PJJS01000047.1 coordinate 65,332, forward strand.
CCTGTCGAAGTACACGAATCTGTTGGAAGAGCCTCCTAATCATGCCAGTGGCCGCTCTCGCGGCGGTTTGACCACCAAGATTCATCAGCTTTGCGACGGAAAAATGCGCCCGCTTGTGGTTCTTCTGCGCACCGGGCAGGGATTCGCCAATGCTCACGGAGATTATGGCTTCGCTCAGCGTCGACCGGATCGGCCCGGGACGGGCCCGCACTCGACCCGACCGGGTGCTGGCAGACAAGGCCTACTCGGCCAAAGCGCACCGGGCCATGCTGCGAAAACGCAATATCCAGGTCGTCATTTCGGAACGCTACGACCAGATTCGTAGCGTGGGGTCGATTGATTGAATCGGAACGATTGTGATGATTGTGTCGCGGGTTCAATTTCCGCTCTCGCTACCAGAACGTATGACGAAGGCCCTGCTTCAGGCGGGGCCTTCGTCGTTTCCCGACGCGCGTAGCAGTCGCACGTGGCAGTCGCTCGATTCAGCCGCACGGGTCACGCGCGGCTGCGGGTCACGAGCGAATCCACGAACGCCGAAACCAGCAGCACCACGGAGCCGGCACCCAGGCTGAACCCGGCCGTCACCGTGCTGATGACCCCCGGGTCCGCCGGTGCGGGTGTCGTGAGGTAGACCAGGGACATCACCCCGGCGGCCCCGCCGACCAGGGCCAGCAGGCTCTGCCGCACCAGCCCGGTGAGCAGCCGCCGGTCGCTCTGATCCGCGAGCAGCCGCACATTGACGTTGAGGTTGCCCATCTCGAGGGCCTGCCCGATCTGGTCGAAACGCCGGGGGAGCCGGCGCACGCTAGGCAGCAGGGCCAGAAGCTCGGTGGTCAGGAGTTCGCGCACGTTGGCCGGCGCCATCTGGTCGCGGATCTGTACGCTCGCCAGCCTGCGGGACTCCTCGAGCAGGTCGAACTCCGGCATGCTGGAGCGCAGGGTGCCCTCGAGCACCGCGAACGCCCGCGCCGCCGCTACGAACTCGGCGGGGATTCCCACGCCGTACCGGGTGAGGATAGCCACCAGGACATCCACGGTCAGCACGCTGACCCGCGCGCCGGGCCCCAACTCGAACGTGATGAACGCGCTCAGCTCGCGGCGGAACGCCTTCTCGTCCGCACCGTCCCGCAGCGGGGCGACTTTGAGGAGCCCGTCGGCGATGAGCTGGGTGTCGGACTGGAGGAAAGCGATCAGCAGCTCCTGGATCGTCTCCCGCAGCTGCAGGTCGAGCCGGCCCACCGATCCGAAGTCGACTAGCGCGGGGGTGCCGTCGGCCAGCAGCATGATGTTGCCGGGGTGCAGGTCGGCGTGGAAGACGCCGTCGAAGACGATCTGGCGCACGAAGGCGCTGAGCACGGTGCGCATGGCGGCGCCGAGCTCGGCCCGAGGCGCGTCGGACGTCTCGTTCAGGTCGCTGAACGTGTCGCCGACCAGGTACTCCATCACCAGCACGCGATCGCTGGACAGAGACTCGAACAGCTCGGGGAAACGCAGGTCGCCGGCCCGCGGGCCGCGCAGCTGGAGGGCGCGCATGGCCGAGAGGTTCAGCGCCTCCAGCCGGAAGTCCAGTTGGCGCACGAGGTCGGCCGCATAGTCCTCGGCGACCGCCTTGATGCCCAGAGTTCTGGCCTGCGGAGACGTCAGGCTCATCAGGTTCGTCACCCGCACGGCGATGGCGACGTCGCGCCGCAGCTCCGGCACGATCCCGGGCCGCTGCACCTTGACGGCCACCACAGTGCCGTTCATCAGGGTCGCCCGGTGCACCTGGCCGATGGAGGCCGCGGCGATGGGGTCGGGATCGAAGCTGGCGAAGACGCCGGCGAGGGGTCCGCCGAACTCCTCCTCCAGCATCCGTTCGACCTCGCCCCAGGGGGCAGGCTTCACGCTCTGCTGAAGCGTCGCGAGGGCCCGGGCGAATTCCGGGGGCAGGAAGTCGGATCGGGTGGAGAGCAGCTGGCCCATCTTGACGAAGGCTCCACCGGCCTCCTCCAGCGCGGCCCGCAGACCCTCGGCCTGCACGGCGCGAACGGCTGCCCCGCTCGGGTTGGTCGTGAAGTCGAGCCGCCGCACCGGCAGCAGTCCATTCTTCCGGGCGATACGCACGAGTTCGGCGAAGCGGCGGCCGCGCTGCAGGAAGGGCCGCGGGGGAGCCGGGCGGCTCCGCTCGGTGGCCAGAGTCAGTTTCGGAAGGGTGATGCCGCGTGCGCCGGCCACTGTTTCAGCTCTCTTGTCGCGCGCCGGCCGGAGTGGCGGGCGATCAGGACTTCAGCATGCCCGGTCAGGATGGGAGACGGGTGCGAACCGGGTGGCACGAGGGGGCACGGACAGATCTCGGCAGGGCTCGGCCGGTCGCCCTCGGTGCCGTGAGCCGCACCGCCGCGGGAGTACTCTGGCGACGTGAAAACCTACACCGCCGCCCAGATGCGCGAGGCCGAGACTCCCTTCCTGGCCGAGGGCGTGCCTCTGATGGAGCGGGCATCGGCCGCGCTCGCCGCGGAGACGGCGGCCCTGCTCGAGGAGCTGCTCACGGAAAGCGGGGGAGTGCCGGACGCGCGGGTGCTGGTGCTGGCCGGTGCGGGGAACAACGGCGGCGACGCCCTGCACGCGGCCGCGCTGCTGGCCGCGCAGGGTGCCTTGGTGACCATCGTGCCCACGTCGGCACAGCTCCACGACGGCGGCCTCAGCGCTGCCCTGGCGGCCGGGGCGGCGCTGCTGCCCCTGGCTGAAACGGATGCCGCTCTCGCCCGAGTGGCGCGGGTATCCGCCGTGATCCTCGACGGCATCCTCGGCACCGGCACGAGCACCAGCCCGGCGCTCCGCGGGCGGGCTCGTGAGGTGGTGGCGGCCATCCTTCCCGCGCTGCACGACCCCGGTGCGCCCCTCGTGGTGGCGGTGGACTCGCCCAGCGGGATCGGCGTCGACGACGGCGCCGTGCCGGACCCCACCGTGCTGCCCGCGCACCTGACGGTGACGTTCGGAGGCTGCAAACCAGGTCTGCTGCGGGAACCCGCGGCGAGCCTGGCCGGACGAATCGTCGTGGCCGACATCGGCATCGGCGACGAGCTCGAACGGATCGCGGCCCGGGATCGCGGGGAAGTTCTCTCTCTGCTGTTTCCACGGTCGGCGCCGTTGCGTATCCGCACCCGGAGCATCAATGGACGGTAGTCATTTCCTCCCGCCCAAAGGCACTGAGGGGGGCCGATACCGTGATCACAGTTCCGCCCGCAGGGTTCGTCGCCGTCTTCGGTATGCTCCAGACCCCTGCCGGGCTGTGGCTGTTCCTGCTGGTCCCCATCTGGTTGGTGTGGGAGATCCCCGCGATGGTCAGGCATCAGCAGTTCACGTTCGATGTGCAGCGAGACAGGGCGCAGCTCGTCGACTGGTGAGGCGACGCATCCGTCGCCCGTCCCCGCTCTCGCGGGGTGGGGTGTCCGCTGGAAGACCTCGGCGACATTGACCATGCCGGTGAGTCGGACATCCTCTCAACGCAGCGGTCATTCCGTGCGGGAGCCGGCCACCGCTCGCAGCTCGCCCAGCACCCGGCGCACCGACGCCCGCAGCAGCGTCTCGGGGCGGCTGAGAACGTCGATCTGGCGGCCGACCCGCAGGTCGTCGATCGGCAGCAGCACCAGGCCGGACCCTGGCGCCGGGGCCATCGTGTACCGGGCCAGCAGTGCGATCGCGGACCCCGAAGCGACCACGGAGGCCGCCACGAAGAACTCGTTGATGCGGTGCTCAATCCGTAGGGGGTGCCCGGCGCTCGCCGCGACGACATTCACCGCCTCCGCGAGCGGGAAGCCCGGGTGCCCGGCGATCCAGGGCTCGTCGGCGATGTCGGCGACCGACACCGACGACCGACCGGCCAGAGGATGTCCGACATGCAGCGCCACATCCAGCGGTTCGTAGAGCAGCGGGGTGACCGTGACCCGTTGCGGCCAGAGGGGATCGTGCGGCAGCCGGTGGGCGATGACGAGGTCATAGTCGGCGACCAGTGCCGGGAAATCCTGCCGTGCGACATCCTCGTCGCCGCACCGGATTGGCGTCCCGGTGGGTCCGGCCGGACTGGCCAGTCGCGAGATCAGAGGCCCGAACCAGGCCAGCCCAGCGCTGTGGAACGCCGACAGGCTCACCGGCGCGGCCGGCTCTTCGTGGAAATGTGCCACCGACTGCTCGGCGGCGGCCATCGCGGTGGACACGCTGGCGGCGGCGGTAGCGAGAGCCGTGCCGGCGGGTGTCAGCACAAGCCTGCGCCCGCGTCGTTCGGTCAGCGCCACGCCCGTGCTGCGCTGCAGCGCGGACAGCTGCTGCGACACCGCCGACGACGAGACGAACAGCGCGCGGGCCACCGCGGCGACGCTGCCGCGCTCGCCGAGTTCCCGCAGGATGAAGAGCTGATGCAGATCCATAAGCAAACACTAAAGTGTTAGTTCAGAATTGGTGATCTGGACTTAACGGATGCCGCCCGGCAGCATTGGCCCATGACCTTCCTCCCGCGGCTCGGACGTTACCGCATCGACGCCGTCCTGCTGCTTGTCGCGCTGGTCTGGGGTGGCAGCTACCTCGCCGCCAAGGTGCTGACCGAGCAGGCGAGTGTGGGCGCCGTGCTCGCGCTGCGCTTTCTGGTGGCTGCGCTGGCGCTGCTGCTGATCTGGGCGTTGAGCCGGCCTCGGCGGCCGACCCGCGCCGAGCTGGCCGGGGGCGCGCTGCTCGGGCTCACCCAGGCGGCGATTCTCTGGTTGGAGACGGCCGGCGTGGCCGTGACCTCGGCCACCAACGCGGGCCTGATCATCAGCTTGACGATCATCCTCACCCCGATCCTCGAGTCGGTCGCGGCGCGCAACTGGCTACCGCGTTCGTTCTTCGTGGCTGCGGTGCTCGCGGTCGTCGGGGTAGCGCTGCTCGTTTCCGGCAATGGTTTTCGCGCCCCGAACCCTGGCGACCTGCTCATGCTCGCCGCAGCGCTCGTGCGCGCCCTGCACGTCACCATGGTCGGCCGGGTGACCCGCGCCGACGACGCCGGCCGCCGGCCCGGGACGCTCACGATCACGCTGGTGCAGGCCGCCGTGGGTGCCCTGGCGTTCACCGCAGCGGATGCGCCGGGAACACTTCGGGCGATCGGCGCCTTCGGTCCGGCCGCCTGGCTCGGGGTGCTCTACCTCGGTCTGGCCTGCAGCGTGTTCGCGTTCCTGGCCCAGACCTGGGCGATCCGGCACACCTCGGCCGCGCGGGCCAGCCTGCTGATGGGCACCGAACCGGTCTGGGCGGTGGTCGTGGGGGTGAGCCTCGGCAGTGAGAACCTCGGCCTGGTGGCGGTGCTCGGGGCAGGCCTGATCATCGCGGGCACCTCGTGGGGACAGCGGGTGGAGCAGGGGCACCGACTACGGGCGGCGGCCGACGTGCTCGCGGTGCCGGCCCGGTCACATCCGTCGCCCGCGGCCATCGGCTGAAGCCGGGTTCGGCTGCAGCTCAGCGAGCGCGCGCTCGCCTGCATTAAATCCAGCCCGAACGAATTCGACGGAGATTTTGCCTGAGACGGTCTCAAACCCTCTGAAACAGCGCCTTGATGAGAAAATCTCCGTCGAATTGGTTCGACGCTACACACGGCGCTCCGTGATGAACGGCGTACACGCGCGGTGGGATTACGGGCGGAAGACGGCCTGGGCGACCACCAGGTCCTGCCAGGACATGCCGGAGCTCGTGAAGACGCGGGGACGCGACTGGTCGACGGCGACCGTGCCGGTCAGGATGTCCCGCATCGGCACCAGGGAATCGGCCTGGATCACGCCCTCCCGGAGCGGGATCAGCACGTCGCCGCCCTCCCGCAGCGCGACCTGGCTGTCTTCGACGACGACCTGCGCGCGTCCGATCAGCTCGCTGGAAAGCTCGCGGGCGTCGGGCTCGTGCGACCCGACCGCCACCGTGCAGGAGTTCCGCGGCACCAGGGACCCGTCGAACAGCGGGGTGCGGGCGGTGGTGGCGCAGACGATGAGCTGAGCGTCGGCCACGGCGCCGGGGGTGCCGGTCTGCGCGGGCAGCCCGCCCGCCCGCACCTGCTCGGCCAGTGCCTCGGCGCGGCCCGGGTGCCGGCCGACCACAGTGACCCGACCGACCCGGCGGATGGCGCGCATCGCCTCGACATGCCCGCGCGCCTGGGGTCCCGCGCCGAACACCACGAGGTGCTCCACCTCGGCGGGCGCGAGCAGGTCGGCGACGGCCGCCGACACCGCCGGGGTGCGCAGGGTCGTCAGTGCGATGCCGTCGAGCAGGGCGACCGGGCTGAGCGTGACAGCATCCATCAGCAGGTAGACGCCCTGGATGCGTGACCGGCCGAGCTGCGGGTTGCCCGGCGCGACGGTGGCGATCTTGACGCCCACGAACTCCGCGGACTGCGACGGCATGAGCAGCAGCTGGCCCCGGTCGAGGGGCAGGATGCTGCGGCTGAAATCAAGCGCCGGGTCGAGCCCAGCCCGCACGGCGACCTGCAGGGCGCGCGCCGCGGCGCCGACGCCGACGCGGGCGAAGATCTCGTCGGCGGAGATCCACGGGGTGGGTGCATCGGAAGCCATGCTCCGACTGTACGTGTCGGAGTGTGGGGGCAGGTCACCCCGATGATGTCCTGCCCCCGACGAGGGGTGCTTCGCTCCGGTCTCATACGGACCCTGCAATCAGGGACTAAGGACCGGTGTTCGGGGAGCCACCCTGCCTGTGTTCGAGCGTACGACGATGCCGCGCCCGGCGGAAGGGTCTGGACAAACGGGGCCGCATTTGGTTTCGCGGGCTGACTCGGGGTGACGCGGGGTGACACAGGCCGGCTCGGGCTAGCGCCCCGAACGAATTCGACGGAGATTTTGCCAGAGTTGCTCCTCAACGCGCCTAAAAAGCAGTTCTGCACGAGAATCTCCGTCGAATTGGTTCAATATCGATGAGGACTCACTCACCTAGACTTGGTGCGACAGGGTTGTTGGCAGGGGCAAGGGAGAGAGCGAATGACTGAGCAGAACCTGACTGAGCAGAACCTGACTGAGCAGAACCTGACTGAGCAGAACCGGGTGGTCGTGGTCGGCGACGCACTCATCGACGAGATGCTGAGCCCGGGGTCCCGCCTGGAGTTCCCCGGCGGCGCCGCCCTCAACGTGGCCGTCGGCCTGGCCGTGCTCGGTGTGCCGACCACCCTGATCGCCATGGTCGGCGACGACGCCGACGGTGCCCGGCTGCGCGAGTTCCTCGCCGCGCACGACGTGACGTTGGTCGCCACACCCGGGCCGTTTGGCAGCTCCCGCGCTACCTCCGACCGCACCGACGGCGAGCCCACCTACGCCTTCAACGAGGCCGCACGGAAGCGCCGCATCGAGTTCGGCCCGGCCGAGCGCGCAGCCCTGGACACCGCCCGCCTCGTGGTCGTGAGCTGCTTCCCTTTCGATGACACGGCCCAGACGGATGCCTTCATCGCCGCGGTCGCGGAGCCGGAACGCCGCCTCGTGATCGACCCGAATCCGCGTTCGGGCATGCTCGCCGACGGCGACCTGTTCGTGGCGAACTTCGAACGAATCGCTGCCCGGAGCCTCCTCACGAAGGTGGGGGACGAGGACGCCGAGCTGCTCTACCGCAGCACCCTCGAAGAGTTGCGGGAGCGGCTGCTGGCTGCCGGCACGCAGACGGTGCTGGCCACGGCCGGGCGCGCGGGGGCATCCGTTGCCTGCGGCGCCGATCTGCGGGTCAGCGAGCCGATCGCCTTGCTTCCCGGCGCCGTCGTCGACACCATGGGCGCGGGCGACGCCACCCTCGCCGGGGCCGTGCAGACCATGCTGACGAGGGGCGTGCCCACGGATGCTGCGGGCTGGCAGGCCCTGCTGGCCGACGCCATGCTGATCGCGGCCGCCACCTGCCGCCGGGAGGGTGCCCTGCTGCGCGTACCCACCGCGGGTTAGGCGTCGCTGGCCGGTCTAGGCGGCGCCGGCCGGCTTGACCGCCCGCACAATGGCGCCGTGCATCCCGTCGGTCACCTCGTGGGTCAGGGTGACGCCCACCTGCTCGAAGCCCGCGGCGGCGAGCAGGGACTTGTACTCCGTGATCGAGAGCGCGCCGGCGATGCAGCCCACGTGGGAGCCGCGCTCGGCCCGCTGGGCGGGAGCGAGGTGGTTCTCGGCCACGACGTCGGACACTCCGACGCGGCCGCCGGGCCGCAGCACGCGAAACATCTCGCCGATCACGGCGGGTTTGTCCGTCGACAGGTTGATCACGCAGTTGGAGATGACGACGTCGACGCTGCCGGAGCCTAGTGGGATCTCCTCGATCGTGCCTTTCAGGAACTGGACGTTCTGCGCCTGGGCTGCGGCCGCATTATGCCGGGCAAGGTCGAGCATCTCGTCGGTCATGTCGAGGCCGTAGGCGAACCCGGTGGGGCCGACCCGGCGGGCGGAGAGGAGCACGTCGATGCCTCCGCCCGAGCCGAGGTCGAGCACGGTTTCGCCGGCCTGCAGGTCTGCGACCGCCGCGGGGTTGCCGCAGCCGAGGCTCGCCAGCAGGGCCGCGCCCGGGAGGTCTGCGGTCGACGCGTCGTCGTAGAGCGCGGAGCCGAAAACCAGGCTCTCGTCGATGGCGGCCGGTTCGCAGCAGCCGGCGGCAGGCGTCTCGGTGAGCAGCGACCGACGCCCCTCATTCGTAACCGAGACGGCCACGCTCGCGTAGCGGGCCCGCACCTCTTCGCGCACCGGGTTACTATTCTCGCTCATGGCGTTCTCCCTCGACTGGGACCTACATACATTGATGACTATCGATGCAATCTACCGCCGAAAATCGATCGCCGTCAATCCACGCGCGTGAGGGGACGCAAATCGACTCTCCCGGGCCGGATGCGGGCCCGACGCGGCAGCCTGGTCGCGGCGCGGGCGCCCCTTCCGGAAAGATCAGCCGACATCGACCGGCTCCAGGGTGGGCCGCTTGGGCGGGCGGCCGTCTCCGGAGGAGCGTCCGGTGAGCCGGCGTCCGATCCACGGCAGCACGAACTCGCGGTAATACGCGGTCGTGCTCTGCACCTGCTCGTCGGCCGCGGCGGGCGCATCCAGCCACTCCACCGGAACCGGCACCCCCAGCTCGGCCAGCACGTTTGTGGCCACCCGGGTGTGCCCGAGCGCGTTGAGGTGCAGTTTGTCGACCGACCAGAACCGCTTGTGCTCCAGCTCGGAGTCGGCCCAATTGTCGACGAGCGTGACGCCCGGCCGGTCGAAGGCGGCGCGCGCGGCATCCGCCAGCTGATCGCCACGCCGGCGCATCAGGTTGCCGAGCGGCAGGTGGTGCGAGGGATTGCCGCCGCTGAGCACCAGCACGTGCACGCCCTGCGTCTCGGCCCGGTCGACGACCTTCCGCATCAGGTCGACCACATAGGGGATCTCGACCCGCGGCCGCATCACGTCGTTGCCGCCGCCGCAGATGCTGAGCAGGTCGGGGCCGAGCGCGAGCGCGGACTCCAGCTGCTCCGCCACGATCGGGCCGAGCAGCCGACCGCGCACGGCGAGGTTGGCGTAGGAGACGGGGTGGGTGGATGCCGCGGCGAGCCCGAGCGCGACCAGGTCGGCCCAGCCGCGCACCTGGCCGCCCGGCAGGTCGTCACCGACGCCTTCGGTGAAACTGTCGCCCATGGCCACAAAGCGATGGAACATCCGGACCCCCCGTCTCGGTACTGCGTGTGTGTCCCGGTTCCGGGCTCGGCTACGCGCTCGGGTGGGTGTGCCGGGTTCCGTGGGTCTGCTCGGTGCCCTGGCCCTGCTCGACCGCAAGGTTCCACCGTGCGTTGAGCACGTCGCGGGCCTGCTGGGCCGCGCGGCGCACCTCTTTGTCGGGGTCGCGCAGACGCTGCACGATGGTGGCGAGGTGGTCGGCGGTGCCCTGGGCGGCCAGCGCGTGCAGGGCCGCGGCGCGCACGCGCGGAACCTCGTCGGTGGTCAGGCGCACCAGCTTGGGCGCCACCTCGAGGCCGCGCAGCAGGACGACCTTGGCGCACATCTCGCGCACCCGCCAAGCCTGGTTGTTCATGCCGACGACGATGTACGGTGCCGCCGAATCGCCCCAGACGTAGAGCAGCGCACGGGCACCCCACAGCTCGGGCCAGTAGAGGGCGGGGGCACCTTCGAGGATGCCCAGGGCGTGGCGTCCGCCGGCGTAGAGCAGGAAGTCCTTGCCGGCGTTCTTGGCGCGGAGTAGCGCGACGGAATTGTCGATGACGGCCTGTTCGCCATAATGCGCGACGGCCGCATGGATGCGTTCGGCCGTGGGCAGGTCGATGGGAAGGTCGGGATGTGGCTCTAATTTGTTAGGCATGACGTGTCTACGCTAGCAAGCGGGCGTGTCGCAGGCCAATGCCGGACTGTCAGGCGGGGCGTTCCGGGGAGGCAAACGTGCGCTCGAACCCGGTCGCGTTCTCGTAGATCCCGTAATTGCCGATCTCCCGGTAGCCGAGGCGCCGGTACAGCGCGAGCGCCTCCGGCTGCGCGTGGCCCGTCTCCAGGCGCAGGTGCCGGTAGCCGAATTGCTGCGCCACCTCCTCGAGGGCGGCGAGCAGGGCCACGGCGTGGCCCTGCCGGCGGTAGGCCGGGTTGGTCCACATCCGTTTCACCTCGCCGGTCGTCTCGCTCAGGCGACGGATGCCGCCACCCGCCACCGTCACGCCCCCATCGAGCAGCACGAGGAAGGTGCCGCTCGGCGGGGCGAAGGCATCCGCCGGCACGTCGTGCACCGAGTCGCCGTCGCCGTAGCGCTCGTCATACTCCCGCGCCAGGTCGGCCAGGAGCGGGACCACCTCAGGGTCACCCAGACGCACGCGCTTGATCTTCACACCAGCCAGTCTGCCCGATGGCGCCGTCCCCGGCCGAGGCCGGTAAACTCGGCCTGTGTCTGTCAACCCCGAACTGCAGGGCCGGGTCTTCCCGCCCGTCGCCCCCTATCTCGTCGGCCGGGAGAAGGTGCGCGAGTTCTCCCGCGCGGTCTTTGCCACGAGTCCGATCAACCTCGACCCGGAGGCCGCGCGCGCCGCGGGCTACGCCGACGTCGTCGCCCCGCCCACATTCGCCGTGGTCGTTCAGGAGGCCACCCTGGCGCAGCTTCTGGCCGTCCCGGATGCCGGCATCGACTTCACCCGCGTCGTGCACGGAGACCAGCGGTTCACGTTCAGCCGCCCGATCGTGGCCGGTGACGAACTCACCGCCACGCTCCACGTGGCCGGCGTAAAGAGCCTCGGCGGCCACTCCATGGTGACGGCCGTGTCAACCATCGTCGACGCCGCCGGCGCGCACGTCGTGACCGCGACCTCCACCCTTGTCGTCAGGGGAGACGAATGACCATCATCGCTACGCCCCGCCTCGCTGACCTGACCGTCGGAGACGTCGTCGCCGAGGGCACGTTCCCGCTCACGCGCGACTCCCTCGTGCACTACGCCGGGGCATCCGGAGACTTCAACCCCATCCACTACCGCGACGACGTGGCCGTGTCCGTGGGACTGCCCGGCGTGCTCGCGCACGGCATGCTCACCATGGGCTTCGCCGTTCAGCCGGTCGTCGCCTGGGTCGGCGACCCCGGCCGCATCGTGGACTATCAGGTGCGGTTCACCCGCCCCGTGCTCGTGCCGGCCGACGGCGCGGCGGTCGTGACCGTGGTCGCCAAGGTTGGCGCCATCGACACGGATGCCGGCGTCGCCCGCATCGACCTCATCGTGTCGTCGGGCGAGGTGACTGTGCTGGGCAAGGCGCAGGCACGCGTGCGCCTGGTCTGAGTGGTCGTTCCCGATGACGAGCCCCGCTGCCTCCGCGCCGACCTTTGCCGACCTGACCACCATGGGCGTCGGCGGCCCTGCCGCCCGGATGGTGTCGCCCGCCACCGAGCAGGACCTTGTCGACCAGACCCTGATCGTGTGGGCCTCGGGCGATGAGTGGCTGCTGCTCGGCGGCGGATCGAACACGATCGTGGCCGACGAGGGCTTCGACGGTACGGTGATCCGGGTGCTGACCCGCGGGGTGGACGTTGTCTCGGCTTCCTCTCCCGCGTCCCCTTCGCCGTCTGATCACCCGGACCGGCTGGTGCTGCGAGTGCAGGCTGGCGAGCCCTGGGACGAGCTGGTGGCCTACACCGTGGCGCAGGGCTGGTCCGGTATCGAGGCACTCTCCGGCATCCCCGGTTCGACCGGGGCCTCCCCGGTGCAGAACATCGGCGCCTACGGCCAGGAACTCGGCAACAGCCTGGCTGCCATCGACTTCCTCGACTACGACAGTGGCGAACGGCGACGGATGGAGGCTGGCGAGCTCGAACTGGGCTACCGCACCTCGGCTCTGAAACAGGGGCTCCGCGGTCTGGTGATCGCGGTCGAATTGAACCTGCACGACACGCAGAGCGAGGCATCCGTTCTCGGCGGCGCGCTCAGCCGGCCGGTGTCCTACCCGCAGCTTGCGACCGCACTCGGCGTGCAGCTGGGCGATCGGGTGCCGCTCGCGCAGCTGCGGGGCGCCGTCCTGGCCCTGCGCGCGGGGAAGGGCATGGTGCTCGACCCGAATGACGCTGATACCCGCAGCGCCGGCTCCTTCTTCACCAATCCGATCGTGTCGCTGGCGTTTTCGCGCACATTGCCGGACGCCGTGCCCCGCTGGCCGCTCGGCGAGCAGGAACTGCCCGACCGGGTGATCCCGCTCGACGAGTATGCCGGCGTCGGACCGATCCCCGGGGAGCGGTCCGTGCCGCTCGTGAAGCTGAGCGCCGCCTGGCTGATCGAGCACTCCGGGATCTCGCGCGGCTTCCGGCTGCCGGGCTCCCGCGCCGCGATCTCCAGCAAGCACACCCTTGCGCTGACCAACACTGGCGGGGCCACCGCCGACGAGATCGCGCAGCTCGCCCGGCTGGTGGAGGCTCGCGTGCAGTCCGAGTTCGGCGTGATCCTGCAGCCCGAGCCAGTGCTCGTCGGCCTCGACGCCTAGCGCGGCCCGCGCCGCTCTCGCGGGCCTGAAGCCGTCAAACCGGGGTGTGAGCGCGGGCGGGGGCGTCAGCCGGCGCGGCGGAGCGCGGCGATGATGCCGACCACGATTAGCAGGAGTCCGATCACAATCACGCCGCCGAGCAGCCAGAGCGTGGGATCGGCGGGAGCAGGTACCAGCACCCCGAGCAGCACGTAGCCGGCCAGGGCGAGCAGGATCACTCCCCAGACGATCGTGCTGAACAGCGGGCGGCGGAGAAGTCGCATGGATGCCTCGGGGTACGCCGGTTCGGCGGCGGCGGCGGTCGGGGCCGCGGCGCGGGCCGTCGGCACCGGCGCGACCGGAAACGGCGGGTCCGAGGCGAGAAACGCCTGTGCCGTCGCTGGCGGCTCGACGGAGGGCTCCATCGCGTAGTCAGGGATGGGGCTCGGACAGGCGACCGTGTGAGCCGGGGCTGCACGGGTGGTCTCAACCTCCACCTCGTGACCGCTCTCCCCATGGCCCTCGGGCTCGGCGGGCGCGGGGTCAGGTGCTGCCGTCACGGACGTGACGGCATCCGTGGGCTGATCGTCGAGCGGCCGGGCGAACGGCGGGTTCGGCGGCTCGTTCGGCGGCTGGTTCGGGTCGGGGGTCGTGGTCATCAGGGTTCCAGACGCGAGGGGCCGACGACAGTGACCTGGCCGAGCGCCGTCCAGACGCGGACGCGGGCCACGGTGCCGGTGCCGTCGTCGTTGAAGGTACGCGAGTCAGAGTAGAAGGCGCCGCCCTGCTGCACGGCGACCGAGCCGCCGACGTAGTCGATCCTGCCGGCCAGCGCATTCGTCTCCACCAGCACGGCCCGGCCGCGGGGCAGGATCAGCTCGGTGACGCCCACGCCCATCCAGATATCGATCGTGCGGTCCTCCACGCTCGCCGCGTTGAGGGCCGTGAGATCGATGGTGGCCCGGCCGGAGAGCACGGCATACCCCGGGGGAGCAGCGTCGGCATCGGCGCTGACCGTCCAGACCGGGATGCCGACCAGGAAGAACGCGGTGCCGCTCGGGAATAGGCCCAGCAGCACCAGGGCCACCGCCGCAAGGAAGGCGAACCCACCCAGGGCGCCGCTCTGCTTTCCGCGAATGCCCGACACGATGATGCCAACGGCCAGCACCCCCAGCGTGACGGCCAGGCCCAGCACCAGTGCGGCATCCGACCAGTTGCCGCCCGACCACACACCGGCGGCGACCGCGCCGCAGAGCAATGCCGACCCGAGCACGATCGCGCTGAAGCCGGCCCCGGGGCGAAGGTCGCGCCAGGAGCCGCGTCCGGGTGGTGGCGCGGCAGGGCCGCCGACGGTGACGGCGCCGCCGGCTGTGCCGGCTGTCCCGGAGCTGCCCGCTGCTTCGGCGGGCTGCATGGCCCCGAAAGCGACACCGGCCCCGATGCCTTCCGCGGCGGTGCTGTGCGGGTACCCGCCGGCCGGCGCCGTGGTGCGTCGGGCCAGGAAGAACACCAGCCAGATGAGCCCGATCGTCACCCCGACGCTCCAGCCCACCGCGAGTGTGGTCGCCAGCCAGTCGGGCAGCACGGCCGCCGGGCTCTGCCACCACAGGCTGCGCGTGTAGGAGGCAGAGCTGATGCCCACCAGCGCGATGATCCCGATCATGACGGGCGGAAAGACGCCGCGAACGGCCTGTTCGGCATGGATGCGACCGGTCGGGCCGGGCAGGAGAGCCCAGCCGACCGCGCACGTGAACAGAACCGGACCGCCGAGGACGCCCAGCGCGATGGTCACAACTCGCACCAGCGTGGGGTTCAGCCCAGCTCGCAGTGCGACTCCGCCGCAGACGCCGGCCAGCCAACGGTCGCTCCCGCGCACGATCCCCGTGGAACGGATTGCGGCGAAGAAGTCGTTGCTCCCGTCGGAGGGGGTGGGGGGAGTGCCGGGCCCCGCGGCCGACGGCGTCGTCTGGCTCTCGGGTGCGTCGGTCATGCTGCCAGTGTGCTCGCGGTGGCCCGAGCCGACAATGCCGGGTGTCGTTCGGTGAGTGAGCCCTGATGGCTGCGGGCGATGGGGGTTCGCGGCTCGGGGTTCCGAGGTCGTTGTTCTGGAGGCCGACGCAGGCGTGCAGTGGACCGCGACGCGGGATGGACGTGCGCTGCAAACGCCATGTCGGTCGAGTCTGGGCCCTGCCGCAACTCGTCCCGAACGAATTCGACGGAGATTTCACTCTGAACAGCGCGTTTGGGCTCAAAAATGGGTGTTTGGCCCAAAATCTCCGTCGAGTTGGTTCGAGGCCGGGCCCGGTGCTCATCCTGTGATGAACAGTGTCCACGCGGTGCGGTCAGCTCTGACCTTCCGTGAGCGACACAACAAGCCGTTCAGGAGTCACGCTCCTAGGTGTCCTTGCGGATCCAGCGAAACGTGACCCGGCTGAGCACCAGCCCCACCACCAGCCAGATGAGCAGGCTCAGCGCGATCAGCGGAAAGTCCTGGGAACCGCTCTGCTCAAGGTTCGCGAAGCTGTCGGGCAGGAACACTCCGCGCATGCCCTGCGCCATCCACTTCAGTGGGAATACGCTGGCCGCGTTCTGCATCCAGTCGGGCAGCAGGTAGAACTGCAGGTAGACGCCGGAGATGAACTGCAGGATCAGCACGATGGGGATGACCAGCGGCAGCGGAATGCCGACGATCAGGGCGGCGGTGTGATGACTGAGGAAGGCGCCGGGTGGCATCCGTCGCAGGATGGCGGTGCGGCGCTCGAGCGTGGACAGGGTGCCGGAGATTGTCCACAGCCCCGGCCGAACCGACAGGAAGGGGGCAGGAGGGCTCCTGACCCCCCAAGCTGTCGGTTCACCGGCGAGCCGTTTGGCGTGCTGCGCTAGGCGAACAGCCGCTGGAGGCGCTGCACGCCCTCGAGCAGGGCCGCGTCGCCGAGCGCGTAGGAGAAGCGCAGGTAGCCGCTGGGGCCGAACGCCTCGCCGGGCACGACGGCCACCTCGGCCTGGTCCAGGATAAGATCGGCCAGCTCCAGGGAGGTGGTCGGGGTGACGCCGCCCCAGGTGCGTCCGAGCAGGCCGGTGACGTCGGGGTAGACGTAGAACGCCCCCTGCGGCGTCGGCGTGACGATGCCGGGGATCGTGTTCAGCTCGGCGACGATGACCTGTCGGCGACGGTCGAAGGCATCCCGCATGGCGATCGCGGCATCCTGAGGGCCGTTGAGTGCGGCGATCCCGGCGCGCTGGGAGATGTTCGACACGTTCGACGACAGGTGCGACTGCAGGTTGGCGGCGGCCTTCATCGCGTCCTGCGGGCCGACCATCCAGCCGAGCCGCCAGCCGGTCATCGCGTAGGTCTTGGCGACGCCGTTGACCAGGATGGTGCGGTCGGCCAGCGTGGGGACGGCCTCGACGATCGAGATCGCACGCACGCCGTCATACGTGAGGTTCTGGTAGATCTCGTCGCTGACGATCCAGAGGCCGTGTTCCTCGGCCCACTCGCCGATGGCCTTCGTCTGCTCGGGGGAGTAGACGGCTCCGGTGGGGTTGGACGGCGACACGAACAGCAGCACCTTGGTGCGCGGCGTGCGCGCCGCCTCGAGCTGCTCGACGGTGACGAGGTAGCTCTGGTCACTGCCGGCGAAGACGTCGACCTGCACGCCGCCGGCCAGCCGGATCGACTCCGGGTAGGTGGTCCAGTACGGCGTGGGCACGAGCACCTCATCGCCCGGGTCGAGCAGCGTGGCGAAAGCCTGGTAGACGGCCTGCTTGCCGCCGTTGGTGACGACCACCTGGCTGGGCGAGATCGCCAGGCCGCTGTCACGGAGCGTTTTGGCCGCAATGGCCTCGCGCAGGTCGGGCAGCCCGGCCGCCGGAGTGTACCGGTGGTTCTTCGGGTCGCGGACCGCCAGTAGGGCGGCTTCGACGATGTGCTCCGGGGTGGGGAAATCAGGCTCGCCCGCGGCGAAACTGATGACCGGCCGGTCGGCGGCCTGCAGGGCCTTCGCCTTGCCGTCCACCTTGAGGGTCGCGGACTCCGCAATGGAGCCGATTCGGGTAGAGATGCGCTTGGATTCGTGGGCCACGCTTCGAGCATACGGGGCTGCCTCGTTCTGCTGGGGCTGTCTCGGCTTTACAGTGGCCCCCGGGTGACCTAGACTCGACGAGGTAATTCAATTCTGCCAATCTTTTTTGCGCCCGCTTGTCGGTTCGTTCCGGGGTCCGAGTGCTACGAGTAGTTTGAATTTCGTTCCATAGGGTGGTGGCTCAATTGGTAGAGCAGCGGTCTCCAAAACCGCAGGTTGCAGGTTCGAGTCCTGTCCGCCCTGCAAGTCGGTGGCATTCCGTCGGCACATGAAAGGTGTAATCAGGTGGCCCGAAAAGTTGTCGACGAACCCAGTGAGGAAATCGTCGCAAACGCGAAACTTGCGCTCGATTCCAAGCGCGGTCCTTTCGCTCGGATGTCCCTGTTCATCAAGCAGGTCATGGCGGAGCTCCGCAAGGTCGTCACCCCCACCCGCAAAGAACTCCTCAGCTACACGGGTGTGGTGCTGGTATTCGTTGTCATCATGATGGCCATCGTTTCCGCCTTCGACTGGATGTTCGCGCTCGCCGTCACGTACGTGTTCGGAACGCCGGGCGGGTAGGCAGCTTCCGGTTCCGCATCCGCTCCCAGCGGCCGCAGCCACGCATCAATCAAGAAGAGTCACTGCAGAATTCAGGGCAAACGCTGTTTGGGTCACGGTTTCGTGCCCACGCAATAGAAAAGGATTGAAATTTAGTGACTGACACGAATCACGACGATGTCGACTGGGCCACCGCCGCCGAGCAGTCCTCCACCGAGGACGAGGCGCAGGAGGGCAACACCCTCGCCGCTGAAGAAGACTCCGTAGAGGCTGCCGAGCAGGTCGCCGTGCACGTGTTCGACCCGAGCATGGGCGTCGAAGTCAACCTCGACGCCGCGCTCGACGCGTTGGCCGAGCCCGCTGACCCCGACGCCGACGCTCTCGTCGACGAGGCCCTCGACATCGATTCCGACGACGAGGCCGAGGCCGCCGTCGAGGCCGTGGAAGACGAAGACGAAGTGGCAGTCGAGGCTGAAGAGGCAACGGATGTCGATGCCGAGCCCGCCGAGGACGAGACCCCCGAAGACCCCTACGAAGAATTCCGCAAGGAACTGCGCTTCCAGCCCGGCAAGTGGTTCGTCATTCATTCCTATGCCGGCTTCGAACGCCGCGTGAAGTCGAACATCGAGAACCGCAAGCAGTCGATGGCCATGGAAGATTTCATCTACCAGGTCGAGGTTCCGATGGAAGACGTCGTCGAGATCAAGAACGGCCAGCGCAAGATGGTCACCCGCGTGCGCATCCCCGGCTACGTGCTCGTTCGCATGGACCTCAACGAAGACAGCTGGTCCGTGGTGCGTCACACGCCCGGCGTCACCGGATTCGTCGGCAACGCGCACAACCCCACGCCGCTTCGCTTCGAGGAAGCCTTCGGCATGCTGAAGAGCCTCGTCGAGATCCAGGACGTCCCCACCGCCAAGACCGGCGGACACGGCGGCAAGGTCCCGACCCGCGCCCTCCCGGCCGAGATCGACTACGAGATCGGCGAGACGATCACGATCAAGGAAGGCTCGTTCGCGGGTCTGCCCGGATCGATCAGCGAGATCAAGGCGGAAAGCGGCAAGCTCATCGTGCTGGTTTCCCTCTTCGAGCGCGAAACCCCGGTCGAGCTCAGCTTCGACCAGGTCACCAAGCTCTAAAGGGACTGCACACCCTCCCCACGGATTCAAGTTCACCGGGGCCCGTCCGGGCCACCGGGAGAGCGGCCCCTGGCTGCTCGTCATTACAAAGTAAGGAAGAACAATGGCACCGAAGAAGAAGGTAACCGGTCTGATCAAGCTTCAGATCAAGGCCGGCGCCGCCAACCCCGCACCGCCCATCGGGCCGGCGCTGGGTCAGCACGGCGTCAACATCATGGAATTCTGCAAGGCGTACAACGCTCAGACGGAATCCCAGCGCGGCAACGTCATCCCGGTGGAAATCACCGTCTACGACGACCGTTCATTCACTTTCATCCTGAAGACTCCTCCGGCGGCGGAGCTCATCAAGAAGGCGGCCGGCGTCGCCAAGGGCAGTGGAACCCCGCACACCGTCAAGGTTGCGAAGCTCACCCAGGCCCAGGTCCGCGAGATCGCCGAGGCCAAGATGGTTGACCTCAACGCGAACGACCTCGACGCAGCGTCGAAGATCATCGCCGGCACCGCCCGCTCCATGGGCATCACGGTCGAGGCCTAACCACCTCCCCCAGGCATCCCGCCACCAGCAGTACGTGGAAGAGCCAGCCAGGCTCGCACCACACTCTCAATTTCGTTTTACAGGAGATTCAACATGGCACAGAAGTCAAAGGCCTACCGGGCCGCGGCCGAGAAGATCGACGCAGACAAGCTCTACACCCCGACCGAGGCCGTCACTCTGGCCCGGGAGACCGGCTCCGCGAACTTCAACTCGACCGTCGAGGTCGCCCTCAAGCTCGGCGTCGACCCTCGCAAGGCTGACCAGATGGTTCGCGGTACCGTGATTCTTCCTCACGGCACCGGTCGCACCGCCCGCGTCATCGTCTTCGCAACGGGCCCCGCGGCCGAAGCGGCAATCGCTGCCGGTGCCGACGAGGTCGGTGGCGACGAGCTCATCGAGAAGGTGGCCGCCGGCTACACCTCGTTCGACTCCGCCGTCTCGACCCCGGAGCTCATGGGCAAGGTCGGTCGTCTCGGTAAGGTTCTCGGCCCGCGCGGCCTCATGCCGAACCCGAAGACCGGAACCGTGACGCCTGACGTCGCGCGCGCCGTGTCCGACATCAAGGGCGGAAAGATCGCGTTCCGCGTCGACAAGCACGCCAACGTGCAGTTCGTCGTCGGCAAGGTGTCCTTCACCGCCGAGCAGCTGAATGAAAACATCAGCGCCGCTCTCGAGGAGATCGTCCGCCTCAAGCCCAGCTCCTCCAAGGGCCGTTACATCATGAAGGGTGCCGTTTCGACCACGTTCGGCCCCGGCATCGCTCTCGATGTGAACAGCATCTAGTCAGTTCCACCGCAGCCCGGCTGCACCAGGAAGGGCCCGTCGAAAGACTGGGCCCTTCCCTCGTTAACGGATGCTCACTCGCTGGCCATCGTGGGGCGTGCGTCTCTGCGTGCGGGGTCGTCCCGATCGGTGTTCTGCGGGTGCGCGCGGAGCATCGCGGCGACCGCGATCGCGTCGCCCTCCGGCTGGTGCGAGGTGGTGTGCGGCTTCGCGATGAAGAGGTAGAGCAGGCCGCTGCCCATCACTACAGCCAAACCGATCAGCACGATCCAGTCGTCGAGGAACACCCCGGTCGTGCCCGGGCGCGCCAGCAGGATCATGGCGGAGATCCCGTAGGCCAGGGCGATGATGTTTACGATGAACCCGAGAGGTCCCAGGCTGAACGGCCCGGCCGGACGCCACCCCTTGAAACGCTGGCGCAGCGCGGCCAGAACCACGGCCTGGAACGCGACATAGATGCCGAGCACCGCGAAGGCCGTGATCTGGGTCAGGATCGTGCTGCCGCCCAGGTAGATCACAACGCAGAGCAACAGCGGGATCGTGGACGCGACGATCAGTGCGTTGACCGGCACTGCCGTGCGCGGGGACACCTGGCCCAGCCAGGTCTTGCCGGGGACCATCCCGTCTCGTGCGAAAGAGAAGATCAGGCGGCTGGCCGCGGCCTGCAGGCTGAGCACGCAGGACAGGAAGGCCGTGATCGCCACTATGAGGAACAGCGTGGCACCGACCGTGCCGAGGGTCGCGTCCAGGATCGCGGGGATCGGGTCGATGTCTGTCCCGTCGACCACGGCCTGCAGGTCCGGCGCGGCCAGGACGTACCCGCCGAACGAGAACAGGGCGGAGACGCCGCCGACCAGGATGGTGAGGATCATGGCCCGGGGGATACCTCTGGCCGGGTCGGGCACCTCCTCGGCCACGTCGCCGCAGGCTTCGAAGCCGTAGAACAGGAACAGTCCGGCAAGCGCGGCCCCGAGGAACGCGGTGGCGTAACTGCCGTCACCCTCGACGCCCAGGGTGTCGAAGAAGACGCTGAACTCCTGCTTGCGCTGGAAAAGGAGTAGGTAGAGGCCGAGACCGATCACGCCGATCAATTCGGCCGCGAGTCCGATCCGGGCCGCGCGGGCCAGCATCTTTGTGCCGGAGAAGTTGAACGCGAAGGCCACGACGAGAAAGAGCACCGAGAGCCCGAGCGTGACCTCTTTGGTGACGGGCGCGTTGATCAGGCTGGCGAGGAACCCGCTGCCGAATTCCGCGACGGCGGTGATTGTGACGAGCATCGCCCAGACGTAGACCCAGGCGGTCATCCATGCGTACCTCTTGCCCCAGAGACGACGTGTCCACGGGTAGATACCACCCGCGATCGGGTATTGGGACACCACCTCGCCGAAGACCAGTGCCACCAGCAGCTGGCCGGTGCCCACGATCACCAGCCAGAAGATCGAGGGTGGCCCGCCCGTGCTCAGGGCCAGGGCGAACAGCGAGTAGACGCCGACGAGCGGCGAGAGGTAGGTGAAGCCAAGGGCGAAATTGCCCCAGAGCGACATCGAACGATGGAAGGTGTCTTCGTAGCCGAGGGCCTCGAGGTGCTCGGCGTCGCCGAGCCCTTTCCTCTGGGATGACGCGTGTGATGACATGGGAACCTTTCCGATCGAGCCGGAGAGCGAGAATGTGCTCACCATAGTGCTGTGCGCGCGCAAACGCACGGAACCGATGGATTCAACTTTCACCGAGAGTTCCCGTTCGCAGTTCCTGCCTCCGGGTCACGACCCGCCCGGTAGGATCGGAGTTAGAGCGGCCACTGGCGGAGTCCTGTGGTCCGAGTCGACGGGGACAGAGGTGGTCGTGCCGCAGGACGCAACCGGGCAGCCGTTGGCGGGCCTTCGGGTCGCGGATTTCTCCCGGGTACTGGCCGGCCCCTACGCCACCATGATGCTGGCCGACTTCGGCGCTGACGTGATCAAGATCGAGAGCCCGGCCGGCGACGACACCCGGCAGTGGCTGCCGCCGGTCGACGCGCAGGGGGACTCCACCTACTTCGGGTCGGTGAACCGCAACAAGCGCAGCGTCGTCTGCGACCTCGGCACCGATGCGGGACTGGCCGTGGCCCGGCGACTCGCCGAGACCGCCGACGTCGTGGTGGAGAACTTCCGGCCCGGCGTGATGGACCGGTTTGCTCTGGGCTTCGAGCAGCTGCGGGCCGTCAATCCGAGCTTGGTCTACTGCTCGATCACGGGCTTCGGCGCGGGGGCCGGCGCCCGCCTGCCCGGCTACGACCTGCTCGTACAGGCTGTCGGCGGGCTGATGAGCGTCACCGGTCGCCCAGACGAAGAGCCGAGCAAAGTGGGGGTGGCCCTCGTGGACGTGCTCTCCGGGCTCAACGCGGTCAGCGGCGTCCTACTCGCCCTGCGTGCGCGTGACGCGACCGACGCGAGCGGGACCGCCGGCCACCGGGTGGAGGTGGACCTGCTGACCACCCTGCTCTCCGCCCTGACCAACCAGGCCGCGGGCACCCTCGCGACCGGGCAGTCACCGACCCGGATGGGCAATGCGCACCCGAGCATCGCGCCGTACGAGCTGTTCGACGCCGCCGACCGGCCGCTGGTGATCGCGGTGGGCAACGATCGCCAGTTCCGCACCCTGGTGCGACTGCTCGGGGCTCCCGCCTTGGCCGACGACGACCGGTTCCGCGGTAACGCTGACCGGGTGCGGCACCGCACGGTGCTGAAAAAGTTGATTGAGGACCGGCTCCGGCCCGAGCCCGCGGCGCACTGGGTGGGCGTTCTGACCGATGCCGGTGTGCCGGCCGGCCAGGTCAACACCCTCGACGAGGCGTTCGCCTTCGCCGCCGCGCTGGGGCTCGACCCGGTGGTGGAACTGGGTGCGGCCGGCCGCACCAGCCGCCAGGTTGCCAACCCCATCCACCTCGCCGGCCGCCCGGCCGCCTACCGCCTGTGCCCGCCGCGGCTAGGCGAGCACGAGGGCGCCGACTGGCTCGCCCCGTCCCCGACCGCTGCCCCAGGGCGAGCCCCCGTACCAGCCCCCGTACCAGCCACAGATCTCTATCGTGTTCCGCCGACCCCCAAAGGACTCTCGTGACCGCCGCAGGCCGCCCCACCCCGCTTGTGCCCAGCCCGCTGGTCGACACCGTCTTCGACCTCGATGCCCTGCTCGAGCCGGAGGAGATCGTCTGGGCGCGCGCGGCGCGCGCTTTCGCGACCAACCGCATCCTGCCGACCATCGAGGACGACTTCGAGGAGAAGCACTTCCGGGCCGAGCTGATCCCTGAACTCGGGGCGGCCGGGTTCCTCGGCATGCACCTCACCGGGTACGGCTGCGCCGGCGCGGGGGCGGTGAGCTACGGGCTGGTCTGCCTCGAGCTGGAGGCCGCTGACAGCGGCTGGCGCACTTTCGTCTCGGTGCAGGGCTCGCTGGCGATGTCGGCCATCCACAAGTATGGGTCTGCGGAGCAGAAGCAGCGCTGGCTGCCGGGCATGGCCGCCGGCCAGCTCGTGGGCTGCTTCGCGTTGACCGAACCGACCGGCGGCAGCGACCCGGCCGCGATGGCGACCACCGCCACCCGGGGCGCCGACGGCTGGGTGATCGAGGGTGCCAAACGCTGGATCGGCCTGGCCAGCATCGCCGACGTCGCGATCGTCTGGGCCCAAACGGATGCCGGTGTGCGCGGCTTCCTGGTTCCGACCGACAGTATCGGTTTCACCGCCATCCCCATCGGCAAGAAGCTTTCGATGCGTGCGTCGATCCAGTGCGACGTGCACCTGGACGCCGTGCAGGTGCCATTCGATGCGATCCTGCCCGGTGCCGCTGGGCTGTCCGGGCCGTTCGGCTGCCTCAACGAGGCGCGCTTCGGCATCGTCTGGGGGGCCATGGGCGCCGCCCGCAGCTGCCTCGACGCCGCCATCCTGCGCGCGAAGACCCGTGAGGTGTTCGGCAAACCGATCGGGGCCACCCAGTTGATCCAGGCCAAGCTCGCCGACATGCTCGTGGAATACGAGAAGGGGGTGCTGCTGGCCCTGCACCTCGGTCGGCTCAAGGAGCGCGGCACGCTGACCCCCACCCAGATCAGCATCGGCAAGCTCAACAGCGTGCGCGAGGCGATCCAGATCGCCCGCGAGGCCCGCGTCATCCTCGGCGGCGACGGCATTACCAGCGAATTCCCGGTGATGCGCCACCTGGCGAACCTGGAATCGGTGCGCACCTATGAGGGCACCGACGAAATCCACCAACTCGTGCTCGGGCGGGCCCTGACCGGCCTGAACGCGTTCTCCTGAGGCCGCGATGTGACATAGTGGCAAGCAGATTGGCCGTCAGGCCGATCGACGGGGGAGGAGCACAGTGGGGGTGACGGGGGGACAGACCGTGTTCGCGAACCTGCGTGCGCGCATCCTCTCGGGGGAATTGCCCGCCAGGGCCACGCTGCGGGAGACGGCGCTGGCCCAGGAACTCGGCGTCAGCCGCACCCCCGTGCGCGAGGCGCTGCGCCGGCTCGACGAGGCCGGCCTGGTGGAGTTCGTGCCGAACCGGGGTGCCACGGTCGTGGAATGGACCACCGAGCAGATCTGCGAGACGTATTTTCTTCGCGCGGCTCTCGAGAGCAGGGCGGCGGGCCTCGCGGCGGCGCGGATCGAGCCGGCCGACCTCGACCGGCTGGCCATCCTGATTGACGCCATGGAGGAGTTCGTGCGCGCAACCGACGCCGAGGGCATCGGCCGGCTGGGCGTGCTCAACGCCGAATTCCACCGCATCATCGTGGCCGCGTCGGGCGTCACCCAGCTGATGGCCCTGGCCACGTCCGTCGGCCGCGCCCCGATGATGGCCTCGCTCTTCCGCCGCGACGCCGCCGTCTTCCGGGCCGGCAGCAACCACCACCACCGCGACATCCTCACGGCGCTATGGTCGGGAGACGCACTCTGGGCCGAGGTCGCCATGCGCTCGCACATCCTCGCAGCGCGCAACGCGGTGTCGCCGGGTCGGTCCGGATCGCGAACGGAACCGGCCTAACCGGAACCGGTCAGCCGCGCGCGGAGCGGGCCGCCTCGAGCAGGCTGTGGGTGTGCGGATGCCGCGGTGAAGCGAGGATCTCAGCCGCCGAAGCCTGCTCGACGACCCGTCCCGCCTCCACGACCGCCACTCGGTCGCAGGTGGCGGCCGCCAGGCCGAGGTTCCGGGAGACCACGATGATCGACAGTCCGAACTCCTGGACGAACCCGCGGCAGAGCTCCAGTGCGGAGGGCTCGCCCGCAGCCTCGACGGCGCGCGTCGGCTCGTCCAGGATCAGGATGTCCGGGGGCTGTGAGAGCGCGGCCGCGATCGTCACCTGGAGCAGCGCGGTCGGTTCGAGCTGGGTCGGAACCACCAGCGACGTCGCCTGCGGATCCGGCAGCCCGACCTTCTCGAGGAGTTCCAACGCACGCCGGGCGGCATCCGTTCGGGACAGACCCCCTGTCCGGCGCAGGGTTCGGGCGAGCTGGCGGCCGATGACCTGGTCCGGGGCCAGGCCCGTGGGCGCGGCAGGGGAAATGAGAGAGATTCTCGCGTCGCGCAGCCGGTTGAGGGCGCGCCGCGATGCCCCGACGAGCTCGATACCGTCGATCAGGATGGAGCCGGCCGCGATCACCGCCGGTTCGGGCAGCCGGCCCGGGATGGCCAGAGCGATCTCGCGTGCCCCGGAACCGGTGACACCGACCAGGCCGATGACCTCACCCTGCGCCACCGAGAGGGAGATGCCCGTGGCCAGCACCGGGGCACCCGTCTGGGTGCTCTCGGTAATCTGCAGACCGCGCAGGTCGAGCAGTGCCGTGGCGCGGAATCCGTCGGAGGGGACAGGCTCATCGTCGGCCGACGTCGGGGCCGACGGGCGAGAGAGCAATGAGGTTCGCCGGGGGATTGCCAGGAGGGGAGGAAGGTCTTCACGACTCATCCCTCCGTTCCGACTCGATCCAGGGGGTTTTACTGTATGCAATCTTCTCGAATCCCGGTGCTCACTACGCCATATTCCTCTGAGATGGACCCTGAATCGGGGGGCACTGTTGCATACAACCATGGTGTCTTGTGGGGAGAAGATTCCGGCAACACCGGGCCGCTACGAGCCCAGCATGGTTGACCTCGTCGAGGGCTATGGCGGACCGCAGTCTTGCGGGCTGAGCGGCTGGACGCGCTGGACGGGGCGCGCCCCGCGCCGGGGGATGAAATGTTCCCCGAGCTCACCTCGCTCACGGCCCGTCCCGCTGGCCGCGGTGCCCCGCGTGATCGAGCAGGAGGAGCGGCCCACGGTCGAGTCCGGCGTCAGCCGCGATGAGGCGCGGCACTTCTGCAGCCTGGAGCAGGGAGACATGACCGCACGGTTGCTGGCCAACCCGGTCGTTGACCGAGGCCAGCGGGCCTTCGGGGACGACCATCCGGCGCTCCGTCGGGGGCCTACGAGGCCGGCTGTTTCCGCGGTCGGTGGCCTTGTTCATCTCGCGGGCGGAACAATGCCTGCGCGAGATGGAACCGCACACCGACCGCGTCGGTGTGACCGAGGGTCGCAACGGGTGCTGGGTCAGATCCGCAGCCAGCTGGAATACCGGCCGATCATGGACCTCCTGAACGACCTGTCGAATCAGATGGACATCGTGCAGGCCACCAGCACGGCCTTTGAGGTCATCGGCGACCGCTATCTCCTGATCAGCGCCGTCCCGACCTGAACCCGGGGAGGCCTGAGCCGCGCCGCGGCATCCGTTGCCTCGGACCCACGGATGCCGTGGCTCACCCACCCCGCCCGTCGAACCAATTTGACGGAGATTTTAAGGATGGAGCGCTCTCCCAACGTGGTTTAAACCGTTTTGAGCCAAATCTCCGTCGAATTCGTTCGGGCCGCGGACGCTGCCAGGGTTCCGAGCGCTATCGAGCGCTATCGAGCCCTACGAGTCGAAGCCGAGGCCCAGCGCGTCGAGCGTCTTCAGGATGATGTTGCGGCGGCCTCGGTTGTGGTCGGCGCGGTCGAGTGACCAGCGCGTGGTCTGGATGCCCATCGAAGCGAGGGGCTCCGGTGGGAACGGGAGCGGCCGCCCGCGCACCATCTCCAGCTGCGTGCGCTCGGTCCTGCGCTCCGCCAGTTGGTCGAGCATGACCTTCGCCGCGAAGTGCGTCGCGGCCACGCCCAGACCGGTGAACCCGGCGGCGTAGCTGATCCGTCCGCCGCGGGCCGTGCCATAGAACGCGCAGAACTGGGTCGACGTGTCGATGGCGCCGGCCCACTGGTGGCTGAAGCGCAGCCCGGCCAGCTGCGGAAATGTGGTGAAGAAGTGGCCGGCCAATTGTTGGAAGCTTTCCGGCCGGTTCTCATAGCCGCTCCGCACTCGGGCTCCGTAGTGGTAGATCGCGTCGTAGCCGCCGAAGAGTATGCGGTTGTCTGCGCTCAACCGGTAGTAGTGGAACTGGTTGGCCAGATCGCTCAGCCCCTGCCGCTTCTGCCAGCCGATGGCGGTGAGCTGATCGGGCGACAGCGGCTCGGTCATCAGCACGTAATCGTAGACCGGCACCGTGGACAGGCGGTTGCGGGCCAGCAGCGAAGGGAACACGTTGGTCGCCAGCGCGGTCTTCGTCGCCCGCACCACACCCGACTCGGTGCGGAGCCGGGTGCCCTGCGCCGGACTGAGTCCCTGCGTGTCCAGGTTCTTCACCGGGGTGTGTTCGAAGATCTCGACCCCAAGTTCGGTGGCGACCCGGGCGAGCTCGGTAGCCAGCTTACCCGGGTGCACGAGCGCGTTGCTTCGCTTGTGCCAGATGCCGGCCAGGTACGTGGGGGAGCCGACCTCGGCGCGCAGGGCCGCGGCATCCAGGAACACGCTGTCGGTTCCGGTCGGTTCCTCGCGCAGCCAGTCGACCTGGTGCTCCTCGACGGCCAGGTCGATGGCGCCGGTGCGCTCGAAGTCGCACTTCAGCCCGAGCTCGGTGACGGCCCGCTCGATCTCGTCGAGGTTCTTGAGGCCGAGTTCGGTGAGCCGGTCGATCTCCGTCGGCCAGCGGCGTCGGCCGTTCTCCTCGCCGTGGGTCAGGCTGGCCTCGCAGAAACCGCCGTTGCGGCCCGACGCAGCCCAGCCGATCGTGCGCGCTTCGAGCAGCACCACGCGAGCGCCCGGGTTCTCCTGCTGAGCGAGCACGGCGGTCCAGAGTCCGAGGTAGCCGCCGCCGACGATGGCGAGATCACAGTCGAGGTCGGCCGTGAGGGTCGGGTAGCCGGTCTGCGGAGACACGTCGTCCAGCCAGAACGGCGCGGAGCGGGTGTCGGCGAGGGCGCCCGCGATGACGGATGCGGCGGGCCTGGCCCGCTCGAAAATGGTCGTGCCCACGGATCGTCCTTTGTTCGGCGCGGCTCTGCTACTCGTTCATCATCTCAGGCGCGGTCCCCGTCGGCCATGTGCCCGCCCCGCTCTCATCTCACCGGCGCGTGCGACTCCAGAAACTGGAACACCTCGGTCTGGTCGACGCCGGGAAAGGTGCCCGTGGGCAGGGCCGCGAGCAGGCTGGTGGGCGTGCGCGCGGCCGGCCAGGACTGCCCGGACCAGCGCTCCGAGAGCTCCTCGGGCGCGCGGCGGCAGCACGACTCGTCGGGACAGGTGGACACGGCCCGGTTGTTGGTTTCGCGGCCACGGAACCACTTCACGTGCGTGAACGGCACGCCCACACTGACGGAGTAGTCGCCCTCTTTGGCCTTCTCGATGCGCGAGGTGCACCAGAAGGTACCGCTCGGGGTGTCGGTGTACTGGTACCAGGGGCTGAACCGGTCGGCGACGTGGAAGACGGTGCGCGCGGTCCAGTTGCGGCAGACCGTCGAGCCCTCGACCGCGCCGAGCGCGTCGCTCGGGAAGCGCACCGAATCGTTTTCGTACGCCTTGATCATGGTGCCGGACTCGTGCACCTTCATGAAGTGCACCGGGATGTCGAGCCGCGCGGTGGCGAGGTTCGTGAACCGGTGCGCCGCCGTCTCATAGGACACCGCGAAGGCGTCCCGCAGATCCTCCATCGAGATACGTCGCAGGTTCTTCGCCTCGGTGAGGAGTTTCACGGTGTCTTTTTCGGGCAGCAGGATGGCCGCGGTCAGATAGTTGGTCTCCACCCGCTGAGACAGAAATTCCGCATAGTTTCCGGGCTCCTCGTGTTCGCAGAGCAGGGTGGCGAACGCTTGCAGAATGGGGGAGCGGGAGTCGCGGGACGCCGACTGCTCGGTGGGCAGGTAGATGCGCCGGTTGCGCTTGTCCGTCACCGAGCGGGTCGAGTTCGGAAGGTCGCCCACGTAGTGCAGCGAGTAGCCGAGATGGGTCGCCATGTCGGCCACCACCTGGTGGGAAACCGGCCCGCCGGTGTGGCCGACCGCGGCGAGCAGGCGCTGCGCCTGTGCCTCGAGCTCGGGAAAGTAATTGTCCCGGGCCCGCATGGTGGCTCGCAGCTCCACGTTCGCTCGCCGGGCCTCCTCCGGGGTCGCCGCCCGCTCCCGGTGCAGGCGCAGGATCTCGTTGTGCAGGCTGAGCAGTGTCTGCAATATTTCGTCGCTCGTTCCCCGGCCAACACGGATATGCGGCAGTCCGAGGGCGGTAAGCACGGGGCCCCGCTGAGCGCGCTCGACGGCGATTTCCAGCGCCGCCCGCTCGGACGGGGCATCCGTTTTCAATAGGTCGTCGACCGTGGTGCCGAGCGCGGTCGCGATGGTGCGCAGCATCGACAGGCGCGGCTCGCGCTTGCCGTTCTCGATCATCGACACCTGAGAGGGTGCCCGGTCGATGGCGGCCGCAAGGGCGTCCAGAGTCATGCGCCGGTTCGTGCGCAGTTCACGGATGCGCCGCCCCAGGGTGAGCGCATCGAGCCCTGCCTCCTCGGGAGGAGCCGCGGACAGGGAGGAGCGGAAGGCGGGATCGACGGTGACCATGCCCCATGCTCACATACTCCGGGGATAACTTCTCGTAGCCAGAAGAAATGCTGTTCTTCTGTTATGCCGGCGACGGCGTGACCGGGTCTCCTAGTCCACAGTGGGAATCAGGCAAGCAATGGCGCTTTCCCCAGGCGGCGCCAGTCACGCAGCCCTCCCCGTTCAACTTCCGAAGGAGCTCAGCCCATGAACACCCCGCCCCTGGCGACATCCGACCAGGTCCAGGCCGCCAGTCTGACCACGAACACCGGCAGTTTTGCCACCATCGAACCGCACCTCGAGATCACCGGCGATCTCGGTCCGCGCTATGAGGAGATCCTCACGCCGGAGGCGCTGGTATTCCTGGCCGAGCTGCACGACCGGTTCGCCGGTACGCGGCAGGACTTGCTGGCGACTCGACTGCGCAAGCGCGTGGATGCCTCCAATGGGCGCGACCCGGGATTCCTCACCGAGACCGCGCACATCCGTCGTGACCTCACCTGGACGGCTGCCGGTGCGGGTCCCGGGCTGGTCGACCGCCGGGTGGAGATCACCGGGCCGACCGACCGCAAGATGGCCATCAACGCGCTGAACTCGGGCGCGAAGGTCTGGCTGGCCGACCAGGAAGACGCCACCAGCCCCACCTGGGCGAACGTCGTCGAGGGCCAGCTGACCCTGTTCGACCAGGTGCGCGGTCAGCTGAGCTTCACCAGCCCGGAGGGCAAGCAATACGCCGTCACCGGCGACGCCACCGGCGCCACGCCCACCATCGTGATGCGCCCGCGCGGCTGGCAGCTGGTGGAGAAGAACCTGACGTTCGTCGACCGCGCGAACCGCCGGACGAACGCGTCCGGCAGCCTCGTCGACTTCGGGCTGTACTTCTTCCACAACGCGCAGCACCTGATCGAGGGCGGCAGCGGGCCGTACTTCTACCTGCCGAAGCTCGAGAGCCATGTCGAGGCCCGTCTCTGGGACGATATCTTCAGTCACTCGGAGGACCGCCTCGGCATCGAGTACGGCACCATCCGGGCCACCGTGTTGATCGAGACGATCCAGGCCGCCTTCGAGATGGAGGAGATCCTCTACGAGCTGCGTGACCATTGCGCAGGCCTGAACGCCGGACGTTGGGACTACATCTTCAGCATCATCAAGACGTTCCGCACCCGCGGGAGCCGGTTCGTCTTCCCCGACCGCAAGCAGATCACGATGACCGTGCCCTTCATGCGTGCCTACACCGAGCTGCTGGTGTCGACCTGCCACCGGCGCGGTGCGTATGCCGTCGGCGGAATGAGCGCGTTCATCCCGAACCGGCGCGACCCGGAGGTGACCCGGCGTGCCCTCGAGGCGGTGGCCGCCGATAAGAAGCGCGAGGCCACCGACGGCTTCGACGGCACCTGGGTGGCGCACCCGGACCTCATCCCGACGGCCCAAGCCGAGTTCGACCGCGTGCTCGGCGACCAGCCGAACCAGCTGCACCGCACCCGCGCCGAGGTGAGCGTCACGGCCGCCCAGCTGCTCGACGTGGAGTCCGTCGGCGGGCAGATCACCGAGGCCGGCGTTCACGACAACCTCACGATCGGGTTGCGCTACATCGAGTCCTGGCTGCGCGGCGTCGGCGCGGCGGCCATCGACAACCTGATGGAGGACGCCGCGACCGCGGAAATCTCCCGCTCACAGATCTGGCAGTGGATCCACCTGGGCTCGATCACCGCCGAGGGCATCCGGATCGACGGAACCTGGGTCGAGGAACAGCTCGTCGACGTTTACGAGGCACTCGAGCGCACGCCCGGAGACCGGTTCGACGACGCGCTCGAGGTGTTCCGGGCATGCGCGCTCGAGCCCGAGTTCCCGACGTTCCTCACCGTGGGAGCGTACGCCCGTTACCTGTAGCTCCTGGCCGCGTAAGCGCGCACTCAGCCCGTTCAGCACTACTGAGGGGGCATCGTGCGCGCTCTCGCATGCAGTGGTGGGCTGGTGGGGTCGTCGATAAGCTGGATCGGTGATCGAGATTCGCACGGCGACGGCGACGGATGCCGCGGCGCTGGCCGAGCTGGCCGTCGCCACCTTCGCGCTCGCCTGCCCGCCACACACCTCGGCCGAGGCCATCGCCGCGTTCCTGCGTGACGTGCTCGCGGAGGGCAACTTCGACGCCTACCTGGCCGACCCGGACCGGCTGATTCTCGTGGCCGAAGTGGCCGGGGAGGCCGGGGTCATGCTCGGCTACACGATGCTCGTATTCGCCGAGCCGGCCGATGACGATGCGCGGGCGGCGGCCACGATCCGACCCACGGCGGAACTGAGCAAGTGCTACCTGCGCGCCGAGACGCACGGCCGCGGGGTGGCGGCGGCCCTGATGAACGCGACCCTGGACGCCGCCCGGGCGCGGGGCGCGGCCGGCAGCTGGCTGGGCGTGAACCAGGAGAACGCGCGGGCCATTCGCTTCTACGAGAAGAACGGGTTCGTCACGGTCGGCGAGAAGCGCTTCCTGGTGGGCGAACGGTACGAGGACGACTTCGTGCTGGAGCGGGCGCTCTAACCGGTGCCCTCCGCCCCGGCCGCGCGGGCCGCGATCGACTGCTCCTTCATCCCCTTGATCTGTTCGTAGGCGGCGAGGGCCGCCCGTCTCGTCTCGCCGAGGTCGACGATCGGGGCCGGGTAGGCATCCGTGCCGTATTCCGGCACGTTCTGACGGATATACTCCGCGTTTGGATCGAACTTCTTCGCCTGCAGCTCCGGGTTGAAGACCCGAAAGAAGGGGGCGGCGTCGGCGCCGGACCCGGCCACCCACTGCCAGCCGAACGGGTTGCTCGCGGCGTCGGCGTCGACGAGGGTGTCCCAGAACCACTGCTCTCCGAGCCGCCAGTCGATCAGCAGGTTCTTGATCAGGAACGATGCCGTCACCATGCGCACTCGATTGTGCATGCTGCCGGTGCGCCAGAGTTCTCGCATGCCGGCGTCGACGAGCGAGATCCCGGTGCGGCCGCGCTGCCAGGCTTCGAGCACGCGCTGGTCAAGTTTCGGCCAGGGGAAAGCGTCGAATTCGGGCCGCAGGTTGACGGTGGCGAGGGTGGGGTTGGTGAACAGCACGTGGTAGCTGAACTCCCGCCAGCCGATCTCGGTAAGGAATCGGGTCGCACTGGCCTGGGCGGGCCCGGTGAGGCCGATCCTGGCCCGCTCGGTTGCATGCCAGATCTGGAATGGACTGATCTCGCCCCAGCGCAGGTGCGGCGACAGACGCGAGGTGACCGCCTGGGCCGGCTCGTCGCGCTCGTCGCCGTACCGAGTGAGGGACTCGCTCAGGAAGGTCTCGAGCAGGCGGTGAGCGGAGTCCTCGCCGGGCTGCCAGGCGCCCCGCAGCCCGGCCGCCCAGTCGGGCCGGGTCGGCAGGAGGCCCCAGCTCGCGAGCGCGTCGGAGGGGATCTCTCCGGGGAAGCCGGGGATCGACTCGGGTGCGGGGTAGGGTGCGCGCGGCGGCGGGCCGGCCGTGCACGCCCGCCAGAAGGGGGTGAACACCGAGTAGGTGCCCCCCTGGCCGGTCTGGATCGTCCACGGCTCGAACAGGAGAGCGCCGGCAAAGCTGCGGGCCTCCGTTCCGGCCGCGGTGAGGTTCGACTTGATCCGGGTGTCCACCTCGCGCTCGGCGGCGCCGTAGCGACGGTTCCAGAATACGGCGTCGGCGCCGACGGATGCCGCGAGCGCCATGATCATGTCCTCGGCCGGCCCCCGGCGCAGCGTCAACCGGCCGCCCAGGCGTTCCAGCGAGTCGGCCAGCGCTGTCACGCTCCCGTGAAGCCACCACCGGGCCGCGCCACCGAGCGGCCGGACCGCAGGGGACTCCTCGTCCAGCACGTACACGGCCACGATCGGCTTGCCGCGTTCGAGCGCGGCCTGCAGGGCCGGGTTGTCCGCGAGGCGCAGGTCGTCGCGGAACCAGACGAGGGACGGGCCGTCGCCGCTCACGAGCGAGGCCCGGCAGAGTCGGAGCCGGCAGCGGTCGAGGCAGAGGCAGTGGCAGAGTCCGCAGAGGAGCCGGTCGGGTCATCCGTCACCCGCAGCACGATCTTGCCGCGTGTGTGTCCCTCCTCGATCAGGCGGTGCGCCGCCGCGCCTTCTGCGAGGGGGAACACCCGGTCCACGTGCACCCGCACGGCGCCGTCGTCGATGAGTTCGGTGATGACGTCGAGGGTGTGCCCGGAGGGCGCCACCTTGAATCCGGTGGCACGGATGCCCGCGGCCACGGCCTCCTCCACCATGGTCGGCCAGCTTCCGGTCGGCGCGTTCACCAGGATTCCGCCGGGGCGCAGCACGCCGAGCGACCGAGTGCCGGTGTTGTCGTGAACATTGCCGACCAGGTCGATCACCGCGTCCAGCCCGGAGAGCACCTCGTCGAACCGGGTCTGGGTGTGGTCGATGACGACGTCGGCGCCGAGCTCTCGCAGGAAATCAAGGTTGCGGGTCGACCCGGTCGCGGTCACGTGGGCGCCGAAGGCCTTGGCAAACTGCACGGCGAAATGGCCGACCCCGCCGCTGCCGGCGTGAATGAGCATCCGTTGCCCGGGAGCCGCCGCGGCCAGGTCCACGACCATGCCCCACGCGGTGAGCGCCGCTACCGGTACAGCGGCCGCCTCGACGTGACTGAGTCGCACGGGCTTGCGGGTGACGTTCAGGCTGGAGACGGTCACCAGCTCGGCGTAGCTGCCGGGGGTGCGGGGCACGCGGGCGATGCCGAAGACCGCGTCGCCGGGCTGCAGCGGGAACGCCTCGTAGGGCGCGCTGACCACGACGCCGCTGAAATCGAGTCCGAGCACGGTCGGGTAGCCGCGGATGGCCTTCGTGACGCCGCCGCCGGCCCTGGTTTTGGCATCGATCGGGTTGACTCCGGCGGCGACGACCCGCACGAGGAGTTCATCAAAAATCGCGATCGGGGCGTCCACCTCGGCCAGGTGCAGCTCGTCGGCCGGGCCGGGGCGGTCGATCACGAGGGCGCGCATGGTCGGTGAGTGATTCGTGGCGTTTCCCATCTGCCCATTCTCTCGTGGGTTGCGCGCCGCCGGGGCACAACCGGGACAAACCGGCACATCCCGGTGTCCCTCGAATTGGGGGTGCAAGAGGCCGAATCTGGTGGCGGCGAGGTCTGGCTGGAAGGGGGGCCAGGCGCATAGTCTGTCCACATAAAGGGGGACCGACCCCGGTGTGTGGAAGAGTCCCTGGTTTCCCGCATCCGGTCTCTCTTGGGTTCGGATCATCCCCCCACCGAGCCAGTACTCAGCACTCCGCCCGGCTCATCTGAAAAAGTCGTACCGCACCCGAAGCGGCGCGAACTTGCTCGATCAGTAGTGGCGTGACGCCGAGGGGAAAGCCGCCTGCGACACCCGGCAAGCGGCTTTCCCGCGGGCATCCGCGCGCTGCGAAACCGGTGGACGACCGGTGGACGACCGGTCAGGCCTGCGCGGGCGGTGGACCCGAGGTGGTCTGCTGGTTGAGCAGGGCGATCAGGTTGTTGGCGTACCCCACCAGGATCGCGATCTGGTCTTCGTCACGGTCGATCCACCGGCACTCGGGCTCGGCATTCACGGGGACGAAGTCCTGGTGCTGTTCCCAGACGAGCAGGGTGCGTTCGGCGCCGAGCACGTACTGCTGCCACCACACCTGACGCAAGTACGAGCGCGGGATGCTGCGCCAGGCCTTGCTCGTCGTCTTGATCTCGGCCAGTTCAAGGCCGCCGGCACCCTGGCCTGAACCGGTGCCGACGCCGTCGGGGGTGGCCAGGTGCCGCCGGTGGTGGGCCGCGTGGAACAGGGCCGTGCTGGGCTCGATGCCGTAGCGGCCGAGCACCCAGGCCGCGATCTCGGGCTCCCGGGCGCGCCCGTGGTCCGTGAAGCTGTTGCCGTTGAAGCTGCTGCCGTTGAGCTTGTCGTAGACGGCGGTCTGCAGCGATTTCGGGGTGGCGAGCTTGGCGACATCCGTGGCCGTGATCCCCTGGGCGCGGGCCCGCAGCCAGGTCACCCGGTCGGTGGAATCGGCAACGATGCGCCGGAGGTGCGCCGCGGCGACCAGGGGCGCCACCGGCCGGGCATCGACGGGCGACGGATGCACCTCCTCATCGAACAGGGAGAGCAGCTGGTTCGTCACTGTTCCATTGTGCCTGTTCGCCGGGCCTGCCCACGCCGGGCGGCATCAGCCGTCGCGCTATGGCTGCGGGGCGACAGCGGACGGATGACGGTTTCGCGTCACAGCAGAGACCAAGACTGCGCATAGCCGATTCATAGCCAACACTCGGATACTGGTAATCATGAGCACTAGCGAGAACGAGCGAGTGGTCCGCGCACCGCGCCTGACCAGGGCGGACGGCAGCGCCATCCGGGTGCTCGTGGTCGACGACGAACCCACGCTGACCGATCTGCTCCAGATGGCGCTGCGCTATGAGGGCTGGGAGGTGCGCACGGCCGGCGAGGGGCGTCAGGCGCTCACGATCGCCCGCGAATTCCGGCCGGATGCGATCGTGCTCGACATCATGCTGCCCGACCTCGACGGCCTGCAGGTGTTGCAACGCGTGCGCTCGGACGGCCACGAGACGCCCGTGCTCTTCCTCACGGCCAAGGACTCCCTCGACGACCGGCTCAAGGGGCTGACGGCCGGCGGCGACGACTACGTCACCAAACCGTTCAGCCTTGAAGAGGTCGTCGCCCGGCTCCGCGGGCTCATCCGCCGGTCCACCCTCACCGTGGCCGACTCCCTGGATCCCCGCATTTCGGTCGGCGACCTCACCCTCGACGAGGACAGCTACGAGGTGTTCCGCGGGGGAGACGCGATCGAGCTGACCGCCACCGAATTCGAACTGTTGCGCTTCCTGATGCGCAACCCCCGGCGGGTGCTCAGCAAGGCCCAGATCCTCGACCGGGTGTGGAGCTATGACTTCGGCGGCAAGTCCTCCGTCGTCGAGATCTACATCTCCTATCTGCGCAAGAAGGTCGACGCCGGCCGCGTGCCGATGATCCACACGGTGCGCGGCGCCGGCTATATGTTGAAGACCGCTTCGTGACCCCGAATTCTCCCCGCGAGCCGGGAGCTCGCCGGCGACGCGCGCCGTGGACCCTGCGCCGGCGGCTGGTGCTCGCCGTCGTCGGCCTCCTCGCCCTGGTCAGTATTGGTATCGGGATGGTCAGCGTCGCCATTCTCCGTGCCTCCCTGATCGACGGCCTCGACCAGCAGCTGCAAAGCGCGTCGGACCGGTCAGGCGCCGTGATCGACGTGCGCCGGGATGCGGACGACGAGGGCGGCAACGGGGCACTCTTCACACCGACGGCGCAGATGATTCTGTCCGGTCCGGCCCAGCAGCCTGGAACGCTGGCCCTGGTCTACGACGGCTCGACCGTCACGGCCGGCTACACGGAGGAGGAGAGCGGCGAGATCGCCAAGCTGACCGGTGAGCAGGTGCAGTTGCTGGCCGAACAGATGCGGGAATCGACCGCGGTGACGGTGCATCTCGGCGAAGACGCCGGCAGCTACCGGGTCAGGGCCGACACGACCCGCAACGGCACCCTTTACCTGGTGGGCCTGCCGCTCTCCGGGGTGCAGAACACGGTCACCCAGTTGGGCATCATCATTGCGGTGGTCTCCCTGGTCGGCATCCTCATCGTCGCGATTCTGGCCACCTGGATCGTGCGGCTCGCCCTGCGCCCGTTGGTGCGCGTGACCGAGACGGCGGCGCGGGTGTCCGAGCTCCCCCTGGACCGTGGGGAGGTCTCGCTCGTCGACCGGGTACCGGCCGCCGACACCGACCCCCGCACCGAGGTCGGCCGGGTGGGATCGGCGCTGAACCGCATGCTCGACCACGTGGACGTGGCGCTCGAAACACGTCAGGCCAGTGAGCGCAAGGTGCGCCAGTTCGTCGCCGACGCCAGCCACGAGCTGCGCACGCCGCTGGCGTCGATCCGCGGCTACGCCGAACTCACCCGCCGCTCCGACCAGGAACTGCCGCCGGACGCGCTGCATTCCCTGGGGCGGATCGAGTCGGAATCGGTGCGGATGACCGGCCTGGTCGAAGACCTGCTGCTCCTCGCCCGTCTCGACGAAGGCCGGGAGCTGGTCAGCAGCCCGGTCGACCTGACCAGCCTGATCGTGGACGTCGTCAGCGACGCCCACGCCGCCGGCCCGGGACGGGTGCTGGGCCTGGAGCTGCCCGACGAGCCGGTGGAAATCGTCGGTGATGCCGCGCGGCTGCACCAGGTGTTCGCCAACCTGCTCGCCAACGCGCGTATCCACACGCCCCCCGAGACCACGGTCGACGTGGCCCTCGCGCGCCAGAACGACCGCGTTATCCTGACAGTGACGGATGACGGCCCCGGCATTTCCGAGAACCTCCGGGCCACACTGTTCGAGCGTTTCACCCGCGGCGACAGCACGCGCTACCGGGGAACGGGCAGCACGGGCCTCGGCCTGGCCATCGCCCACGCGGTCGTGGCCGCGCACCAGGGCGAGATCGAGGTCGAGAGCCGCCCCGGTTTCACGTGCTTCCTCGTCTCCCTCCCCGTCGCGCTCGCCTGATCCCGTCCCGTGCCGGTGCGTGGTCTGCCCGGTTCGCCATGCGAATTCGACGGAGATTTTGCTCCAGAACAAGGTTTTGAACCCGAAACCGGCCATTTCGGGCAAAATCTCCGTCGAATTGGTTCAGGGTCGGGTTCAGGAGTCGCAGGCGGGCAGCGGGCAGCAGGCAGCGGGAGGCGGGTTCGGGGATGCAGTGAACGGATACCGATTTGCACCGGCCTCCACCATCCCGTATCGTGGGCGAAAGCCAAAGACCGCCGGTTATTGCCGTGTAGAAATGCACTGGCAATCGAAGGTTCATTCACGTGAACGGCCCGCGCAGGATTCGAAGTCAGACTGCATTCACTGGAATGCGTTCCCAGCTCCGGCGCCTGCGCCGGAGCTTTTTTCATGTCTGCTCCCCGGGCTACCGGCACATGAAACCAAGAGGAGCGCCATGGCGAACAAGGAAGCAACGGTCGCCGAGCTTACGGAGAAATTCCAGAGCTCGACCGCCGTTCTGCTCACCGAGTACCGCGGTCTCACTGTTGCGCAGCTCAAGTCGCTGCGCGTTTCCATCAGTGCGGACGCCACGTACGCCGTGGTGAAGAACACGCTGACCAAGATTGCGGCGAACAACGCCGGCATCACGTCGTTTGACGACGAGCTTGTCGGTCCGTCCGCAATCGCATTCGTTCACGGAGACCCTGTCGCCGTTGCGAAGACCCTGCGTGCCTTCACCAAGGCAAACCCTCTCCTGGTAGTGAAGGGTGGTTACTTCGACGGTAACCCGCTCACCGCCGCAGAGGTAGGCAAGCTCGCCGACCTCGAGTCCCGCGAAGTGCTGCTGGCCAAGCTGGCCGGCGCATTCAAGGCCTCGCTGTTCGGAGCCGCATATCTGTTCAACGCACCGCTGTCGAAGGCTGTTCGCACCATCGACGCGCTGCGTGAGAAGCAGGAGTCCGCGAACTAGGCATCTGCCTGGCATCGCGGTGAGTAACTAAGAAACTATAGGGAGAAAAATCATGGCAAAGCTTTCCACCGAGGAATTGCTCGAACAGTTCAAGGGCCTCACCCTCATCGAACTCTCCGAGTTCGTCAAGGCGTTCGAGGAGACCTTCGAGGTCACCGCCGCTGCACCGGTCGCCGCTGCCGGCGCTGCCGGTCCCGCCGCCCCCGTTGAAGAGGTCGAAGAGCAGTCCGCTTTCGACGTCATCCTCGAGGCTGTCGGCGACAAGAAGATCCAGGTCATCAAGGTTGTGCGCGAGCTCACCAGCCTGGGCCTCGGCGAGGCCAAGGCCGTCGTCGATGGCGCGCCGAAGGCCGTCCTCGAAGGCGTTTCCAAGGAAGCCGCTGAAAAGGGCAAGGCTGCTCTCGAAGCTGCCGGCGCCACCGCAGTCCTCAAGTAGTCGGGGCCCCGCGAGGGGTTCTCTGCTTCTCGTAGAGGCGTGACGGCGCAAGCCGTCCACACAGAGAAGGCGTCGCATCCATCGGATGCGGCGCCTTCTGTCGTTATGCCCGTTCCGTCAGGCCCGACGCACGGTGTCAGCCCCCGTGGGTGAGCCGTGGGCCGCTGGTGCTCGAGCGGATGACCAGGTTCGTGGGCAGCCGGGTCAGGTGATCCTCGTCGCCGTGCTGAGTGGGGTTCTCCAATTCCGTCAGGAGGGCCTGCACCGCGAGCCGGCCCTGTGTGCGCGGGTGCTGCTCAAGGGTGGTCAGACGGAACATATCGGCATACGGATGTCCGTCGATCCCGATCACGGACAAGTCGGCCGGCACCTGGATGCCCAGTTCCCTGGCGGCGACGATCAAACCGATCGCGATCTCGTCGCTCGCGGCGAAGACCGCGGTGGGGCGGGTGCGCGGGTCGCCGAACACGGCGAGGCCCACCTCGTAGCCGCCCGGCATCGTGAACTCGCAGGCGTAGAACAGGCCCGAGCGTTCGGTGGGCAGGCCGGCGGCGCTCATGGCGGCGTAGAAACCGGTGAGCCGGTTGCTGTGCACCTGGAAGTCCATCTCGTCTTCTTTGCTGCCGCCGATGTGCACGATGTCCGTGTGCCCCAGGCTGAGCAGGTGCTCGGTGGCGAGCCGGGCCGCGGCAACGTCGTCGATGGCGATCGTGTCCACGCCGCGGATGGGTCCGCCGATTCCGACCAGCGGGCGGCCCAGACGGTGCAGCAGGGTGACCTCCTCATCGCTGAGCGCCACACCGACCGAGATCACTCCGTCGAAGCGTTTGCGCGCGAGGAAGTACTCGAAGACCCTCTCTCGTTCGGGTGAGGGTGCCGGCAGGTTGTAGAGGGTCATGTCGTACCCCTTGTCCAGCAGCGCCTGTTCCATGCTCTCCAGAACCTCGGAGAAAAACCAGCGGCTGATGAACGGGATGATCACGCCGATGCTCTTGGTTCGGCCGGTGACGAGGCTGGCCGCGTTGGGTGAAGCGACGTAACCGATCTCCCTGGCTGCAGCGATGACCTTGATCCGGGTCTGCTCCGACACATAGCCACGACCGCTCAGGGCACGGGAGGCTGTGGCCTTCGCGACGCCGGCGAGGCGTGCGACATCCGCAATTGCGCTCATTCCAGCCTCCGCCCTTGGACCCGTTTCCAACACTGTACAGCTCTGGCAGGCCCGCTGGAACCGGTTCCATTATATCCGCCGGAATGCGACACGTCCCGCGGGACGAACTTTCGAAGGTGTCGTGGCGGGAGTGCGATCTTTGCCATTCCGTGACAAATCTGGTCTTGCGATTCGGCCCGGCGTACCGTACCTTGTGGTGTGGAACCGGTTCCTTATCTGATCGTTTTCGGCACAGAAGCTGTTCCTGCAGCACCTGGGTGTTTGTCCGGGGATATCCCCGGCGCATCTTCATCAAACTCAACGAGGAGGAAAAATGCGGTCATTCCACCGCCGAATCACAGCACCCATTGCCATTGCGGCGATCGCCGGTCTGACCTTGGCCGGCTGTTCCGGTGGCCCCGGCAGCACGAACACCGACTCCGGAGCTGAAGGCGACGGCGTCGTCTCCGTCTACGGCACCATCGGTGACACCGAGGCCAAGCTCCTCGAGAAGTCCTGGGCTGCCTGGGAAGAAGAGAACAACATCGACATCCAGTACGAGGCGTCGAAGGAGTTCGAGGCTCAGATCGCCATCCGCGCCCAGGGTGGCAGTGCTCCCGACATCGCGATCTTCCCGCAGCCCGGACTGATGGCTGACCTTGCCAGCCGCGACTTCCTCAAGCCTGCCCCGAAAGCCGTCGAAGACAACGTCGACGAGTTCTGGTCCAAGGACTGGAAGGCCTACGGCACCGTCGGGGACACGTTCTACGGCGCGCCACTGATGGCCAGCGTCAAGGGCTTCATCTGGTACTCCCCGGCTAAGTTCACCGAGTGGGGTGTCGAAGTTCCCGAGACCTGGGACGAACTCCTCGCCGTGACGAAGACCATCCAGGAGAAGACCGGCAGCGCCCCGTGGTGCGCCGGATTCGGCTCGGGCGACGCCACCGGCTGGCCGGGCACGGACTGGGTCGAAGACCTCGTCCTGCGTCAGGCCGGAGCGGAGACCTACGACAAGTGGGTTGCCAACGAGATCCCGTTCACGGACCCCGCAATCAAGGCCGCCTTCGACTCCGTCGGAGAGATCCTGCTGAACCCTGCCAACGTCAACGCCACGTTCGGTGATGTCCGCTCGATCAACAGCACCCCGTTCGGTGACGTGGCCACGCCGCTCGCCGCAGGAACCTGCGCGCTGCACCACCAGGCATCCTTCTTCGACGGCTTCATCACGGATGCCGGCGGAGAGGTCGGTCCCGACGGTGACGTCTGGGCCTTCATCACCCCGGCCGAAGAGGCCGGCAGCCAGGCCGTGACCGGTGGTGGCGAGATCGTCGCCGCATTCGCGGATGACGCCGACACCCAGGCCGTTCAGACGTACCTCTCCAGCGACGACTGGGCGAACAGCCGGGTGAGCCTCGGTGGAGTCATCAGCGCCAACTCGGGTCTTGACCCGGCCAACGCGAAGAGCCCCATCCTGCAGGAAGCCATCAAGATCCTTCAGGACCCGGAGACCACCTTCCGCTTTGACGCCTCCGACCTGATGCCCGGCTCCGTGGGCGCCGGCACCTTCTGGAAGGGAATGGTCAACTGGATCAACGGAGCCCCGACCGACGAGGTTCTCACCAGCATCGAAGCCGGCTGGCCCTCCAGCTAGTTCAATTCGGAACCAACGCATCTAACAGCACCACAACCGTGCGGGTCGTCCTCCTGAAAAGGGGCGACCCGCACTCCCCTGCTGGTGTACCGTGGCGGTAGTTTTCCGCCCCACCAGCAAACTGTGAGCCCGCAGTCGTACTCGAGAGGTTTCATATGTCGGTGTTCCTTGCCTGGCTGGCTGACTTGCCGCCCCTGGTCCAAGTCCCCATCATCATCCTCGCGTTCGTCGCCCTGGTGGCCGCGATCCTGTTCGTCGTCGAGATAGCCCCGCGCAAGGGCACCGGCTACACCGTGATCCGTCTCGCCGTCTGCGTCGCCGCCCCGCTGCTCATCCTGCTCGCCGCGGGATCGTACTGGTGGGCCATCGCCGCGGCCGCCGTTCTCGGCGGAGTCTTCTTCATCGTCGACTACCGCTCACGCTCCGGCGCCGGCTACCTCTTCCAGCTCTTCGGCTTCCTCGCTCCGGCCATCCTGCTCCTCATCGTCGGACTCATCATCCCGACCATCCAGACCACGGTGCAGGCGTTCATGAACTCCCGCGGAACCGAGTTCATCGGCCTCGACAACTTCGTCTGGGTGTTCACCCAGCCGGAGGCCATCCGCACGGTGCTCAACACGATCGTCTGGGTGCTCATCACTCCGCTCGTGTCTACGATCGCCGGCCTGGCCTATGCGGTCTTCATCGACAAGAGCCGCGGCGAGAAGTACTTCAAGATCATGGTCTTCATGCCCATGGCAATCTCTTTCGTCGGGGCGTCCATCATCTGGCGCTTCGTCTACACGGCCCGGCCGGCCGACCAGAACCAGATCGGCCTGCTCAACCAGGTTGTGGTGTGGTTCGGCGGCCAGCCCGTCGACTTCCTCGCCAACGCACCCTGGAACACGGTCTTCCTGATCGTCGTGCTGATCTGGGTGCAGACCGGATTCGCCATGGTCGTGCTCTCCGCCGCCATCAAGGGCGTGCCTGCCGAGCAGATGGAGGCCGCCGAACTCGACGGCACCAACGCCTGGCAGAAGTTCACCAACGTCACGGTGCCCGGCATCCGCGGCGCCCTCGTCGTCGTGTTGACGACGATCTCCATCGCCTCCCTCAAGGTCTTCGACATCGTCCGGACCATGACCGCAGGCGCCAACGACACCAGCGTCATCGCGAACGAGATGTACACGCAGTTCAAGAACTTCGAGCAGGGCCGGTCCGCCGCCTTCGCCGTGATCCTGTTCCTGCTCGTGCTCCCGATCGTCGTCTACAACGCCCGCCAGATTCAGAAGCAGAGGGAAATCCGATGAGCGCGATTCTTCCGGTTGAGCTCCCCGTCGACAAGAACACCAAGAGCCAAACTCGCCGAGGCGAGCGCCGTCAGGAGTTCGCGGCGGCCAAGCGCACCAAGAAGCGGTTGACCAGCCGAGGCGCCACGATCGCGGCGCTCGTGATCGCCGTGCTCTGGACCGTTCCGACCTTCGGGCTCTTCGTCTCCTCCTTCCGCCCGGCGCAGGAAGTACGCACCACCGGCTGGTGGACGCTCTTCTCGAACTGGGGTCTGACCATCGACAACTACAGCGATGTGCTCCAGGCCGGCAACAGTCAGCTGAATCTGGCCGGTGCGTTCATCAACTCGATCGCGATCACCCTGCCGGCCACACTGCTGCCGCTGATCATCGCCAGCCTCGCGGCCTACGCATTCGCCTGGATCGACTTCCGCGGCAAGAACGTGCTGTTCATCGCGGTTTTCGCGCTGCAGATCGTTCCGCTGCAGATGGCCCTCGTGCCGCTCTTGCAGTTCTTCTCGCGGGGTGAGGTCTTCGGCTTCCCGGTGGTCTCCTCGATCAGCGACGCCGGCGGCTACTCGCAGGTGTGGATCGCGCACACGATGTTCGCCCTGCCGCTCGCCATCTACCTGCTGCACAACTTCGTGTCGGAGATTCCCGCCGACGTCATCGAGGCGGCGCGGGTCGACGGCGCCGGTCACGGGCAGATCTTCTTCCGCATCGTGCTGCCGCTGACCATG
Organism: Cryobacterium sp. M96; assembly: GCF_002929845.1. Classification (GTDB taxonomy): domain Bacteria; phylum Actinomycetota; class Actinomycetes; order Actinomycetales; family Microbacteriaceae; genus Cryobacterium; species Cryobacterium sandaracinum. The sequence goes on from NZ_PJJS01000047.1 coordinate 109,994, forward strand.
CCGGCGATCGCATCCTTCGCCATCTTCCAGTTCCTCTGGGTCTGGAACGACCTGCTCGTGGCGCTGATCTTCGCCGACGGTGCGGTGGCGCCGATGACCAAGCTGCTGGCCGAGATCACCGGTACCCGCGGCCAGGACTGGCACCTGCTCACGGCCGGCGCGTTCATCTCGATCCTGGTTCCGCTGATCGTGTTCTTCTCCCTGCAGCGCTACTTCGTGCGCGGCCTGCTGGCCGGTTCGACGAAGGGCTAGCCGCATCAGCGACTGTGCCCGTTCCGCCGCTGGCGCCCACCCGGGCCGCCGGTGTTCGGAACGGGCACATTTGTGTGCCGCGCGGGAGTTTAGAGTGAATTCATGAGTGGAATGCACGGTGGCGGCGGCGGTCGACGGGGGCGGGTCAGTGGCGCGGATGTCGTGGCGCAGCGGGCCGAGAACGCCGAGGCCCCGCGCATCCCGAATTTGCTTCGCCGGATCATCGGCCTGTTCGCGCCGCACCGCGCGAAGCTCACGGTCACCGTGGTTCTCGTATTCATCAGCGCGGCGCTCTCCGTCGTGCCTCCCCTGCTCGTGCAGCGGGCCTTCGACGAGGGGCTCTTCCCGCCCGGCGGCAGCCCGGACGTGCAGCGTCTCGCCGTGCTCGTGGGGGTGATGATCGCCATCTACCTGGGGACGCAGTTGCTCGGCGTCTGGCAGGCCTGGCTCACCGCCACGGTCGGCAACTCGGTGATGGGTGCCCTGCGGGTGCGCCTGTTCACCCACTTGCAGGCGATGGAGCTGAGCTTCTTCACTCGAACGAAGACGGGCGTCATCCAATCCAGGCTGCAGAACGATGTCGGCGGCGTCGCGAGCGTGCTCACCAACACCATCTCCAGTCTGCTCGGCAACGTCGTGACCGTGATCGCGGCGCTCGTCGCGATGCTCCTGCTGAGCTGGCAGCTGGCGATCGTCGCCATCATCCTGATGCCCGTGCTCGTCTTTGCCCAGCGCCGAGTCGGCCAGGTGCGGGCCCGCATCGCGTCCAGGACGCAGGAGTCGCTCTCGGATATGACGGCGATCACGCAGGAGACGCTGAGCGTATCCGGCATCCTGCTCTCGAAAAGCTTCACCCGCCAGAAGACCGAGATCCATCGGTATGCCGACGAGAATGCCAACCAGGTCGAGTTGCAGATCAGCCAGCAGATGAGCGGCCAGTGGTTCTTCGCCACGGTGAGCATCTTCCTCTCCAGCATCCCGGCGATCGTCTACCTCGTGGCCGGTCTGCTGATGGGCAGTGGAACGACCGACATCACGGCGGGCACGATCGTGGCCTTCACGACCGTGCAGTCACGGCTGCTGTTCCCGCTGCTCGGCCTGATGCGCGTTGCCCTCGACCTGCAGACCTCAAGCGCCCTGTTCGCCCGCATCTTCCAGTACCTCGACCTCCGGCCCGCGATCCGCGACGCCCCCGACGCCGCCCCCGTGCCGGCCCGCGGCGAGGCCGTCGGCCGGGTCGCCTTCGACGGGGTCACCTTCGCCTACCCGGATGCCGGCGCGGAATCGCGCCCCACCCTGGACGACGTTTCCTTCACGATCGAGCCGGGCCAGTTCGCGGCCTTCGTCGGCCCGTCCGGGGCAGGCAAGACCACCGTGTCCTATCTCATCCCGCGCTTCTACGAGGCCTCGGCCGGGCGGGTACTCTTCTCCGGCGTCGAGGTGCAGGGCCTCCAGCAGCAGTCCCTCGTCTCCCACATCGGCATCGTCAGCCAGGAGACCTACCTCTTCCACGCGACCATCGCCGAGAACCTCCGCTACGCGAAACCGGAGGCGACGGATGCCGAGCTCGAGGCCGCGGCCCGGTCGGCGAGTATCCACGACACGATCGCATCCTTCCCCGCCGGCTACGACACCCTGGTGGGGGAGCGCGGCTACCGGCTCTCCGGCGGCGAGAAGCAGCGCATCGCCATCGCGCGGGTGCTGCTCAAGGACCCCGAGGTGCTGATCCTCGACGAGGCCACCAGCGCCCTGGACGCCATCTCCGAGCGCGTCGTTCAGGCGGCCCTGGACACCGCTTCCCGCGGGCGTACGACCATCGCCATCGCGCACCGGCTGTCGACCATCGTGTCCGCCGACGTCATCTTCGTCGTCGACGCCGGCCGGATCGTAGAGAGGGGCACCCACGCCGAACTGCTCAAAGACGATGGCGTCTACGCGCGGCTGTACTCGGAGCAGGTCACGTCGCCGACGCCCACGGCCCCCACTCCGCTCACGCCGATAGAGTTGACCCGGCTCGAATCCGTGACGAAGAACCCTCGATGAAGGACTCTCGATGAAAATTGCCGACACCGTTCTCGACCTCATCGGTGACACCCCCCTGGTCAGGCTGCACAAGGTGACGGCTGACGTCAGCGCCACCGTGCTGGTCAAGCTGGAGTACCTGAACCCGGGCGGCTCCGCGAAGGACCGCATCGCGGTGCGCATCATCGATGCCGCCGAACGGGACGGCCTCCTGCTTCCCGGCGGCACCATCGTCGAGCCGACCTCGGGCAACACGGGCGTCGGCCTCGCTCTCGTTGCCCAGCAACGCGGCTACAAGTGCGTGTTCGTGCTGCCGGACAAGGTGGGCGAGGACAAGCGCAACGTGCTCACGGCCTACGGCGCGGAGATTGTGGTGACCCCGACATCCGTCGCCCCCGACCACCCTGACTCCTATTACAGCGTGTCCGACCGGCTGGCCCGGGAGATCCCGGGGGCTTTCAAGCCCAACCAGTACTTCAACCCGAACGGCCCGCTCAGCCACTACGAGACGACCGGGCCCGAGATCTGGCGCGACACCGACGGCACGATCACCCACTTCGTCGCGGGCGTCGGCACCGGCGGCACCATCACCGGTACCGGACGGTACCTGCGCGAGGTCTCGGGAGAGAGCGTGCGCATCATCGGCGCCGATCCGGAGGGCTCGGTGTACTCCGGTGGCACCGGCCGGCCGTATCTGGTCGAGGGCGTGGGCGAGGACTTCTGGCCGGGCGCCTACGACCCGGAGGTCGTGCACGAGGTGATCGCCGTCTCCGACGCCGACTCCTTCGCGATGACCCGCCGGCTCGCCCTCGAAGAGGGCATTCTGGTCGGAGGTTCGAGCGGCATGGCCGTCGTCGCCGCCCTGCGCGCGGCGAAAACCCTCGGCGCCGACGACACCATCGTCGTGCTGCTGCCCGACGGCGGGCGCGGCTACCTGGGCAAGATCTTCAATGACGGCTGGATGCGCAGCTACGGTTTCAGCAACGCGCCCGCCGGGCACACGGTCGGCGACCTGCTCTCGTCCAAGACCGGCGCCCTGCCGCCGTTCGTCTACGTGCACCCCAGCGCCACGGTGCACGACGCCATCGGAGTCATGACCGAGGCCAGCGTCTCCCAGGTGCTGGTGCTCACCGAAAAGCCCCCGGTGGTGATGGGCGAGGTCGTCGGCGCGGTCGACGAACGCCGGCTGATGGAACTCGTCTTCTCCGGCGAAGCGAAACTGGCCGACCGCGTCGGCGAGTTCGTCGCCGACTCCCTCCCGCTGATCGGGGTGAACGAGCCCGTCGCGGCCGCGCGCGCCGCCTTCGCCGACCACGATGCGCTCCTCGTCACCGACGGCGGCAAACCCCTCGGCGTCATCACCCGCCACGACCTGCTCACCTACCTGAGCGCCTGAACAGCATGACTAAGGACGAATCAATGGCTCGCACACGAAACTTCGACACCATCGCCATCCACGCGGGGCAGGAATTCGACCCGACGACCGGCGCCGTGATCCCGCCCATTTACCAGACGTCCACGTATGTGCAGGAGAGCATCGGCCACCTGCGCGGCGGCTACGAGTACAGCCGCGGCGGCAACCCGACCCGCACCGTGCTCGAGACCCTGCTGGCCGCGCTGGAGGGCGGAAAGCACGGCCTCTCCTTCGCCAGCGGGCTCGCCGCGGAGGACACCATCCTGCGCGCGCTGCTCGCACCGGGCGACCACATCGTGCTCGGCAACGACGTCTATGGCGGCACGCACCGGCTGATCAACCGGGTGCACGGTGCCTGGGGCATCCTCAACTCCACCGTGGAGATGAGCGACCTCGCCGCCGTCGAACAGGCCATCATCCCGGGCGAGACGAAGATCCTCTGGGTGGAGACGCCCAGCAATCCATTGATGAAGGTCTGCGACATCGCCGCTCTGGCCCGGATCGGCCACCGCTTCGGCGTGACCGTGATTGTGGACAACACGTTCGCCTCGCCCGCGCTGCAGCAGCCGCTGGCCTTGGGGGCCGACGTCGTCGTGCATTCCACCACGAAGTACCTCGGTGGCCACTCCGACGTGCTCGGCGGCGCCCTGATCATCAACGACGACGAGCTCGCCGAGAAGGCCCAGTTCCTGCAGTTCGCCGCCGGCCCCGTCTCGGCCCCGATGGATGCCTGGCTCACCGTGCGCGGAATCAAGACCCTCTCGGTGCGGATGGACCGCCACTGCAGCAACGCCCAGGCGATCGCCGAGCACCTGCAGGGCCACCCGGCGATCGACCGGGTCTACTACCCCGGCCTGCCGACGCACCCGGGCCACGAGCTGGCGAAGAAGCAGATGAGCGGCTTCGGCGGCATGCTGTCGATCTCCTTCGCGGGCGGCGCGGCCGCTGCGCGTTCCTTCGCCGAGGCCACGCAGCTGTTCCAGCTGGCTGAATCGCTCGGCGGCGTGGAATCGCTGGTCAACTACCCCTCCGAGATGACCCACGCGTCGGTTCGCGGCACCGAACTCGAAGTGGCGGACAACATCATCCGTCTGTCCGTGGGCATCGAAGGCGTTGCCGACCTCATCGACGACATCGACCGGGCGCTCGCGGCCGTCTAGGCGGATAAATCCGTACAGCCGCGGCGGCCCTGGCTGCCGTGGCTGATGCGGCATCGCCGCTCAGGGAGATTACCTCCGCTTCGAACGAATTCGACGGAGATTTTGCCCAAATCGGTACTGAATGGGCCAAGAGAGCGGTTACACGCGAAAATCTCGGCTCCCCTGCTGTATCTGTGGGTGTTTCGGAGCGCCTTAACGGCCGCACGCCGCTTCCTGTCTAGGTTTCTGACTGTCAAAGGAAAGAAACTTTATAGGCGGGAAAACGGCGTGCGGTCTCTAACAATATGGCGGACTTTGCTCGGTGTCGACAAGACAGTGGTCGAGGACGTTGATCTCGACCTCGTAGCGGGCGTTTTTGTTGCGTCGGTTCGGCTGACCAGGTCGATGCGGAACCGGTGCGGGAGCTGCCAGAAGCGCTGTCCGCGCTACGACGAGGGGGCGGGGCGGCGCCGGTGGCGGGGATTGGATTTCGGCTCGACCCGGGTCTTTCTGGAGGCGGATGCCCCGCGGGTGTCGTGCCGGGAGCACGGTGTGATCGTGGCTGCGGTGCCATGGGCCAGGCACCAGGCAGGCCACACCCGCCACTTCGATTCATATGTCGCGTGGCTGGCCACTCAAACCTCGAAAACCGCGGCAACTCAGTTGATGCGGATCGCGTGGCGGACGGTCGGGGCGATCATCACCCGGGTTTGGGCTGACACGGAAGAGCTCCATGATCCCTTCGCCGGGCTCACCCGGATCGGGATCGATGAAGTCTTCTACAAGCGCGGCCGGAAGTTCTTGACCGTGGTCGTGGACNAAGCTCCATGATCCCTTCGCCGGGCTCACCCGGATCGGGATCGATGAAGTCTTCTACAAGCGCGGCCGGAAGTTCTTGACCGTGGTCGTGGACCACGATTCGGGGCGTCTGGTCTGGGCTGCTCCGGGCCAGGATAAGGCCACCCTGGGCACGTTCTTCGAT
>NZ_PJJS01000042.1 GCF_002929845.1 Cryobacterium sp. M96
TCGCCATGCTCAGCCTCGGCGGCCACAAACCAGTGCTCCCCGGCCGGGATTAACCCACAGAAGCAGCAGGAGAGCCAGAATCTCCGTCGAATTCGTTCGGGTCGAAGCTGCCGTAAGGGTGCGGACTCGAAACACCAACACCCGCCCGGGGATAACATCGACAAGCCATGAGTAACGCCGACCGCCCCTTCCAGATGCGTTCCGTCGCACTCGCCGCGTTCCTGCCGACCCTCCTGTTCTCGATCGGCGAGGGCGCGATCATCCCGCTGATCCCGATCGTGGCCAACGACCTGGGTGCCACACTCGCGATCGCAGGGTTCATCGCCGCCATGATTATGGTGGGTGAACTGGCCGGGGACATCCCCAGCGGCTGGGTGGTCTCCCTCATCGGGGAGCGCAACGCCATGATCTGGGCATCCTTGCTCACGATCATCGCCGTCCTGATCTGCATCGTCGCTCCCAACCCGCTCGTGCTGGGCATCGGCATCTTCCTGATCGGCCTGGCCACCGCCGTGTTCGCCCTGGCCCGCCACGCGTTCATGACCAGCTACGTGCCTCTGGCCTACCGGGCCCGGGCGCTGTCGACCCTCGGCGGCATCTTCCGCGCCGGCTGGTTCATCGGCCCGTTCATCGCCGCCGCCCTGCTCAGCCTCACCGACAGCACCGAGTCGGTGTTCTGGGTGTTCGTGGTCTGTTGCCTCGGCGCGGCCGCGATGCTGCTCCTGCTGCCCGATCCCGAGAGCACTTTCGGTGGCCCGCAACTGGTGAAGGCGCCCGACGGATCTGTCATGCCGGCCGGGCGGGAGCTCGCGGCCGAGGAATCCCAGGGGCTGTTCCGCACCATCTGGGGCCACCGAGCTGTGCTCCTGCGCCTTGGCACGGGCGCGGGCCTGATCGGGGCGATGCGCGCCTCCCGCACGGTGCTGCTCCCGCTCTGGGCGGTCAGCATCGGCATCAGCGTCCCCGACATCGCCCTCATCATCGGCATCGCCGGCGCGGTCGACTTCGCCCTCTTCTACGTCAGTGGCCAGATCATGGACCGTTTCGGCCGCCTGTGGACCGCCATCCCGTCGATGATCGGCCTGGGTGCCGGGCACCTCATTCTCGCGTTCACACACGACTTGCCCGGCAACGTGGAGTGGTTCGTCGCCGTGGCCATGATCCTGTCGCTCGCCAACGGCATCGGCAGTGGCCTCCTGATGACGCTCGGCGCCGACCTGGCCCCGAAAAACAACAGCCCGGCACCGTTCCTGGGCGCATGGCGCTTCACCGCCGACCTGGGCGGGGCCGTCGCCCCCCTGGCCGTGGCCGGCCTGACCGCGGTCGCCACCATCTCGATTGCCAGCGTCGTGATGGGAGTGTTCGGACTGTTCGGCGCCGTGATTCTGGGCCGCTACATCCCCCGCTACGCGCCTCGCCGGCCGCGCATGCGTCCCTGACGCTGCCTCGGCCCCAACGCGCTGAATCCGGGGGAATGGGAGTCCGACCGAGGGCGTTTAATGGTCGTATGCCCCTCATCGGAGAATACGAGCCCGGCACCCAGCAGTGGGTGCGCGACCAGGTCGACCTGTACGAAAGCTCCGGAGGCACGGAAGGCACCACCCTGCGCGGGATGCCCGTCATCGTGCTCACCACCCTCGGGGCCAAGTCGGGCAAGCTGCGCAAGACCCCGCTGATGCGCGTGGAGCACGAGGGTGCCTACGCCGCCATCGCCTCCCTCGGCGGCAGCCCGAAGAACCCCGTCTGGTACGGCAATGTGGTGGCCCACCCTCTCATCGAGCTGCAGGATGGCCCCAGCCGTCAGGACCTGCTGGCCCGCGAGGTCACCGGCACCGAACGCGCTGCGTGGTGGGAGCGGGCCGTGGCCGCGTTCCCCGACTACGCCGACTACGAAAAAAAGACCGACCGGGTCATCCCGGTGTTCGTGCTGGAAGCGGTTCCCCCCGCCGCTCCCGCTGCCGGCGCTCCCGCCACTACTACTGCCGCCGCGGCTGCTCCCGTCTCCTGACGGTGGCACGCGCGAATACCCGCGGTCCCCGAATCGACCGAATCGTGTTGGCCGGCCTGACCGACTCCGACGGCAGCGACCTCCGCGCCGGTGACAGCCGGGAGGCCGAGCGCTTCAGCGCATGCGACCTGTCCGGCCGGGACCTGACCGGCATCGGCCTCCAGGAGTGCGAGCTGCGCGGAGTCTCCCTCAGCGACACGCAGCTGCGCGGGGCATCCGTCGCCGACTGCGTGGCCGGCGAGCTGCACGCGGCCGTCTTCTGCGCGCCCCGCTCGAGCTGGCGGGACGTCAGGGTGGAGCACTCCCGGCTCGGGTCGCTCGAGCTCTACGAGGCCACCCTGCGCTCGGTGCACATCGACGAGTCCAAGCTCGACTTCGTGAACCTGCGCGGGGCGACGCTGACCGATGTGCTGCTCTCCAACTGCATCATCGAGGAGCTCGACCTCGGAAGCGCCACCGTGCAGCGCTTCGAGATGCGCGACTGCCGCGTCGGCACCCTCGATGTGACCCGTGCCACCCTCAAGGACGCCGACCTACGCTCGAGCGACTTCAGTGCCATCCACGGGCTTGAGGGGCTGCGCGGCGCCACCATCGATGACGCCCAGCTCAGCCTGCTTGCGCCCGTTTTCGCCGCACACCTCGGCATCATCGTCACCTAGCCGAGTCAGTCCCCGAGCCGCGGGCGCTGCGCAGATAGCCCGCCCCTAACGAATTCGACGGAGATTTTGCCGAAATCAGCCCCAGACCCGCTGAAAACAGGCCTTTGAGACAATATCTCCGTCGAATTGGTTCAACGCCGGGCAGCCGGCGACGGATGCCCGCACGCGCCCGATCGGAGAATCGCGCCCGGCCGGGGAATCGCGCCCGATCAGGGAATCGCGCCCGCGATGATCTCGAGTTCGGATTTCGACGTTTCGCGCTGGCTGGCGATGGCCGCGCCGGCCGCCACGCACACCACAAGGATGGCGATCTGCTGCTGCACCAGGAAGGTCTCCCCCAGTACCAGCGCGCCGAACAGCGCCGCGATCACGGGGCCGAAGCTGGTGATGATCGCGTAGAGGCGCGGGGTGATGCGGCGCAAGATGAAGGTGTCCAGCGTGTACGGGAACGCCGACGAAAGCACGCCGATGGCGAGCAGCAGCCCGATCACGCCCCAATTGAGGCTCGGCCAGTCGACCGTGAGCAGCGCGAACGGCACCAGCAAAGTCAGGCTGACGACGCTGGCCACGGAAATGCCCTCAAGCCCGGGGAAGGTCACGGCCACCTTGCGGGTCAGCAGAATGTAGGCCGCCCATGACGCCGCCGCGGTCAGGGCGAAGAGGATGCCGAGCAGATTGAGTGCCCCGTCAGACCAGGTGAGCAGGAACACCCCACCGGCCGCCGCGGTGGCGTAGACGAAGTCGAGCAGGCGGCGCGACGAGGCCAGCGCCAGAGCAAACGGACCGAGGAACTCGATCGTGGCCGCGATGCCGAGCCCGAGCAGGTCGACAGCCTCGTAGAAGGTGAGGTTCATCACCGCGAGCACGACACCGAGCGCCAGCGCCGGCCACAGCCGACGCCAGCTGAGGCCGGCCAGTTTTGGCCGGTAAAAGGGCAGCACCGTGGCGGCCATCACCAGCTGCCGCACTGCGACGACGACGGGCGAGCCGACGAGCGGAATGGCCAGACCGGCGAGGGACGACCCGAAGTTGATGCTCACCTCGGTCACGACCTGGGCGCCGGCACCGGTCAGGCGGTCGCGCTCGGCCGTCACGGTTCTCCTCCCCTGCGCCGGGTCAGGCGCGTTTCGCTAACGCTAGCGGAACACCGAGCGCGCCACCGCCGTGACCTCCAGCGGCACCCCGGCCGGCAGCAGCACGGCCAGCACCGGCGGACGCCAATAGGCACTCAGTGAAACCGTGGCGCTTTGCCCGTCGACGGATGCCGCACCGCTCACCCTCAGTCCCTCCATCCGGCCATCCGGGGTGGCTGCGAGAAACTCTTCCACGGCCGTCCGTACTCCAGCAGACGACAGGGAGGGTCGCAACTCCGCGCCCGAGCCGTCGACCGTGACGGCCATCGCGCCCAGGTCGAACGCCTCGGCCCCGGCGAGCGCAGCGCCGTCCGCGAGGGTCAGCAGGCGTTTGCGCTCCAGGTACAGAGAGGTCGCGGCCACGACGACGAGGATCAGCAGCAGGGCGAGGAAGCCGTAGAAGATCGTGAGGATGAGCGTCGATCCCTTCTCGCCTCCGGGCCGGATCGGCAGCCGGCGCCGCCACCGCGCCGCCCGCGATCCCGATGGCGTGCCCGCGAGCGCTGCCGCGCAGGCGACCGCCGAGCCTCTGCCGCCGCTCATCCGGCCCGCCAGAAGCGGGACACCGTCTGCGTGGCCTGGGCCTCCAGGGGAACACTGGCCGACTCGCGCAGTGAGAGGAGGTCCGGCAGCAGCGGCAAGGCCACCCGGATGCGCACGGTGACCGTGACTGTGCTCTGCCGGGTCAGGCATCCGTTCACACCGGCCTCGCAGGCCACGTTTACCTCGGCACCCGCAGGGTCGATGCCGTAGTCCGTGAGCCCGAACTGCACGGCCCGCTCGGCGCGGGCGTTCGCCGCGGCCTCATCGGGCGCCTGGACGTAGACGCGTGCGGCCTGGCGGGCTGCTCCCTCCACGGCGAGGGCGCCGCCCTGCAGCGCCGCCATCGCCAACACCAGGTAGACGAGCGGCGCCAGCAGGATCAGGCCGGCCGTGATGAACTCCAGCGAGGCCGAACCCTGCTCTCCGTTCGCCGACCACACACGCCAACGGCTGACTCGGCCCCCACTACCGCAGGGTCTCGACCGCCGCATGTCCGACCACCTCCAGCCCGCGATCGACGCCGAACAGGGCCAGCAGCGGCAGCGGCGCCACGACGCGCACCTGCACGCTCGGGAACCCGCCATAGTCCCCATAGCTGGCCTCCACATCGGTTGCATACGCGGGCCCGATCGACGTCGTGATCAGCTCGCGGGTGCGTGCCGCACCCTCACCCAGCCCGCTGTCGGCGAGCGCGGCGTACCGGGCTCCCTCGGCGGCGGCGTCAAGCACGGTGTTGCGCACGAGCAGGGTCAGCCCCAGCTGCATGACGCCGAGCGTCAGCGCGGTCAGCAGTGCGCCGACCATCACGAATTCGGCGGCCGCCGACCCCTCCTCACCACCGAGCGATCGGGTTCGGTTCCCCCGCGTGCGCGTCACGGCCGGTCACATTCCGCTGACCCGGTCGATCGCCTGTTGGAACACGCCGCTCAACGCCGGACCGGCCAGACCCCAGATGATCATGACCAGCCCGGCCGTCATCAGGGTGATGAGCACCCATCCCGGAACGTCGCCTCGTTCATCGCCCCCGGCATCGCTCCAACGGTCGCGCACACGTCGCTGCAGTGTCTTCATGATTGACTCACTTTCTCTCGTGGGGACAGTGGTTCTCTCGTGCGGCAGTGGTTCAGTGGTTCAGTTGTTCAGTGGTTCAGTGGTTCAGTGGTTCAGTGGTTCAGTGGTTCAGTGGTTCTGTGGTTCAGAATCCGCTCTGCAGGATGAACAGGCCGGGGAAGATCGCGAACAGGATCGTCATGGGCAGAATCAGGAAAACGAGCGGCACGAGCATGGCCACCTCTTTCTTGCCGGCCACCTCGATCAGTTCGCGTTTGGCCTCGTCGCGGGCATCCTGCGCCTGGGCGCGCAGCACCTCCGCGAGCGGGGTTCCCCGGTCGAGCGCACCCGTGACCTGATCGACCAGCCGGGTCACCGCAGGCAGCGCGATCCGACGTGACAACGCGTGCAGGGCGGTGGCGAGCGGCACCCCGGTGCGCACATCCGCCACCACCCCCGCCAGCTCCCGCGACAATTCGCCCGTGCTCGTGCGCGAGACCCGGGCGAGCGCATCCAGGATGCCCTCCCCCGCCGACAGAGACAGCGTCATGAACTCGAGGACGGTCGGAAACTCGCTCTGCATGCGCGCGAGGCGGGCGGTGGCGGCGCGGCCGAGCATCCAATCGCGGGCCAGCGCGCCGCCCGCCGCGGCGACCACCGACAGAACGACCTGCACCAGCACCGGCATCGACCGAAACGCCGGCAGGGCAACCACCGCACCTGCCCCGACGAAGAGTCCAGCGAGCGCCCACACCACCTGCTCCGATCGATACTCGTCGGTGCCGCGGACCGACCCCGACTGCCGGAGCCGTCGGGCGATCGTCTCCGTGCCGCCGAGAACGGCGCCGAACGCTCGTTTGAGGGCGCCGAACACGGGCGCGAACAGGGTGCCGAGCACCGGCAACGGATGCACCGTCGTGCGCCCCACGAATAGCCGCGCCTCCGCCGACACGTCGAGGATGTACGGCGCCAGCCTCTGCGCGAGGCGCGGCCGACTCAGCCGAGGCACCAAGCTGGCGAGCGACCAGAGCCCCACGCCCAACGCGGTGCCGCAGAACAGCGCCCAGGCCTGCGCGGCGCTCATTTGAACCACCGGCGTTCCTCGGGCAGCCGTCCCAGCGCCACCATCAGGCGGTAGGCAACCACGGAGACGCCGAGGCCGCCGACGATCACGACGACACCGGCGGAGGTGTTGTAGGCAACCGCCGCCTCCGGCCGGGAGGCCAGGAGCAGCAGCACGATCCAGGGCGCGGCCACGCCCAGCCGCGCCGCGTTGACGATCCAGGACTGGCGCGCCTCGACCTCCGAGCGGATGGCGGCATCCTGCCGGAGCCAGGCCGCGAGGCTGCGCAGCACGACCGTGAGGTCGCTGCCGCCTACCTCCCGGGCCATGCGCAGCGTCTCCAGGATGCGGTCGGCCACCGGGTCACCCAGGGAGACCTTGAGCCCGTCGACGGCGGAACCGAAGTTGCCGGTCGCTTGATATTCCCGGGCGAACTCGGCGAAGGCGGGCCGCGTCGACAGCGGGCCAGCCCCTGCCAGGCTGCCGACGCTGTCCGGCAGGGCCAGGCCCGACCGCACCGCTGACACCAGGTGGTCAACGACGTCGGGCCAGACGGCGCGGTTCGCCCGCCGCCGGGCGCGCACCCGCCAGACGACCATCAGCGTCGGCAGCGACAGCCCGGCGAGCGCGGTGACGATCGACAGGGCAGCGATGCCCAGGAGGGCCTGGCTCAGCGCCGACACCGCCAGCCCCAGCACCACCGAGAGGGCGACGAAGGCCGGCAGCGGCAGGCTGCCGAGTCCGGCCTGGGCGAGGTTCGCCCGCAGCCGTCCCGGCGTGCGGGACCGGGCCTTGCCCCTGGTGCGCGGCCAGAGGAACGGCGCGGCGACCAGGAGCAGCCCGGTGCCGAGCAGAGCCCCGAGTGCGAGCGTCATACGGCCCCGGCCCGCAGCACGATGGCCGGGTCGAGTCCGGCCGCGTGGAACTTGGCCAGCTTCGTCGGATACCCCCCGGTCGGCTCAAGGGCGCCCCGCTGGGCCAGGAAGATCGGGCTGGCCTCGATCATCGCCCCTGACAGTTGGCCGCTCGGCGCAAGGATCTCCGTCACCCGGCGCCGTCCGTGCCGGTCGATCTCGCAGTGCACGACGATGTCGATGCAGCCGGCTACGGTCGGCAGCACGAACGAGGAGTCGATGTTGCGGCCCGCCAGAAGCGGCAGCGTGGACAGTTTGCCGAGCGCATCCCGGGCACTGTTGGCATGGATCGAACACATGCCCGGCAGCCCGCTGTTCAGGGCGATGAGCAGGTCGAGACTCTCGGCTTCGCGCACCTCGCCGACGATCAGCCGGTCGGGGCGCATCCGCAGCGACTCCTTGATCAGGCGGCGCAGGGTGATCTCCCCGGTTCCCTCGAGGCTCGGCTGGCGGCACTGCATCGCCACGACGTCGCGCGCGGCCAGGTCGAGTTCGAACGTCTCCTCCACCGTCACGATGCGCTCGTTCTTGCGCGTGGCCGAGAGCAGGGCGTTGAGCATGGTGGTCTTGCCGGTCTGGGTGGCACCGGAGACGAGGATGTTCTGCCCGGCCAGCACGCACATGCGCAGAAACTCGGACGATTGCTGCGTGAGCGACCCGAGCCCGACCAACTGGTTCAGGTCGCGGATGCGCCGGGTGAACTTGCGAATATTGACCGCCCAGTGCTGGCGCGTGATATCCGGGATGACCACGTGTAACCGCGACCCGTCGGGCAGAGAGGCATCGACGAACGGGGAGGAGAGGTCGACGCGGCGGCCGGAGGCCTGCAGCATCCGCTCGACCAGGTCGCGCACCTCCCGCGCGGTGAGCACCATGGTGGTCAGCTCGGGCACCCCGTCGCGGGCCACGAACACCCGGCTGGGCGCGTTGATCCAGATTTCCTCGATGCCGGGATCGTCGAGGAACGGTTGCAGCGCCCCGAACCCGGTCAGTGAGGCCACGACCTCGCGCGCCGCCTGGCGCTCGTCGGCGATCAGCGGCAGGGAGTTGCCGAGCGCCCGCTCGGCGTAGCGCTGCACCTCGTCGCGCACGTACTGCTCGGCGAGCCCGGAGTTCGACGCCAGGTCGACGCCGTCGCGACGCACCCGAGTGCGAACCTGCTCGGTGATGATGCGCACGGCTTCGCTCATTCCTGCATGATCGCCCATCACTCGCCGACCACGCCCGACTTATCCACAGCCACGCGCCCGGAGACGTGCCGATCTGGCCGACCCGTGCGGCGATGCGGCAGTGCGGTGGCCCCGGTGCCCGGTCCACAGAGGTGGCCAACGCTCACGGGCGGGGCTCTCCCGCGAAGTACACTGGAAGCGCACTTCGCGGGAGTGGTGAAATTGGCAGACACGCAGGATTTAGGTTCCTGTGCTTTCGAGCGTGGGGGTTCAAGTCCCCTCTCCCGCACATGAGTCACATCTCGGCCCTGGACGGCCAATTGAACGAACTGCTGGAGAGTACCAGCGTCGTGCTGTTCTACCTGCTCGTTTGGGCCCTTGTCTTCGCCGGAACGGCGGTGTTCCTCGGGGTCTTCATCCCGTTCATCACCGGCGACTCCCTGCTTTTCGGCTCCGGCCTGGTGGCTGCATCCACACCGAGCCTGAGCATCGCCGTTCTGGCCGTCGGAACCGGCATCGCCGCGTTCCTGGGTGACCAGGTCGGTTTCCTGCTCGGGCGCCACTTCGGCCGCTCCTACCTGGACCGCCACGGCGGCCGCCACACCCGCACGGCCATCGCCAAGACGGAGACCTTCTACCGCAAGTACGGCTGGTGGTCGGTGGTCATCGCCCGGTTCATGCCATGGGGCCGCGTCTTCGTGCCCGTGATCGCCGGCGTCGGCCGCATGAACTACTACACGTTCCTGACCAGCAATCTGGTCGGAGCCCTGGCCTGGGGCGTGGGTCTTACCCTGACCGGCTACTACGCGGCCGCCATCCCCGGCGTGAAGAGCACCGCCTATGTCATCGCCGGGGTCTTCATCACCGCCTCAATCGTCTTCGGCATGCGCACCCTGCTGATGGATCGCGCCCAGAACCGGCTGGATGCCCGCAGCGCGCTCCTCGACGACCCGACAGTGGTCCAGGCCCCCTGACCCACTGCGAGCCCACGGCGCACTGTCGGAAAACCGCGTTAGCCTATATCAGAGCACACAGTGATCCCGCCGCCCGGCCGATCTGACCGACGCCCACAGGAGTTTCTTAGTGATTCATACAGCCCTGCTTCCCACGGCAGTCATCCCCTGGCTCGACCCGGAAGTCCTGATCAACGGGTTCGGGCCCTGGGCCCTCTTGGGCGTCTGTGCAATCGTCTTCGCCGAGACCGGCCTGCTGGTGGGGTTTTTGCTTCCCGGCGACACCCTGCTGGTCATCACCGGCCTGCTGACCTTTGCCGGGGTCATCCAGATCGACATCTGGTGGGTGGCCCTGGCCATCGGATTCTCGGCCTTTTTCGGCGGAGAAGTCGGCTATCTGATCGGGCACAAGTTCGGGCCCAGGGTCTTCGAGCGCAAAGAATCCGGTCTGTTCAGCATCAAGAACGTCGAGCGCACGAACGCGTTCTTCGTTCGCTTCGGCGGCGTGGCCGTCATCGTGGCCCGCTTCGTGCCGATCGTGCGCACCTTCGCCCCGGTCGCGGCCGGCGTCGGCCACATGGACTACCGCAAATACTCGCTGTACAACCTGATCGGCGCCCTCCTCTGGGGCACCGGCCTCACCTACTTCGGCTTCTTCCTGGGCTACATCCCGCCAGTCGCAGATTTCGTTCAGAACTACATCGACATCATTTTGCTGGCCGCGGTCTTCATCACGCTCATCCCCACCGTTTTCCACTACCTACAGTCCGCGTCCAGAGCCCGCCGGGACGCACGCACCGGACGGACCATCCAAACCGGAAGCCTCGTCCTCGACGCCGACGCCTTCGAGGACATCCACAAGCACACGCACGACGAGCACACGCACGACGAGCACAAGCACGACCTCTGAGCTCAACGCAGTCGGACTCAACACAGTCCGGGCTCAACACAGTCCGGGCTGCTCCCGGCGGGTCACGCTACCGGTGCGGGTTCTCCTCGTGCGCCGCGTGCTCGGCCGGCTCGAGCTGGAACGTCGAGTGGTCCACATCGAAATGGTCGGCCAGACACGCGGAAAGCTCATCGAGAAGTGCGCCGGAGCCACCCGAGCCGAGCACCACAGGTTCGACCACGACGTGGGCACTGAAGACGTGGGCTCCGGAGGTGATCATCCACACGTGCACATCGTGCACCGCCACCACGCCGTTCGTTTCCAGCAGGTGCCGTCGGATCTCTGCGACATCCGTTGCGGCCGGCACCGATTCGCTCAGCACCCGCACCACGTCGCGCAGCAGCACGAGGGCTCGGGGCGCGATCATGCCGGCGATGACCAGCGACGCGATCGCATCGGCCTGTACAAAGCCCGTCACCAGGATGACCCCGGCCGCGGCGATGACCGCCACTGAGCCCAGGGTGTCCCCGAGCACCTCGAGGTAAGCGCCGCGCATATTGATCGACGACTCGGCCGCCGGGCGCAGCAGGAGCAGGGCCGCAACGTTGGCCAAGAGGCCGATCACGGCCACGACCAGCATGGGAGTTGCCCGCACCTCGCTGCCGCCGGCGTCGACCAGTCGGCCGACGGCGCCGATCACGACGGCGATGGCAACCCCCACCAGGATGAGCCCGTTCAGCAGGGCACCGAACACCTCGGCCCGTTGGTAACCGAACGTCTGCCGGTCGGTAGCCGGCCGCGCGGCCACCACGGTGGCCGTCAGAGCGATGATCAGACCCGCGAGGTCGGAGAACATGTGGCCGGCATCCGCCAGCAGGGCCAGGGAACCGGTCAGCCAGGCGCCGACGACCTCCACCACGAGCACCGCGGCGACAATCCCGATCGCCACCGACAGACGCGCACGGTTCGTCTGCGAGGTGTGCGCGTGATCATGGCCCATGCCTCCACGCTAGGGCCGCGGGCACCCGGCCGCCAGTTCAGCCGTCAGTTCGGAATGAGTGCCGTTCTCAGCAGTCGAGACGGATGCGCCAGTCAGGCTTCCAGCAGCGTCTCCAGCACCGGAATCAGCTTGCCGAAGGCCCTCGCCCGGTGGCTGTGCTCGTTCTTCACGTTCGGGGTCAGCTCGGCGGCGGAGATCGCATAGCCGTCGGGCAGGAAGATCGGGTCATAGCCGAAGCCGCCGGCGCCGCTCGGCTCGGTCAGGATCTGCCCGAGCCATTCCCCGGTCACGTGCCACTCCGTGCCGTCGGGCATGGCCAGCGCGGCGACGCAGGTGAAGTGTCCGCCACGGTGCTCGGCGGCCACATCGCCCAACTGCCAGAGCAGCAGCTGCAGGTTCTGGTCGGAGTCCCGGGCGGGCCCGGCCCAGCGTGCCGAGAAGATGCCGGGCGAACCGCCGAGGACGTTCACGCAGATGCCGGAGTCGTCGGCGATGGCCGGCAGACCGGTGTGCGCGGCGGCGGCGCGCGCCTTGATCAGAGCGTTCTCGGCGAAGGTGACGCCGTCTTCGACCGGCTCGGGGCCGTCGTAGGCCAGCACGTCGAGGTCGGGGAGCCGGGGGGCGAGGATGCGCCGCAGCTCCTCGACCTTGTGCTGGTTGTGGGTGGCGAGAACGACCTGCACGGCCCTAGCGCCCCAGCGCCGTCGTCTGGAACTCGGTCAGGGAGATCGTCCCGGCCAGCGCCAGGTCGAGCAGAGAATTAAGTTCGGTGCGGTCGAACGGCGCGGCCTCGGCCGTGCCCTGCACCTCCACGAAAAGGCCGCGGCCGGTTACGACCACGTTCATGTCGGTCTCGGCCCGGGAGTCTTCGGTGTAGGCAAGGTCGAGCATGGACTCACCGCCCACGATGCCCACGGAGATGGCCGCGACGCTGTCGATCAGAGGCTGGGCCTTCTGGCTGAGGAACTTCTTCTCCCTGCCCCACTCGAGGGCGTCGGCCAGAGCCACGTAGGCTCCCGTGATAGCCGCGGTGCGGGTGCCGCCATCGGCCTGGAGCACGTCGCAGTCCAGCACAATGGTGTTCTCGCCGAGTGCTTTCATGTCGACCACGGCGCGCAGGCTGCGTCCGACCAGGCGGCTGATCTCGTGGGTGCGCCCGCCGATGCGGCCCCTGACCGATTCGCGGTCCATTCGAGAGTCGGTGGAGCGCGGCAGCATGGAGTACTCGGCCGTGACCCAGCCCTTGCCCTTGCCGGCCATCCAGCGGGGTACGCCGTTGGTGAACGAGGCCGTGCAGAGCACCTTGGTGCGCCCGAACGAGATCAGGGCCGACCCTTCGGCCTGGTCGCTCCAACCGCGCTCGATCGTGACGGGGCGCAGCTGGTCGTTCGTTCGTCCGTCTACGCGCACGGTGTCGGTCACGGGGTCTCCTTGGGGTTGGGATGCGATGCGGCGAACTCGGCAAGCTCGCTCAAACTGAAGGACCCGGTCTCGACCAGGTCGACACGACCGATTTCCGGCCCGATCAGCCGGTGAGCCAGGTGCAGAAAATCGTCGGCGCTGTCGCCGGTAGCCTCGTACCGGTAGCTGGGCGGCGCCTGCTCGGTGCGTTCCAGGCCCTGGCTCACCAGCAGCCGGTACACGTCGTTGGCCGTCTCAGTGTCGCTGGAGACGAGGGTCACGGTGTCCCCCATCACGTAGGAGATGGCACCGCGCAGGAAGGGGTAGTGCGTGCATCCGAGAACGAGCGTGTCGACTTCCGCGGCCCGCAGCGGGGCGAGATAGCCTTCGGCGACCGACAGTAGTTCGTCGCCCGTGGTGATTCCCGCCTCGACGAATTCGACGAACCGTGGGCAGGCCTGCGTCAGGAGCTGGATGTCGGTGGCCGCGGCGAACGCGTCGTCGTAGGCGCGCGATTTGACTGTGCCCAGTGTTCCGATCACGCCGACCCGGTTGTTGCGGGTGGTGCGCACGGCACGGCGCACAGCCGGTTGGATGACCTCGACCACGGGAACGCTGTAGCGCTCACGGGCATCCCGGAGCATCGCGGCCGAAGCAGTATTGCAGGCGATGACCAGCATCTTCACATCTTGGGCAATCAGGTCGTCGAGAACGTCAAGGGCGAAACCGCGCACATCCGCGATCCTCTTCGGGCCATACGGAGAATGCGCAGTGTCTCCGATATAGAGGATCGATTCATTCGGCAGTTGATCCTTGATTGCCCGGGCGACAGTCAGGCCGCCCACTCCGGAATCAAAGATTCCAATCGGTGCATCCGTCACGACAGTTGAGCCTAGTCGGAATCCCTGACCCCCACCCGTGTACGCGCGGCACCCGGTCCGGCGCGGCCGGAGATCACCTCTCGGACAGGAAGATTGACGGCATGTTCCCAGTCTCGCCCCGGTAGCGTCAGCACGTTCCATTCGGGGAATATGGCCGTAACTACACTCGGAATATGGCTCCCGCCAACCGACGGACGCCGCAACAGAATGACGTCACATTCGTTGTTTGAGGAGATGATCGCCGTGAATGATCGAGTCGTAATCACCGGGCTGGGCGCCTTGACGCCCCTGGGCAACAATTGGCGCGACACGTGGTCGGGTCTCACCGGCGGCCGCAGCGGCGTAGCCCGGATCACCCAATTCGATCCCGCCGGTCTGCCGACGCAGATCGCCGGCGAGGTGAAGAACTTCATTCCGGCCGAGCGGATGACCGTGAAGCAGGTTAAGCGCGCATCCCGAGCCTCGCAGCTCGCGATCGCCGCAGCCCGCGAGGCGGTGGCTGACGCCGGTTTCGGCGCCTCCATGGAAGGCATCGACACGGCGGTCGTCGTCAACAGCGCCGTGAGCGGCTTCGCGGAGATCCAGGAAGCCACCGAGCTCGTCAACTCCGGCGACTCCCGGCGCATCCCGCCGCGCTTCGTGCCCTCCGCCCTGTTGAACATGGCCGCCTGCGAGATCGCGATCGACCTCGGCGTCCACGGACCGGTCAACGCGAGTGCCCTTGCCTGCGCCAGCGGGGCCTACGCACTCCTCGAGGCACGCACCATGCTCGTCATGGGTGACGCCGACGTCGTCATCGCCGGCGGGGTCGAGGCTGCGATCACGCCCGTCATGTTCGCGGGCCTGAACGCCATGCACGCGGCCTCCAAGAACAACGATTCCCCGGCCGAGGCCTCTCGGCCGTTCGACGCCGACCGCAACGGACTCGTCTTCGGTGAGGGAGCGGTCATCTTCGTGATGGAGCTGCTCTCCCACGCCCGAGCCCGCGGCGCCCAGATCTACGCGGAGGTGCTGGGCGGCGCCCTCACCAGCGACGGCCACAGCATCGTCGCGCCCGAACCCACCGGCAAGTTCGCGAGCCTGGCCATGACCCGCGCACTCATCAAGTCGAAGTTGAACCCGAGCGACATCGACATGATCTGCGCCCACGGCACGTCCACCCAAGCCAACGACCGGGCCGAGACCTCGGCGATACGCCAGGCACTCGGGCACGCTGCCGATTCCATCGCCGTCACCGCCCCCAAGTCGATGACCGGCCACATGATCGGCGCCGCGGGTGCCCTCTCCGGCCTGCTCTGCGCCCTGTCGGTCCGAACCGGCATCATCCCGCCCACCATCAACTACACGACCCCGGACCCGGATTGCACGCTCGACTACGTGCCGCGGGTCGCCCGGGAGAAGCCGGTGAAGTTCGCCCTGGCGAATGCGTTCGGCTTCGGCGGGCAGAACTGCATCGTCGCCTTCGGGGCGCTGTAGGCCTTCTGCTCCGACAAGAACACGTATCGGGCCGGGCGGATAAGCTTTCCGGGTGACCGAAACCTCAGCATTCCGCACCGACCGGTACGAACTCACCATGGTGGACGCCGCGATCCAAAGTGGAACCGCCGCACGAGAGTGCCAGTTCGAGGCCTTCGCCCGGCACCTCCCCTCCGGCCGCCGCTACGGCATCGTGGCCGGCACCGGGCGGCTGCTCGATCTCATCCGGGCCTTCCGGTTCACGGATGCCGAACTCACCTGGCTGAGAGACAACCGTGTGGTGCGCGAGCCCACCATCGCCTGGCTCGCCGACTACGCCTTCCGCGGCACCATCTGGGGCTACCGGGAAGGCGAGGCCTACTTCCCGGGCTCGCCCCTGATCACGGTGGACGGCACCTTCGCCGAATGCGTCATCCTCGAAACCCTGATTCTCAGCGTGCTCAACTACGACAGCTCCGTCGCCAGCGCGGCCGCACGGATGGTCTCGGTCAGCCTGGGCCGCCCCCTCGCCGAAATGGGTTCGCGCCGCACTGGCGAGTACTCCGGGGTCGCCGCCGCCCGGGCCGCCTACATAGCCGGTTTCGCCTCGACCAGCAACCTGGAGGCCGGCCGCAGCTGGGGCGTGCCCACCATGGGCACCGCCGCCCACTCCTTCACTCTCCTGCACGACAGCGAGGAAGACGCCTTCCGTGCCCAGATCGCGGCCTTCGGACCGGCCACCACTCTGCTCGTGGACACCTTCGACGTCGCCGCGGGCATCGAACTGGCCGTCAGGGTGGCCGGACCGGCGCTCGGGTCGATCCGGATCGACTCCGGCGACCTGCCGACCAGGGTGGCGGAGGCCCGCAGCCAACTGGACTCGCTCGGTGCCGTCAACACGCACATCACCGTCACCAGCGACCTCGACGAGTTCTCCATCGCCGCCCTGTCCGCGTCGCCCGTGGACGCCTTCGGCGTGGGCACATCGGTGGTGACCGGTTCGGGCTCCCCCGCCGCCGGGATGGTCTACAAACTCGTCGCGCACCGCGACGACGCCGGAGACTGGGTGCCCGTCGCCAAGACCTCACCCGCGAAGAGCTCGGTCGGCGGCCGAAAGCGGGCCGTGCGCCGGCTCGACTCCGCCGGGATCGCGCGCGCCGAGGTCGTCCTGATCGGCGAGGATCCGGCCGACTCCACTCCGCCCGCAGAGCCTTCGGGCCGGGACCGCGTGCTGCTGGTGCCTCTGATCACCGACGGCGTGATCGACGAAAGTTACCTCGGGGCGGCCGGCACGACCCGCGCCCGCGCGCACCACGCAGCCGTCATGCAGGAATTGCCGATCGAGGCCTTCCGCCTCGGGCGCGGCGACCCCGTCATCCCGACCCTGTACCGGTAGCGCTCAACCGGCAGGTCAGGCCTTCATCTTCTCGTAGATGGCCTTGCAGGCCGGGCAGACCGGGAACTTCTCCGGGTCGCGTCCGGGCAGCCACTTCTTGCCGCAGAGGGCGCGCACCGGCTTGCCGGAAATAGCCGATTCGAGAATCTTGTCTTTGGGCACGTAATGCGAAAAACGCTCGTGGTCGCCCGGCTCGATGTGCTCCTGGTTGAGGAGTTGCTCGAGCTCACGGTCGAGCGTCGAGGTGCCGCCGCCGCTGCCGGGGTTTCCGGGTTCTGCGATGCTCGCGCGAAAGTGATCAGTCATGCACTCAGTCTAAACAACCCGCGGGCACACCGGCAGGCCTGCCGATCCTGCCCGCGAGCCGGAGCCCGGAGGATACCGCGAGCGAGTCGCGCGGGAGCTGCGCCCCTCCGCGCGTGGCGTGCCGGCGGCGCAGCGGCGCAGCGGCGCAGCACGCGCGCCACGCGAACGTCAGGACGCCTAGGCCCGCACGGCGGAGGCGATCATCTCCGGCCCGCGCCGTTCGAACGCGAGCGAACCCAGAAAGACCCCGCCCACGAGCGTGATCAGTCCGCTGGCGACGCCCAGCACGAGCGCCGGAATGTTCCAGACCGGGTCGACGAAGACGCCGAGCAGCGCGCAGGCGAGAGCCGGGAGCGAAAGCAGGATCGACCCCGCAAAGGTGAACGACTGGATCAGCGCGGCCGCCGTGTCCGACGCCTGAGGCTGAGCGAAAGGGCTGTCTCCCGGCTTGGTAGCCGGATAGGGGAAGCGCGCCGATGAATAACTCGAGAGCCCGAGCCCGGTCAGCAGGATGCTGGTGCTCACCCCCAGGATGGACGGCATCACCGCCCAGTCGCCGTAGACCGACACGCTGATCGCCGACCCCGCCGCGATCATCGGGATCCCCACGAAGAGTGCGGGAACCAACCGGCCCATCCGGTCCTCGAATCCGCGGGTGCCGGAGGCCACGTGCAGCCAGACCGCGGTGTGGTCCAGGGCGACGTCGTTGTGCAGGGTCCAGCCCAGGAACACACTCATCAACGGCACCGCCAGAAGAGCGAGGTAGGAGATCGGCAACCCCGCGAACGACAGCGGCAAGATGACGATCAGAGGAATGACCGGGATGACGATCACCGACATCCAGTACCGGGAGTCGCGGCGCCAGTAGGTGAGGCTACGGGCCGCAATCGCACCCATCGGAGTGTGCGGCATGCTGTCGAACCACCCGAGCCCGCCGTACTGGCGGGCCTGAGCCTCGCGGCCGGGCGTGACGAGCATCCGTGCCACCAGTCCCTGCCAGGCCAGCCACAGCAGGTACGTCGTTGCCGCGGCCATCGAGAGCTTGAGCACGGCCGCACCCCAGAGCCCGGTGGAGGCATCCCCGGGAACGGCCCAGGCCGCACCGAGGGGCGTCCAGCCGAGGATGCCCGCCAGCCCGCCGATCAGGTCGAGGCCGTAGCGACCCCAATCGAAGTTGAGCGCCAGAAGCACGACGGGGGCGATCATCACCAGAAGAAGCACCCCGATGATTCCGGTGAATTCCCGGGATCGACGCGTTGCCAGCAGGAACGCCCCCAGCGACGTGCTCACCCGGGACACGAGCATGCAGGTGGCCAGCAGCAGGGTGGCGGAGGCGAGGGCGAGCACCGTCACTAAGAGGCCGCGGGACCAGGTCACGACCGTGCCGAGCAGCACGACCGAGAGCACGAACGCGGGCACCCCGACCAGAGAGGACAGCGCCAGACCGAGCGAAAGCCTCCGGCTAGGGATGCCCATGGTCGCGAATTTGCGCGGGTCCATGGTGTCGTCGATCCCGAAGACCAGCGGGAACAGCAGGAAGCCGAGCACGACGAGTGATCCAGCGACGACCAGGCCGTCGCGAATGGCGACGGGATCTCCCGTGAAGCGCAGCCCGACGAGCACTACGAAGAGGCCGACGGCCAGGGCGAGGCCGTAGAGCAGGCCGATCACGATGCCGGCGACCTGCCAGGGGCTGCGCCGGAACAGATTGGCGAGCAGGCGGACTTTCAGTCCGAGAAACTGTGCAACCACTCCATGCCCTCCGCCACCTTGCGTCCACCGGCCAGCTCGATGAACCGTTCCTCGAGCGTTTTCTCGCCGCGAACCTCGTCGATGGTGCCGGAGGCCAGCACCGCACCCTCCACGATGATGGCGACACGATCGCAGACGCGCTGGATCAGATCCATTCCGTGGCTCGACAGCACGACCGTTCCACCGCTGGCGACGTATTTCTGCAGGATCTCCGTGACGTTGACGGCGGAGACCGGGTCGACGGACTCGAACGGCTCATCGAGCACGAGCAGTCGCGGCGAATGGATCATCGCGCAGGCGAGTGCGATCTTTTTCGTCATGCCGGCCGAGTAGTCGGCGACGAGGCGATTAAGCGCGTCTTCGAGGCCGAAGGCGGTTGCCAGGTCGGCCGCGCGCTGCCGCACGGTGACGTCGTCGAGACCCCGGAGCACCCCGGAGTAATAGAGCAGCTGGGCTCCGGTCAGGCGGTCGAACAGGCGCAGTCGATCAGGCAGAACGCCGATGATGCGCTTGGCGGCCATCGGGCTCCCCCAGACGTCGATGCCGTTCACCGTGACGGTGCCCGCATCCGGCCGGAGCAGCCCGGTGACCATGGAGAGCGTCGTGGTCTTGCCGGCGCCGTTGGGCCCGACGATCCCGAAGAACGACCCCGCGCGAACCTCGAGGTCGATGCCCGATACCGCCACGGTCCGGCCGAAGCTCTTGTGCAGACCGCTGACCGCGAGCACAACCGGCGGGGCGAGATCGAGCGCAGTCGGCGCAATCACCGGGGCGCGCTTGCGGGAGGCCCGTTTCACGACGGGCGGTTCCGCGGCAGCGGGGGCGGCGGCAGGCAGCAGCTCCGTTTCGGCGGACCCAGGCAGCTGCACCGGTACGGGCACCAGTTCGATGCCTGCCGACACGGATGCGTCGGCACCGGATGCGTCGGCACCGGATGCGTCGGCAGCGAATGGCCGGGGCACGGACAGCGCGGCGACCAGGACCGGCTCGGCCTCCTCGCCCGGCGACGGGATGAACTCCGGCAGAACCTGCGTGGCGGGCTCCGCGTCAGGTTCGACACTCTCAGAGTCAGTAGTGAGAGGCTCAGAGACAGGTTCGACTGACCTCGCGTCAGGTTCGGCGACGGCGGCCGCGGCCGCAGCCAAGGTCGCCGCCCGGATGGCCGCAGCCCGCGCTGCGCTGGCCTTGGCCGCACTGGACCGGGCCGCGCCGGTTTTCGCGACGGACTCAGATTTCGCCGCTGCCGTGCGCGCGGCCGTGGCCCGTACTGACGTCGTGCGAGCCGACGTCGTGCGAGCCGCGGTGATGGGAGGAGTGGCGAGTGTCGGGGCGTCGGCCGTCGGCGACGTGCCTTCAGAGTCAGACTCCGGCGCTGCGACGGGCCTTTTCGGAGCCGGTCTCGGTGCGGGCTTTGGGCTGGCCCTGGCCGCGGGTTTCTTCGGAAGGGGCGCCCTGGGGGTGCCCTCCCTCGCCTCTGCAGCCGCTTTTTCGCGGGCCGTACTCGGTCGCCCGGCGGCCACACGGGGGGTAGCCTTCGTGCGCGGCGGCGCCTTGGGGACAGGGGCCTTGCGCACCGGGACGGTGCGCACAACAGCCGGCGTCGTGGCCTGTGTTTCAGCAGAATCTAGCGCAGAAGAGGGCACCTTCTGCTCGTCGGGCTCGGATGTCGGGGGCGCTGGAGTCACCTCGCTAACCTACCAAGGACCGTCTGACATCGCAGGCTTCGGGGGTCACCCGGAAACACAGTCAGGCGCTGCCCAGCCACGGGCGCCCGGGTCACGAAAGCAACACGGAAAGGAGTCCGCTCTTCCCCCCAACCGAGGGCGTAGGGTACTCTCGAGTTGGCATAACGGTGTGTCTATACGTGAACGTACAAGTGAACCCTAGACAAACTCGATCTGAATCTGAGGGAGTCTCGGTCACTCGAATTCTTTTCTGAGGAGACAATCGTGACCACCCAGGTAGTCATTTTGGCAGCAGGTATGGGCAGCAGACTCGGACGTTCGCTTCCGAAGCCGCTCACCGAACTCAACGACGGTCGAACAATCATGCAGCAGCAGTTCGACAACATCGCGCACGCCTTCGGCAAGAAGGCGAAAGTTACCATCGTGGTCGGTTACAAGCTCGAGCACATCATCGAGGCCTTCCCGCAGGCATCCTTCGTTTACAACGAAGAGTATGACCAGACCAACACCTCGAAGAGCCTTCTGCGCGCTCTCCAGGCGTCCACCACCGGCGGTGTGCTCTGGATGAACGGTGACGTCGTCTTCGACCCGGCCATTCTCGACCGCGCTGCCGCGATGGTCGCTCGCGACCAGTCCTTCGTCACCGTCAACACCTCCAAGGTGTCCGACGAGGAGGTCAAGTACACGACCAGCGCCGAGGGCTACATCAAAGAACTCTCCAAGACTGTCAAGGGCGGGTTGGGCGAGGCAGTGGGCATCAACTACATTTCCAGCGCGTACAAGGCTGTACTGGTCCACCACCTGACGAAGGTCGCCGACCAGGACTACTTCGAGCGCGGCATCGAACTCGCGATCGAGAAGAACAACCTGTTGGTCGAGCCTCTCGACATCTCCGATTTCTACGCGGTCGAGGTCGACTTCGCCGAGGATCTCGAACGGGCGAACCTCTTCGTCTAGCGGCGCCTTTCGCGGGGGCGCGCGCCGCGCCCCTACGATAGAGCGCGTGAGTAGATATGCGGAAGTGCGCCCTGAGCAGCGCACGTCTTTCGCCAGGTACCGTCATTCCCTCTGGTTGCTCACGCAGCGGGATCTGCGGGTGCGCTACTCGACGTCGCTGCTCGGTTACTTCTGGTCGATTCTCGACCCTCTGGTCATGGCCGGTATCTACTGGTTCGTCTTCACCCAGGTTTTCCAGCGCACGGTGGGCAACGAACCGTATATCGTCTTCCTGCTGTCGGCGCTGCTGCCGTGGATGTGGTTCAACGGCACCGTGTCCGACTGCACGCGCGCGTTCCTGCGCGAAGCGAAGCTGATTCGGTCCACCCGAATACCCCGCACGATCTGGGTGAACCGGCTCGTGCTGTCCAAGGGCATCGAGTTTGTGGCGTCCATCCCGGTGCTTCTGCTGTTCGCACTCATCTCCGGGGCTGAACTCAGCGCGGGTGCGGCCCTCTTCGCCCTCGCGATCCTGCTTCAGACGATCCTGACCGCAGGGATCGGGCTGATCGTCGCTCCCCTCGTGGTCTTCTTCCGCGACCTTGAGCGGGCCGTGAAGCTCATCCTCCGCTTCCTGTTCTACGCATCGCCGATCATCTATGGCACCGCGGACCTGCCCACGGAACTGCAGTTCTGGGCCGGCTTCAATCCGCTCAGCGGCCTGTTCAGCCTGTACCGGGCCGCGTTCTTCCCCGAGCAGCTCGATTGGAATCTCGTGCTGATCAGCGCGCTGATGTCGGTCCTCTTTCTTGTCGCCGGCCTGGTTGTCTTCACGCGCACCGAGCGCGCCGTCCTGAAGGAGATCTAGTGTCGGCACCGGTGATCACCCTCACGGGTGTCGGCATCCGTTTCCGCCGCAATCGACGCGGTCGGCGCTCGTTCAAGGACCTGTTCGCCGCCCGGAGGCGGCGCATCCGCCCGAACGAATTCTGGGCGCTGCGGAACGTTGCGTTCACGGTGCAGCGCGGCGAGGCGATCGGCGTGGTCGGTCGCAACGGGCAGGGCAAGTCGACCCTGTTGAAGCTGGTCACCGGCGTCGTGCTGCCCGACGAGGGCTCGGTGCGCGTGACCGAGGGTGTGGCCCCGCTGATCGAGATCACGGGTGGCTTCGTGGACGACCTCACTGTGCGCGAGAACGTCTACCTGACCGCGGGCCTGCACGGGATGACGAAGAAGCAGATCGCGGCGCGCTTCGACGAGATCATCGCCTTCGCGGAGATCGCCGACTTCGTCGACACGCCCTACAAGCACCTGTCCAGTGGTATGAAGGTGCGCATCGCGTTCGCCGTGATTTCCCGGCTCGAGGAGCCCATCCTGCTCGTGGACGAGGTGCTCGCCGTCGGCGACAAGGCGTTCCGGGAGAAGTGCTACCGGCGGATCGAGGAACTGCTCGCCGGTGGGCGAACTCTGTTCTTCGTGTCCCACAACGAGCGGGACCTCAAGCGCTTCTGCACCCGAGGCCTCTACCTTGACAAGGGTGCGCTGGTTCTGGATGCCCCCATCACCGAGGTGCTGGCGCTCTACAACTCGCAATACGGGATCAAGCCGGCCTAACGGGCCGAGGCCATCACGGCATCCGGATCTTCCAGGCCGTCCCGGGAGGGCGGCAGTTGAGCGGAATTGAACCCGGTCATCAGATCGCCCGGCTCAATGCCGAGCACTGTGGCAAGCCGGATCAGGGTATGGAAAGTGGGGTTGCCAAGTCCCCGGTCGATCCGCGCGTAGTTGGACACGTTGAGGCCGGCCAGGTGGGCGACGGCCTCCTGATTGAGGGACAGCTGGCGCCGCCGACGACGCAGACGAACACCGAGGATTCGGGATGCTTCTGACTTCGGCTCAGGCATTCTCCTTGTATAGGCGCGCACCGAGTTTTCCGCCAGTGGCACCCAGCCGGGGCACGTAAACTCATCGGGACACTGACGGAGGGCACTCTGATGGCCAAAAAAACCAAGCCGATTATTTCCGAGACGGGTGGCCTGCCGAAAGGCGGCCAGCTCCCCACCGGGATCGTCACGGGCTTCGACCGCGTGATGGCGATTCACCGTCCTGCCGTGCTCGCGCACATCCGTTCCGTGCGCCGCCGTTCCCCACAGGCGTCGCCCGTGGAGATCATCCGGATCCTGGAGCGGCGCTACCTCGCCGCCGTCACCACCGGGGGTGCCGCGGTCGGCGCGACGGCGGTCATCCCGGGGGTCGGCACCGCCGTCACCCTGGCCATCTCCGGCGTGGAGACGGCCGGGTTCCTCGAGGCCACCGCCCTGTTCACGCAGTCTGTGAGCGAGGTGCACGGCATCACGGTCGAGGACCCCGAGCGGGCACGCGCTCTGGTGATGACGATGATGCTCGGCCGCGAAGGCTCAGACCTGGTGCGCCAGCTGGCCGGCCAGGTCTCCGGCTCCGGCGTCCCGCGCGCCGCTTACTGGGGCGAACTCATCACGACCAGCATTCCCCGGGCCATCATGGGACCGCTGACCGATCGGCTGAAGAGCAGCTTCATCCGGCAGTTCGCCGCCAGGGGCGGCGCCAGCTTCATCGGCAAGGCCCTGCCGTTCGGTGTGGGCGCCATCATCGGGGGTGCGGGCAACCACATCCTGGGCTCGCGGGTCGTTCACTCGTCGCGGCTCGCGTTCGGCCAGCCGCCGGTCGGTTTCCGCGAGGAACTGGACCCCCGGGTGCGGATCGTCGTTCGGGAATCGCCGGCCCGCCGCATCCCGGGGATCACCCGGCTGTCCCTGACCGGCCTGTCCGGCCGGCTGTCCCCCCGGCGACGGATGCCCGGAGCACCGCACCCGACAACGCCGACACCGCCCCGTGCAGACTAGAGCTTCTCGACGTCGCTGACCTCGTCCGTCGGAGCGTCGATGGCTGGTTCGACCACTTCCAGGCTCACGGCCTGCGGGTGGGATGTGTCGAAGCGCTCCCACTCGTCCATCAGGTGCGCCACAGCGGCGTGGAAACGCTCCGTGGCGACTCCGGGACCGGTGTCGCCGAAGTAACGCTCGACCCAGATCTTGAGCCGGTCATGGGCCTCGCTGTCATGGGTGAGATCGTCGAGCACGCCGAGGATACTTCCCGCATCGTCGACGTTCAGCCACTCGCAGTCGGAGAGATAGCCTCCTGAGTCGATCTGAGCGGCCGGGTCGACCGGGCGGGTCACCATCAGGGCCTTGCCTGAGGCCAGACGGTCGTAGACCATCGCCGAGATGTCGACGATGGCGACATCCGCTGCCGACAACTGCCAGCCCAGGTCGGGGCTCGCGTCGTAGATGTGCCGGGCCGAGGCATCGCGCGCATTCGCCGTCGCGATGGCCGCGATGATGGTCTTGTTCGCCGCGCCGTACTCGCTGCTCACCACGCCGCTGCGGGGGTGCGGGCGGTAGATCACGCGGTGCCGGCCCGAGGCCAGCAGTGACGTCACCAGGGCAACGCCGTGGGACGCGATCGAGCCGTAGGCGGCGGCTGGCCGGTCGCCTTCCCAGGTCGGAGCGTAGAGGATGACCTGGCGCTCGTCCGGGGCAAACGGCGTCGCGCCGGAGTAGAAGTCGGCCTGGGGGCGGCCGATCTTCAGGGCGCGCTTGTCGAAGTCGTAGTCCCAGAGCACCTTGTCGAGACGGGCGATCGCGGCATCGCCGGCGACGAAGGCGTAGTCGTAGGCCTTGATCTGGTTCGTGACCATGTACATTTTGTCGCTCTCACCGTGGTTGATGAAAACGTGCCAGCGGCCCCCGTAGCGCATCATTTGGAAGTTGCGGGTGTTCTGGTTCACGTAGAACACGATCCGGATGTCCTGCTGGGCCAGCACCTGCTCGAGGTCGACGACCCGGCGAACGTAGGCAACCGGGAGCGGGGACTCATCGATCAGCGGCAGGGCACCTGCCCCACTGCGGCTCAACACCAGGACGGGCCAGGTCTCGGCGAGCTTCGCGAGCGGCTTGTACCACTGCCGCATCTGGTACAGATTGACGTCGCCGTCGGCGAAGTAGACCGCGATCTTGAAGTGATTCCGGGGCAGCGGCTCACGCGTGGACAGCCGCCCGTTCAGCAGCCGCTGTGCCTTGCGGGACGCCGTGACGTCCCTGACCAGCTTGAGCCCAAGCCTGACGTCTCGTTGAATACCCACCCATCAAGAGTACCGACGATGCCACTCGACCGAGCGCCTCTGGCCCCCCGAAGGGGACGTGACGACGGAATCGTTAGACGATGGGCGGCCGTCCGGCCAGCGTCATCCGCCACACCGTGCGCGCCCTGAGGGGACGCCGCTCCCCCGGGTCGGTGGTCCACCCCTCGCGGAAACCGGTGAGCCAGGCGCGCAGCGCGCCCGGATTTCGAGCCCAGCGCAGTACCTGGATCAGAAGCCAGGACCCGGCGTAGACGGGCACGAGCAGGACCGGAAGGTTGCGGCGGGCCAGCCAGACCCGGTTGCGGGCGTTCAATCGGTAGTAGTCGGCGTGCCGGGTGGGCGCGATCACGGGATGATTCGCTTCCAGCTCGCCGGCGTACCAGGCGCGCAGGCCCAGGTCCCAAACACGCCAGGCCAGCTCGATGCCCTCATGGGCGTAGAAGAACGGCTCGGCCCAGCCCCCGGTGGCGTCGAAGGCGGCCCGGGGTAGCAGCACGGCACCCTCCCAGACCGAGAAGACGTTGCTGGAGTGGGTGGCTTCGCCCTTGCGGATGCGCGGAATCCAGCGTCTCGGCGACACGATCCCGGCCGGGTCGACCACTCGGGGCTGCAGAAGGCCGATGGTCGAATCCGCCCGAAGCACGCCGATGGCATCTCGCAGAAAGTGCGGGTCCGGGATGCTGGCGTCGTCGTCGAGGAAGAAGAGAAACTCTCCCGCGACGCGGGAGACCCCGCGGTTGCGGCCGGCCGGAATGCCCAGGTTCTCGGGCAGGCCGAGCGTCTTCACCTGGTCCGGCAGCCCGGTCGGCTGCCAGCCATTGCCCACGCACACGATGTCCAGGAGAACTCCCTGCTGGGCCAGCAGACTGCGGATGCCGCGGGCAAGGTCGTCGGGACGGGTGCCCTGGGTGAGCAGCACGACCCCCACTGTCGGCAGGGCGGGCCCGACCGGTGAAGCGCTAGGACCGGACACGCTTGGACGCCATGATGGCCACGAAGTGGCCCACCAGTGAGAGGAAGGCCAGCGGGACGAGCACGATCAGCACGAACCGGTCGACCGCCGGCTCGCCGAGGAAGCTGCCGACGACCGCGGCGACGAAGATCAGCATGGTCAGTTCGACCGAGTGGTACAGCCGGTGGAACGGGAGGAACCGGGCCAGGCGGCGGGCGCGGGCGATGAAGCTCGACGTCGGGGTCTGCTCGTGCTTGCGATCGGCGAGTTTGGTCAGGCCGGCGTTCGCGCGGGCCACGTGCACCATGTCGTTGAGGGCCTTGTTCAGCACGATGACGAGGGCGAGCAGCAGTGCGAGCGTGGTCCACAGGAAGTCGGCGGGGGCCTCGAACGGGTAGAAGGCGCACCGGATCCCGAACGCGATCGGGATGAGGGCCTCTGTCGTGTAGTGCCCAACCTTGTCGAGGAACACGCCGGCCGGGGAGGACTGCCGGCGCCAGCGGGCGACCTCGCCGTCGGAGCAGTCGACCAACATCTGCAGCTGCCCAAGCAGGAGGGCGAGCATCGCGCCCCAGATGCCGGGAATGAGCAGCGCGGCCGCCGTGGACCAGCCGACCAGGATCATCAGGCCGGTGACGCCGTTCGCCGAGATGGAGGTCTTCAGAAGCATCCAGGTCAGATACGGGGAGATGTCGCGCAGGTAGAGCGACGCCGTCCAGTGCTCGGCGTTCGCCCGCAGCCGAACTTCCGGCGGCTGGGCCACGTGGCGCAGCTCGGCGATTGAGGAGGGTCGAGTCGCCGCGGGATTCGCTGACGTCATTGGTGCCTTCCGGTATGGGCCGTGATGTTGGTGGTGAATTTCAGAAACCCGAGCAGGAAGCCGATCCCCCAGCAGAAGTGAATGCAGGGCAAGACTACGAGAAACCACAGCCCGGCACGAAACCCGTCCGGCCGGGTCACCAGGGCCGTGGCCACGGCGACGAGCCCCAGGTAGGCGGCGGGAATCAGAAAACCGAGCAGCAACCACGGGTTCGCCCCGGTGAGGAGCTGAACCAGGCCGGCCAGCCCGGCCAGAGTGCCGACAGTGACACCCAGGACCATGACGGGCGGGGCGAAGTAACGGATGCCGTTGTCCTCGGGATATCGGCGGGCGAGTTCCCCTCGCCAGAGGCCGGTGGACACCATCTGCCGGGCCAGCCGGGCCAGACTCGGCCGGGGCCGATAGACGACCCGGAGCCGAGGTGTGAACCAGACGATGCCGCCCTGGTCGCGCAGACGGCGGTTGAGTTCCCAGTCCTGGCCGCGCTTGATGCCCTCGTCGAAGAGGCCGACGCGCACGATGCTGTCCATCCGAAAACAGCCCAGGTAGACGGTTTCCGCGGGGCCCTCCGGGCCGCCGATGTGCAGGGGAGTGCCGCCGAGGCCGATCTTCGTGCCATAAGCGCGCGCGACGGCTTTCTGGAACGGGCTCTCGCCCTGGGCGTCCATGACGCCGCCGACATTGTCGGCGCCGGTGCTCTCAAGGGTCTCCACGGCGATGCGGGCGTAGTCCGGCGGCAGCACCGAATGGGCGTCGACGCGAATGACGAACGCGTACTGCGAGGCACGGATAGCCGTGTTGAGGCCTGCCGGAGTGGAGCCGATCTCGTTCGCCACGATGCGGATGCGCGGATCGACCGCGGCCATCTCCTCAACCAGTTCGGTTGTGCCGTCGATGCTCGGGCCGAGGGCCAGGGTGACCTCGAAGGGCCCCGAGTAGTCCTGGCGGAGCAGACTGGTCACGGCGGCGCGCACATGGGTGACGTCATTCAGCACCGGCATCACATAGGAAACCCCGAGCAGGGATGCGGCTCCGGAAGAGGGATCCTGGCTGGTCATAGTTCCATTCTTCTGGCGGGATGTAAGAGCCTACCAGCCGGGTGTTTCCTGCCTGCATCGGGGCCGCAAACGACAGCTGCGCCGCCGGTGGATCACCGGCGGCGCAGCTGTTGTTCTCTGGAAGGAGCGAGTGGTCAGCTGGAGAGTGCGCCGACCGTGACGGATACCGTGGCCGACTTTCCATCGCGCACAAAGGTGAGGTCGGCCGTCTCGCCGGCCGCGAGAGCGCGCACCTGGGCGGTGAGGTCGTTCGCGTCGGTGATGGGTAGATCGTTGAGGTTGGTGACGATGTCGCCCTTTCGGAGTCCGGCCTTTTCCGCTGCACCGCCCGCCGAGACCTCGCTGATCAGGGCGCCGACGGTGGCGCTCTCCGGGCTGCCGGCAGCGCTGGTGACACTGGCGCCGAGCAGACCGTGGCTGGCCGTGCCGGTGGCGATCAGTTCGTCGGAGATACGCTTGGCCAGGTTCGACGGGATGGAGAAGCCCACGCCGATGCTGCCGGCGGCCGCCGAGTCGCCGCCCGCGCTGGCGATGGCGACGTTGATGCCGATCAGCTCGCCCTTGGCGTTGAGCAGGGCTCCGCCGGAGTTGCCGGGGTTGATCGCGGCATCCGTCTGGATGACCGAGAGTGAGATGCTGCCGGTGGAGGGAGCCTGGGCCGCGCCGCCGTTCTGGTCGGGAAGGTCGAAAAAGAACGGGCTCTGCTCTTCGTCGGGTGCGGAGTTCTCGGGTGTCGACGGGGCAGCCGAGGAGGCGATGGAGATGCTGCGGTTCAGTGCACTGACGATGCCGTCGGTGACGCTGCCGGAGAGGCCGAGCGGTGCGCCGATCGCGATGGCGCTGTCGCCGACGTTGAGCTTGCCGGAATCGGCCCATTTGATCGGCGTCAGGCCGCTCGCACCGTCCAGCTTGATCACGGCGAGGTCGGAAACCGGGTCGGTGCCGACAATGGTGGCGGCGTAGAGCTTGCCGTCACTGGCGGTGACCTGAATGCTGGCGTCGGCGGCGGCGCCGTCGAGGGTGACGACGTGCGTGTTCGTGAGAATGTAGCCGTCTTCGGACAGGATGACGCCGGAACCGGTTCCGCCGGAGCTGCCGTCGGAGGCGGCGATGGTGACGACACTGGGCGTGGCCTTGGCGGCGACCGCCGTGATCTGGTTGACGCTGTCGGTGTTGTTGACCACGACCGTGCTGGGGCCGTCGGCCTGGCTGGTCGGGATTCCGGCGGTCTGGTTGGTGACCACGAAGGCCGTGACGCCGGCGCCGGATGCCCCTCCGACGAGAGCGCCGATGGCGAGGGCCGCGATCAGGGCGATATTACCCGAGCGGCGGGGCTGCGTGCGCGGGCCGCCGGGCCGGTCGGCGGCGTACCCGTTCTGACGGGCGGAGGACTGCGGCTGGGTATTCGGCGCGTAGGGATTCGAGGTGGTGTTTTCCGCGACCGGGCGACCGAAGGAATCCGTAGCGTGCGCGCGCGCGGGCCCGGCCGAGGCGGAGGCGGGCTGGGCCGCGGTCGGCTGGGCCGGCGACTGCTCAGAGGCGGAAACTGTGTCGGGGATGACCTCGGTCGGCTTCTCGTCGCCGGGGGCGTCGCCGGAGGAGTGATCCGCAGAGGGCTGGGCCGTGGCGGAAGCCTCGCCGGCCGCATTGACTTCGAATGGGACTGCGTCGTCGGGATCGGGAGTGGTGCCGGGTGCCTGCGGATTGTCGGTCATGGTGTGCTCCTTCCAAGCGTTTCCACCTTGACTCCTGAACCTGAACGAATGATCTGTGCAGCCTGGGAGCATTCAATGACGACGCCACGACTTGAGCGGTGCCGGGTCGATCAACACAGTTAGCAACCCGGACCGGCCGGGTTTGTCGTGCACTCGCGGTTGACGAGCACCGTCTGGGCATCCCCCACGATCACGCCAAGCGGGCTGGCCGAGGTCGACAGCGTACCCTGCACCGGCCGCCAGGCAAGGCCCGCGAAGCGATACTCGGCCGAGTACACCACCGCGACGACCACGGCATAGCTTCCCGGACTGGCGAACGCGTGGCTGGTGGCGGTGTCGGAGAATTCCGGGAGGCCCAGTGCCGCCCAGGTCGCGCCGCCCGAGTTCGTGCTTGCCTGGGCACCGTCGCCGTAGGACCAGCGGTAGCCGACCGGGGTGAAATGAACCTCCGCCGGATATCCCAGCAAGGCGCCGGTACGGGAGTGCTCGGATGCCGACGCGATGAAGTTCGCGGGCAAACCCGCCACGCTCCAGCCGCGCGGTTCCATCGTCTGGGACGGCGCCGCGGGCTGGAAGTTGACCAGATCACTAACCCTCACCACGAGGTTCGGGTCGCACGGCGACCCCGGAATGCAGTTGACCGTGAAGTCGTCGCGCACGAACGCCAGCGGATCGACGACGGGTGCTGCACCGACTTGGCCGCCACCGGACCCGCCCGCCCCGGATCCCGCTCCGCCACCGGCTTCGTTCCCGGACCCCTGTCCCCCGCCGGTCTCGTACCCCGCAGAAAGGTCCACCCCGCCGTTGTTGATGGCCCCGTTAGCCTCCGGGCAGCTTTTGGTCGACTGTTCGAATTTTCCGCAAGTTGGATCTGCAAAGCTTGGATTTGGAGCTAACGGGATTAGTCCCACCGAAGCCACTGTAATTATCGCGAAAATCCAGACTCGTCGCTTTATCAACAAAAGTTCTCGCCTCGCCAAGCCGACCGATACTCGAGAATTAAACGAAGGCCCGCATCCATTTTAAATTGAACTTCGAACGGGGTGATGGGTTGGCGCGAGGCTAAAACCAACGAATTTCCGACCGGATCAATCACGTCGAGGCCGGTCACGTTTTCGCAAACATAGAGCGAAATGGTCGTTTGCTCCGGTCTCAGATATGCCGCCGACTGCATGCCGTGAACGATGAAGGTCGTCGCACCGACACTTCGAGCGTTTGCGTCCACAAAGCCTTGGAAGCCCTCCAGTTCAGACTGCAAGAGGCCTGAAGAAACCAGCGGCTCCATTCTTTCCGAACCCACCCCACCAGCGGCAGATATCTCATCGCTCGTTCGAAGATACGCCGCATAGGCTTCGGTGGCCGCAGCCAGAGCTTCCTCATCGGACGCGAAGACGGGGGCATCCGTCGGCGCGGTCGTCTCGGACGCCTGGGGCGCTTGGGGCACCGGTTCGGGCGTGCAACCGGTCAGCGCGAGTGTGCCGAGCAGCAGCAGCGGGCCCAGAACGAGGAGGTCGCGCTGCACGGTCCGCATGCGGCCAACCTAGGGCATCCGGCGCAGCCCCGCTCGAACTTTCCACATGTCGTAGTTTGGAGCCATGCAGGTGACATCATGACAATCTCCGGGGCCTGGCGACGCACGGCCCGTGGGGCCGGCCTGCTCGCCGCGGACGGCACCGTCGCCGCGAGCATTTTCGCGGAGATGAGTGCCCTCGCCCTGCGCACCGGCGCCATCAACCTCGGCCAGGGATTCCCCGACGAGGACGGCCCTACCGAGGTTCTCGAAGCCGCACGCCAGGCGATCTCCGACGGTGCGAACCAGTACCCGCCGGGGCGCGGCTTGCCCGTGCTGCGAGGCGCCATCGCTCGGCATCAGCACCGGTTCTACGGCCTGTCCGTCGATCCGGATACCGAGGTCCTGGTGACGGCGGGTGCCACCGAGGCGCTGGCGGCAACCATTCTCGCACTGCTCGACCCCGGCGACGAGGTTGTCACGCTGGAGCCGTTCTACGACGCCTACGGGGGCCTGATCGCGCTGGGCGGGGGCATCCATCGCACGGTGCGCCTGCGGGCGCCCGATTTCCAGCCGGACCCCGACGAACTGCGCGCCGCCATCACGGACCGCACCCGACTGATTATCGTGAACAATCCGCACAACCCCACTGGGGCCGTGCTGCCGCGCGAGACCCTGGAACTCATCGTGTCCCTCGCACACCGTCACGACGCGCTCATCGTGACCGACGAGGTCTACGAGCACCTCACCTTCGGTGTCGCCCACGTGCCCGTCGCGACGATTCCGGGCGCGAGCGAGCGCACCATCACGATCTCCTCCGGTGGGAAGACGTTCAACACCACCGGCTGGAAGATCGGCTGGCTTACCGCCCCATCCGCTCTTGTCACCGCAATCCTGGCCGTGAAGCAGTTCCTCACCTATGTGAACGGCGCGCCGTTCCAGCCGGCGATCGCGCGGGGCCTCGACCTGCCGGACACCTTCTACGCTGGTGTCGCCGCCGACCTGCAGGCCAAGCGTGATGTTCTCGAGAGCGGCCTGATCGAAGCGGGGTTCACGGTCAGTCGACCTCAGGGGTCGTATTTCATCGTGGCGGATGCCGCGCCGCTCGGCTACCCTGACGGCGCCGAGTTCTGCCGGGTGCTGCCCGATCTCGCCGGGGTGGTCGCGGTTCCGATCGGCGCGTTCTGCTCCGCCCGGCACCGGTCCGAGTATGCCTCGCTGGTGCGATTCGCCTACTGTAAAAAGGTGGACGTGCTTGAGCGCGCCGCCGCCCAGCTGGCCGGCATCATCGCCCGTTAGCAGCCCGGCAGCCGCCGCTTTGGAGGTGCCGACAGGGGTTCTAGTGCGCCAGTGCCGGGTAGTCCGTGTAGCCCTCGGCTCCGGCACCGTAGAAGGTAAGAGGGTCGGGAGTGTTCAGCGGCAGGTCCTTGAGCCAGCGCGACACGAGGTCGGGGTTGGCGATCACGGCACGGCCCACGACGACCGCATCCGCCAGTTCGTCGGCGATGATGGCCATCGCCTCGTCCCGGTCGGTGACCTCGCCGAAGCCACTGTTCACCAGGAGCGGCCCAGCGAAACGGGCACGCAGCTGCTGCACCAGTTCGCCGGCCGGCTCGCGGTGCAGGATGCTCAGGTACGCAAGGCCCTGCGGAGCGAGTGCGTCGGCGAGCGCGCCATAGGTGGCCATAAGGTCGGCGGCATCTGTTTCGAGGGCATCCTGGATGTTGTGCTCCGGCGAGACCCGGATGCCGACGCGGCCGGCGCCGATCGCCTCGGCCACCGCGGTGACGACCTCGACGACGAAACGGGCCCGGTTCTGCGGGGAGCCGCCGTAGATGTCGTCGCGCTGGTTGGAGGCCGGCGAGAGGAACTCGTGCAGGAGGTAACCGTTCGCGGAGTGAATCTCGACGCCGTCGAGTCCCGCGGCGATGGCGTTACGGGAGGCCTGCACGAAGTCCGCGATCACGCCGGGGAGTTCGTCGAGTGTGAGGGCGTGCGGTACCGGGTAGGCAGCCTTTCCCGCGTAGGTGCGGGTATCGCCCTGGATGGCGATGGCGCTGGGAGCCACGACCTCGTGGCCGCCGTTGGTGCCCTCGTGGGTGACGCGGCCCGCGTGCATTACCTGGGCGACCAGGCGCCCGCCGGCGGAGTGCACGGCGTCGGCGACGTTGGTCCAGCCGACGATCTGCTCGGGGGTGACCAGCCCTGGCTGGCCGGGGAAGCCCTGACCGGCGTGGCTGGGGTAGGTGCCCTCGGTCACGATCAAGCCGAGCGAAGCACGCTGCTTATAGTGCTCGACGACGAGGGGGCCGGGAACGCCCTCGATTCCGGACCGAACCCGGGTCAGCGGCGCCATGACGAGCCGGTTGGGCAGTTCCAGGTCGCCGAGGGACAACGGGGAGAAAAGATTCACGAATAGCTCTTTCTGTGGGTCAGGGTGTCGCCGGACGAAGCGTGCGCCGTCTCGGACAGGGGAAGAAGCTTCCCCCTGGGGCCAACGGCCCTGCTCTCCCGCGCATTCCCCTCACCCGTCACGGTCGGGCAATCCACAGGAGCCGACGCACCGAACCAACATTATGAGCACCATCGCCGAGACCCGGCCGACGACGTCGCCACGGAGCTTCCCGACCCCGGATGCACCGACCCGGGAGGACCCGGACCGCACCGGATACTGCCCGTTCCCTCTGTCGTCCGACGCCCGGGCCTTCGGACTGACCACGAGCTCCATGCGGCTGCGCCAGGCAACGGTTTCGGTGCGGCACGGCCGCCGTACCGGGAGCGAAACCGCGACCATCCTGCTGCACGGCGCCGCGGGATCCTGGACGACCTGGACGCCGCTGCTGGCCGCGGCCGAAGCCTCCGGTCTCGGCCTGACCGACCTGATCATCCCCGACCTGCCCGGCTGGGGGGACTCGCCGCTTCCGGCGGCGGGACCCTCTCGTTCCATCGAGGCAACCGCTGCGGTGGTGGCCGAGATCGCCTGGGCGCTCGGCTACCGCTCCTGGACCGTGATCGGCCACTCCCTCGGCGGCTTCGTGGCACTCGAACTTGCCGCAAGCGAGACCCGGTCGACCGCGTTCGTCGGCCTCGTCTCGGCCACGACGTTCTCGGTGATCGACACCGTGCGGCACCCGGTCGCCCGGTTCGCCGCGCTGCCGGGGTACAGCGCCCTGCTGCCGGTACTGCGGGCCGTCGCCCGGGCCGGGCGCGCCGGCCACGGTCTGATCCGCCTGCTCCACCGCACCGGGCTGCTGCGCACGCTGGCGGCGCCGTTGTTCCGCCGACCGGAGCTGCTGCACGAGAGCGTCATCGGGGCCCTTGCGACCGAGCTGCGCCCGCAGGCGTTCGCCGTGGCATCCGACCTCGCCGGAACCTACGACGCCAACCGCTGGGCCCGGATCGAGTGCGCCGTGCACGCAACCCAGGGTGACGCCGACATTTTCGTGGCGGCGACGGATGCGGCCAGGCTCCGCGCGGTCATCCGCGGCTTCGATCTGGTCACGGTGC
This sequence comes from Cryobacterium sp. M96, assembly GCF_002929845.1. GTDB lineage: Bacteria > Actinomycetota > Actinomycetes > Actinomycetales > Microbacteriaceae > Cryobacterium > Cryobacterium sandaracinum. The sequence continues at coordinate 34,936 of NZ_PJJS01000042.1, forward strand.
CGGGCACCGGGCATTTCGCGCACGTGGAGAAACCGTATGAGACGCTGCTTCACCTGTTGCCGAACGGATGCCTGCCCCGGTCAGGCGTGTTCCCGCAGTAGTAGTCGCTGTGTCCTGGACGATCCCGCGGCACGGCTGTTTCCCTTGTCAAGCGAGTTCATAGCGACCAAACTGAGGAGCAGTCCTGAGATCTGGTCACCCTGTGCGGCCGGCCTCTGAACAGCCCCACCGATTGAAAGCGGCTCCCCATGGGTTCGTTGACGTATGACAGGGTCACGGTCGAATTCGACGACCGGATATTGGCGCATCTCCAGATCGTGATCGTACAGAAACTCCGCCGGGGCGAAAGCTTCCTGCTCTCGTGGCGAAACGCCGCCGAAGCCGGAAACGGTCGCAGTTCCGCGTGGCTGCACCCGGCCATTCCCCTGTATTTCAAGTTCTCCGGCGGTCAGCCGCCGAGCATCAACCCGCTATGGCTCGCCCAGCTCACCCGTTCCGCTAACAGTTCCCAGGGTCTGGTGGCCACCGGCGAGGAGCGGGCGATGGGTGAACCCGAACATCCGGAGCGCACCGACCGCGGTCATCGCCCGGATCAGAAGTTCACGGTGCGCGCGGCGCCCGCCTCGCAGGACACCATCGCCACCGAACTCTGAGCTGGCTGCACGCTCAGCGGGGCACGACCGCGAAGCGACGCAGGGCCAGCGATGGATTGCGGGCGCGCACGGCTGTGAGGCGCTCCGACAGCACCCAGGCGACGGCGACATCCGTTGTCTCGCCGATGGTGACCAGTTCCACGCCCATCGGGTCGACCACCATGCTGTTGCCGACGCCCACTGGCGGGGCGTGGTCGGCGGCCGCCACGTAGACCGTGTTCTCCAGGGCGCGCGCTGTCAGCAGCGTGCGCCAGTGCTGTTCCTTCAACGGTCCCCGCACCCACTCGGCGGGCACCAGCACCAGTTCGGCCCCCGCGTCGACCAGGCGGCGCGTCACCTCCGGGAAACGGATGTCGTAGCAGGTCTGCAGTCCCACCCGCAGTCCCGCCACCTCGAACGTCTCGGGTTCCTCCACGGCGCCAGGCCGCACCCAGTCCGATTCACGGTCGCCGAAAGCGTCGTAGAGGTGCAGCTTGCGGTACTTCGCGACGAGTTCGCCGGCCGGATCCACCGCGACGAGGGTGTTGAAGAAGCGGCTCGGGTCATCCGTGGCCTCCAGCATGCCGGCCACGACATGCACGCCGAGTTCTACCGCGAGCGCGGCGAGGGCGGCCACGAAGGGGCCGTCCACAGGTTCGGCCGCGGCGGCGAAAGAGGGCCCCAGGACCGGTTCGAAGAAAGAGGAGTACTCGGGGAAGACGACCAGCCGGGCTCCGCGGCCGACGGCCGTCTCGGCGAGGGCACGCATGGCGGCGAGATTCACGGCCGGCTCGCGGCCGGGGGCGAACTGGGCCACCGCAACCCCCAGGGCAGCCACAGGGCAGGAGCCAGCGCCGGCAGCTGCAGCTGCAGCGGGAGCAGGATCGCGCGTCTCGAGGGGATCGATCATGGCGTCAGCCTAGCCGCCGGCAACGCGTCGGCCGGGGTCGCGGCATCCGTAGCCCTCGGTCCGTACCGGTCCTGGGTTCCAGGGTTCAGCGGGGTGGCCTAACGTATATGCGTGTCTCCCCCTCCGCTGGTCTCCCGCCTGGTTCGCCCCGAGGCGCTGACCCTGCCCCTGCGCCGAACCGAAGGACTGGCAGCGATCCTCGGGCTGCTCGGCCTCCTCGTCTCGGCGGCAGGATCGTGGCGGCCCTCGTATTGGGGCGACGAGGCGGCCAGCGTGATGTCGGCGGAACGTTCCCTGCCGGGGCTCTTCCGACTTCTGGACAACGTCGACGCGGTGCACGGCGCCTATTATCTGCTGCTGCACGTCTGGATCGGCCTCTTCGGCTCTTCGGAGCTGGCGACTCGCGGGCTGAGCGCCCTCTTCGTCGGCTTCGCGACGGCCGGCACCTTCGTGCTGGCACGCACCCTGATCTCCCACCGGGTCGGCGTGCTCGCGGCCATCGTCTTCGCGCTGCTCCCCCGGGTCACCTACATGGGCGCCGAAGCCCGTTCGGCCGCCGTCGCCACGGCCGTTGTGGTGTGGCTGACCGTTCTGCTGGTGCACCTGCTGCGGAGCCGCTATCAGGATCGCGCCACCCGCTTCGCGCTCTGGGCGGCTTACACCGCGCTCCTGGCCCTGGGAATCTACTTCTTCCTCTTCGTGCTGCTGCTGATCCCGGTGCTCGGCCTCGCCGTGCTGCTGATACCGCCGGAGGGCGACAGGTGGGCGGGCATTCGCGCCTGGACCCTGGCCACGGCCTCCGGGCTCGCCCTGGCTGCCCCCGTGATGGCGGCCAGCCTTCAGCAGCGCGATCAGATCGCCTTCATCGGGCGGCGCCCGCCGATCGCCGTGCTCACCGCCGCAGTGCACCAGTGGTTCGGCAACGTACCGCTGGCCGTTCTGGCGTGGGGTCTGATCCTGCTGGCGGTGGTGATGGTCTTCGCCGTGCGCGGGCGGCGGGCCGCACCAACAGCAAACAGGGCGGCCCTGGCGGTCATGCTGGCTTGGCTGATCGTGCCGAGCGCAGCGCTCCTGATCGGCACGCACCTCGTCACGCCGATGTACTCGCTGCGGTACCTGTCGGTGGGTACGCCGGCGGCGGCGATCGCGATCGCCATGGGGATCGCCTGCCTCCGGCCGCTCTGGCCGCAGGCCGCCGCGCTGGGCCTGATCACGGCTCTCATGCTGCCCACCTATCTCGACCAGCGCGGCGAGTTCGGCAAGAACTACGGCAGTGACCTGCGCCAGGCGTCCGAGGTCGTGCGGGCCGGCGCGCAGCCCGGAGACGCGGTCGTTTTCGACGAGAGCGTGCGGCCCTCCCGCAAGCCCCGTCTCGCCCTGCGGCTCTACCCGGCCGCGTTCGAGGGCCTGCGGGACGTCACCCTCGCGGTACCGTTCGACGCCACCAACGACTTGTGGGACGTGGCTGTGCCGCTGGAGCAGGTGACCGACCGACTTTCCGGCACGAACCGGGTCTGGGTGCTGCTGAACCAGGCCAGCGGTGAGAATAGGCGGGGGGACAACATCCGCATCCTGCAACAACTCGGGTTCACGGTCGCCGAGTCGACCATGCTGAACCGCACGCAGATCATCGAAATGACAAGGTAGCCCCATGGCTCGGACTCTGATCATCATCCCGACCTACAACGAGCAGGGCAACGTCGCGTCGATCGTGTCCCGGGTGCGCGCGAGCGTGCCGGCGGCCGACGTTCTGGTCGTCGATGATTCCTCCCCGGACGGCACGGGGCAGTTGGCTGACGCGCTGGCCGCCACCGATTCCCAGGTGCACGCCCTGCACCGCTCCCGGAAGAGCGGCCTCGGAGCCGCCTATCTCGAGGCCTTCGCCTGGGGGCTCTCCCGCGGCTTCGACCGACTGGTGCAGCTCGACGCTGACGGATCGCACCTGCCAGAGCAACTGCCGACCCTGCTCGAGGCCGCGGAGACGGCGGATGTGGTGTTGGGCTCCCGCTGGGTCCCGGGCGGAATGGTGCGGAACTGGCCGTGGCACCGGCGTCTGCTGTCGCGGGGCGGATCGGTCTACTCGCGCGTGCTGCTCCGGCTGCCCCAGCGAGACGTCACCGGCGGTTACCGCGTCTTCACGGCGCATGCCCTCCGGCGAATGGACCTCTCCGGCGTCGAGAGCCTGGGCTACTGCTTCCAGATCGACATGCTGCTGCATGCGGTTCGGGCCGGGCTCAGCGTTGTCGAGAAGCCGATCACGTTCGTGGAGCGCACCGTCGGTTCCTCGAAGATGAGTGCCGCGATCGTGGCCGAGGCGATGGCCCGTGTCACGATCTGGGGTCTCACCGGCAGGAACGCTCGCCGCGTTGCCGCGTCTGCACCGACATCCCTGCCGCGTGCCCGCTGACCGGACCCGCAGGCCGCCCCATAGGGCGTGACTTCTGGTCAGAGTGACTATAAGATGAATCCATTCAGTTAGAGTCACAATGACCTTTACTTGGTGAATAACAGTGAATGCGCGAATAAACACCCAGCTTGAGGCGGCCCTCGCCGTGTCGACAGTCATTTTCGCCCTGCGGCCGGATCCGGAATCCGGCCACTCGACCCTGTGGCTGCCGCTTGTACGCCGCACCCGGGAACCCTACCTCGGTCAGTGGGCGTTGCCCGGCGGCGGCCTGCGGGCCGATGAGCGCCTGGCCGGCGCGGCCGCGCGCGCCCTGCGCGAGACCACGGGCCTGACCCCCAAGTACCTCGAGCAGCTCTACACCTTCGGGGATCCGGGGCGTTCCCCCGGCGGCCGGGTCGTCTCGGTCGTCTACTGGGCGCTCGTCGAGTCCGGTGAGGCGGCGCTGGCCGTCGAGGACGAGAACGTGCGGTGGTTTCCGGCCGACCACCTGTCGCCGCTCGCCTTCGACCACAACCTCATCGTGGAATACGCCCTCTGGCGCCTGCGCACCAAGGTGGAGTACTCCCGCATCGCGCACGCGTTCCTCGGCGAGACCTTCACGCTCGCGCAGCTGCGCGAGGTGCATGAGGCCGTGCTGCAGAAGGCCCTCGACCCGGCCAACTTCCGCCGCACGATCGAGGGGTCAGGCACCGTGGTCGACACCGGCCAGCGCGTAGCCGGCGTACCGCATCGGCCGCCCCGCCTCTACCGCTACAACGATTCCGTTCATGCCACCACTCCGGGTGCGCTCGAGCCGGCCATCGGCTGAGCCTGACTCTTCCTCCCAGCACCCTCCTGCTGGCCACCGCTTGTCCGACTGTCGCTTTGTATGAATATCAAGGAGTAACCGCATGACCATCGCATCGGTCGACCAGACCATTCGACTCATCAGCACGGGAGCTGCCACCGGCAGCACGTGCAGCCCCGACCTGCTCACCGCTCCGTGGGAGTTTGATTCCGGCACGCCGGGCTATGGCCCGGGGTCGTCGATGGGCGATGTCATCCCCACCGGGTCACCGCGGCAGGGTGAGCTGCCCGAGGTCTACCGTCGCGCGTCGACGGAGGAACTCGGCGACCGCATCCGTACCGCCAAGGCCACGCTCGGCGACCGGGTCGTGGTCCTCGGGCACTTTTACCAGCGCGAGGAGGTGTTGGCGCACGCGGACTTCGTGGGCGACTCCTTCCAGCTGGCGCAGGCCACGAAGAGCCGTCCGGATGCCGAGGCGATCGTCTTCTGCGGAGTGCACTTCATGGCCGAAACCGCCGACTTGCTTTCCACGCCGGAGCAGGCGGTCATACTACCCAACCTCGCCGCCGGCTGCTCGATGGCCGATATGGCCGATATCGACTCCGTCACCGATTGCTGGGAACAGCTGGAGGACCTCTACGGCAGCGAGCAGGGCGTCGACGGCCGCGTGCCCGTGATCCCGGTCACCTACATGAATTCCTCGGCCGCGCTGAAGGCGTTCTGCGGCGAGCACGGCGGCATCGTCTGCACCTCCTCCAACGCCGAGACCGTGCTCGAGTGGGCCTTCGCCCGCGGCAGCCGCGTTCTCTTCTTCCCCGACCAGCACCTCGGCCGCAACACCGCCAAGGCGATGGGGGTGCCCCTCGAGCGGATGCCGATGTGGAACCCGCGCAAGGCCCTCGGCGGCAACACGGCCGAGGAGCTCGAGGCCGCCCAGGTCGTGCTCTGGCACGGGTTCTGCAGCGTGCATAAGCGCTTCACGGTGGACCAGATCACCGCGGCCCGCCAGTCGCACCCGGACGTGCGCGTGGTCGTGCACCCGGAGTGCCCGATGGGCGTCGTCGACGCCGCCGATTCCTACGGCTCGACCGACTTCATCAAGAAGGCCATCGAGGCAGCCCCGGCCGGGTCCACGTTCGCCATCGGCACCGAGATCAACCTGGTGCAGCGGCTCGCCGCACAGCACCCCGAGCACACCATCTTCTGCCTCGACCCGGTGGTCTGCCCCTGCTCCACCATGTACCGCATCCACTCGGGCTACCTGGCCTGGGTGCTCGAAGCGCTGGTCGGCACCGCGGACCGCGCGCCCGAGGTGCTCAATCGCATCCAGGTATCGGGCGAGGTTGCCGGCAACGCCCGCGTCGCCCTCGAACGGATGCTTTCCGCCAAGCCGCCCGTCTCCATCGAGGCCTGACCGTGACCCGCGTGCTCGTCGTCGGCAGTGGGCTGGCCGGACTCATCGCCGCGGTGCGTGCGACGGATGCCGGCCACCAGGTCACCCTCGTCACGAAAGCGGCCCTGCCCGACAGCAACACCCGCTGGGCCCAGGGCGGGATCGCCGCGGCCATGTTCCCCGACGACTCGGTCAAGTCACACGTACAGGACACCCTGCGAGCCGGGGCCGGACTCTGCGACCCGGTCGCAGTGCACGTGCTCTGTTCCGAGGGACCGGCTCGGGTGCGGGACCTGATCCGGTTCGGTGTGGACTTCGACCGCGACGAGTCCGGGGTGACCCGCGGACTGGAGGCTGCCCACTCCCGCTCGCGGGTGCTGCACGCCGGCGGGGACGCCACGGGCGCAGCCATCGAGGCTGCCCTCGTGGCGACGGTGCGTGAACGGGCCGCCCGCTCGCTGCGGGGCGTGGGCGCCCGCCTGCGCGTGCAGGAACACACAATGCTGGTTGATCTGACCGTGCAGGACGGTCGCGTGACCGGGGCTGTCCTCCTCGGGCCCGACGAAGCACTCCGCACGATCCTGGCCGACACGGTGATCCTGGCGACCGGCGGTGCCGGCGAGCTCTTCCCGCACACCACGAACCCGGCTCTGGCGACGGGCGACGGCGTGGCCGCCGCGTGGCGCGCGGGGGCATCCGTCGCCGACCTCGAGTTCTACCAGTTCCACCCGACCGCACTCGCCGTTCCCGGTACCCCGCTGGTCTCCGAGGCGGTGCGCGGGGAAGGCGCCGTGCTGCGAAATGCGTCGGGCCACCGCTTCATGCTCGACCTGCACCCCGATGCGGAACTCGCCCCGCGCGACATCGTGGCCAGAGGCATCGCCCGAGAAATGACCAGCCAGGGCGGCGAACCGGTGCGACTGGACGCCACCGGTCTCGGCCGCGAACTTCTCGAGCGACGCTTCCCGACCATCACCGCGGCCTGCCGTGCTGCCGACCTGGACTGGGCCGTCGAATCGATCCCGGTCGCCCCGGCGGCGCACTACTGGATGGGCGGGGTGCTCACGGATATCTGGGGCCGCACCAGCCTGCCCGGCCTGTTCGCCGTGGGGGAAGTGGCCCGCACCGGCGCCCACGGCGCCAACCGGTTGGCCTCCAACTCTCTGCTCGAGGCGGCCGTGTTCGCCGACCGGTCCGTGCGCGCGCTGCGCCTGCCGGTTCGGGTGTCGGCGGGGGTCTCGGTCGTGACCGGCTCGACCACCGGGGGGTTGCCTGCCGGCGTCGACCGTGACGCGGTACAGCAGCTGATGTGGGAGTGCGCGGGAGTGCTGCGGAGTGGGGAGAAACTCGCCGAGGCATCCGTCACCCTGGCCGACTGGGCCACCCGCCCGACGGGCCCGGACGAAACCACTGCACCTAATATGCGGGTTCGGGCATATGAAGACACCAACCTGCTCGACCTGGCGCGGGTCACCGTGGCTTCCGCCCTGGCCCGGGAGGAATCGCGCGGCGCACATCACCGCTCCGACTACCCCGACGGCCGGCCCGAGTTCGCCCGCACCGTCGCCTGGACCCGCGGCACAGCCCCGGACACAGCCGACGGCATGCGGAGCACCCTGAATCTGGACCACCCCACTGAGGCCGAGGAGGCCATTGCATGCTGACCATGAACGCCATCGACACCGTCGTGCGCGCCGCGCTCGAGGAGGACGCCCCCTGGGGTGACCTCACCTCACAGGTGCTGATCCCCGCCGACGCCGCCGCGACCGCGCAGCTGGTCGCCCGGGAATCCGGCGTCTTCAGCGGTGGTGCCGTGTTCGCGGCGGCCTTCCGACTGACCGACGCGCGCATCGTCGTTCGGATGCTCGTGGCCGACGGCACCGTCTTCGACGCCGGTGACACCCTGGCGGAAGTGTCGGGGTCCGCCCGCGGCATTCTGCAGGCGGAGCGCATCGGCTTGAACTTCGTGCAGCGCATGAGCGGGATCGCCACACTGACAGCGCTCTACGTGGCCGAGACGGCCGGCACCCGCGCCCGCATCGTCGACACCCGCAAGACCACCCCGGGCCTGCGTGTGCTGGAACGTGCCGCGGTGCGCGACGGCGGCGGCCACAACCACCGCTTCAGCCTCTCCGACGCGATCATGGCCAAGGATAACCACCTGGCCGTGCTAACCGCGGGCGGCCTGAACCTCACCGAGGCGCTCCGGCAGGTGCGCGACCGCATCTCCCACACCACGCACCTCGAGGTGGAGGTGGACCGGATCGACCAAATCGAGCTTGTGCTTGCCGCCGGCGTCGACACGATCATGCTCGACAACTTCAGCCCCGACGACCTGCGCGAGGGCGTACGCCTCACGGGCGGCCGAGCACGCGTGGAGGCCAGCGGCGGCGTCTCTCTGCTGACCGTGCGCGGCATCGCCGAGACCGGCGTCGACATCATCTCGGTCGGGGCTATCACGCACAGCGTGCGCTCCCTCGACCTCGGCCTCGACGTCGTCATCCTCACCGAGGGCTGACCGGTCCGGCCATGATCTATCTCGACAACGCCGCGACCACCCCGGTGCGACGGGAAGTTCTCGAGGTGCTCTGGCAGCAGCTCGCGGGCCGGTTCGGCAACCCGTCGAGCCACCACCGAGTGGGTGAGGCCGCGGCCGCCGCGCTGGCCGAGGCGCGGGCCATGGTCGCGGGCGTGCTCGGGTGTCGGTCGGCCGACGTTGTGTTCACGACCGGCGGCACCGAGTCCGACAACCTCGCGATCAAGGGCATCGCCCTGGGCGCTCCACGCGGCCGTCACCTCATCACGACGCCGATCGAGCACGAGGCGGTACTCGAATCCTGCGACTATCTGCGCCGCCTGCACGGCTTCGAGGTGACGCTCCTGGACCCGGATGCCTCCGGCCGGGTGGATCCGGAACAGCTCCGCGCCGTGATCCGCCCGGATACCACCCTCGTCTCGGTGCAATACGCCAACAACGAGGTCGGCACCGTTCAGCGGCTCGCGGAACTGTCAGCCATCGCCCAGGGCGCCCGCGTGCCGCTCCACACCGACGCCGTGCAGGCGGCCGGCTGGCTTTCGGTCGACGTGGGGGCTCTCGGCGTCGATGCCCTGAGCCTGTCGGGCCACAAACTCGGCGCACCTCCCGGCATCGGGGTGCTTTTCCTGCGCCGCCGCATCGCGGTCGAACCGGTGCTGCACGGCGGCGGTCAGGAGCGCGGGCGCCGCAGCGGAACGGAGAACGTGCCCGGGGCGCTGGCGCTGGCGACCGCACTGCGCCTCGCCGAGGCGGAACGCACGGAGGCAGCGCCCCGCATCACCGCGCTGCGGGATGCCTTCATCACCACGGTTCTGAGCGGCACACCGTCGGCCCGGCTCACCGGCCACCCGACGGAGCGTCTGCCGGGCACCGCCTCGTTCGTCTTCCCGGGCACGAGCGGCGAGGCGGTGTTGCTCGAGCTGGAACAGCGCGGCATCGTCTGCTCGAGCGGGTCGGCCTGCGCGGCCGACAGTGACGAACCGTCCCACGTGCTGACCGCTCTGGGCATCCCGGCTGAGGTCGCCCAGACCGCCGTGCGGTTCACGCTGGCATCGACGACCACAGCAGCGGATGCGTCTGAAGCGGCCGCATCCGTTCAGGCCGCCGTGGGCACCGTCCGCAGTCTCGGCCGAGGCTGACCTGCCGGCGCTTCAGGCCCGGCTTCGCGCGCGTGACGCGCGCGTGCACGCGCGCGCCTGAAACCGAACTTACTGCGAGTTGTCAGACAATTTCCGAAGGTTTCGTTCCTCGCGGCGAAGATGCCCCCGATCAGCTAATCTGCTGACGGTGACCGACCCTGGACCGCTGACTGCACGTCCCTCGACGTGCGGCCGTCTGGCCAGCGCCCTAAGGTTATAAGTAAGAGGCGATAAGCCCAAGGTGGGCCGCCAAAAAGGGACACAATGACAATAATCGACAAACCAGTCACCGAGTCACTTGCCACTCAAATTGACTCTCTGGTTAAAGCCGCTCAGGTCGCGCTTCTGGATTACGCGAACTTCACGCAGGAACAAATCGACCACATCGTTAAGAAAGCCTCGGTGGCTGCTCTCAGCAAACACGCCGAGCTTGCCGTTCACGCCGTAGCCGAAACCGGCCGTGGCGTATTCGAAGATAAGGCCGTTAAAAATCTTTTCGCATGCGAACACGTTACGAACTCGATGCAAAACCTTAAGACCGTCGGCGTTATCAGCCGAGACGACATTACCGGCATTACTGAGATCGCTGAGCCGGTCGGCGTGATTTGCGGTGTGACCCCCGTTACGAACCCCACCTCGACCGCGATCTTCAAGTCGCTCATCGCACTGAAGACCCGCAACCCGATTGTTTTCGGTTTCCACCCGGGCGCCCAGCAGTCCTCTGTGGCCGCAGCGCGCGTCGTGCGCGACGCCGCCATCCTCGCCGGTGCACCGGCAAACTGCATCCAGTGGGTTGAAACGCCGTCCCTCGAGGCCACCAGCCTGCTGATGAACCACCCGGGCGTCGCAACCATCCTCGCCACCGGTGGCAACGCCATGGTCCGGGCCGCGTACTCCTGCGGCAAGCCCGCCCTCGGCGTCGGAGCGGGCAACGTTCCCGCCTTCATCGAGAAAAGCGCCAAGCTCAAGCGTGCCATCAACGACGTCGTGCTCTCCAAGTCTTTCGACTACGGCATGATCTGCGCGTCGGAGCAGGCCGTCATCATCGAAGAGCCGCTCTACGCAGAAGCCATGGCCGAGTTCAAGATCCTGCACACCTACCTGGTCACCCCGGCCGAGAAGCTTCTCCTCGAGGACTACATCTTCGGAGTCCAGGCCAACTCGACCAACTGTGGCGAGGCCAAGCTCAACGCCGCCGTCGTCGGCAAGTCGCCGGTCTGGATCGCCCAGCAGGCCGGATTCACCATCCCGGCCGACACATCGATCATCCTGGTCGAGGTCGCCGGAGTGGGACCGAACGAGCCGATGACCCGCGAAAAGCTGGCACCCGTTCTCGCCGTGCTGCATGCCAAGGACGCTGAAGAGGGCATTTCGCTCTCCGAGCAGATGGTTGAATTCGACGGCCTCGGCCACTCGGGCTCCATCCACAGCGAAAACCCGGCCATCATCGAAGAGTTCGGAACCCGCGTCAAGGCGGTCCGGATCATCACCAACGCTCCCAGCTCGCTCGGTGGTATCGGTGACATCTACAACGCGTTCATCCCGTCATTGACACTCGGCTGTGGCTCGTACGGACACAACTCCGTCTCGAACAACGTCTCCGCGATCAACCTCATCAACGTCAAGCGCATCGGCAGAAGGAACAACAACTTGCAGTGGTTCAAGGTCCCCGCCAAGACGTACTTCGAGCCGAACGCCATCCGTTACCTGGCGGACATGCGCAACGTCGAACGTGTCACGATCGTGACCGACTCGACCATGACCCGCCTCGGTTTCGTCGACAAGATCCTCGACATCCTGAACCGGCGCGAGGGCCGCGTCGCACTGCAGATCATCGACAACGTGCTGCCCGAACCGACCGTCTCAGCGGTCGAAAAGGGTGCCGCCGAAATGCGGGCCTTCAAGCCTGACACCATCATCGCCCTCGGCGGCGGCTCGCCGATGGACGCCGCGAAGGTCATGTGGCTGCTGTACGAACACCCCGAAATCGAATTCTCCGACATGAAGGAAAAGTTCTTCGACGTGCGCAAGCGCGCGTTCAAGTTCCCCGACCTCGGCGAACTGGCCAAGCTCGTCTGCATCCCCACCACTTCGGGCACCGGTTCGGAAATGACCCCGTTCGCCGTGATCACCGACGAAGTCACCGGAGTCAAGTACCCGCTCGCGGACTACGCCCTCCTGCCGACCGTCGCGATCATCGACCCCGTGCTCACGGCCATGATGCCGTCGTTCCTGGTTGCTGACTCGGGTTTCGACGCTCTCACACACGCCACCGAGGCCTACGTGTCCGTCTACGCGAACGACTTCACCGACGGCCTCTGCCTGCACGCGATCAAGCTGATCTTCGAGAACATCGTGACCAGCGTCAACGGCACCACCGCCAGCACCGACGGTGAGGTCATCAAGGCCCGCGAGAAGATGCACAACGCCTCGTCGATCGCCGGGATGGCGTTCGGCAACGCGTTCCTGGGTATTTGTCACGCGATGGCTCACGTCACCGGCGCGCAGCTCCACCTGATCCACGGCCGGGTCAACGCGACCTACCTGCCGCACGTGATCCGTTACAACGGCCTCATCCCCACCAAGCTCACCAGCTGGCCCAAGTACGAGAGCTACATCGCCCCGGAGCGCTTCCAGCAGATCGCGAAGCACCTCGGCCTCCCGGCGTCGACCCCGGCGGAGGGCGTCGAGTCCTACGCCCTGGCCGTGGAGAAGCTGCGCGACCTGGCCGGCATCAAGCCGTCCTTCCAGGCGCAGGGTGTGCCGGAAGAGGACTTCATCAGCCGCCTCGACAGCCTGGCCATGGGTGCTTACGGTGACCAGTGCGCACCGGCCAACCCGCGCATGCCGATGCTCGACGACATGCACACCATCATGGAGGCCGCGTACTACGGCACCTCTTTCAACGAGGTCCGCGCCGCTCGCGCGGCCGTCGAAGCAGTGGCACCGGCCGAAGAAAAGAAGTCGGCCCGCAAGGCAGGCAAGTAGCCGTCACCGCCTGATTGACTGGGGAACGGCCCCGCACCTGTTGGTGCGGGGCCGTTCTCGTGTACGGCCCACCCTGTGGCAGGAGCGAGCCTGGTCACAGTCGGTTCAGAGCCAGCGCGCTGCCACGGGGGTCTCCCCCGCATCGGAAGTAACGCCCGATCGGGCACGGCCGGCGGCCCAGGCGGCCAGGTCGGCGAGCGACCCCGTGACCTGGTCGGCGGCATCCGGATCGCCGTAGCCTGTGTGCGTCGAATCCGTCGCGGTGAGCCGGCGGCCCGCGTCCCCCCGGGAGGCCCAGGCACCGACGATCTCGCCGAGAAGCCGGTCGAATGCCTCCTCCGGCAGGTCCCGGAAGCCGGCACCGTGGTTGAGGTCGACGGCGTGGATCCAGAGTTCGCGGGTGCGCATCCAGATCGTGTCCCGCAGCGGCACCATGGCACCCTGCCCGTTCCTGACCGGAACGACCCAGCGGTCGTCCGCCAGCGCCAGCCAGCGTCGGTCCAGGTCGGCGGCCGAGTCCGCCCAGGATTCACGGACCGCATCGGAACTGAGGATGCTGCCCGCGACGATCTCCGCATTCCGCGCCTCCATCGAGGCAAACATCACCGTCTCGGCTCCGGTGTCGGCCCACTGTGCCAGCCGTCCGATCGCACGGGTGTTGGACGCGACGTGCGCGACGACCTGGCGCCGGGTCCAGCCCGGCAGCAGGGAGTCCCCGTCGAGTTCATCGTCTGTGAGCCCCTGCAGTTCGCGACCGAAGAATTCCGTGCCCCGCCGGGCGAGGTCCAGCGTCAACCGGCGTGCAGAAAGCTCAAACGGATCGTGGGGTGCGCTCATGGGGCCCCTTTCTCGAGTCAACGCGTATGGTCCCCACGCTACCCGGCGACCCACCCTCCCCAACGTTCCCTCGACGATGGTCGAGCCTGTCGAGACCGAGACCGTGACCAGGGACCCCCTATCCGTTTCCCCGTTCGACCGCGTCCGTCATCCGGGGGCGGGACTTGGTCTCATTCCGCCATTTGAGGGCCCCGGTCTCCAGCCAGGGTGGTGCCATGATCTGCACGGCGCCGCGGACCATCCGGATTGCCCAGCCGGAGGCGGCGAGGTAGCGGTGATGCCACCAGCACAAACAGACGCCGTTGTCGGTGTGCGTCGGTCCGCCCTCGGAGTGCGGGATCACGTGGTGGATCTCGGTCATCCCGGCCGGGATTTTGCAGCCCGGGATGACGCAGGTGCCGTCGCGGAGCTGAATCGCCCGGCGTTGCGCGGCGGTGAAGCAGCGTTCGGGTGAGCCGAGGGCGATGATGCGTCCCTCGTCGGTGATGACGACTTTCTGCTGACCGCCGTTGCTGATCAGGTCCGTGACGGCGCTGATCGAGATCGGGGTTTCGACGCCGTCGATCCAGCCGACGCCGCGGCCCTGACCGAAGTCCGCGTTCAGGTCCTGTTCCCGCACACTGACCAGAACCATGGCCGGGGCGCCGCCGATGGTCGGGGCCTCCCCGGCCCGGGAGACGACCTCGAGGATCACGGCGAGCACGTCGTGGCGCCGCTGGTCGGAACCCGTCGGGCGCGAGCACGGCCCTCCAGACCGCACCCTGCAACCGGATCTCATCCGCCGACGCCGGCACCGGGGTCTCGGAGCTGGTGCCGGTGGCCGAGGCGACCAGCTCGCTCTCGGCTGCCTGCACCGAGTCCAGGTCGGTGTACCGCAGCGTCGGCGTCAACGCGGTGAGAATCGCGTCGGCCGTGTCGACGCCGATCGCCCCGGCGGCCAGGCCGATGGCCGTGGCGGGGAAGGTGGGCGGCAGCGGTTCGCCACCCCGGGGAGCGGCCGGTGCGCAGCTGCGTGCCCAACCGCGTCCGTCGCCCCGCGGTCGGCCCGGAGACGAGCGTCAGACGCTCGAGTAGTTCTCCGGCGGTGCGGCAGCCCCGCGACCGCCCGAGCCGCCGCGGACAGGCCGTGCGCGGCATCCGCTTCGGGCTGTTCCAGGAGGTTGGTCACGGGATAATTTTACCCTGACTAGAACCTGAAATTCAGAGTGACTCACCAATAACGCAAACTAGTCTAGTAGATGTATACGAATGAATCAGCGCCTTTCCACCGCCCGCGCGGCGACGGGGCGGCCATCTCAGGCCCTACGCACGCTCCAGTTCGTGGGCCAGCGCCTCAAGTTCGGCCCCTCCCGCCATCAGCGCGGTCATCTCTTCGATCGTGATCTCACTCTTGGCGAAATCACCCATACTGGTGCCGCGCTGCAGCAGCAGGAAACGGTCGCCGACCGGATAGGCGTGGTGCGGATTGTGCGTGATAAAGACGACGCCGAGCCCGCGGTCCCTGGCCCGGGCGATGTACGAGAGCACCACCCCGGCCTGCTTGACCCCCAGGGCCGACGTGGGTTCGTCGAGAATGACGACCTTCGCCCCGAAATGCACGGCGCGTGCGATGGCGACGGATTGCCGTTCCCCGCCGGAAAGCGTTCCGATCGGCTGGTCCACGTCGCGTAGGTTGATGCCCATCCGGGCGAGCTCGTTTTTGGTCGTGGCCCGCATGCCGGTGACATCGAGGCGCCGCAGCGGGCCTCGGCCTCGGGTGAGCTCGGAACCGAGGAAGAAGTTGCGCCACACCGGCATCAACGGCACCACGGCCAGGTCCTGGTAGGCGGTGGCGATGCCGAGGGAGAGCGCCTCCCGCGGATGCGCGAATCGGCGCTCCACCCCGAAGACGCGCAGGCTGCCCTCCGAGTGCTGGTGGGCACCGGAGAGGATCTTGATGAACGTTGACTTGCCCGCGCCGTTGTCGCCCAGCACGCAGAGCACTTCCCCGGCGCCGACGGATGCCGACACGCCCGCCAACGCCCGCACCGAACCGTAGGACTTCCCGATGTCATGCACCTCGAGAATCGGCTCCGGACGGATCGGGGCCGGCGTCATGCGCGCACCCCGGACTGGCGGCGAACGAGCAGGTTTACAAGCACGGCGAGCAGCAGCATCCCGCCGAGAAATGCCTTGAGCCAATTGTTGTCCCACTGGGCGAACACGATGCCCTGCAGGGTCATCCCGTAGATCAGGGCTCCGAGGGCCGCGCCAATCGCCGATCCGTAACCGCCGGTGAGCAGGCATCCGCCCACGACGGCACAGATGATGTAGATGAATTCCTGACCGACCCCGGTCGTGGCCTGCACGGTCGACACGTCGAAGAGCTGAAGCATGCCGACGAGCCAGCCGGCACCGGCCGTGGTCATGAACAGCCCGAGCTTGACCTTGAACACGGGAACGCCGACCTGCCGGGAGCTCGTGACCTGGCCGCCGACGGCGAAGATCCAGTTGCCGGGCCGGGTGCGCAGCAGCACCCAGGTGGCCAGCGCGGTGAACGCGATCCACCAGACGATCGAGATCTTGACGTCCATGCCCAGGAACGGGAACGAGGAGCCGAAGAAGACCTTGACCTGGTCGAACCCGGGCACCGCCCCCATCCCCTGAATGGCGACGCTGCCCGTGAAGAGTTTCGTCAACGCCAGGTTGCAGCCCTGCAGGATGAAGAAGGCCGCGAGGGTCACGATGAAGCTCGGCAGGCCGGTCTTCATGACGACCCAGGCGTTCCCGGCGCCGATCAGGAGGGCCACCGCGAGGGCCAGCACGAGGGCGAACCAGATGTTCAGCTCCCACTGAGTGGTGACCACGCCGACGATGAGCCCCGTGGTGCCCGTCATCGCGCCCGCCGAGAGGTCGAACTCCCCGCCGATCATGAGCAGGGCGACGGCCACGGCCATGATGCCGAACAGGGAGGCCGAGTAGAGCCAGGTGGAGATGCCCGCGGGAGTCAGGAACGCCTGCGTGGAGAGCGAGAAGAAGAGGAAGATCGCCAGGGTCGCCACGAGTGCGCCGACCTCAGGCCTGCGCAGCAGGGTGGGCAGCGGATGCGCCCTCGTCGGCCGTTCATCGATCCCCGCGCCCACAGCGACGGTCATCTCGTGCCGTTCTCCGCGAACTTCGCGACCTGGGCCGCGTTGTCCTTCGTCACGAAGCCCGGGCCTGAATAGACCGGCAGCCCGCCGCCGACGACGTCGCCGTTGCGCTTCTGCAGGGTGAGGAAGGTCACGGGCAGGTAGCCCTGGGAGTACGGCTGCTGGTCGACCGCGAACAGTATCTTGCCGCCCTGGATGAGCCGGGTCACGTCGGCGGACACGTCGAACGTGGCCAGCGTGGCTGGGCTTTTCGCCTCGTCGATGGCCTGGCTCGCGGCCACGGCGACCCCGGTCTGCAGGGTGAGGACGGCGTCGATGGACGGGTCGGCCAGGAGTTTGCTCTTGATGGTGTTCTGGGCATCCGCGAGGTTGGCGACGTCGACCTGCACGTTGCTGACGTCCGCGCCGACCGTGTCGGCGGCACCCGTGCAGCGTTCTTCGAGCCCCGAGTTGCCGGCCTCGTGGATGATGCAGATCACGTTGGTCACGTCGGCGGCGGCCAGCTGTTCACCGGCTCCCTGGCCCGCGATGAACTCGCTCTGGCCGACGTGGGTCTGGGCGCCGAATTCGACGGACTTCTCCAGGCCCGAGTTGATGGTGATCACTGGGATGCCGGCGGCAACGGCTTTCTCGACGGCGCTCTTCACGCCGTCGGGGTTCGCCATCGAGATGATGAGCCCGTCGGGCTGGGCCGCGATGGCCGCTTCGATCAGCTGGCTCTGCTTGACCGGGTCGCCGTCGCCCTGATACGTGACCGTGGCTCCGAGGTCGGTGCCTGCCTGCTCGGCGCCGCTCTTGACGACGTCCCAGAAGGAATCGCCCGCGGTGCCGTGAGTGACCACGGCGATGGTGACCGGCTCCCCTGCCGCTCCCCCGTCAGCATCCGTTCCCGTGGCGGTGCACCCCGTCAGCGCCAGCGACGCGACACCGAAAACGGCCAGCAGGCTGATCTTGAGCTTCATATCTGAACTGTTCCCGACTGTCGTGCGGCGGCCTGAAACAGCGAGGTTTCGCCGGTGACCTGATGCATATCGAACTTACTGGACCGGGGGCCCGCTCGATTCAGATCGATTCGAACCAGTGGCATGAGTGACTCCTTCGTGACGATTCGTTCGGCGCACAGCCACGTGTGCCTGACACAAAAAAGCCCCCGGAACCGTGTGGTTCCGGGGGCTGATGGTTGCGGGGGCAGGATTTGAACCTACGACCTCTGGGTTATGAGCCCAGCGAGCTACCGAACTGCTCCACCCCGCGCTGCAAATACAAACTTACCACAGCCTCGGGTTGTGAAACGCATGGTCAGACCTCAGAGGTGATGGCCACGCTCTGGGTACTCCTGAAACCGCTTTCGATAGAAAGAGATTCACCCGTGACCGTTCTCACAGAAGTCCTGTCCGACACCGCCGCTTATGCCGACGGCTTCGGCGACAAGTCCGGAAACTGATTCCGGACGTCCTGGGCGGCCGCGCGCGACGCTGTGCCGGGGATGTCGACGTTCGTCGAATTGCTCTCCCCACACCCTTCCATTGACGGTGGATCTGGGTTTCTATCGACAGTGCCTGCACCTTCCCCCAGTACCCAACGAGTATTCCGCATGCGCCGCAACCCGACTGCTGCCCGGCTTCTCGTCCACTCCGCTGCCGCGCACAGGGTGGACCGTGACCGCGAGTGACCAGGAAACCACAGGTGAGAACGGCGCAGCCGTTAATGTGCTCGACGGCAACGCCTCGACCTACTGGCACAGTGAGTGGAGCGGAACCGCGGTGCCGCTGCCCCATTCGATCACCATCGACATGTACAAAACCGACACCGTCGCAGCCCTGAAGTACCTGCCGCGCACATGCAGTTCGAATGGACGAATCGGCCGTTTCGAGATCCATGCCAGCCCGGATGGCACGAACTGGGGTGCCGCCGTCGCAACAGGAACCTGGGCCGAGAACGCGTTGGAGAAGACGACGGGATTCACCCCTGTGGCGACACGTTTCATCCGGCTGACCGCGATCACGGAGGCAGGTAGCCGCGGCCCTGGACCAGCGCCGCCGAACTCCATCTGATCGCAGAAACAGGCACCACCCAGCCGCCCCCACCCGCGCCAGCGCCGACGGCGCTCACCCGGACCGGCTGGATAGTGACGGCGAGCGAGCAAGAGACAACCCGCGAAAGCGGCGGCGCCGCGAACATGCTCGACGGCAACCTCACCACGATCTGGCACTCCCAGTACTCCCCCACATTGATCCCGTTTCCGCACAGCATTGTTCTCGACGTGCGGGCGATCAACGAGGTCTCCGGCTTCACCTACACCCCGAGGTCCGGCACGTCCCGGAACGGCGCCATCGGCCAATACGCCATCGCCGTGAGCTCCGACGGAACGAGCTGGAGTGCACCGGTCGCCAGCGGAATCTGGGCTGACAACAGCCAGGCGAAGGCCCTCACGTTCCCGGCTGTTCAGGCGCGATACGTTCGCCTGACCGCGACGACCGAGGCCGGCAATCGCGGACAGTGGACCACGGCGGCAGCCCTCCTGCCCGGCAACAAAGTGCTCACCTGGTTCTCGTACTCCAACACGACCTTCGGCGGGGCCAACGGCAAGACCCAGACCGCCATCCTCGCTCTGAACACCGGCGTGGTCACCCCGCTTACTGTCGCTAATACGGGGCACGACATGTTCTGCCCCGGAGTGTCGATCCTCCCGGACGGCAGGATCCTGATCAGCGGGGGGAGCAACGCCGCCTCGTCGACGATCTACGACCCGGCGACCACACGTGGTCAGCCGCCACACCCATGAACATCCCGCGCGCCTATCAGTCGAACGTCACGCTCTGCAATAGGCAAGTGTTCCTTCTCGGCGGTTCCTGGGCGGGCGGCCAGGGCGGTAAGAACGGTGAAATCTGATCGACTAGCGCCGGGTGGCGCGGGCTGGCCAACGCGCCTGTCGCACCGATCCTGACGAACGACCCGCAAGGGGTGTTCCGATCCGACAACCACGCGTGGCTGTTCGCGGTGGCCGACGGGAAGGTGTTCCATGCGGCCCGAGCCGTCGGATGAACATGTACACGACCAGCAGCACCAGCGCTGTTCAGGATCTTGGTCTCCGGGCCGACAGTGGTGACGCGATGAACGGAATGCGGTCATGTACGACGTCGGCAAGATACTCACCCTCGGTGGCTCGCCCGCGTACCAGGACAGTGACGCGACCGCGCGGGCCTATGCAATCGACATCAACAATGGTGTCAAGGTGACGCGAACCGGCGACATGGCGGCGCGACGGGCTTTCTTGAACTCTGTCGTGCTGCCCGACGGACAGGTTCTGGCATTGGGCGGTCAGGCGTACGCGAAGCAGTTCTCGGACGCACCGGCCGCCATGGCGCCTGAGGTTTGGAACCCGGCGACAGGTAAGTTCACCGCGCTCGCGCCGATGACTGCGCCACGCACGTGTCACAGCGTGGGGCTACTGCTGCCTGATGCCCGGGTCTTCGTCGGCGTTGGCGGCCTCTGCGGCACCTGCACGACCAACCACCCGGACGGGCAGATATTCACCCCGCCCTACCTGTTCAACGCCGACGGCACCGCCCGCCCTCGTCCATCGATCACCACGGCGCCTACCGCTGCGGTGCGGGGTTCCACCATCCACATAACGACGTCCGGGCCCACACCAGCGTTCCCCCTCATCCGCATGAGCACGGTCACCCACTCGATCAACACTGACCAGCGTCGCATCCCACTCACGCCCACCGGCGTAACCGGTAATGTCGCATCCCTGACGATTCCGTCCGATCCGGGAGTCGTGGTCCCCGGGCATTATCTCCTGTTCGCCATGGACGTTAACGGGGTGCCGAGCGTCGCCCAGACGATCCGGATCGGGTAGTCGGACTACGGCCGTGATGAATGTGGAGTCAGGGCGATGGCCTCCCCGACACTTTCTCTGAAAAGTCCGGACATTCACTGGCTCCTGTGAGTTAAAGCAGAAAGACCGGTGCAGCATTTCTGCTGAACCGGCCCTTCTGTGTACGTGATGAAAATCACGGTGGCATTGCCTGAAACGCCCTTGGTTGCGGGGGCAGGATTTGAACCTACGACCTCTGGGTTATGAGCCCAGCGAGCTACCGAACTGCTCCACCCCGCGCTACAACGATAAATTTACCACAGCCTCCGGCGCGGTCCGACCACACGGGCTGCGGAACCGGCCGTCCCGGCCCGCGGAACGCGGATGCCGCGCCGTTCCGCGGGAGGCGTGCCCCCGGCTAAACGGCGCAGCACCCGCGCAGCGGATGAAGCGGCGAACGACTCGCTACTGGTCGAGCAGCACCAGCATTTCGGCGATCGCATCGCTCAGCTTCTTGTCGGCTATTCCATAGGCGGTGAAGTCACCGGTCGTCAGGGCCGCCTGCTTCTCGGTGACGGCCAGCTTGGCCACGGCGAGGAGCGACTTCAGTTGAGCATCCGTCGCCGGGTCACCGGTCGACGTCGATGGGGTGGTTTCGCCCTCGGCAGGGGCCTCCCCCTCCACGGGCGTCTCGGACGGCGGCACATCGGTGTCTCCGGCGCTGGCGCCGGAGTCGCCTCCGAAGAGCACGTCAAGCGCCTTGTCCAGCGTGTCCTCGAACGCGATCTGATCTCCGAAGGCGACGAGCACCTTCTGCAGCAGCGGGTAGCTGGTCTCACCCGTGGACTGCACGTAAACCGGCTGCACGTAGAGCAGGCCGCCACCCACAGGCACGGTGAGCAGGTTCCCGTTGAGCACCTTCGACTGGCCCTGCTTCAGCAGGTTCAACTGTTGTGAGACGGTCGGGTCCGCGTTGAACTTGGCCTGCACCTGGCCGGGGCCAGGCACGGTCACGTCCTCCGGCAGGTTGAGCAGGCGGAGCTTCCCGTAGCCTTCCGCCCGCACCCCGTCGGTCGAACCGGCATCCGCGTCGACCGCGAGGTAGCCGGTCAGAACGTTCCGGCTCGTCGCGCCGCTCGCGTCCGGGATGAACGTGGTGTACAGCGAGAAGGATGGCTTCTCCTGGCCTGGAACCTGCATGGTCAGGTAGTAGGGCGGCTGTAGGGTCGTGTTCGTCGACGGCGACACCGGGTCGTTCGGCGTCGTCCAGGCGTCGTCAACCGAGTAAAAGGAACCCGGGTCGGTGACGTGGTACTTACCCAGAACCCGGCGCTGCACCTTGAACATGTCCGCCGGGTAGCGAACGTGGCTCATCAGGTCGCCGCTCATCTCGGTCATCGGCTTGATCGTCGACGGGAAGATCTTCTGCCAGGTCTTGAGCAGCGGATCCTCGTCGTCCCAGGCGTAGAGGGTGACCTCGCCGTCGTAGGCGTCGACCGTGGCCTTGACCGAGTTGCGCATGTAGTTGATGTTGTCGAGCGCGAATGGCTGCGGGGGCGTTTCCGTGTCGGCGATCGCGTCGCTCAGGCCCACGGAAGTGGAGTACGGGTAGTCGGCCGAGGTGGTGTAGCCGTCGACGATCCACTTGAGCTTACCGTCGACGATCGACGGGTAGGCGTCGGAGTCGAGGGTCAGGTACGGAGCCACCTTCTGCACCCGGGTGACCGGGTCACGGTCGTAAAGGATCTGTGATTTCTCGTTCACGGCGTTGGCCAGGAAGATCTGCTCCGACTGGAACTTGAGCGCGTAGATCAGCTTGTTGAACGCGTTGTCGAGCTTCGGCCCACCGTCGCCCGTGAACGTCGTGTAGGTCTGTTGCGCCCCATCCGTGCCCGACGGGTAGTCGAGTTCGACCGGCTTGCTGTCCTTGGGCGCACCCACGATGGAGTACGGCGGCGACGTCTCGCCGAAGTAAATCCGCGGTTCGTATTCGGGCAGCGACCCGGTGGTCGGGATGCCGGACTCGAGGAACACGGGCTGGCCGGCGGCCGAGCGCTGGTTGCCGTAGGCCGCCACGACGCCGTAGCCGTGCGTGTAGACCACGGTCGAGTTGACCCAGGTGTTGCCGGCGTTCAAACCGGCCAGGTTGAGGTCGCGCACGGTGACCACTGTGTCCTGGGACTTGCCGTCAATCGGGTACCGGTCGACGTCGAGGTTTTGCGGAAATTGATAATACTGCTTGAACTGCTCGAGCTGGGAGAACGCGTCGCTGACCAGAGCAGGGTCGAGAATACGGATGTTAGCGGTCGTCTCTGCGTCGGCGCGCAAGGCGCCGGGCGCGGCCGTCGTGATCGCGTTGTACGGAATCTCTTCCACATCCGCCAGGTCGTAGGCGTCGCGGGTGAGATCGATGTTGCGTTGAATATAGGGTTCTTCGAGCGTTTTGGCGCTCGGCACCACCTGGAAGCGCTGCACGACCCACGGGTACAGCGAGCCGAGCAGGAGACTGCTCACGATCAACAGCGCGGTGCCGACAATGGGCAGGCGCCAGCGGCCGATGAAGGCCGTGAGGAGGAACAGGATAGCGACGACGGCGGCGATTCCGGCCAGGATGGCGCGGCCCGGAATCGTGGCGTTCACGTCGGTGTAGCCGGCGCCGGTGATGATGTCGTTGGTGTTGGTCAGCGTGGAGTACTGGTCGAGCCAGATACTCACGGCCTGCAGCATCAGGTAAAGGGCTGCCGTGCTGGCAATCTGGATGCGGGCGGCCTTGGAAACCATGACCTCGCGCCCGCTCACCCTGATCGAGCCATACAGGTAGCTCGTAGCCGCGGCGACGAGGGCCGAGATGAGCACCACGGCCGACGCGAAGCCGAGCACGGAGTGCAGGAAGGGGAGATCGAACAGATAGAACGAGATGTCCAGTTTGAATTGGGGGTCAACTCGGCCGGTGTCCGTGCGGTTCAGCCACATCAGAACGACCTGCCAGCGGGTAGCCGCGGCGACGCCGGCGAACAGACCTAGCAGAGCCGGGATGCCGTACATGGCGAGGCGGCGCAGCGGCTCGATGACCTGCTGGTAGCGGTCGAGCTGCGAGTTGAGCTTCGCATAGACCGGCCGCAAGCGGTAAGCGATCTGGATGCTCGCCCAGACGGGGACCGCCATCGCTACGAACCCGATCAGAAACAGCACGGCACCGGCGAACCACTGCGTGGTCAGCACGGCTAGGAAGCCCAACTGGTCGAACCAGAGAACGTCGGCATATAGCCCGGCGAAAACGAAGAAGATGATCACCAGCCCCGCGATAATCGCTGCCGTAATGGCAAGGGGAGCACGGCTGCGCTGTGGCGCGGGAGCGCTTCGGGCTTGTTGTGACGTCACGAATTGGCCTCTTGATCTCGAAATCGGCGGTCATCGCCCATTCTAGACAGCCGCCGCGAACGAAAGCCGCACATTCGCTGGGCAGCGGCCCGGGGTTAGCCGAGTGCGCACTGCTCCAGTGCGTCGGTGTCCGAACCGGTGCGGATGGCGTCCAGCGCGGCCAGCGCGTCGTCGAGGGTGTCCACGGAAAAGACCGTCATCCCGTCGGGCACGTGACCGGTGACCTCGTCGCAGTTGTCGGCGGGCGCGAGGAACCAATCGGCGCCGCTTCGGTCGGCACCGATCAGCTTCTGTCGGATACCGCCGATCTGACCCACCTCGCCGGCCTGGTTTACCGTGCCGGTGCCCGCGACATCCTCACCGCCCTGAATAAAGCCGGAGGTGAGCGTGTCGATGATGCCGAGGGCGAACATCATGCCCGCGCTGGGCCCGCCGACCGAGTCGAGTTCGATCGTGACGTCGAAGGGGAAGTCGTAGTCGCTCGTCACATTGATGCCCACCACGACGGCGTCGCCCGATTCAACCGGGGTGACCTGCACCGTCTCGCTGGCGCCGTCCCGGATGATTCCGATGGAGGCGGCGTCGTCGACACCGTTTCGCGTCAGCGCGTCCCGCAGGGCCGTGATGTCGGCGACCTCTTCACCGTTCACCGAGACCACCTCGTCGCCGGCTTCGATGGCTCCCTCGGCGGGCGAGTCGCCCGGCAGGGAGACGACCGAGAGGATCGTCGGGTAGTCATAGTCGAGGCTGGTCAGAGCGGCGGCGATCGCATCCTGCTGCGAATTCACCATCTGCGCCTGGCTCTGCTCCTCGCGCTGCTTCGTGCTCACGTCGGGCGGGAACGCCGACTCGATCGGGATCACGGCCTGGTTCGGGTCGAGCCAGGCTGCGGCGACCGTCAGCCAGCTCGGCCGGTTGTCGGGGTTGCCCAGCAGCGACACGGTCAGCAGGTCGAGGCTGCCCTCGGTCGGGTAAACGGGTTCGCCGGAGATGGAGATGAGCGGCACCTGCTTGCCGTCCTGTTCGGCCGTGCCGATGGTGTTGTAGACCGGTCCTGGCTTCTCGATCACATACGGTGACGGCGTCACGGCGAGGATGAGGCCGATGACCATCGCGATCCCGAGCACCACCCAGCCTGTCCCGACGGCGCGCGCGGATCGGTCGGGCGGCTGTACTGGGTGATCGGTGAAGAGGGCCACCGGTCTCCTTCCAGGGAATGTGCTGGCTGTTCGCGGCAGGCGGACACCGGTTTACCAGCGTAGGTCATTTCCCAGTCCGCGCCGGGGATCTCCGGCTAGCGTAGGAGGACGCGACTGAGAGGTGCCTGAAGTGGCCGACGACGACTCCCGACCCGACGAGGGTCACAATCCCGAAGATGAGTTTCGGGACATGCTGCGCGACATCCTGAGTGGGAAGTCGTCCATCGACCCGAGCCAGCTGGCCGGCGCGGCGGGGCTTCCCAGCGACCCGGCGAGCATTTCCGCGCTGATGAATCAGTTGCAGGGTGCTCTGCGCGGCGGCGGCGACGGATCCATCAATTGGGATGCCGCCCTCAACCAGGGCCAGGAGCGCGCGGCCCAGAGTCAGCTCGACGTGACCTCGGCCGAACGCGCCGCCCTCGATCAGGCATTCCACATCGCCTCCCTCTGGCTGGACGAGGTGATCTCGGTCGCCGAGCTCACCACCCCTCCGCGCCTGATGACCCGTAAGGAATGGGTCTCCGCGACCATGCCGCTGTGGACCCAGCTCGCCGAGCCCGTCGCGACCAGCATCTCCGACTCCCTGACCCGGGTGCTCACCGATCAGGCCCCGGAAGAGCTCAAAGGCATGATGGCCGGTGCCGGCCAGGTGATGCGCAGCATCGGCGGCACCCTGTTCGCCATGCAGCTCGGCCAGGTCGTGGGTCAGCTGTCCAGTGAAGTCGTCTCCGGTGGAGACGTTGGAATCCCTCTGCTCAGCGACCAGCAGGCCGCTTTGCTCCCCCAGAACGTGGCCGCGTTCGGGGAAGGCCTCGACGTTCCCGCCGACCAGGTGCAGATCTACCTCGCGGTGCGGGAAATCGCCCACGCGCGCCTCTTCCGCCACTCCCGCTGGCTGCGCCTGCACCTGATCAGCTCGATCACCGACTTCGCCCGCGGCATCCACATCGACTCAAGCCGCCTCGAGCAGCTGGCCGACGGCTTCGACCCGGCCAACCCGGAAGAATTGCGCGCCGCCATGGTCGACGGCTCGCTGATCCCGCCGAAGAGCGAGGCCCAGCTGGCCGCGCTCTCCCGGCTCGAAACGATGCTCGCCCTGATCGAGGGCTGGGTCGATGTCGTCACCCTCGAGGCCACGAGCCGGCTGCCCCGCGCGGACGCGATCGCCGAGACGGTGAAGCGGCGCCGGGCATCCGGTGGGCCCGCCGAGTCGGCGTTCGCCACCCTGGTCGGGCTCGAGCTGCGCCCCCGGCGCCTGCGCGAGGCCGCCGCCCTGTGGCAGGCCGTGACGGATGCCGTGGGCAACGAGAAGCGCGACGAGCTGTGGGCCCACCCGGACCTTCTGCCCTCGTCAGCGGACCTCGACGACCCACAGGCCCTCGTGGCCCGCCTGACCAGCTCGGCGGCCGGGGTTGAGCCGGTCCTCGACGAGGTGGACCAGGCCCTGGAAGACTTGTTGCGCGACGACGACACCGAGCGGCCGCACGAGGCGTAGCCCGGCTGGCCCTGACGAATTCGACGGAGATTTTGGGGTTTTGAGGCCCGGAAGGCGGTTTTGCGCCGTTTTGGGCAAAATCTCCGTCGAATTCGTCAGGCGGGCGCGGGCTAGATCAGGCCCTTCGTGTGCCAGATCGTCTTCGTTTCGGTAAACGCCAGGACGCGCGCCAGGGAGGGACTCGCGGCATCCGGACCGTTCTCGGGCTGCAGCACCCGGGTGAGGGTCTCGGCCGCGTCGATCTCGAGGTGGATCCAGTCGAGATCGCCGGCGCCAACCAGGTCGAGGGCGTTGACGTCGGCGTGGCTGGCCAGCCACGGCGCCATCTCGGCGGGAGACCCGGTGAGGATGTTGACTACGCCGCCGGGCACGTCACTAGTGGCGAGCACCTCGCCCAGGCTGATCGCCGAGAGCGGCATGGCCTCGTTCGCGACGACGACCACGGTGTTGCCTGAGACCAGCGCCGGGGCGACCGCGCTGACGAGACCGAGGAGGGAACCCCCGGTCTGCGGCGCGATGATGGCGACGACGCCCGTGGGCTCCGGCACCGAGAGGTTGAAGTAGGGACCCGAAACCGGGTTGGCGTTGCCGGCCACCTGCAGGTACTTGTCGGCCCAGCCGGCGTACCAGACCCAGCGGTCGATGGCCTCGTCGACCTGGGCGAATGCTGCCGCGGTGCTCACGCCTTCCGACTGCACGATTTCGGTGACGAACTGGGCCCGGCGCCCCTCGAGCAACTCCGCAATGCGGTAAAGCACCTGGCCGCGGTTGTAGGCCGTGGCGCCGGCCCAGCCGCCGAGGGCCGAGCGGGCGGCGACGACGGCGTCCCGGGCATCCTTGCGGCTGGCCTTCGCGGCGTTGGCGAGGAATTCCCCGTCGTGGGAACGGATCTCGTAGACCCGGCCCGACTCACTGCGCGGGAACTTGCCGCCGAGGTAGAGCTTGTAGGTCTTGGGAACGGCGAGGCGGGTCACTTGGCTGCCTTCTTTCGGGAAACGGGGGTCTTCTCCGCGGCCGGCGAAGCAACGGCCGGTGCGATGGATGCCGCGGGCGCGGCCGTCACGGTGCGCGCGGCCGCGCGACCGGCGGCGGGCTTGAGGTATGCGGCAAGCCCGTGGCGGCCGCCCTCGCGCCCGTAGCCGGACTCTTTGTAGCCGCCGAATGGACTGGCCGGGTCGAAGCGGTTGAACGTGTTCGCCCAGATCACGCCGGCACGCAACTTGTCGGCGACGGCCAGCATCCGGCTGCCCTTCTCGGTCCAGATTCCGGCGGACAGTCCGTACGGCGTGTTGTTCGCCTTGGCGATGGCCTCGGCCGGGGTGCGGAAGGTCAGCACGGAGAGCACCGGGCCGAATACCTCGTCACGGGCGATGCGGTGGCTGGTGGAGACGTTGGTGAAGATGGTCGGCCTGAACCAGAAGCCGGCCTCGGGCAGCACGCAGTCCGGGCTCCAGCGCTCGGCGCCTTCCTGCTCGCCGATGTCGGTGAGCTCCCGGATGCGCGCCAGCTGCTCGGCGCTGTTGATGGCGCCGATGTCGGTGTTCTTGTCCATCGGGTCGCCGAGGCGCAGCGTGGACAGGCGCGCCTTGAGGCGGTCGATGACATCGTCATGGATCGACTCCTGCACGAGCAGGCGGCTGCCCGCGCAGCAGACGTGGCCCTGGTTGAAGAAGATGCCGTTGACGATGCCCTCGATCGCCTGGTCTATGGGCGCGTCGTCGAAGACGATGTTCGCGGCCTTGCCGCCGAGCTCGAGGATGACCTTCTTGTCGGTTCCGGCGACCGAGCGGGCGATGGCCCGGCCTGCGCCGGTGGAGCCGGTGAACGCGACGAGGTTGACGCCGGGGTGCCCGACGAGGGCCTTGCCGGTGTCGCGGCCGCCCGTGACGATGTTGACAACGCCGGCGGGCAGGTCGGCCTGCTGCAGGATCTCGGCGAACAACAGCGCGGTCAGGGAGGTGGTCTCAGCCGGCTTGAGCACGACCGTGTTGCCGGCGGCGAGGGCCGGGGCGATCTTCCAAGCCAGCATCAGCAGGGGGAAGTTCCACGGGATCACCTGGGCGGCGACGCCCCGCGCGGACGGCGTGGGGCCGACCCCGGCGTGGTCGAGCTTGTCGGCCCAGCCGGCGTAGTAGAAAAACCAGGCGGCAACCAGAGGCACGTCGACGTCGCGGCTCTCCTTGATCGGCTTGCCGTTGTCGAGGGTCTCGGCGACGGCAAGCTCACGGGCCCGCTCCTGCACAAGGCGGGCGATGCGGAACAGGTACTTGCCGCGATCGCTGCCGGAGAGCTTCGACCAGGTCTTGTCGTAGGCGCGACGGGCGGCGGCCACCGCCGCGTCGACATCCGCCGCGTCGGCGTGGGCGATCATTGCGATCTGCTTCTCGGTGGCCGGGTTGATGCTCTGGAACGGCTCACCCCGACCGGCGACGAACTCCCCGTCGATGAAGAGTCCGTAGTCCCCCCGAAGGTTCAGCACGGCCTGGGACTCCGGGGCGGGAGCGTAGTCAAGAAAGCTCATGGTTATTCCAATCAAGGTTGATCGAGTTGTCGGTGATCGAGCTTGTCGAGATTCAATCGATCGTCACGTAGTCAAGGCCGGAGTAGTGTCCGGAGGTCATCTTCTGGCGCTGCATCAGCACGTCGTTCAGCAGGCTCGACGCCCCGAACCGGAACAGGCTCGGCGTGAGCCATTCCTCGCCCACGGTTTCGGCGACGGTCACGATGTACTTGGTGGCGTCTTTAGACGTGCGAATGCCGCCGGCCGGCTTCACACCGACCTTCGCCCCGGTGAGGCGATGCCAGTCGCGCACGACCTCGAGCATGGAGAGGGTCACGGGCAGGGTGGCCGCGACGGGCACTTTGCCGGTGGAGGTCTTGATGAAGTCGCCGCCGGCCAGGATGGCCAGCCACGACGCGCGGCGCACGTTGTCGTAGGTACTGAGCTCCCCGGTCTCGAGGATCACCTTGAGGTGGGCGAAACTGCCGTCGGGGCGGCGGCAGCTCTGCTTGACCGCCACGATCTCGTCGTAGACCTGGCCGAACCTGCCGGACAGGAACGCACCACGGTCGATGACCATGTCGATCTCGTCGGCGCCGGCCGCGACGGCGTCGTGCACGTCGGCCAGCTTGATCGCGAGGGACGCGCGCCCACTCGGGAACGCGGTCGCGACGGCGGCGACGTTCACGCCGGCATCCGTGCCCGCGGAGTGCGCGGAGCCGAGAGCGGCGACGGCGTGCAGCACCATGTCGCCGTAGACGCAGACCGCGGCCACGCGAGGGCAGCTGAGGTCACCGGCGTCGGGCGTGAGGGCCTTGCCGACCAGGGACTTCACCTTGCCGGGGGTATCGGCCCCCTCGAGGGTGGTGAGGTCGATCAGGCTGATGATCTTGTCGATCGCCCACTTCTTCGAGCTGGTCTTGATCGAGCGGGTGCCGAGGTCGGAGGCACGCTGCTCCAAGCCGACGGCGTCGATGCCGGGGATGCCGTGCAGGTAACGCCGCAGATTCGCATCCGTGGCTTCGCCGCCGATGAGCGCCAGGGCGCGTTCCCCGGTGTTCAGCTGGGCCATGGCCGTTTGGCTGGTAGTCATGAATTGTCCTTGCGGTCGGGGTGCGGTCATGCGTTTTCGCCGAGGATGGCGAGTGCGGTGTCTTCGTCGGTGACGAGCACTGTGCACAGGCCGCTGCCGACGACGGCGCGGGCGATGGAGTGTTTGGAGCCGCCGGTGATCACGGCGATGGCGGTCTTCGCGTGACGCAGCGCTTCGAGCTGGATGCCGACGGTCCGGCCGTTGAGTTCCGGGTCGACGATGTTGCCGTTGCTGTCGATGTACCGGCCGACGATGTCGCCGACCGCGCCCTTGCGTACGAGCTCGGCGACCTGTTCTGCGGTGAGGTAGCCGCTGTCGACGAGAGCCGAGTTTTGGTCGGCCTGGCCGGCGCTGAACAGGTAGGCGGATGCCGCGGCGCCGAGGTTCAGCACGGCGGCGACGGAGCGGTCGGCTTCGATCGCGGTCTTGGTGTCGAGGCGCTCGAGGATGGCTGGGCTCGGCAGCAGTGTCGCCGCCCCCGAGGCCTTGTGAGCAATGGTGACGGCCGTCGCGGCTGCGGTGCCGGCGCGCCGGTTGAGGCTGACTCCGCCGTTGATCTGCACGACGTTGACGCCGCTGGCCCAGCCCTGGGCCAGGTGCAGCGACACCTCGTGCAGGGTGCGGCCCCAGCTGATGCCGAGCGTTCGCGGCACCGGGCGGAGGCCCGTGAGGTAGTCGGCGGCAGCTTGGGCGGTGCGGGACTGGAGTTCCTCGTCAGTGGAGACGCCGGCAGAGGAGACGACGATGGCATCCGTCAGCTGCGTGGTCTCGCGCAGCCGGCGTTCGATGGAGAGACGACGGGCGCGCGGGTGAACGATTTCGATGCGGATGAAGCCACTGGCCTTGGCCTGGGCGAGGAGCCGGCCCACCTTCCAGCGGGTGAGGCGGAGAACGGTGCCGATTTCGTCCTGCGTCTTGTTTTCCTCATAGTAGAGCTCGGCCGCGCGAATGGATAAGAGTTCGTCGGTGTCCGTCATGGTGCTCCGTTCCGTTCGGGTCCAGCCTAAGTCGCCGGTCTCCCCCGATCAACGCCTGTTGGTCATGTTGCTCATCTGCGCATTCGAGCATCGACCCTGCAACTCTGCACGCCCTAGGCTGATGTCATGCCCACCAGCTACGCTCTCGCCGTCGACCTCGGCGGCACCAAGGTTGAAGCCGCACTCGTCGACGAGCAGGGGGTCGTGCTCGCCGCCAGCCGGCACCGCGCCCCCACCGGCCCGGTCAAAACCGCCGAGGAACTCGCGGACAGTGTACGGACCGTTGTCACCCGCGCCCGAGCGAGCCTGCCGGCCGGAGACGCCCTCCTCGGCGTCGGCATCGGCACCGCCGGACCGATCACCGTGGACACGGGCACAGTCTCTCCGTTGAATCTGCCGGCCTGGCGGGATTACCCCTTACGGGATTGTGTCGCGGCCCTCGTGCCCGAGGCGCCCGTGCGCCTGCGCCTGGACGGCCTCTGCATCACGCTCGCCGAGCACTGGCTCGGCGCCGGGAGGGGCGCCGACAGCCTGATGGGCATGGTCGTGTCCACCGGCATCGGCGGCGGCCTGATCCTGGGTGGGTCCACCGTTTCCGGGCCGACCGGCAACGCCGGGCACATCGGTCACATCGAAGTCGGCGGGTTCGACGACGCCTGCGCCTGCGGCGGCACCGGATGCCTCGAGGCCGTCGCATCCGGACCGCGCACCGTGGCCTGGGCGCGCGCCGAGGGCTGGTCGGGCCTCACCGGCGAAGACCTCTCGGCCGCATACGCCGCGGGAGACCCGATCGCGATCAGTGCGGTCAAGCGCTGCGGCCAGGCCATCGGCCAGGCGATCGCCTCCGCGACGAATCTCGTGGACCTCGACGTGGTGGCGATCGGCGGCGGCTTCTCACACGTCACGCCGGACCTGTTCGACTACGTGCGAGCGGCCGTCGCCGAGCGCACGGTGTTCTCCTTCGCGACCCGGGTGCGCGTCGTCGCATCCGCTCTCTCCGGCGACGGCCCACTGATCGGCGCCGCGGCGCTCATCCACCGCGCCGATCTGGTCGCCTGAGTCACCCACTCCCGCGCCCGCGCGCCCTTCGCCCGCCTGCCCGCCCGCCCCTGAACCAATTCGACGGAGATTTTGCTCTCAACCGGCATTGAGACCGGTCTCACCCGGTTTTTTGCCAGAATCTCCGTCGAATTTGTGAGGCCGCGCGGGGCACTGGGCGGGCAGCAGGGCGCTAGGCAGGCAGCAGGACACTGGGCGGGCAGGACAGCACGGCGCCGCCGAGCGTAGCGGCCAGGGCGGCGCCGATCAGGAAGGCGAGCGGCCAGGTCCAGCCGCCGGCCAGCTGGTGCAGCAGCCCGAAAAGCAGCAGCCCGACAAGCAGCGGCCCGACCAAGTAGCCGACTCTCAACAGCGAGATGCCCGGTCCGGCCAGGATGCCCGCGTCAGGCCAGGATGCCGCGGACCTTTTCCACGTCATCGTGCATCTGCACGATCAACGGTTCGATTCCGGTGAACGCGACCATGCCGCGGATACGTTCGACGAAGGACACCTCCACTACATGGTCGTACAGGTCGATGTCCTGGTCGAGCACAAAGGCCTCGACCTGCTTCTGCGCCACACCGTCGAAGGTGGGGTTGTTGCCCACCGAGATGGCCGCCGGGTAGCGGATACCGGCATCCGTCAGCCAGCCCGCGTAGACCCCGTCCGCGGGGATCAGCCCCTCGGACGCCGGTGACAGGTTGGCCGTGGGAAAGCCGAGTTCGCGTCCTCGCTTCGCGCCGTGCACGACCTCCCCGCGCACGGTCGGGTTGTGCCCGAGCAGGGTGGTGGCCGCGCCGACCTCGCCGCGGGAGAGCAGCTCGCGGATCCAGGTCGACGAGACCCGGCGCATCCGGTCTGGTTTCACGTCGTCGATCAGGCGCACGGTGAACCCGAACCGGTCCCCCAGCTCCTGCAATAGGTGCACATCGCCGGCGCCGCGAGCGCCGAACCGGAAGTCGCGGCCGACCAGCACGGTGCGCGCGTGAAGCCCCTGCACCACGATGCTCTCAATGAAATCCTCGGGCGAAAGAGCGGCCAACGCCGCGGTGAACTCGAGCAGAAGGGTGGCGCGCACGCCGGTCTCGGCGAGCAAGGCAAGCTTCTGTTCGGTGCTGATCAGGGTCTGTGGGCACTCCTGGGGGGCAAGCACGGCGAGCGGATGCCGGTCGAAGGTCACCACCACGGAGGCCAGTCCGTCGCTGTCGGCGAGTGCCTGCAACTCGGCGATGACCGCGCGGTGCCCCGCGTGCACGCCATCGAACTTGCCGATGCTGACCGCGGAGGCCGGCCAGTCGGCCGGGATATCGGCGACGCCGCGCAGCACCTTCACTCGCGCACCTTACCGCTCCGGGACAGCCACCACATGCCCAGGACCGGCAGCACGAGCGGGATGAAGAGGTAGCCGCGGCCGTACAACGACCAGACCGAGTCGTGCGGAAACAGGGCCGGGTCGACGAGGCTGAGGGTGCCGACCACCAGCACGCCGGCGAACTCGAAGCCGATCGTGATCCAGGCCACGCGGCGCCAGCGTCCGCCGCTCCTGATCAGGGCCACCGTGGCGACGATGTAGACGACCGCGGCCAGCGCGGACAATGAGTAGGACAACGGTGCCTCGGCGAATTTGGAGGCGATCTGCACGAAGGAGCGGCCCGTGGCGGCGAGCGCGAGGAGGCCGTAGACGGCGATCAGCACGCGCCCGATGCCGGTCACCGGGGTCGACCGAGCGCTCTCGGCGGGCGTCCCTGCGGCGTTGCTCTGCTCTGCGGTCATGGCTTCCTAATTATCGCAGCATCCGTGGATCTGATTTCACGGGCGCCGGACTTCTTGGCCCTGAATCTCACAGGCCCTGGACGGTCCAGATCTGCCACATGCGGTAGACCATCACGGCGACGCCCAGCCCGGCGACGCCCAAGATGACCGTGCTCCAGCGGCTACGTTCGATCAGCGCCCAGGCTGCGGCGGCCACGGGCACGAGAATTGCGCTGATCAGGTAGGTGTAGAACTCGAGCAGGCTGCCGGTCGCGGTGTTGCCCGTGAGCGGGGCGACGATCGCGACGACGAGTTGCACGATCAGCAGTAGCTCCACGAGCGCGGTGGCACCCATGGTGAGGTCGCTGGGTTTGCGCCCGGCCAGGCCGAGGGCGATGCAGAGTAGGCCGGCGAGGGTGGCCACGGCCAACTGGAGCCACATGAACCACTCGATCATGCGGTGGCCTTCGGGGCTGCCACGGTTTGCGCGGCATCGGCGAACTGATCCGGCGGGAAGTTGAGCAGGGACTTGGCGTGGTCGCCGCGGTACTCGACCAGGCCGACCAGCCGGCCGTCCGGCGCGACCGCGGCCACCGGGCCGACCGGAACCGCCGTGCCGGCTTCGGCGTCGGTGCCGACTGCGCCGTCCACCGCGATGCGCTTGCCGTGTCCGAGGTCGATGGCCTGCTGCTCTGTCAGGTCGAGGCGTCCCAGGATGCGCGTGGCGGCATCCGTCGGGCCGATCAGTCCGGCAGCGACGTCGAGTTCGGCGAGCGGCTGGGCCATGTCGATGCCGAACGGGCCGATCCGGGTTCGGCGCAAGCTGGTGAGGTGGCCGCCGACATCGAGGGCGGCGCCGAGGTCGCGGGCCAGCGCCCGGATGTACGTGCCGGAGGAGCACTCCACCCGCACCTCGAGGTCGAGGAAGCCGTCGCCCGGGGTCAGGGAGAGCAACTCGAACGCGCTCACGGTGACGGGGCGGGCCGGCAGGTCCACCTCCTCGCCGGCGCGCACCCGGGCGTAGGCGCGCTTGCCGTCGATCTTGATGGCGCTGACGGAGCTGGGCTGCTGCGTGATGGCGCCGGTGAGGGCGCCGATTCCGGCCGCGACGGCTTTCGGCGTGACGGCGGCCACGGCGTCGACGGATGCCCGCGCCAGCTCTTCACCCTCGGCGTCGTCGGTCGTCGTCGACGTACCCAGTCGAATTGTTGCCAGGTATTCCTTGTCGAGGCCGACGACGTACGTCAGCAGGCGGGTGGAACTGTTGATTCCGAGGATCAGCAGGCCGGTGGCCATCGGGTCCAGCGTGCCGGCATGGCCGACCTTGCGGGTGCCGGCCAGGCGGCGGGTGCGGGCGACGGCGTCGTGGCTGGTCCAGCCCTGGGGCTTGTCGACCAGGAGGAGTCCGCTGACGGTGGTGCCGACCTTCATCGACCGCTGCCCGGGCGTCCGTTCGACTATCGGTTCGCTGGCTGGCCCGCCGGATGCTTCGTTCATTCTTGACATGGTATCCGGCCCCGGTCCGGCGCTGACCCATCGGGCGCGACCTAGGCTGGGGGGATGAATATTGCGGTGATCGGAGCCGGCGCCCTCGGCGGCACGTTCGCGACCCTGCTCGCCCGGGCCGGTCATACGGTGACCGTGACGGCGCGCGGACCGGCGCTGGCGGCCATCCGGGCCGAGGGGATTTCACTGACCGGGGCCTTCGGAACCGTACGCCAGCATCCGCTCGCGCTCGAACGTCTGGCCCGGACCCCGCAGCTGACGCTCGTCTGCACCAAGGCCCAGGATGCGGCTGCGGCCATCGGCGAGAACGCCCGGGTGCTCGACGGCTCCCCCGTGATCGTCGTGCAGAACGGCCTCGACGGGGTGCTCACGGCGGGCTCTCTGCTGCCCCGCTCGGACTGCTTCGGCGCCCTGTCGATCATCGCGGCGAATTACGCGGCACCCGGCCAGGTGACGATCACAACCGCCGCGCCCACCTATCTGGGCCGGGGAACCGGCGCCGCGGATGCCGCCACGCTCGCCTGGCGGGACGTGCTCGCCGGCGCCGTGCCCACCGTCGCCCTCGACAACTTCGTCGGTGCCCAGTGGACCAAACTCGTCGTCAACATGCTCAACGCACTACCCGCGATCACCGGGATGAGCGTTCAGAATGTCATCGACCACGCCGGGCTGCGCCGCGTGATGACCGAGAGCATGCGCGAGACCGTGGAGGTGGGGATGAAGCGCGGGGTGCGTTACGGCAGCCTGCAGGGGCTCGGCGACCGGCCGTTGAGAGCCTTCTCGCGGCTGCCGCCGGCCCTCGGCCAGGTGCTGCCGCTGAGGCTGAAGGCCCGCATGGGCGACGTGCCGAACCTGGGTTCGACGCAGCAGAGCCTGAAGCGCGGGCAGCTCACCGAGGTCGACTTTCTCAACGGCGCGGTGGTGCGGGAAGCCGCCCTGGCCGGCGTGCGGGCGCCCGTGAACGAGCTGCTGACAACTCTCGTGCACGAGGTTGAGGCACGCGGGGTGTCGCTGGCCCCGTACGACGTGCTCGAGCGGTTCGCGGCGCTCCGCCGATGACCGTCACGACCCGTGACCCAAGACCCCGATCAGCAGCTGTCGAGGAACACACGGCGCGGGTCGGCCGGGTTGCTCACGTCGACGATGGCCGTGGCCCGGCTGCGCGGACGCACCTCGCCGCGGTACAGCCGGTCGGCGACCTCGTG
Organism: Cryobacterium sp. M96; assembly: GCF_002929845.1. Classification (GTDB taxonomy): domain Bacteria; phylum Actinomycetota; class Actinomycetes; order Actinomycetales; family Microbacteriaceae; genus Cryobacterium; species Cryobacterium sandaracinum. The sequence goes on from NZ_PJJS01000042.1 coordinate 71,666, forward strand.
CTCGGTGACCATGCCGGTATCCTCGGCACCGCCTGGTCCGAAGCGCACCGCGTCCGCCTCGGTCTCCACCAGAACGCTGTACGACCACAGGTCGCGCAACTCCTTGCGGTTCAGGTACTCGCCGTCGAGAATCAGCGTGGCGTCGGACGGCCCGGTCAGCCAGGTGGGCTGGATCCAGGCATCCCGGTCGGCGTCGAACGCTCGGGTGACGAAACCGGTGCTGCCACCCAGCCGGAACGGGTCGAGCAGCACGCGCCGCAGCAGCGAGAAGTCGTACAGGTGGCGCAGCAGCCGCTCGGGAGATTCCGGGCCGAAGCGCTCCTGCTCCGCCCGCGACCGCCGGAAATCGCGCAGGGAGGCTGAGAACACCGGATGCTCCCGCTCATCGAACACGGCGGCCAGGTCGTCGGCGAAAGCGGCGCGCTCCGCGACATCCGTGCCGTCGATGGCGACGACCGTGCGACCGAGACCGTAGACGCCAAGGATTTCGGTCGCGAGTTCCCGCAGGAACTCGATCCGGGGAGTGGAGGCAAGCTTCATCTTTCGAGCCTAGGTTAGAACGGTGAATGCCACGCTCACGCTTGCTCCTGCAGCCGGCTCCCCTGCCCTCAGCCTCGCCATCAACGCCTGGTTCCGGGGCAATGCTCGCGACCTGCCCTGGCGCCGGCACGGCTTCGGCGCCTGGGGCGTGCTGGTGAGCGAGTTCATGCTGCAGCAGACCCCGGTGAACCGGGTGATTCCCCGCCTCGCGGAGTGGCTCGAGCGCTGGCCGACCCCGGGGGACCTCGCGGCGGTCCCGCCCGGCGAGGCGGTGCGGGCCTGGGCAAACCTGGGTTACCCTCGCCGCGCTCTGTGGCTCCACGCGGCCGCGGTGGAGATCACCGAGCGGCACGATGGGGTGGTCCCCGCCGACGTCGACGCCTTGCTGGCCCTCAGCGGGATCGGCGACTACACGGCCAGGGCGGTCGCCGCGTTCGCTTACGGCCTGCGGCATCCGGTCGTCGACACCAACACCCGGCGCGTCATCGCGCGCGCCGTGGCCGGCCAGGCCGAACCGGCCCCACCCAGCCGCACCCGCGACCTTGACGCCATGAGCGCGCTGCTCCCACTTCCCGTGAGCGACGCCGCCGTATTCAACGCCGGCATGATGGAGCTGGGCGCCGTGGTCTGCACCGCCAGGATCCCCCGGTGCGATGACTGCCCCATCCGCGCCGCCTGCGCCTGGCGCCTGGCGGACTACCCGCCCTATTCCGGCCCGCGCAAAGCCGTGCAGAAGAAGTTCGAGGGCAGCGACCGAAAGGTGCGCGGCTTGATCATGGCCGAGCTTCGCGCCACCCGGCACCCGGTGACGGATGCCGAGATCACCGACCTGTGGGCCGACTCACCCCAGCGTGACCGGGCTTTGGCGGGCTTGCTGTCCGACGGCCTCGCCATTGCCACCGCACCCGGCGAGTACACCCTGCCGCAGGAATAAGCCCCTTCGGGCGCGAGAAAAGCCGAACCGGCCCGCACACCGCTGACGGATGATGCGGGCCGGCACGGGCGGCCGGTCACTGACCGGCAGGTGTTGCTTCCTTACTTCTGCAAATCCGACCCGGCGGGAACTTCGGCGGGAACTTCGGCGTGTTGGCCGCCCCCGGGCTGCACCTCGTCGTCTTCCTCGTCGTCGCCTTCGTCTTCGTCGTCGCCGTCGTCGTATTCGCGCGCCTTGACGTAGGGGTCCTCGTCGCCGGCATACTTCGCCGTGCGAGCCTGCTCCTCGACCTGCGTGTCGCGCTCGCGCGCCTCACGCAGCAGGTCGTCGATCAGGGCCGCGTTCTCCGGGATGGCGTCCGCGATGAATTCGAGCGACGGCGTCAGCCGGGCGGTGATGTTCTTACCGACCTCGCTTCTCAGCATGCCGGTAGCCGCCTTGAGCGCTGTCGCGCTGTCGGCTCGTTCCTCTGCCGAACCGTAGACCGTGTAGAACACCGAGGCGTGCTGCAGGTCACCGGTCACCTTCACGTCGGTGATGGTCACGAAACCGAGCCTCGGATCGCGGAGTCCGCGTTCGATGCGCTTGGCCACGATGACCTTGATGCGGTCGGCCATTTTCCTGGCGCGTGCCGGATCTGCCATGGTCTAACTCCTATTGTCGAAATATTACCGAAGGTGCGGGCCCCGCCGCGTCCGAGTTCAGGAACCCAGCGAAACCCACACCCATCATCCGTACGTCCTTAGACCCGCGGCTTTTCCTTCATTTCGATCGTCTCGATTTCGTCACCGATCTGGATGTCGTTGAACTTGCCCAGGCCGATACCACACTCGAAGTCCGTACGGACCTCGGTGACATCGTCCTTGAACCGGCGCAGTGACTCGATGCCCAGGTTGTCTCCCACGACGACACCATTGCGGATTACCCGCGCCTTGGCGTTTCTCGTGATGACGCCCGACCGTACGATGACGCCGGCGACGTTTCCGAACTTGGAGGAGCTGAACACCTCGCGGATCTCGGCGACACCACTCTGCACCTCTTCGAACTCGGGCTTGAGCATTCCCTTGAGGGAGTTCTCGATGTCCTCGAGTGCGTTGTAGATGACCGAGTAAAAGCGCACATCCACGCCTTCCCGGGCTGCGCGTTCGCGTGCCTTCGTGTCGGGGCGCACGTTGAAGCCGATGATGATGGCGTTGTCGACGGTGGCGAGGTTGACGTCGCTTTCCGTGACCGCACCGACTCCGCGGTGGATGATGCGCAGCTGAACCGAATCGTCGACCTCGATCTTGAGCAGCGACTCTTCCAGGGCTTCAACAGCACCGGAAACGTCACCCTTGATGATGAGGTTGAGTGATTCGACCTTGCCCTCTTCGAGTGCACGGGTGAAGTCTTCGAGGCTGATCCGCTTGCGGGCCTTGGCCAGCAGGGCGTTGCGCTCGGCGGCTTCGCGCTTCTCGGCGATCTGACGAGCCGTGCGGTCTTCCTGAATCACCAGGAAGGTGTCGCCTGCACGCGGCACGCTGGAGAGGCCCTGAACCTGGACGGCACGGGACGGGGTTGCGGCGAGCACGGGCACGCCGTTCTCGTCTGCCATCGCACGAACGCGGCCGTAGGCCGTTCCCGCCACGATGGAGTCCCCGACGTTCAGTGTTCCCGACTGGATGAGCACGGTCGCCACGGCGCCACGCCCCTTGTCGAGGCGAGCCTCGATGGCCACGCCGCGAGCGTCCTTGTCCGGGTTGGCCCGCATGTCGAGACCGGCGTCAGCGGTGAGGAGCACGGCGTTCAGGACTTCCTGGATGCCGGTGCCCTGCTTCGCCGACACGTCGACGAACATGACGTCTCCACCGTATTCTTCGGCGACGAGACCGAACTCGGTGAGCTGCTGGCGCACTTTCTGCGGGTTGGCGCCGGGCTTGTCGATCTTGTTGACTGCAACCACGATCGGCACGTTGGCGGCCTGGGCGTGGTTGAGCGCCTCAATCGTCTGCGGCATGATGCCGTCGTCCGCCGCGACCACGAGGATCGCAATGTCCGTCACCTGGGCACCACGGGCACGCATGGCGGTGAACGCCTCATGGCCCGGTGTGTCGATGAAGGTGATGGCGCGTTCAATGCCCTCGTGTTCGGTGATGACCTGGTAGGCACCGATGTGCTGCGTGATTCCGCCGGCTTCGCCCGCGGCTACCTTCGCGTTACGAATGGCGTCCAGGAGCGCAGTCTTGCCGTGGTCGACGTGACCCATGACGGTGACGACGGGGGGACGGGCGACAAGCTCGTCATCCGTCTCGTCTTCCAGCTCCTGGTCGATGTCGATGTCGAAGGCGAGCAGCAGCTCGCGGTCTTCGTCGTCCGGAGAGACCATCTGAATCTTGTAACCGAGCTCGGAGCCGAGAACGTCGAACGTGGCCTCGTCGAGCGACTCGGTTGCCGTGGCCATCTCACCGAGGTGGAACAGGACCGTGACCAGGTTTCCGGGGCTCGCGTCGATCTTGTCGGCGAAGTCCGTGATGGACGCACCGCGGCGCAGACGCACCACGGTTCCGCCGTCGCCGCGGGGTACGCTCACGCCACCCAGCGACGGAGCCTCGCGCAGCTCAAACTCTGCTCTCTTCGTCCGCTTGGACTTGCGGGCCTTGTTCTTGCCGCCACCGCGACCGAACGCACCAGCGGTTCCGCCGCCGGGGCCGCGACCGCGACCTCCGGCGCCGCCACCACCGGCAGGACGGGGCGGGCCGAAGCCGGGGGCCCCGGCCGGGGCGCCACCAGGACGCTGGAAGCCGGGGCGTGCGCCGCCGGCACCACCCGGAGCGCCACCGGGACGCTGGAACGCACCCGGACGCTGACCGAAACCAGTCGGGCGCGGGGCCTGCCCGGGTCCACCCGGACGAGGTGCACCGGGGCGCGGGGCCGCGGGGCGCGGAATGTTACTGGGCGAAGACGTGGACGGCGGGCGCTGACCCATGCCCTGCGCGCTCGCAAACGGGTTGTTGCCGGGACGCGGACTCGGGGTCTTGCCCATGCCCTGGTTGCTGGCGAACGGATTGTTGCCCGGACGAGCCGCGGGCGGCTTCGGCACGGACGCACCGGGCTTGGCTGCGCCCGAGGCGCCACCCGCGGTCCTGGCGACCGGGGCATCCGTCGCGGACACGGTCTCGGTGACGATCGCGGCAGCCGCAGCCTTCGCGGCAGCCGCAGCCTTCTCGGCAGCCTGAGCCTGACGCTCGGCGACTGTGAGCGGGGCAGTCGGCATCGGCGGGGCGTCCGCGGTGGGAGCAACCGCTGCGGGGACCTCGACGACGGGACGTACACCCGGCTTGACGGCCAACTTGGCCGGGGACGGACGTGCGCCGCCCGGCTTTGCGGGGGTTGTCGCGGCGATGGGGGTGGCGCCGGCTGGAGCTGTGGCAGTGGCGGCGGGAGCCGCGGTGCTGGAGCCATCGGCCGCCAGGGCGGCGCGCAGACGGCGCGCTACCGGGGGTTCAACGCTACTGGACGGGCCCTTGACGAACTCGCCCATCTCTTTCAATTTAGCAAGGGCAACCTTGCTGTCGACGCCGAGCTCGCTAGCGATCTCGTGTACGCGTGGTTTCGCAGCCACAATTCTCCTGTTCCGGGTCTGCACCCGGAAAGGGGCAGACCGTTAGTAACGGACGGGTCTCATTTCGAGCCGCTCATTAGTTATCCATAAGCCTGTTCAGCCTGTTCTCTAGTTGATTCGCGTCCATTGAACTGGTCACGCGAAGGGCACGCCCGAAAGCGTGTCGCCGCTGTGCGTCCTGGAAGCACGCGGTAGTGGGATGCAGCCACGCGCCTCGCCCAGGCAGAGTGGCGGTTTCATCCACCACGAGTTCCGATTCTCGGGCTACAACCCTCAGAAGTGAGGATCGCGGAGCGCGCAAACGGCATCCAATGCACGTTCTAACGGAATTCATCGTACCCCCTATTCCGTGTCCTCCAGAATGCTGTCCGGCTGAATGTCGATTTTCGCACCCGTGAGCTTGGCCGCGAGGCGCGCATTCTGACCTTCCTTGCCGATCGCCAGCGACAGCTGGTAGTCGGGAACGAGGGCTCGGACGGCCTTGATCGATTCGTCGATCACGTAGGAACTGGTGACCTTGGCCGGCGACAGTGCGCTGGCGACGAAGGTGGCCAGGTCTGGCGAGTAGTCGACGATGTCGATCTTCTCGTTGTTGAGCTCCACGGTGACGGCGCGCACGCGCTGGCCGAGTTCGCCGATGCAGGCGCCCTTGGCATTGACGCCGGGCTCCGTGGCGCGAACGGCCATTTTGGTGCGGTGACCGGCCTCACGGGCAAGCGAGACGATTTCGACGACGCCGCTGGCGATCTCCGGCACCTCGAGGGCGAAGAGGCGACGCACCAGCGAAGGGTGCGTGCGGGACACCGTGATCTGCGGGCCTTTGAGGCCCTTGCCGACGGCAGTTACATAGACGCGAATGCGCTGTCCGTGCACGTAGCTCTCGCTCGGCACCTGCTCTTCGGGCGGCAGGATCGCCTCGATCGTGCCCAAGTCGACGTGGATCATGCGCGGGTTCGGACCCTGCTGGATGATCCCGGCGACGATCTCACCCTCGCGGCCCTTGAATTCACCGAGCACAGCGTCATCGGCCAGGTCGCGCAGACGCTGGTTGATGACCTGCTTGGCCGCGAAGGCCGCGATGCGACCGAAGTCGGTGGGGTTGTCGACGGCTTCGCCGACGACGTTGCCCTCTTCGTCGTGTTCGGGCACAAAAATGTCGACGTGGCCGGTCTTGCGGTCGAGGACGACGCGCGCTTCCGGCTCTTCCTCGACGACCTGCTTCGTGGAGACTTCACCCTGCTGGGTGTGCTTCACGTAGGCCGTCAGAATTGCTTGCTCAATGATCCGCACGAGTTCCTCGAAGGGAATCTCTTTCTCGCGCTCCAACTGCCGCAACACGCTGAGGTCGATGTCCATGGCCGGCCTCCTCTATTCAGATCTTGCCGCCGCGAAACTGCGCAGCGGGCTCGTCCTAGATTAGCCGAATCCCCGGACGCCCGTCACCCGACCCAGGCCCGTCCCGCGCCGAAACTGCCTTCCCCTCGGCCCGAGCGCGGCGCTACGCTGGGCGGATGGCCGCCGATTCCGTATCCGACAACGCTCACCACGCTGCACGCACCGTCGAGGGCAGCCGCACCTTCCAACTTCTGGCCCGCGCCGGTTATGCGGTGAACGGCCTGCTTCACATCATGATCGGCGCCATCGCAATCAGCGTGGCAACGGGCGCCGGTGGCGAGTCGGCAGACCAGTCTGGCGCGCTCGGGCAGCTGGCCCAAACCCCCGGCGGCGTGTTCGTGCTCTGGACGGTGGTTCTCGGCCTGGCCTCGCTCGGCCTCTGGTATCTGGTACAGGTGTTCCTTGAACCCGCCCAAGATCCGAAACGCAAGTGGGCCCACCGCGCCGTCCTGATCGGCAAGGGTGTCGTCTTCCTGTTCATCGCGGGGACGGCGTTCACGTTCGCCCGCGGAGCCTCGGCAAGCTCGTCGGAAACAGCCAGCGACTCGACCGCGAGACTGCTGTCGATTCCCGGGGGCGTCGTGCTGCTCTTCGTCGCCGGCCTGGCCGTGGTCGTGATCGGCGGCGTCTTCGTTCACCGCGGCGCCAGCCATGGCTTCACCGAGAGCATCACGGTGCCCGGTGGCCCGGCCGGCACGGTGGTCGTCATCCTCGGAACCGTGGGCTACATAGCGGAGGGCATCGCGCTGGCCGCCGTGGGCATCCTCTTCACCGTGGCGGCTTTCACGCTCGACCCGGAGAAGGCCACCGGCATGGACGGTGCGCTGAAATCACTCGTGGCGCTGCCGTTCGGGGTGGCGATCCTGGTGCTGGTCGGCGCCGGAGTGATCGCTTATGGCGTGTACTGCTTCGCCCAGGCGCGGCTCGCCCGCCTCTGAACCTTCAGCCGGGCCGGGCGCTCAGGCGAAGCTGGCGGCCAGTTCGGCAATGGCCACCTGGGTGCGCCCACCGGTGCGACGGTCCCAGAGTTCCACGATGCCGTCGGCGGCGCCACGGCCCACGATGACGATGACGGGGATGCCGATCAGTTCCGCGTCGCCGAACTTGACGCCCGGCGACACCTTGCGGCGGTCGTCGTAGAGCACGTCGCGCTGGATGCTCTCCAGCATGGCGACAACGGTTTCGGCAGTCTCGAAGACGACATCGTCCCGGCCGGTGGCGATCACGTGCACGTCGAACGGCGCAACCGTCTCGGGCCAGATCAGCCCCTTCGGGTCGTTGTTGAGTTCGGCGATGGTGGCGAGGATGCGGGTGACGCCGATGCCGTAGGAACCCATCGTGACCGTGACGAGCTTGCCCTTCTCGTCGAGAACCTTCAGGCCCAGCGCCTCAGCGTACTTTCGGCCGAGTTGGAAAACGTGGCCGATCTCCATGCCGCGGGCCAGCTCCACCGGGCCGGAGCCGTCGGGCGCGGGATCGCCGACGCGAACCTCGGCGGCCTCGATGGTGCCGCCCAGCGCGAAATCCCGGCCGGCGACGAGACCGAAGACGTGGCGGTCGGGCTCGTTCGCGCCCGTGATCCACTCGGTGCCCTCCACGACGCGCGGGTCAACCAGAAAACGGATGCCGGTGGTCGACTTCTCACCGAACACCGCTCCGTTCGCGCTCCAGGGTCCGATGTAGCCCTTGACCAGCCCGGGGAACTTGGCAAAGTCCGTTTCGTTCGCGGCCTCGACCTCGGCGGGGGTGACGGCCACCTCGACGCGCTTGAGGTCCACCTCGCGGTCGCCGGGGAGGCCGATCACGAGGAGTTCACGGGTGCCGTCGGGTTGGATGAGCGCGAGGACGACGTTCTTGAGGGTGTCCGCGGCAGTCCAGACGCGGCCGTCGGGACGCGGATGATCGCTGTTGGCCCGGTCGACCAGGGTCTGGATGGTGGGGGTGCCCGGGGTGTCGAAGACCTCGGCGGCGGGGAAGCCAGCCCAGTCGATCGATGGCGGGACGACCGTGCGGAACGCCTCGATGTTGGCCGCGTAGCCGCCGGCCGAGCGTACGAAGGTGTCTTCGCCGACCGGGGTCGGGTGCAGGAACTCTTCGCTCTTGGAGCCGCCCATTGCGCCGGCATCCGCCTGAACGATGACGTACTCGAGGCCGAGCCGGGTGAAGATGCGCTCGTAGGCGTCGCGCTGAGCCTGGTAGCTCGTGTCGAGGCCGGCATCCGTGTAGTCGAAGGAGTAGGCATCCTTCATCGTGAATTCGCGGCCGCGCAGCAGCCCGCCGCGGGACCGGGCCTCGTCGCGGTACTTGTCCTGGATCTGGAAGATCGACAGGGGCAGGTCCTTGTAGGAACTGTAGAGGTCCTTCACGAGGAGTGTGAAGACCTCTTCGTGGGTGGGGGCGAGGAGCAAGTCGCTGCCCTTGCGGTCCGTGAGCCGGAAGAGGCCGTCGCCGTATTCGTCCCAGCGGCCCGTGATCTCGTAGGGTTCCCGCGGCAGCAGGGCCGGGAAGTGCACCTCGAAGGCGCCGGCCGCGGCCATCTCCTCGCGCACGATCGTCTCGATCTTGGCCTTGACGCGCAGACCGATCGGCAGCCACGCGAAGATTCCGGGGGCTTGGCGGCGGATGTAGCCGGCGCGCACCAGCAGGCGGTGGCTGGTGACCTCGGCGTCCGAGGGGTCTTCGCGGAGGGTACGGAGGAAGTAGTTGGACATACGAATAGGCACTCACCCACTTTACGGCGCGCGGACAGACGTCGCGGCGCACCCGGTGGACGCCGGCACCTGTTCCGCGGTCCGCCGGATTCCACAACCCGCGCCGCGAACCGTCTTGACCGAGGTGCCGCCAGCGGCGGTCGCACCAGCGGCGGTCGCGCCAGCGGCGGTCGCGCTCGCCGAGACCTGGCGACCCGACGTGCGGAGGCCCCCGCCCCGGGCATCCGTTGCGGCCGGTCGCTAACCTCGGAGATTTTCGCAACACGCCGCACAATACGGCGCCAAAACCGGTGTGTCTCAAAAATTCCCGCGTTTACGTGACAACGGATGCCCATGACGAGTGTGCGCGGCTGGCCCAGCGACGCACCGCGACGCCGAATGACCGCACGTTCCGGCCGACGAGTCCTTCCCATCAGAGCCCCGGCAGTTTCCCTCTCCCGAACGAATTCGACGGAGATTCTGCCGGAATCGGCCCTAGAGCCCGCGAAAAGTCCCCACTACGTGAAAATCTCCGTCGAATTGGTTCAACGCTGGTACGGTGCTCCACCTGTGATGAACGTCATGCACGCGGCGCCTGAGATCTGATCTCCCGGACGCGACGCGACGCGACCCAGCGAATGGGACTCGCTGGACTCGTTGGATCTCGACTAGTTGGAGCCGACCGTCACGACGGGGGCGCCGAGGGAGTCTTCGCTCGGCGGCATCTCGGCGGCCATCCGGTTGGCCTCCTCGATCAGGGTCGCGACGATCTCCGACTCCGGCACGGTCTTGATGACCTCGCCGCGCACAAAGATCTGGCCCTTGCCGTTACCCGACGCCACGCCGAGGTCGGCGTCGCGGGCCTCGCCCGGTCCGTTAACGACACAACCCATCACGGCAACCCGGAGCGGCACGGTCATGCCCTCGAGGCCGTCGGTGACGTCGTTGGCGAGCTTGTACACGTCGACTTGGGCGCGACCGCAACTCGGGCAGGACACGATCTCCAGCTTGCGCTCGCGCAGGTTCAGCGACTGCAGGATCTGCAGGCCCACCTTGATCTCCTCGGCCGGGGGCGCGCTCAGCGACACCCGGATGGTGTCACCGATGCCTTCGCCGAGCAGGATACCGAACGCCGTGGCGCTCTTGATGGTGCCTTGGAACGACGGTCCGGCCTCGGTGACGCCGAGGTGCAGGGGCCAGTCGCCGCGTTCGGCGAGCAGCCGGTAGGCCTTGACCATGATCACCGGGTCGTTGTGCTTGACGGAGATCTTGAAGTCGTGGAAGTCGTGTTCCTCGAACAGGCTGGCTTCCCAGACGGCGCTCTCGACGAGCGCCTCCGGGGTGGCCTTGCCGTACTTCTGCAGCAGGCTCGGCTCGAGCGAGCCGGCGTTGACGCCGATGCGGAGGGAGACGCCGGCTGCTTTGGCCGCGGCGGCGATCTTGCCGACCTGGTCGTCGAACTTGCGGATGTTTCCCGGGTTGACGCGCACGGCGGCACAGCCGGCGTCGATCGCGGCGAACACGTAGCTCGGCTGGAAGTGGATGTCGGCGATGACCGGGATCTGGCTCTTCATCGCGATGATCGGCAGCACCTCGGCGTCGTCGCGGCTGGGCACGGCGACGCGCACGATGTCGCAGCCGGATGCCGTCAGCTCGGCAATCTGCTGCAGGGTCGCGTTGATGTTCGTGGTCGGTGTCGTCGTCATCGACTGCACGCTCACGCGCGCGTCGCCGCCGACGAGTACCTTGCCGACCTTGATCTGACGCGTCTTGCGACGCGGAGCGAGAACTTCAGGTACTTTGGGCATTCCCAGGTTGATTGCAGCCACGGCGACAGCTTACGCGGCGAGACCGGGCGAAATCTGAACGGATGCCGGATGACTCCCGACGGTCGGGGCCACCGCCGGAACGCATCGCCACCCCTACCCGATCGGCCCTCGGCCCGATCGGTCTTCTGAAGGAGATCCGCTATGAACCACAGTGCCGTGAACAGCAGCGACGTCGTCATCCTCGCGGGCTCGCGCACACCGCAGGGTCGGGTGAACGGGCAGCTCTCAGGCCTCACCGCCGTGCAGCTGGGAACCGCTGCCATCACCGGGGCGCTCGCCCGCGCCGGCGTGACACCCGATCAGGTGCAGTTCGTGCTTATGGGCCAGGTCCTGCAGGCCGGCTCCGGCCAGAACCCGGCCCGGCAGAGCGCGATCGGCGCCGGCATCCCGTGGAACGTTCCGGCAATGACACTGAACAAGGTGTGCCTCTCGGGGTTGGCCGCCGTGATCGACGCGGCCCGGATCATCCGTCTCGGTGAAGCGGATGTCGTCGTGGCCGGCGGCCAGGAATCGATGTCGAACGCCCCGCACCTGCTGCCCGGCTCGCGCACGGGCTGGGCCTACGGCAGCGTCACCATGCTTGACCACGCCGCCAGCGACGGGCTGACGGATGCTTTCGACGGCCTCTCTATGGGCCTTTCCACCGAGCATGTCAACGGGCGGCTCGGCCTGCTTCGGGCGGACCAGGATGCCATCGCGGCCGCCTCGCATCAGCGCGCCGCCGCCGCCGTCGAGAACGGCGTCTTCGACGACGAGATCACCCCGATCAGCGTTCCGCAGCGGAAGGGCGAGCCGCTCCTGGTCGCCACGGACGAGGGTGTGCGCGGCGACAGCACCACGCAGACGCTGGGCCGGCTGCGCCCGGCCTTCACCGAGGACGGCACCGTCACGGCCGGCAACTCGTCGCCGCTGAGCGACGGTGCCAGCGCCCTCGTGCTGTGCAGCCGCCGCTTCGCCGACGACAATGAGCTCAGCTGGCTGGCGGTGGTGGAGTCCTCCGGCCAGGTCGCCGGACCCGACAACTCGCTGCACTCACAGCCGGCGAACGCGATCCACCGCGCGTTGGAGCGCCAGGGCTGGGCGGCCAACGAGCTCGACCTGGTCGAGATCAATGAGGCCTTCGCCGCGGTGTCGCTCGAATCGACCCGGGAGCTCGGCCTCTCCCCCGAGCAGGTCAACATCCACGGCGGCGCGATCGCCCTCGGGCATCCGATCGGGGCCTCGGGCGGCCGCCTCGCGCTGCACGCGGCGCTTGAGCTGGCCCGGCGCGGCACCGGTAAGGCCGCCGTCGCCCTCTGCGGCGGCGGCGGCCAGGGTGAGGCGCTGCTGCTCTCGCGCTAACGCCCGTACCGGACGCCGCTCGCAGACGCCGAGAGTCGCCGTTTTTGCCCAGTTGACCTGGCGGAACGGCGACTCTCGGCATTTTCGGCGAATCTCGGCGAATCTCGCCGGGCAGAGCCGCGGGGAGCTGCGCCGGGACGCGCCGCGGATCAGCCGAAGATGTTGATCGGTTTGACGATGTCCGCGTAGATCAGCAGCAGGCTCATGGCGCCGAGCACCACCACGACGGCGAAGGTGAGCGGCATCAGTTTCGCCGTGTCGACGGAGCCCGGGTCGGGGCGTCTGAACAGCTTGGCGATCTGACGCCGCAACCCTTCCCAGAGCGCGCCGGCGACGTGTCCGCCGTCGAGCGGCATCAGCGGCACCAGGTTGAACACGAACAGGGCCACGTTGAGCGAGGCCAGGAGCCCCAGCATGCTCGCGATCTTGCTGTTCACCGGGATGGCGTCGATGCTGGCGATCTCGCCGGCGACGCGGCCGACCCCGACCACACTGATCGGGCCGTTGGGGTCGCGCTCCCCCGGTCCGAAGGCCGCGTTGGCGATATCGATCATGCGCTGCGGCAGGTTCGCGATCATGTGCACGACCGCGCCGATGTTCTCGCCCACCGCGGGCAGCACGGCGGTCGCCGGCTGCGGCACGAACTCGCCAGCCGGGCCGATTCCGACGAAGCCGACCTCCTGAGTCCTCGGCTCGCCGGCGGCATCCTCTTCGATCTCGCCGTCGGCATCGCTCACGTAGCGTTCGGTGAGTTTCGGGGTGATGGTCAGGGTCTGCTGGGTGCCGTTGCGTTCGACGACGGTGGCAAGCGGGATGCCCGGCGACTCGCGAATGATCTCGGTGGACTGGTCCCAGCTGTCGATCGGGGTGCCGTTCATGCTGACCAGGCGGTCGCCCGGCTGCAGGCCGGCCGCGGCGCCGGGCGCCTTCTCGTCGGTCGGTTCGCAGGTCTGCCGGGTGCTCGTGGCCGGCAGCACGCACTCGGACACGCTGCCGACGCTGGTGCTGGCCTGGGCCGTTCCGAAGCCCATCAGGAGCACGGCGAAGAGCACGACCGCGATGAGGAGATTCATCGTGGGCCCGCCGAGCATGATGATGACACGCTTGAAGACGGGCAGGCGGTAGAACGCGCGGTGCTCCTCGCCCTCACCGATGGTGTCGGCGCTGGACTGGCGGGCGTCGTCGACCATGGTGGCCATGGCGCCGGGCTTCTTCTCCGGTTCACCCTCCTGCACCAGCTGGTTGAAGAAGCCAGTGCTGGATGCCTGCACTCTGCCGCCCTTTTTGGCGGGCGGGAACATGCCGATCATGGCGATGTAGCCGCCGAGCGGGATGGCCTTCACGCCGTACTCGGTCTCGCCCTTGCGACGGGACCATAGGGTGGGCCCGAAACCGATCATGTACTGGGTGACCTTGACGCCGAAGAGCTTGGCGGGAAGCAGGTGCCCGATCTCGTGCAGGCCGATGGACAGGGCAAGGCCGACCACGACGATCAGAACGCCCAGAATATACAGCAGCACGGTTTCCACAGTCGTAGATTACCCACTCCACCCTGCGAGGGCGCTGGCTGTTCCCCCTGCAAGGTGTGGTTTGCTTGACTTTACGGATCCACGAGGAGGTTCCCTCTGTCCAAGCCACACGCCGTCGGTCCCATCGGCATCAGCCTGGCCGACCGTTTTCGTATCGACGCTCTGCTCGGAACGGGCGGGATGGCATCCGTTTACCGGGCCACCGACCTCTTTCTGGGGCGTACGGTCGCCGTGAAGCTGTTCCGTCTCGACACGGCCGACGACGCCGGGCCCGAGCGCCAGAGCGGCGAGGTCACGGTGCTCGCGAGCCTCAACCACTTCGCCCTGGTCACCCTGTTCGACGCCGGCACGGCCGTGATCGACGGAGTCTCGCGCACTTACATCGTGATGGAGCTCGTGGACGGCACGGACCTGCGCAGCAAGATCGCCGACGGGGCCCTGCACCCCGACGAGGTGGCAGCCATGGGCGCCGACCTCGCGGAGGCGCTGCACTACGTGCACGCGCGGGGCATCATCCACCGCGACATCAAGCCCGCGAACGTGCTGCTCGCACCGTCGGGCTTCCCCGGCCGCGCCATGCATGCCAAACTCGCCGACTTCGGCATTGCCCGTCTCTTCGACGCGACCCGCCTCACGGCGACCGGGTCTCTGCTCGGCACGGCCGGCTACCTCAGCCCCGAACAGGCACTCGGCAACACCATCGGCCCGCCCAGCGACGTCTACTCGCTCGGACTCGTGCTGCTCGAATGCCTCACTGGCGAGCGCGCCTTCACCGGAACGGCGATCGAATCGGCAATGGCCAGGCTGCAGCGGCAGCCGCACATCCCGGCCCATCTCGGCCAGCGCTGGGCCGCTGTTCTGGGCGGCATGACCATCCGCGAGCCGGCCGACCGACTCAGCGCGGGTGACGCAGCCGTGCAGCTGCGACGCCTGGTCAGCGGGGAGAACGTCGCCGATGTCACCGCAGTCACCGTGGCAATGGGGGCTCCGGGGGCCACCGAGCTTCTGGAACCCACCGCCGATCTGGGCGCCAACGAGCTGTTGGAGCCCACTGCCGTCCTGGGCGCCACCGAAACCCTCGAGCCCACCGCGGCCCTCAGGGCCGCGACCCTCGAGCCGACTGCGGTTCTGGCCGTCACGAAGGTCATCACTGCCCCGAAACCCGGCGCGGATTCCCCCACCGAGTTTCTGACGCCGGCCGGCGCTCCGGCCCGCTCACCGGGCCGCGCGGCGGAACGGTCCCCGGGTAGCGCCCGTGGCACCACCATCGCTCCCGCGTGGCGCCGGCCCCGAGTGCTCGCCTCGCTCGGAGTCCTGGCCGCGCTCATTCTGCTCGCCGTGGTGGTCTTCACCCCGCGGGTGGCTGAACCGGCCACGCCCGCCGCTACCTACCCGGCCGTCGACGGCTCCCTCGGCACCAATCTGAAGCGACTCCAGGAAAGCGTGACGCCATGATGCCTCGGGCCCGCCTAACACTCGCACTGGCCGCGGTCACGCTCGTCGCGTCCACCCTGACCGGGTGCGGGAGCACACCTCCCGACCTGCAGCAGAGCACCGCAACCGAGTTGCAGGCCGGTGTGCGGAACGTCACAGCGGCCGCCGCGGCCGGCGACTTCGAGGCCGCCCAGGCCTCGCTCGAGGCCGTCCAGGCCGACCTGCTGACCGCGGCCGCGGCGGACGGGGTGAGCGCCGCCCGTGCTGCCGACATCCAGTCAGCCCTCAACCTGGTGTCCGCGGACCTGACCGCCGCGATCGAGGCGAGCAAGCCGGAGCCGACCGTGGCCCCGGTTCCAGCCCCGAGCCCGACGTCCGTTGACAACGGCAACGACAAGGACGACGGTAAATGCAAGAAGAACGACGACGGCTGCGACGACGAGGACTAGCGTCGGCCTCAATTCAGGAGGATACATGCCCCAGCAACTGATCGTCGGCGCCGGCATGGTCGGACGACCGCTCGCCGAGCGTCTGATGATTCGAGGAGACCAGGTGACCGTCGGAACACGCTCCGGCGCGGCGGCACCCGGGGTAGAATCTGTCGTGCTGAACGCGAGCGACGCCCAGACCTTCACCCGGGCGGCAACCGGCATGTCGACGATCTTTCTGTGCATCAACCCGCGGTACACCGACTGGCCCACCCAGTGGCCGCCGGTCATCGACGCGGCGCTGACGGCGGCATCCGTCACCGGCGCCCGCCTGGTGATGATGGGCAATCTCTACCCGTACGGGTCTCCGACCGGGCCGATGACCGAGCATTCGCCGGAAACGACCACCGAGACGAAGGGGCTCGTGCGCAAGGAGCTCTGGCACCGGGTGAGGGACGCGCACGACCGCGGCGAGATTCGGGCCGTCGAGGTGCGGGCGAGCGATTATTTCGGGCCGGGCGTCGTCGGCACTGCGCATCTCGACGACCGGTTCTTCAGAGCCATCCTGGAATCGAAGACCGCCCGGGTCGTGGGCCGGCCCGGGCGCGTGCACAGCTGGAGCTACCTGCCCGACATCGTGACAACTCTCGTGGCCGCCGCCGACTACCGGGGCGACTGGGGCCGCCTCTGGCATGTGCCGAGCACGGCCATCACCCGTGACGACATCGCCGCCCAGCTCAACCGCCGCTACGGCACGCACGGCACGGTGGCGGGCTACCCGCAGTGGCTGCTCAAATCGCTCGGCGCGCTGAACCCGATGATGCACGAGATCTGGGCCTCGAGCTATCAGCTCAGGGTGCCGTACATCATCGATTCCGCCGAAACCGAGCGCGAGCTCGGCGTCGGCAAGACCCCGTGGCCGGATGCCCTCGCCGCCACCGCGGACAGTTACCGCAGCTCAGGCGACACGGCCTAAGCTGCGTGGCCGGCTTTCTCAGCGGGCGAGGAGCTTGTCCGCCGCGGCGCGGGCCCACGCCTCGGCGCCGACGAGCGACTCGCGTGTGAGCGGGCCGTCCTGCTCGTGCCGTTCGACGACACGCTGGATGGTGTCGACGATGTCCAGAAACCCGATGGTGCCGGCGTGGAAAGCTGCCACGGCCTGCTCGTTCGCCGCGTTGAACACCGCGGGGTAGGTGCCGCCCGCGCGCCCGACCTGCTTGGCCAGGTCGACGGCCGGGAAAGCCGTCGTGTCGAGGGGCTCGAAGGTCCAGTCCTGCGGGATGGTCCAGTCGATCGGGGTGCCGACCGCCGCGACGCGGTTCGGCCAGTCCAGCCCGAGCGAGATCGGCAGACGCATATCCGGCGGGGACGCCTGGGCGATCGTCGATCCGTCGATGAATTCCACCATGGAGTGCACGACGGACTGCGGGTGCACGACCACATCGATGCGCTCGTATTCCACGTCGAAGAGCAGGTGCGCTTCGATCACCTCGAGGCCCTTGTTGACGAGGGTGGACGAGTTGGTCGTGACGACGAGCCCCATCTCCCAGGTAGGGTGCGCGAGCGCCTCGGCCGGCGTGACGTCGGCGAGCTGCCCGCGTCGTCGGCCACGGAACGGGCCCCCGGATGCCGTCAGCACCAGGCGTCGCACCTCGCCGGCCGTTCCCGAGCGGAGCGCCTGCGCGATGGCGGAGTGCTCGGAGTCGACGGGCACGATCTGTCCCGGCGCCGCCAGCGACTTCACCAGGTCGCCGCCGACGATGAGCGATTCCTTGTTGGCCAGGGCCAGCGTGCGACCGGCTCGCAGGGCGGCGAGAGTCGGCCCGAGGCCCACCGAGCCCGTGATGCCGTTGAGCACCACGTCGGCCTCGACGTCGCGCACGAGCTCTTCGGCCTCGTCCGCGCCGAGCGCCGTGTGCTCGACCTCGAACTCGGCGGCCTGCGCCTCGAGCATCGTCCTGTTGTTGCCGGCGGAGAGCCCGACCACCTCGAACCGGGTGGGGTTGGCCTTGATCACATCGAGGGCCTGGGTTCCGATCGAGCCGGTCGACCCGAGAATTACAACTCGTCTGCGCATCCTGCAATTTTAGGTGGCGCCGCCGCCTTTCGTGGCGGGGCGGGCCGTGGCGGTAGGGTCCAAGGATGACCGGTTCCAAAGAAGATTCCCAGGATGCAACTCCCGTCGACCTGTCGGCGGAGGAATCGGAGCGCACGAAGCGCCCCGGATTCGTCTACTTTCTCGGTTACGGCATCATGGCGCCGATCGCCCGGCTGGTATTCCGCCCCACCATCATCGGCCGGGATAACATCCCGCGCAGCGGCCGCGTCATCCTGGCCAGCAACCACCTGTCGTTCATCGACAGCATCGTGATTCCGCTGGTCGCACCTCGGCGCGTGCAGTTCCTGGCCAAGTCCACCTACTTCACCGGCACCGGGTTCACGGGTTTCGTCTCGCGCACCTTCTTCACCTCGATCGGAGCGGTCGGGGTCGAACGCGGCGCGGGGCAGGCCGCCCAGGACGCTCTCGACGCCGGCCGCAACATCCTCGAATCCGACAGCGCGTTCGCGATCTACCCGGAGGGAACCCGTTCCCTCGACGGCCGCCTGTACAAGGGCCGCACGGGCGTGGCATGGCTCGCCCTCACCACGGGGGCCGTCGTGGTTCCGGTCGGGCTGATCGGCACACAGGAGATCCAGCCGGTGGGAGCGAAATTCCCGCGCATCCGCAAGGTCACGGTCACCTTTGGCGAGCCCCTCGACCTGAGCCGCCACGGTTCCGCCGAGTCCGGCAAGGCACGGCGCGGCGCGACCGACGAGATCATGGCCGCGATCCACGCCCTGTCCCGTCAGGAATTGGCCGGCCGGTACAACGAGTCGCCGCCCTCGGGAACCCTGCAAAAGATCGCCGACCGGGTCTTCCCGCGCGAACGCGTCTAGCCGCTTTCGGACCGGCCGAGCCGAGCATCCGTCGCCCGGAAACACCGCGGAAACGGGCGCGACCTAAGCTGGGGTCATGTCTGACACGTATTCGGTACCCCAGGAGCGCAAGCTCGTCACCGCCCTTCCCGGCCCCAAGTCGGTCGAATTGCAGGAACGCCGCCTGCGCGCGGTTTCCCGCGGTGCGGGCACGCTGGCGAACATCTATATGGATCACGGAGCGGGAGCGATCCTCGTCGACGTCGACGGCAACCAGATCATCGACCTCGGCTGCGGCATCGGCGTGACCACCATCGGTCACGCGAACGACGAGGTGGCCGCGGCCGCCGCGGCGCAGGCCGCCAAGCTCACCCACACCCTGTTCACCGTCACCCCGTACGAGAACTACGTGGCCGTCGCGGAGAAGCTCGCCGAGATCACCCCCGGCGACTTCGAGAAGCGCTCCATCCTGGTGAACACCGGCGCGGAAGCCGTCGAGAACGCCGTGAAGATCGCCCGCAAGTTCACCGGCCGGCGCGCCATCGTTGCGCTCGACCACGCGTTCCACGGTCGCACCAACCTGACCATGGCGATGACTTACCGCCCCTGGCCCGAGCGCGCCGGAATGGGACCGTTCCCCGGCGAGATCTACAGCGTGCCGACCAGCTACCCCTACCGTGACGGCCTGACCGGCGAAGAAGCCGCCGAGAAGACCATCGACTACATCAACACCCACATCGGCGCCACCGAGATCGCGGCCTTCTTCATCGAGCCGATCCAGGGCGACGGCGGCATCGTCATCCCCGCCCCCGGATTCTTCAAGCGCCTGAGCGAATTCTGCACCGAGCACGGCATCGTCTTCGTCTCCGACGAGATCCAGGCCGGCATCGCCCGCACCGGCGCCTGGTACGGCATCGAGCACCACAACGTGGTGCCGGACCTCGTCACCACCGCCAAGGGCATCGCCGGCGGATTCCCGCTCGCCGCCGTCACCGGCCGCGCCGACATCATGGACTCTGTGCAGCCCGGCGGCATCGGCGGAACCTTCGGCGGCAACCCGGTCTCGACCGCGGCCGCCCTCGCCGTCTTCGACCTGATCGAGCGAGACGACCTCCTCGGCGAGGCGCGGCGCGTCGAGAAGGCCCTCTGGGCACGCATCGGCGACTGGCCGAAGCGGTTCGCGGTCGTGGGCGACGTGCGCGGCAAGGGTGCGATGTTCGGGGTGGAGCTCGTTCACCCGGGCACGAACACACCGTACCCCGAGGCTCTCACCGCGATCATCAAGCACGCGACCACCAACGGCGTCATCGTGCTGGATGCCGGCAGCTGGGACTCGGTGCTGCGCATCATGCCGTCGGTCGTCATCTCCGAGGCGCTGATCGACGATGCCGCCTCCGTTATCGAGGAAACCCTCGCCGCCTTGTCCGGCCCGTAGCACCGATAGAACCCCGGGTAGGTGGCGGCGAGCGTGCGGCGGAAGCCGTCTGATCGCCGCCGCAGGGAGCACGGCCACCGACCGCACGTTGCGGTGACCGGGTCGGCGTCACACCTCAGTATCGGCGAGCGCCACCGTCTGCGGCTGGTGAATGACGGGGAAGTTCACGGATGCGCCGATGAAACAGAGGCCGGCGGCCTCCGCGTGCAGGGACTGCGCGAGTTCGACCTGGCCGGGGTCGGCAACCGTGACGCGCGGTCGCAGGGTCACCTCGGTGAAGTGGCCGCCACCATCCGTCGTCTGGGCCATCGACCCGGTCGCGTCGTCGGTATAGTCGACGACCTGCACGCCGTGCTTCACGGCGACGTGCAGGTAGCTCATCAGGTGGCATTCGCTGAGGGCGGCCAGCAGCAGTTCCTCCGGGTTCCAACGGTCGGCGTCCCCGTGGAAGGTCGGATCGGCCGATGCACTTATCGGCTCCTTGCCGGGGGCGGTGATCAGGTGATCCCGGCCGTAGTCCCGGTAGCTGCTCGTGCCGGTGCCTCGGTTGCCTGTCCAGGCGATGTTCACGGCGTAGTGGTGGTGTGCACCGATCACGGCGCCTCCTTCGATTTGCGCGGCTCTGCGGGCCGATTCGCGGCCGACAACGGGCCGTAACACGGCCAGGGAACCGATTGTCGCAGCAATTCGCCGCGCCTCCCGTCGCATCGATCGGTAAACTGGTCAGATCATGACTGACACGCTGACGCCTTCGACCTCCCCGTCCACCCCCGCCGCACTGGTTTACACCGTGCCGCAGGAACGCAAGATCGTGACCGCGATCCCGGGTCCGCGCTCGAAAGAACTCCAGCAGCGCAGGCTCGCCGTCGTCTCCGGCGGCGTCGCATCCGCTTTGCCCGTCTACATCGCCAAGGCGAACGGCGCCATCCTCGTCGACGTCGACGGCAACCAGTTCATCGACCTGGGCGCCGGCATCGGTGTGACCACGATCGGCCACACCGAGACCAGCGTGGTCGCGGCCGCCGTCGAACAGACCCAGGACTTCATCCACACCCTCTTCACCATCACGCCCTACGAGGAGTATGTGCGCGTCTGCGAGCTTCTCGCCGAGCACACCCCCGGCTCCTGGCCGAAGAAGTCGGTGCTGATCAACTCGGGCGCCGAGGCCGTCGAGAACGGTGTCAAGATCGCCCGCAAGCATACCGGCCGCCGCGCCGTCGCCGTGCTCGACCACGCTTACCACGGTCGCACGGTGCTGACCATGGCCATGAACTACAAGGCCATGCCCTACGCCACCGGCTACGGCCCCCTCGCCAGCGATGTCTACCACGCCCCCAGCTCCTACCCGTATCACGACGGTCTGAGCGGGGCGGATGCCGCGGCGCGCACGATCGCGTACCTCGAGAAGGTCGTCGGACCCACCGACCTGGCTTGCCTGGTCGTCGAGCCCATCCAGGGTGAGGGTGGCTTCATGGTTCCGGCCGAGGGCTACTTCAACGCCCTGCAGACCTGGTGCACCGCGAACGGCGTCGTCATGATCGCAGACGAGATCCAGAGCGGCATGGCCCGCACCGGCAAGTACTACGCCAGCGAGCACTTCGGCTGGACCCCCGACCTCGTGCTCACCGCCAAGGGCATCGCCGGCGGCATGCCGCTGGCCGCCGTCACCGGCCGCGCCGAGATCATGGATTCCTCGCAGCCCGGCGGCCTCGGCGGAACCTTCGGCGGTAACCCGGTCTCCTGCGCAGCGGCCATAGCGGTCTTCGAGTCGATTGAGCGAGGCGATCTGCTCGCCGAGGGTGTGCGTATCGAGAACACCCTGCGCGCCGGCCTCGGTTCTCTCAAGGAGAAGTACGACATCATCGGCGAGATCCGCGGTCGCGGCGCCATGATCGCCATCGAACTCGTGCAGCCGGGCACCGGTGACACGGAGAAGGCGCCGAACGCCGCCGCAGTGTCCTCCATCGCCGCCTACGCCGCCCAGCACGGCGTGTTGCTGCTCACCGCCGGAACCTACGGCAACGTGCTGCGCTTCCTCCCGAGCCTGGCCGTGAGTGATGCCCTCCTGAACGATGCCCTCTCGGTCATCGACGACGCCATCGCCGCGCTTTAGGCGCGAAGCACACACCGTGACAACGACATTCGAGGTGCCAATCCACGCCGGGCAGACGTTCTTCGTCCCCGATGCGGTCGAACTGGCCGTGGTCGAGCGCAGCGGCTTCATCGAATCGAGGCATGCCGGCAGCGCGGTCGTGCTCACCAG
Organism: Cryobacterium sp. M96; assembly: GCF_002929845.1. Lineage (GTDB taxonomy): Bacteria > Actinomycetota > Actinomycetes > Actinomycetales > Microbacteriaceae > Cryobacterium > Cryobacterium sandaracinum. The sequence continues at coordinate 94,001 of NZ_PJJS01000042.1, forward strand.
CGAGGGCGCGGTCCTACGCGCCCTCGGCGATGTGACCACCCCGATCTTTCCGCGGTCGTCGATGAAGCCCTTCCAGGCCATCGCCGTGATGGCCAGCGGGGTCACCCTGCGCGGGGAAGACGCCGCCATCGCGACCGCCAGCCACACCGGAACGCAGCGCCACGCCGACCTCGTGCGCGGGCTCCTCGCCCGCGCCGGCATCCCCGAGACGGCGCTCGCCTGCCCGGCGGCCTGGCCGGACGACTCCCCCACCCGCGACGCCCTGGTGCGACTGGGGGCCGCCAAGGCCCCGATCTACATGAACTGCTCGGGCAAGCACGCCGCGATGCTCGTGGCCTGCCAGCAGAACGGCTGGGCGCTGTCTGGATACTTGGAGCCGGCGCATCCGTTGCAGAAGCGCATTCTCGACGTGGTGGAGCGCTTCACCGGCGAGCGGCCGTCGGCGTCGGGCATCGACGGATGTGGCGCGCCGGTTCACGCGCTGTCCCTCACCGCTTTGGCACGCGGCATCGCCCGCATCGCCACGTCCAAGTCAAACTCGCCGTTCGCGATCTACCGCGAGGCCGGCTTCCTCGGCGAGGCAATACGGCAGAACGGCTGGGTCATCGCCGGACCCGGCATGCCCGACACGGTCGTGATCGACCGCCTCGGACTGTTCGTGAAGACCGGCGCGGAGGGCATCTGCGTCGCCTCCGCCGCCAACGGCACGACGGTCGCCCTCAAGATTCTCGACGGCAGCCTGCGGGCAACCACCATCGTGGCCCTGCGTCTGCTTGCGGACTCCGGTGCGATCGCACACAGCGACGTCGAGGCCATTCTGCCCGAGCTGCACCTGATGGTGCTGGGCGGTGGGCTCCCGGTCGGGGAGATCCGCGCCAGCTACGTGTAGGGCGCGGGCCGGGAGTCAGCCCAGTTTTGCCAGCCGCTTCTCCTTGGCCGCCCGGGATACCTGGGCGGTGACCACGATCACCAGGGCGAAAATGAACACCGCCGACGCGATCACGTTCGCCTCGGCCGGGATCCCCCGGGCTGCGGACACGTAGATGTACTTGGGGAACGTGGTGACGGCGCCGGAGTTGAAGTTGGTGATGATGAAGTCATCGAAGCTCAGCGCGAAGGAGAGCAGCGCGGCCGCCAGGATGCCGGGCAGCAGGAGCGGAAAGGTGATCCGCGCGAACACCTGGGTTGCCGAGCCGTAGAGGTCTCGGCCGGCCTCCTCGAGCGCGGGGTCGAGGCTCGCGACACGCGCCTTGACCGTCACCACCACGAAGCTGATGCAGAACATAGTGTGAGCCAGAATGATCGTAGACATGTCCTTCGGAACGCCGAGCGACAAGAACTGCGCGGCCAGGCCGGCGCCGAGCACGACTTCCGGCGTGGCCATCGGCAGGAACAGGAGCAGGCTCGTCTGCGACCGGAACCGGAACCGGTACCGCACGAGGGCGATCGCGATCATGGTGCCGAGCGTGGTCGCGGCCACCGTGGCCACCACGCCGATCAGGATGCTGTTGCCGAACGCCTCGCAGACGGCGCCGTTCTGCACTTGGCACACGTTCAGCCACTTGTCGAAGGTAAACCCGCGCCAGGTGATGTTGGACTTGAGCGAGTCGTTGAACGAGAACACGAACGTGTAGACGATCGGCACCATCAGGAAGATCAGCGCCAGCACCGTGTAGAGCGGCAGCAACCACTTGCCCAGGGAGATTTTCACAGCAGCTCCTCCGTGCCCGACCGTTTGACGTAGACGCTCACGATCACCAGGATCACCGACATCAGGATGATCGACAGCGCGGCCGCCGCCGGATAATTCTGCAGCACCAGGAAGTTGGCCTCGATCACGTTACCGATCATCTGGGTGTCCGGTCCGCCGAGGAAGTCCCGGCTCGCGTTGATGTAGTCGCCGGCCGCCGGGATGAAGGTCAGCAGGGTTCCGGCCACGATGCCGGGCATCGACAGCGGGATCGTGATCTTGCGGAACACGTCGAACGGATGCGCGTAGAGGTCGCTGCCGGCCTCGAGGTAGCGCAGGTCGAGCCGTTCGAGCGTCGTGTAGAGCGGCAGGGTCATGAACGGGATGAAGTTGTAGGTGAGCCCGAAGATGACGGCGAAAGCAGTGCCCGTGAAATGGGCATCCGGTGCCAGCAACGACAGAGCCTTGAGCGAGGTGATCACGAACGACTCGTCGGACAGGAGCTGCTTCCAGGCCAGGGTGCGCAGCAGGAAGCTGATGAAGAACGGGGCGATCACCAGCACCAGCATGAGGCTCTGCAGCAACGGCCAGGGCCGCGCCTTCACGCCGATAAAGTACGCCAGCGGGTAGCTGAACACCAGGGCGAGCAGCGTGGCGATCAGCGCGTAGCCGAAGGAGCGCATGATGTGCGGCCAGTAGGCCGTGATCACGTCGACGTAGTTCTCCCAGCGGAAGGCGTAGGAGTACTGGCCGACGTCGCCGAATTCCGAGGGGGCCTGGAACGACGTCAGCAGCAGCGAGACGAGGGGGGCCAGAAAGAACAGCACCAGGTAGAGGATGCCCGGCAACAGCAGGAGCAGCGCGATCGGGCTCTTCCGGCGCGGCGCCGGTTCGGGCGCGGTGGTGCTGGTGGAGAATGCCGCGAACGCCACCCTAGGCTTCCTCAAGCTCCGTGAGCAGGGAGGAGCGTTTCTGGGTCGCGATGCTTCGGGTGCTGTCGTCCGCCTCGAAACGGGGCTCCGCCGAGGCGTCGTCCTCGAGCCCGAAGCCGTGTTCGATGTTCCAGTCCAGCCAGACCTCGGACCCCTCATGGGCGACGGGGCCGAACGCCATGTTCTGCGCGAAGACGATGAGGGTGCCGACGCCGACGACCTCGACCAGGTACTGGGTGCTGACCCCACTGAACGAGACGTCGATCACCCGGCCGGGACCCATCAGGTTGCGGGCGACGTCGGCGACGGGCTCGGTCACGTGCAGGGTCAGCTTCTCCGGGCGGACGCCGATCGTGACCTCGCCGGTGTGCCGGTGCGCGCGCGCCGCCGGAACCACGATTTTCTGGCCGGCCACGGCCACGGAGATGGCCTCGCTCGTGCTACCGACCACGGGGCCGGTGAACAGGTTCGACTGGCCGAGGAAGTTAGCGACGAACGCCGTGCGCGGCAGCTCGTAGAGTTCCTCGGGGGCGCCCATCTGCTCGATCCGGCCCTTGTTCATGACCGCGACGGTATCGGCCATGGTCATGGCCTCCTCCTGGTCGTGGGTGACGTGCAGAAACGTGAGGCCGACCTCCTCCTGGATGGTCTTGAGCTCGAGCTGCATCTGGCGCCGCAGCTTCAGGTCGAGCGCCCCGAGGGGCTCGTCGAGCAGCAACAGGGCCGGCCGGTTGACGATCGCGCGGGCGAGGGCCACGCGCTGCTGCTGTCCGCCGGAGAGCTGTTGCGGGCGGCGGGCGGCGAGGTGGTCCAGTTCCACCAGGCGGAGCGCCTCGTGAGCCTTGGCGACCGGGTCGTCCATCCGCCGGCGGCGCAGCCCGAAGGCGACGTTCTCCAACACTGTCATGTGCGGGAAGAGGGCATAACTCTGGAACACCGTGTTGACCGGACGCTGGAAGGATTTCTGGTTCGTCACATCCGTGCCCCCGATCAGGATGCGCCCGGCCGTCGGTTCCTCGAGGCCGGCCACCAAGCGCAGGGTCGTGGTCTTGCCGCAGCCGGACGGGCCGAGCAGCGCGAAGAACGACCCCGCGGGGATCTTCAGGTCGAGATGCTCGATAGCGGTGAAGCCCGGGAACCTCTTCTGGATACCCACCAGCTCCAGGTCGGCCCCCGCGCTGGCGAATTCTCCGTTGGCCATCCCTACGAGCCCAGCAGGATGCCCTGGAAGGCGGCGTCGTACTTTTGCTCCTCCGCGCCGGTCAGGGTGCGGAAGACGCGAGCCTTGGCCAGGGTCGTGTCGTCCGGGAAGATCAGCTGGTTGTTCGCGAGCTCGGGGTCGATCGCCATCGCGGCTTCCTTGGCGCCGGCGACGGGGGTGATGTAGTTCACGTAGGCGGCGACCTCGGCGGCGACGGCCGGGTCGTAGTAGTAGTCGATGAGTTTCTCGACATTCTTCTTGTGCGTGGAGCCGATCGGCACCAGAAAGTTGTCGTTCCAGAGGGTGCCGCCCTTGTCGGGGACCACAAACTCCCATTTGTCCCCGTTCTCGGCGTTGAGCTGCACGATGTCGCCGGACCAGACGATGGCGGCGAGGGTGTCCTCGTTGATGAGGTCTTCCTTGTACGCATTGCCCTTGATGTTGCGAACCTGGCCGTCGCCGACCTGTTTCTCCAGCACGTCGATCGCGGCGAAGAACTCGTCGTCGCCCCAGTCGCCCGCGATGTCGACACCCATGTCGAGCATGATCAGTCCCATGGTGTCGCGCATCTCGGACAGAACGCCGACCCGGCCCTTGAGGTCGGAGCTCCACAGGTCCTCGACCGAGGCGATGCCGTTCGGAAGTTTCTCCTTGTTCCAGCAGATGCCGGCGAACCCGCCCTGCCACGGCACGCTCATCTTGCGGCCGGGGTCGAAGCCCACGTCTTTCAGGGACGGGAGCAGGTTTTTCAAGTTGGGGATGTTGGCCTGGTCGAGTTCCTGGGTGTAGCCGAACCGGATCCAACGGCCGACCATCCAGTCGGTCAGGCAGACGGTGTCGGCGCCGATGTCCTGGCCGAGGGCGAGCTGGTCCTTGACCTTGCCGTAGTAGGTGTTGTTGTCGTCGACGGCCTCGGTGTACTCGACCTTGATGCCGGTTTCGGTCGTGAACGCATCCAGTGTGGGGTAGTCGCCGGCGTCATCGACGTCGATGTAGAGCGCCCAGTTGTCCCAGCGCACGAGCTTGCTGCTGTCGGACTCGTCGGGGGCGGCGGTGGGCTTCGTGGCCCCTCCGGTCGAGCATGCGGCGAGCGCCAGGGCTGCGGCCCCGCCACCGGCTCCGGCGAGCAGAGCGCGGCGCCCCATCGTGGTCGCCCGGGCCTGACGGACCAGCTGAGCGATCATGGGATCTGCGGGCAACGGCCTGGGCTTCATGGTCGGGTCTCCTTGCACTTCTCAGCGGATGAGCTCTCACAGCTTTCATTGCGAGTTGCTAGATACTTGCACAGGAGCGCCCCCTGCGCACCCAAGAGTGACCGAATCGTTAATTTCTGGTCAGATCACGCACGAAATCAGCACTCTATGGCGACACTCTCAATCGAAATGAGCTGTTCGGCGGCGGTAGGATTTCGCTCAGGCCAGAGTGGTCCACCGCCCGGAGGTCCACCACTGAGGGTTTGAACCGATTCGACGGAGATTTTCACCATAAAGGCTGTTTTTGGCCCAAAAAACGATTTTTGAATCAAAATCTCCGTCGAATTCGTTAGACAAGGGAGCGCCATGAAGGTCGCAGTTCCGGCAGAAATCAAGAACAACGAGTTCCGGGTGGCGATCACCCCGGCCGGCGTACACGACCTCGTGGCGCACGGGCACGAGGTGTTGATCGAAACGGGGGCCGGGCTCGGCTCCGGGCTCAGCGACGAGAGCTATGCGGCGGCGGGCGCGACGATCATGCCGGATGCCGCGTCAACCTGGGCCGCCGCCGACCTGCTGCTCAAGGTGAAGGAGCCCGTGGCGAGCGAGTACGGTTATTTTCGCCCCGATCTGCTGCTGTTCACCTACCTGCACCTGGCCGCGGAACCAGCCCTGACCCGTGCGCTGCTGGAGGGCGGTGTCACCTCGATCGCCTACGAGACCGTGCAGCTGCCGACGCGGGCGCTGCCGCTGCTCGCGCCGATGAGCGAGGTTGCGGGCCGCCTGGCACCCATCGTCGGCGCCAACGCGATGCTCAAGCCCAACGGCGGACCGGGCCTGCTCGTGCCCGGGGTGCCCGGAACGCATCCGGCTCGGGTCACTGTGCTCGGCGGCGGTGTGGCCGGCACGGCAGCCATGCAGGTCGCCCTCGGGCTCGGCGCCCAGGTGACCGTGCTCGACACCAACCTGTTCCGCCTGCGCGAAATCGACGCGCTGTACTACGGGCGGGTGCAGACCATCGCCTCGAACAGCTACGAGATCGACCGGGCGCTGGTGTTGTCCGACCTGGTGATCGGATCGGTTCTGATCCCCGGGGCCAGGGCCCCCAAGCTGGTCAGCAACGAGCTCGTGTCCCGGATGAAGCCGGGCAGCGTGCTCGTGGACATCGCTGTGGATCAGGGCGGCTGCTTCGCCGACTCCCACCCGACGACGCACGCCGATCCGACGTTCACTGTGCATCAGTCCCTGTTCTACTGCGTGGCGAACATGCCCGGGGCCGTGCCGAGCACGTCCACCTATGCGCTCACCAACGCCACGCTTCCCTATGTTCGGCTGATCGCGAACCGAGGCTGGAAGGACGCGCTCCGAACGGATGCCGCGCTCGCTTTCGGCCTGTCCACGGTCGGCGGCCTCATCACCAGCGGCCCGGTCGCGAGTGCGCACTCGCTGCCGCTCCGCGGTCTGGTGGACGCGCTGGCCTGATCCACGGCCGGACGGCGGCGGGGCCGGCACCGCTGAACTGTGCTGCGGGACTGTGCTCCGGGACTTCGCGGCCGGCGGCTACACGACCTGGGCCCGCAGCGTGGCCCGGTGCACGGCGCCGTCCGGGCGCAGTACCCACACCCGACCTCGGTTGGGTGCCAACGGCGGAGGCAGGTCCCGGCGTCGGCTGATGGCCCGGTAGTCGGCCAGGCTGCAGCCGTCGAAGACCAGGTCCGCGTGCGGGCGCAGGGCACCCAGCAGGGACCACTGCGCCTGCCACGCGTCCACGTCTCCGACGAAGGCGGTGCCTGATTGTGACTCGCTCAGCCGGAGCGACGCGCCTGCCTGCGCGGCCTCCGCCAGCTCGCCGTGGGACACCGCCGCGAGGTCGACGACCCGCGCGCCGGGGACCGTTCCCAGCGCTGCGGCCGAGCGGGACGGCGAGTCCGACACGACGAGAAGGGTCTGCCCGGGCCGCCCCAGGAGCGCAACGGCATCCGTGCGTGGCTCGATGTCCCGCTGCGCCGCGACATCCGGGATTGCACCGCTCTGCTCCGGCGCGAGGAGCTGGATGCGATGGTCCTGCCAGCTCCCGCCGCCGGGCGGAAGGCGGTCGTCGAACAGGGCAGCCACTCCTCCGGCCGCGACGTGCTCGGCGACATCGGGCAGGCGCAGCACCAGCCGTCTCTGGCACAGGGCAGGCAGGGACTGCAGCGATCCGGTGAGCCTTTGCGCGGCGATGACGATCCGCAGGCCGCCCTCCGCGCCGTCGCGGAGCAGCCCGGCGAGCAGTTCGAGGGCCGCCGGACGGTGCTCCTGGTCCCAGCGGGCATGCACGCTATCGAAGTCGTCGAGAAGCAGCAGCCTGGCAGCCGGACTCCCGCCGACGTCGAGGCATTGGCGCGCCTTGACGAGGCAGTCCCACACCGCCTCGACGTCCGCTCCGAGCAGCACGGCATCTCCAACGGGCGCGAACCCCGCCGCGACCGACGCAAGCGCAGTTGACTTGCCCGAGCGGGGACCGCCGATCACGAGCAGGCTGCCCTCGGCGATCGGCTCGTAGCGGGCCACCCGGTAGCGCTGCAGTTCCGGCTCGTCGAGCAAGCCCAGCAGACCGCCGGGCGCGGCACGAGCGTCGGGAACGGCACGGTCGTGCCCGGCCGCCACCGCGGCGCCGCCGAACGCACTCTCGTCGGCCGCCGTTCCGCCCGCGACGAGGGCGAGGAGGTCCTCGCGGCTTACCGTCTGAGGCAGCAGGTCGAGCCAGGGGCGCCGAGGGTTCGGCGCATCGGCGTCCGCGACTGCGAGGGAGCGGATCTCGCGCGGCGAGGTCGTCGCCACCTGGCAGAGCACGGGCCCCGAGGAGTCCGCGGCGATCAGGCAGCGGCCGGCTTGGTCCGCGCCGAGGGCCGCGGCCGCATCCGTGCCCAGCACCGCCACGCTGTCGGCGCGGTTGTTCACCCGCAGCGACACCCGCAGCGTGCAGTTGGCGAGCAGGGCGTCACGCACCACACCGGTGGGCCGCTGGGTGCAGAGTATCAGGTGCACGCCCAGCGACCGGCCCCGCGCGGCTATGTCGACGAACAGAGCGTGCAGGTCGGGGAATGCGGTGAGCATGGTCGCGAATTCGTCGACCACGATCACGAGCCGCGGAAGCGCCCCGCCGGCATCCTGCCTCCGCAGGTCCACGATGTCACGCGCGCCGGCACGCCCGAGTACGCGTTCGCGATACCGCAGCTCGGCGGCCAGGCTGGCCAGCGCCCGGGCGGCCTGGTGCACGTCCAGGTCGGTGATCAAACCCACGCAGTGGGGAAGGGCGCAGAGCGGGGCGAACGCGGCCCCACCCTTGAAATCGACCAGGAGGAACGTCACCTCGTCGGGGCCGGCCGCCGCCGCCATCGCCGCCACCCAGGTCACCAGCAGTTCGCTTTTGCCGCTGCCGGTCGTGCCGCCGACGACCGCGTGCGGCCCTGCCCCGACCAGGTCGAGCGACACCTCCCCCGCTTCTCCCACCCCGATGACGCAACGGAGGTTCGGCGATTGGGGCTGCCCATGCGGTGCCCGATACCCGGGCTGGAAGCCAGAGAGCTCACCAAGGGCAACGGATGCGGGGACTCGCCGCGCATTCTGGACCAATCCAGCCGCCGAGGCCCGGGCGCTTAGCACGCGGGCGACCACGATCGCCTGTTCGACGGTAATCAGCTCGGGCCGGAAGCCACTCCCCCAGGCGTGCACGCTGGAGCGCAGCACCTCAGCCCGGCCGGGACCCTGCAACCGCACGATGGTGTCGCAGCCCCACGGCAATTCGGCAAGAGTGCCGGCCAGGGCGACGACCAACCCCGACCCTTTGGGTGCCCCGCCCAGGGGTGCCCCGCCCGACTTGGGTGCCCCGCCCGACGGCGCCTGGCAGATCACGAGGCGGCGGGCGCAGGACTGCCCGGTGTCATGCGGGAGGGCGACCGCCCATTCCCAACCGCGATCAGGCACGGTGAGTCCGACCTGGTCTGGAGCCAAGGAGCAGGCCAGCTGCACCAGCAGCCCGCGGGCCAGCGCCTGCCCGAGCGACAGCGGTCCGACGATGCCGATACCACCGCCGGCATCAGCGTCGATCGGTGCCTCGGTGAGCGTGGCCGCCCAGTCGCGCACGTCGCGATGCTCGTCGGGAGCGGCGCCACCGTCGAGGCGTAGCCCGCTGGGCACCGCACCGGAGCCCAGGCTCACGTCTGCTCCCGAACCGGTCCAACGGATGGCGGCGTGCGGGGCGGCGACGATGCTGTTGGCCGAGGGCGTGCGCCGCCAGTGCGCGCGAAGCAGCTCCTCATGGCGCAGGGCCACCTCGGCCCGCAGTGTCGCCAGTGCCTGCCCCTGGTCGAGAGCGTTGGTACGCCGGGTGCGGCGGCCCGTGCGCCGCGCGTCGAGCATGACGGCCACGGCGATGACCGGGCCGAGCACCGCGAAGATCAGCACGAAGGCTGAGCCCGTGATCAGCCAGATCGCCCCGGCCGCGGCCAGCGGCGCCACGCTCGCGATGAGTGGGAAGCCAGGCGGCGGCAGGTCGGCCGGGCGGGTGGGGAGGGTCAGCGGGACATCGGCTCGGATCACCGCATCAGTCCATCACTCCGGAGGCAGGCGCCACCGCGCGCGCCGGCATCCGTCCCGGGATGACGGCCGGCCGGGTTGGGGAGGGGCCGGCTGAGTGAGTCCGGATCGAACGGTTGAATCGCTCACAGCGTCGAACGAATTCGACGGAGAATCTCGTGTGAAACCGCTCTTTCGGGTGAATCAGGTGCGATTTGGGCAAAATCTCGGCTCTCCTGCTGCTTCTGTGGGTTAAACCCGGCCGGGGAGCACTGGTTTGTGGCCGCCGAGGCTGAGCATGGCCAGGGCGATGAGGGCGTCGGGTGATTTGAAGCCGAAGGCGATGCGGGTAATGAGCCGGATCTTGGTATTGACGGATTCGATGCGGCCGTTGGAGAGGCCGTGCTCGATCGATGCAAGG
>NZ_PJJS01000009.1 GCF_002929845.1 Cryobacterium sp. M96
CGCCGAGGCCCTGGACAAGTGGGTCGGATGGGCCCGCCGCAGCCGAATCCCGTCGTTCGTGAAACTCCAACGCTCCATCGTTAAGCACCGGGCCGCGATCCTTGCATCGATCGAGCACGGCCTCTCCAACGGCCGCATCGAATCCATGAACACCAAGATCCGACTACTCACCCGCATCGCGTTCGGCTTCAAATCACCCGACGCCCTCATCGCCCTCGCCATGCTCAGCCTCGGCGGCCACAAACCAGTGCTCCCCGGCCGGGTTTAACCCACAGAAGCAGCAGGAGAGCCGAGATTTNGCCGGGTTTAACCCACAGAAGCAGCAGGAGAGCCGAGATTTCGTCCGAATCGGTCCTTAAACCCTGGAAAACCTTCCTTGCTCCCAAAATCTCCGTCGAATTGGTTCATCGCCGGGCCTCGATGCCCGGTCGCGAGGCGAGACGCACCGGCCGTTCCCCGCCCGGGTTGGGTACCATATCTCATGGGCGATGGCGCGGCAGGGTCAGCGAAACGGGCAGCGGGCACGAGTGGGAGCACGGGCAGCCCATTCACAGGCGGCACGAGCGCCGGCAGCGGCGCCGGACCGGCAACGTCGAGCGAACGGATGCGCCCGCGCGCCTCCTGGGGACTCGTCCCCGCCGCGCTGCTCTCCGCCTCCGCCGTGCTGCTGTTCGGGGCGCGCGAGCCGCTGCCCGGCTACGCGCTACTCGCCGCGGCCATCGGGCTCGCCTTCGCCATCGACCGGGCCCTGTTCAAGGATCTGCTCCTGATCGCGATCGGGCTGCTGATCATCAGCACCATCTCGGTCGAGGCCGATATCAGCTACCCGAATATGGCGCTGATGGGGACCGTGCTGACCGTCGCCGTGCTCGTGCCCTACCTGCTCTCCCGCTACGCGTTCGGCGACCACGCGATCCGGTTCCCGATCCGCACCGGCCAGCGCTGGACCTCCCTGGAACGCTGGTACCTGCCGCTTGTGCTGCTCCTGGGCTATCTGATTCTGCCGACCTATTTCATCCGTTCGGGCGCCTACCAGAACTGGCCGGCCGTGACCGCCCCCGACGCGATCGCCCGCCTGTTCGTGGGCGTCGGCTTCGTCGGCATCTGGGACGAACTCTTCTTTATCTGCACGGCGTTCGCCCTGCTCAGGCGTCATTTCCCCGACTGGCAGGCCAATCTCCTGCAGGCCGTGATCTTCACCTCGTTCCTGTGGGAACTGGGCTACCAGAGCTGGGGGCCGCTGATGACGTTCCCCTTCGCGCTGTTGCAGGGCTACACCTTCGCGCTCACCAAATCACTGACCTATGTGGTGATCGTGCACCTGCTCTTCGACGCGGTCGTCTTCCTCGTGATCGTGCACGCCCACACCCGCGACTGGCTGCCGATCTTCCTGTACTGAAGCTCAGGCGGCGCTCAGGCGGCGAGCCGGTCGACGGATGCCCCGGCCGCCGGACCTCGCCCCCTTGCAAGTTCGGCGCGGGCCGCCAATGCTGAGGGCATGTGGGCAGAAGGCGTCTGGGTGACACCGCTTCTGGTGGCGGTCGGCTGGGTCCTGGTGGGACTTGCGTCGGCGTTCGTGATGATCCGCCGCGGCCACGACGCCCCGATCTGGGTGGTTCTCGGTCTGGCTGCCGGCCCCTTCGCCATCGCGCTGGCCGGCCTGGCCGTCTACCTCGAGCGGGAGGAATTGGCCGAGGCGGCCGTGATTCCCGGGGAATCCCTCGAGGGAGACGTGCGGGTGCTCGTCTGCATCGACGGCTCCGAGGCCGCGGACCACGCCGCCGTCACGGTGGTGCTGCTCCTTGGGGCGAGGCTGCAGACCGTGACGCTGCTGACGGTGCTCGACTACGACGTCGCGCGCGACGTTTCCCCCGACAGGCTCGACCGCATCGCCGCCGGCATCCAGTCCGCCGCCGTCGGTCAGCTGGCCGACCTTGCGGTGCACCCGTTCAGCACCCGGGCCACAGGGGGCGCCGCCGAGCAGATCCTGCGCCGGGCGGGCTCCGGCGCCTACGACCTCTTCGCGCTCGGCTCCCACCGGCAGCGCCGCTCGCGTTTCCTTGGCAGCGTGGCGCGGGAGATCGCCAACAAAGCCCCGATCCCGCTGCTGACCGTGCGAGCCGCCCCGGTCGAATCGATCGAGTCGGCCGAGCGCGCCGCCCGCCTCGGCCTGACCATCGAGCCGGAGAGTTGACCGCCGTACGGAAGCCTGAATCGAAGCCTGAACCGAAAGCTGAACCGAGAGCTGAACCCCGGCTGAGAGTTCCCGCCGGCGCTTGTCCGCTCGCCACTCGCGATATATCGTGAATCTCAACAAGACGCGATATATCGTGAACAGGTGGTGAGCATCCGTTGCGCGGACGCCGCCCCCGAAAAGGAGAATTCCATGGCTTTGGAAAAATGGCTGGTCAGCCCCGGGCAGACCACGGTGATCGACATCGAGGTCGTTCGGGCGCTCAAGGTGGGCATGATCGGCGGAAAGATCGACGTGATCGGCCACGACGAGCCGGGCACTCGCATTGAGGTGCACAGCGTGACCGGCAAGGACCTCAAGATCTCGGTCGACGGCGACACGCTCGAGATCGACCACCCGCAGCTGCGTTGGGACAACTTCATCGAGGTCTTCGCATCGTTCCGCGGCACCGCGAAGGCAGACGTCAGCATCCTGGTCCCCCGCGGCGTGGCCCTGAAGCTCGGCGTGATCTCGGCCGAGGCCCTGATCTCGGGCCTCACGAACGGCGCCCGGCTGAGCACTGTGTCGGGCGACATCGTGGTTGACGGCGTCACCGGGGACCTGGAGCTCAACGCCGTGAACGGCGAGCTGTCGGTGCGCGGCCTCGAGGGCAGCATCATCGCCCACACGGTCTCCGGCGATTGCACGGCGAGCGGGGCCATCCGGCGCTTCAGTCTCGACGGGGTTAACAGCGAGGTGTTCCTCGACATCGAGGGCACGCCCGATTCCATCAACACGAACACGATCAGCGGCAGCCTCACCGTGCGCCTCGGCGCCGATGTGGCGACGCGCTACCGGCTGAACACCGTCTCGGGCACGCTGCAGCTGGACGACCAGACGATTCGCGGCACCTTCGGAAAGGGCTTCGAGTCCAGCACCGGCACACTCGAGGGCAGCTGGCTCGAGCTGCAGGCCAACTCGGTGTCGGGCGACATCACGGTGGTGCGTCGCAGCACCGAGCCTGCGTCCGCGGGCCCGGCCGGCGAACGAACAAACACCGAACCGGGCGACGCCCGCGCCAACGGGGAGGTCTGAGAATGACCCCCGTCTTCGCCCACGGCAGCCTTCGCCTCTACCTGCTCAGCCTGCTCGCCGAGCAGCCGCGGCACGGCTACGAACTGATCCAGGCGCTCAGCGACCGCTTCGGCGGAACGTACATCCCGAGCGCCGGCACGATCTACCCGCGCCTGGCCAAGCTTGAAGAGGAAGGACTCGTGACCAAATCGACGGATGGCCGCAAGACCGTCTACGAGATCACCGACGCCGGCCGCGCCGAACTCCAGGCCCGCCAGGGTGACCTGCACGACCTCGAGACCGAGGTCGCCGACTCCGTGAGGCGACTGGCCGACGACGTGCGGTCGGGAGTCAGCGAGGCGATGCGCAGTCTGCGCCTCGACCTGGCCTCCGCCAAGCGCCAGGCGGGGGATGCCCGCAGCGCACGCAAGGCGGGCACCGCCGCCGGCAATGCCGCGCGCACCGCGGCCGGGGCCGCCGCCGGCGCGGCAGCC
>NZ_PJJS01000031.1 GCF_002929845.1 Cryobacterium sp. M96
TAGTCGCGGCCCGGCCCGTCGGCCGGCCCGGCTCGGCCCGTCGGCCGGCCCATCTCGCCGTGCACACCCAGCTGCGCCTTCCATTCCGTGGCTAATTCAGGAGATTCCACGAGCAGCGGTCCCAGCCCCGCGAAGTTTCGCATGATTCTGCGGGCCGACCGCACCGTGCGCTCGTTTCTCCTGAGTTAGCCCCAACGACCTGCCCGACCGGGCCAGCCCCGCCCAGCCCGCACCACCCGGCCGGCCCGGGTCATCCGTCGCCCCGGCGCATAACTCCTGCCAATTCCGGTGAGTGCCCGGAACCGCCCAGGCGTCCCGGGCATCCGTGCCGCAGCTCCGCCGAATTGGAGGAGTTGTGCGCACGGACCGACCTGCACCCCGAATCGGGCAGCAGCAGCAGCCGCCGCGCACACGTCGTGGCCAACTCAGGAGATTCCGGCGAGCGGCGGCCGAGCCCCCGCAAATTTCCGCATGTTTACGCGGAGTTCTGCGATTCGGCCACACCATCCGCACGTTTCTCCTGAGTTAGCCCCAGCGCACCGGGCCGATCGAGTCGAGCGGGCGCGCCGGCGGCGGCGAGCTACAGCCAGCGCATGGTGAAGGCGCGGGCGAGCACGGCGCTGGCGGGCGGCGCCGCGAGGGCGCGCACGAGGCCGTTCCGCGCGCGCAGGCGAAGCCCCTGCACGGGTCCGCCCATCGCCATGTTGAAGTCGGCCTGCCGGGCGGCCATCCGAGCGCTGCGCCGGCGGCGGCGGTCGTAATCCCCGAGCACGCCTGAAGCGGCCTCCGGATCCCGCAGCGCCCGCTCCAGCGCCGGGGCCAGTTGCAGCGCGTCGAGCCACCCGAGGTTCATGCCCTGCCCGCCGATCGGGCTGATCTGGTGCGCCGCGTCGCCGATGAGCACGACCCGTCCCGCTACAAGTCTCGTGGCGAGGCGCTGCTGCACCGAGAAGGCGCTGGCCTCCGCGGTCGTCGGAGGCAGCTGCGTGCCGGTGCGGGCACGGATGAGCGCAGCCAGGTCGTCGGACGTCGCATCGGTCTGCAGGGTCGGGGTCATGGCCACCCAGCGGCGTCGGCCTCCCGGCAACGGGAACGACTCGACCACACCACCCCGCTCGAAGAAGAGCACGGCCTCCCCGAGATGCTCCCCCGTGTCGGGGTAGTCGCTCATCAGATACGTCTCGCCGCCGGTGCGCGCGGTGCAGCGGATGCCGAGTAGGTCGCGCACGAGACTGCGGGCGCCGTCGGCGGCGACCACGTAGCGAGCCTCGAGAGTTTCGCCGGCAGACACGCCCCCCTCGCCCGTCCCGCCCGTCCCGATCCCCTCGACCGTCCCGTGCGTCCCGCCTGGCTTCGCCGTCTCGACTGTCTTAGCCGTCTCGACCGCGACCCGACCACCGCGCTCGGACACCCCGGTCACCGTTACGCCGCCGCGCAGCCGGCCGGGCGCGAGTTCGGCGAAGCGCGCGCGCAGCACTGCCTCGGTCTCGAACTGCGGCAGAGAGATCACGCTCTGCATCCGGTCGACGGTTTCGGTGAACGCCAGTCGGCCCAGCGTGCGCCCGTCCGAGCGCACCACACCGCCGCGGATGCGCACCGCCCGGGCGAGCACCTCTTCTGCCACGCCCAGTTGCTCCAGAGCCCGCAACGACGGCGGGTGGATGCCGATGGCCCGGGATCGCAGCGACGGCTTGGCTCGCTGCTCGACCACCTCCACGTCGACACCGCGCACCGCCAGCAGTCCAGCGAGCAGGATGCCCACCGGTCCCCCGCCAACCACGATCACGTCCCGAACCCGTGCCCCGCTGTCGTTCGCCTGGCCCCGCTCGTGCACGTGCACGCGTTCAGGTTCCCTTTCCGGTCGAGAGTGCCCGTTGCGCCGGTCACTTTTGACCGGAAAGGACACGCTCGCCGGCACCGTGTCAGCGAGAACCGACCCAGCCGACGCCGTGCCAGCAAGAACCGACACAGCCGACGCCGACACAGACGCCGACACAGCCGGCGCGAGCCCGGCAGACGCCGGTCCGGTCGGCACCACCCGACGCAGCACGAGGCGCGACGGATGTTCCCGCGTCACCTGCCACCCGGGCGGCACCACCTCGCGCAGCTCGGCCGCCGTAAAACTGCGGCGAATGGAGGTGAGCCCGTCGTCGCGGATGAACGACCGGCGAAAGAGCGGCCAGGTGCCGAGCCCGAAGCCGAGGTACGCGAACCGGCTGCGTTCGATGTCGGCGTGCAGCACCCGGTGCGCGGCGAGCCGTTCCGAGTCGGCGAGCAGTCCGCCGAGCTGTTCGCCGGTGAGGTGGTGCAGCACATGGTTGGAGACGACGACGTCGAACCGGCGCCTTTCTGCGACGAAATCGGAACTGAGCGCCCGCCGAAACGTCAGTCCGGGCAGTGGGGGCAGACTCATCGCGTAGGCGTGCGCGCGGGCATCCGGGTCAACGGCCGTGATGCGCAGGCGCAGGCCGTCCCGGGCGGCCCAGCGGGCCAGCGCCCGCGCCACGTCGCCGCCGCCGCAGCCGACGTCGAGCAGGGTGCTCTCCCGAGTGCTCGACAGCAATGGCCGGATATCGCGGCGGTACATCCCGCGCCACCCCGACACCACGCCGTTCACAAACCGGAAGTTCGCGTAGGTGCTGGCGAGTTTGACGGGGTCGCAGTCGGGGTCGTCCATGAGCTCGACGGCGTCACTCGCGCGCCGGCGCAGCGACGGAACGCCCAGTGACGGAACGCCCTGCGACGAGACGCCCAGGAAGGGACGACTCCGCGACGATCGGCGCGCCGAAGGGAAATGCATCGACGGGATGCCCACTTCCGCTACCCGGCGGTGACGGTCATCAGCCCGGATTCGACCGTGAGCCCCGGGCCGAACGCCATCGCGCAGACCCGCTCGCCGTCATCCGTGGCCGGGGAGTCGAGGATGGCCTTGAGCACGAACAGGATCGTCGCGCTGCTCATGTTGCCGTAGGTGCGGAGAGTCTCCCGCGAGGGCACGAGCTGCGCCTCGCTCAGCCCGAGCTTCGCCTCGGTCTTGTCCAGGATGCTGCGCCCGCCCGGATGGATCGCCCAGTGCGCGATCGCGGTGGCCGGTGTGGTGACCGGCGCGACGTCAACCGGTGCGACCAGGGTTGCGACCGACCCGGCCGAGACACCCTCCGGCACCCCGGCAGGCAGGAGCGACGGCACCCTGGAAGGCACAAGCGCCGGCGCCAACACTGCGCTGAGCGCGACGTCCCGCGCGAAGAGGGGTGCCAGCGCCCCCTCGATGTGCTGGTCGATGATGTGCGGCACGTAGGTGCTGAGGATCATCTCGAACCCTTCGTCGCCGATCTTCCAGGCCATGTCCCCCTCGCCGATGGGCGTGATCACGGTCTCGAACAGGTCGAGGTTGAGGGCGTTCTCGCCCGCCGCGGGGGCGCGGGAGCTGACGATCCCAGCCGCAGCTCCATCCGAGAACAGCGAGGAGGCGACGATCGTGTCCGGGTCGTCCGAGGTGCGCAGGTGCAGCGAACACAGCTCGGCGCTGACGACGAGCACGACGGCGTTCGGGTCGGCGTCGACGAACTGCTTCGCCGTGCGCAGGGCGGGCATCGACGCGTAGCAGCCCATGAAGCCGAGGTGGTAGCGCTGGGTCGCGGGGTTCAGGCCCAGCTCGCGCACGAGCATGTAGTCGGGTCCCGGAGCGTAGAACCCGGTGCACGACACGGTAACCACATGCGTGATGTCCGAGGCCTCGATGCCGGGGCACGCCTCGAGGGCCCGCCGCCCGGCCTCGACGAACAGCTTCGTCGCCTCCACGATGTAGAGCTCGTTGCGCACCCGGGTGCTCGGCTTGAGCAGCTCCTGCGTGGCGGCGTCGAAGAACTGGGGATCGGACGACGCCTTGTCGAGAGTGAGCTCGTCAATGACGGTGTGCCGGGTGTCGATCCCGGACAGGTTGAACGACGCGGTCACCAGGCGCTGAGCCAGGCGGCTGAGTCCCGGCTGGGCGGCGAAGATGTCGCGCACCTGATCCTGGATCAGTACTGTCGGGGGGACCACGGTCTGGAGCGCTCTAAGAGTGACGGGCATAGCCCAAGTGTTACACGTGGGCACGGCCCGGCACACCCCCGTAAATGCGCTCAGATCAGGGCAGCGGGGCGAACAAACGGATGCCCGTGAACCCGATCCCGAGCCCCGCGGCAACGATCGCGGTGACGCCGCCGATGTACGCGATGAGGGTTCCCGGGGTATCGCCGAACGCACGGAAGTACGTGACCAGAAACGCGGCGACCGCGACCGCGGCGAACGGGATCAGGATGCGCAGCTGCAGGCGGTCGACTCTGGGCGGGCGGGCGTTCGTCCCGCCGCGCGGTGCACCGCCCATCGACCACGGGCCGCGGGTCAGCACCAGGCCGGCCACGCAACCCCAGACCGCCACGACGAGCAGAGCCGCGATGACATCGCTGGGCCGATGCCAGCCGTTCGCCAGCGTGGCGACCCCGGCCAGGATGGCGAAGCCGGAACCGCCGAGGGCGGCGAGGCCGCGCGTGCGGGGACTCGCGACCAGGAAAACGGCGAGAGCGGATGCCGCCGCCACCGTTGTATGTCCCGAGGGGAACGAGTTGCCGTCGTAGCCCTCCACCCCGAGGTCCGGCCGGGTCAGGAGCATGATCTTCAGCAGCTGAGTGCTCAACACGGCGGCCAGCGCTACCCCGCAGGCCACGATCAGGGTCCTGCCGTTGCGCCGAACGACGGTCACGGCCCCGGTGAGCAGCAGTCCGGCGATGACGGAGACCAGCGGAACGGCATCCAGCAGCTCCTGCGCGAGCGGGGTGACGCTGCGGCGTCCGAACTCCGCGCCGTCGAAGGCGAGCTGGTCCATGGTCTGGCCGGAGAGGGTGCGCACGAAGTAGAGGTAGAGCCCGGCGAACAGGATGATTGCGACGAACGCCCCCACCAGGTAGCGAACGGGGCTGATCGACGAAGAGGTGCGCACGCTCTAGCTTCGCACGCGGCGGCGCGGTTGACTCCGTTCGAACCTCGGGCCTGACCCATCCCTCGGTGAGCCACCTCGGCCGAGCAGCCGTTGCAGGCGCAAGAGGGTACGAAGGAGACCACGTCCTGATCTCGCGGTGACGACGGGCCCGGAGGCGAAACACCCGGGTTCTTCACCGTGTTCGCCTGGCATTCACCTAAGGTTCAGCTCATGCTGCTCAAATAATCAGAGTAGAGTCAGCCAACTCTTCGAAGAGCTCTTAGCCCCAACGAATGGATGCTCCGTGAACATTCGAACGGCCGAATACCCCAAGCCGGATCATTTTCTACTCCACCTCAGCGACACCCACCTGCTTGCGAACGGCGGGCGCCTGTACGACCAGGTCGACAGCACCGCCCATCTCGCGCAGCTGTTCGCGGAGGTCGAAGCCTCCTCCGGCCGACCCGACGCCATCATCATCACGGGTGACCTGGCCGACAAGGGCGAACCGGATGCCTACCGGGCCGCTCAACTAATCGTCGAGCCGGCCGCGGCGCGGCTCGGTGCCCGCGTCTTCTGGGTGATGGGCAACCACGACGATCGGGCGGCGTTCCGCAGCACGCTGCTGAACGAGCCGGCGACCACCGAGCCGATCGACCACGTCGACTACATCGGCGGCCTGCGCCTGATCACGCTCGACACCTCCGTTCCCGGCCACCACCACGGCGCCGTGACCGACGACCAATTGCGCTGGCTGGCCGGCCAGCTGAGCGTTCCGGCGCCGGACGGCACCATTCTGGCCATGCACCACCCGCCCGTGCCGAGCGTGCTCGACCTGGCCGTGTCGGTCGAGTTGCGCGGCCAGGCCCGTCTTGCACAGGTGTTGCGCGGCTCGGATGTGCGCAGCATCCTCGCCGGGCACCTGCACTACTCCTCGACCGCGACGTTCGCGGGCATTCCGGTGTCGGTGGCGTCGGCCACCTGCTACACCCAGGACCTGAATGTTCCGGTCGGCGGCACGCGGGGCCGCGACGGGGCACGCACCTTCAACCTCGTGCATGTGTTCGCTGACACGATACTGCACTCGGTCGTTCCGCTGGGTGACTACCCGGCGCTGGACTACGTCGACGCGACGGAAAGTGCGCGACGGCTCGCCGGCGACAACATCCGGATCATGCCCGCGGGTACTCTGCCAACGTTCCGCGAACCCCCGATGACCACACCGATCCCGGTTCTGCACTAGACGGCGGCGTGTGCCCGGCCTGGCCGGGAACGAGCTGGTTCTCGCGTTCCCACGGGGCGACGATCGGGAAGTAACGTTCGAGGAAGTCGGTCACGGCCGCGCGGCGAACCTCGTCGGAGATCTCCGGGTTGCTTCCGTCGTTCAGGCAGAACATGTCCTGGTCGCGGCGCTTGCGCAGGGCGTTCATCTGACGCAGTGCCAGCTTCAGCGTGGTTTCGATGTACAGTGAGCGCGCCTGGGTCTGCTCGACCGCCCGCCCGGTCATCAGCGCGTAGTAGTGGTACAGCGAGTTCGTGACCGAGATATCGGTCGCTGAGCGGAACTGGCTGGCCGCAGTGCGGGCGAAATCGCCGGGGAACTCCGCTTCGAGTTCCTGCATCACACTCCTGCGGAGCGGCGCCGCCGTGTGCTCGAGGTGCCGCGTGGTGACCTTGCCGAACCGATCGCGCAGCAGGGCGCGGTTGACCCGGGCGCCGTTCTCGAACCCGCTGCGGCTGGTGTTGTTCTCGCCGAGGCCGATCCGGGTGGATGCCTCGATGAACTTGGTCACGCCGCCCGGAGAGAAGAACAGCTCCGGTCCGACAGGGCGGCCGAAGAACATGTCGTCGTTGGAATAGAGGAAATGCTCGGCCAGTCCGGGGATGCGGTGCAGCTGACTCTCCACGGCGTGCGAGTTGTGCGTGGGCAGAACACTCAGGTCGGGGAAGAAATCCTCGCTGCGCATGATGGTGACGCGCGGGTGCTCGGCCAGCCACACCGGGGCCGGCGAATCCGTGGCGATGAAGATGCGGCGCACCCAGGGCGCGAACATGTAGACGCTGCGGAGGGCGTACTTGAGCTCGTCGATCTGGCGGAAACGGGCATCCGAATCGTCGCCGTCTCCGACGACATAGGCCTGCATGCGCTTGGCCCGTTCACGCTGGAAATCACTGGACGAGCCGTCGACCCAGGAGAAGACCATGTCGATATCGAAACTGACGTCGCTGGCCAGGTCGTCGAACATGTGTTGCAGGGTGCGCCAGGTGCGCCCGAAGAGGTCGATCGTGGTCTCGCGGGCCTCCGAACGCGGCAGACGTGCCCGCATCAGCGAGTTCTCGACGGGCGCGACGATCTCATCGTCGCCGAAGTGCCAGAGCTCGAACTGGAAGGCCGTCTCGGCGCCGTAGCGCAGGCGGCCGATCGGCTCGATGCGCGGTCGGTAGACCCGGAAGACGGATGACTTGCGCAGCGTCGTCAGGGCGCCGTCCGCCAGGAGTAGGGCCGGGGTCAGATTCCCGTCGAGGGGCTTGGCGTAGAAGGGCTCGTTCGCGAAAGCCTCCGCAAGGATGCGGGTGAGGTTCTTGCGGCGTTTGCGGTCGACCGCGATCACCGGGCGGTCCCCGTCGCCGCGCACGAGCAGGAAGTCGATGCCGGCCCGTTCGAGCGCGTCGCGGACCGCGAGGAGGTCCTTGACCATCGACTCGTGGGGGGTGAAGTGACCGTTGATCAAGTTGATCTCGCCCTTGCGCACGACCACGTCATCACGGTCGAAACGGCGGGTGCGCGGGTCGGGTGAGAGCAGCACGAGCTCGGGTTCCTGGCTCAGCGTCAGCACGGGCAGGTTGTCTGCCGGTTCGTTCGAGGAGCGACGCTCGGTTTCCGGGCGATCGAACGTGGCCATGGTCCTCCTCGAGAAGAATTGGGAACACTCATTCACGAGGCAACCACACGCAGTGCCGGGGAGAGTGCGTCCGTTGATGCCGGACAGCAACGACCGGTTCAGAGACCGGAGCGAAGCAGCCGGCGGAACGCGGTGGCGCCGTTGTTATTCTACGTCTTCTGCGTCCCCCGCTCGCCGCGGTGACGGGACCGCCCGGTGATCGCGGTCGAACCCGTGCGCAGGCTTTCCTCGTCGTGGCCGACGGCTGTCATCCAGGAGATACCGAACGCCAGCTGCGAGTACCCGATCGCGCCGACGACCATGCTGGACGCGGTGGCCAGGAGTACGGCCCCGATGGTGATTTCGGGAACCATCGCCGGAGTCCGTTCGGTCGTCGGCGCAGACCGATGAGGTCGGCTGGCGTGAGGTTGCCGGCTTGAGGTTACCGGCTTGTAGTTACTTCGGAGGCCCGACGGCCGGCGCGATTTCCGCTCAGGTATCGGGTCAGGCGAACGGGTCAGGCCCTGTCAATCACATACTCGGCCAGGATCCTGGCGTGGTTCACCATCGGGTCCCGAGCGCCGTAGACCAGCGTGGTTGTCGTCTGCTTCTCCTCGTCGCGGGCGATGAGCGTGCGGAGTTCCTGCACGGCCGCCGTCGTCTCGGGTGCGGTGTCGAGTTCGGCCCGGTAGCGCACCGCGAACTCATCCAGAAGTGCCCGGTCGTGGTTCCACCACCGGCGCAGCTCCGGGCTGGGCGCGATCTGCTTCAGCCAGGCGTCGAGCCGGGCTTCCTCCTTCGAGACTCCGCGCGGCCACAGCCGGTCGACCAGCACCCGGGTCCCGTCGCTCGCGGAAAGTTCGTCGTAGACCCGCTTGATCTGTATGCCCATCTGTCCATTCTGTTCCCGGCGCGGCCACCGGGCCGACCAGCCTCCGTCCGGGTCAGGCCATCGGCAGGTCGGCGGGATCGGTGACGGGCAGGCGGCAGACGAAGTCACGGCAGAGGTAGGCCGTCGGCAGACCCTGGTGTGCGACCCGGCCGCGGAACAGTTCGAAGCCGGCGTCGGCGAAGGCCTGCGCCTGAACCTCGGTGACGGATGCGACGAGCCCGCTCCCGCGTCGGCGCACCGCGTCGAGCAGTGCGGCGGGTTGCTCGGGGGCGGCCGCGTCCGGCCCTGCCCCCGGCCCGACCACGTCCGCCCCGACCACCACGAGTTGTTCCACGGGGCCGGTCAGAATGCCGGACAGTCGCAGGGCCGCCCCGAAGGCGAGCGGGCGTTCGAGTGCGCGCTCGGCGAGGGCCGCCATCGCGGCAACGGCGGCCGCGCGATAGCGGTCGTCGGCGGTCAGCAGGTAGAGCAGGTTCGCCGCCTCTGCGGTCGCCGTGATCCCGGACGGGTAGGCCCCCTCCGACGGGTCGACGTCCAGGGCGAGTCCCTGCGCGGCAAGCACCGGGTCGGGCCCGTCGGGAGCGCGAAACGGCATCCCGCCGGCGACAGTGCCGGCCGTGCCGGCGGCGTCGGTGGGGGCATTGGTACCGGGAGTGCCGGAGCCGGGGATGTCGGTGGCGGACGGTACCGTTTTGGCATCCGTTCCCCCCAGCGTGCCGTCGATGAGCCGGCGCGCGGCCGTGGCATAGCGCACCTCGCCCGTGGCCAGAGCAAGCTCGAGGAGACCCTGTGCACACATCCCGAAGTCCTCCAGGGTGGCCTGTGCGGCAGACGTGCGCCCCGCGATGGAGGCCCGCACGAGGCTGCCGTCCGGGCGCAGGTGACGCGTGAGCAGGTGGTCGGCGGCCCTCGCGGCCGCCGTCGTGAGGTCGGGATCGGCGAGGGCGAACCCGGCGCGGGCCAGGGCTCTGATGGCAAGGCCGTTCCAGCCGGTGAGCACCTTTTCATCGAGCGCGGGCGGCTCCTCCTGCCGCCGGGCGTCCTCGTCCAGGGTGTAGTACAAGCCCTCGACGCGGCGACCGGCAACGGTGCTCTCGGAGTCCTGGGCGCTGGCGAACCCGCCGCCGGGCAGGCGCAGCACGGTCGTGAGGAACCCGGCGACACCCTCCGCGACCGTCTGCGCCCATTTCTCGCCGGTGAGCTGCCAGGCCTGGGTGTAGAGGTCGAGCAGCTGCGCGTTGTCGTAGAGCATCCGCTCGTAGTGCGGGTCGCTCCAGTCCCGGTTCACGGCGTAGCGGAAGAAACCGCCCTCCACCGGGTCGCGCAGGGGCGAGGCACCCATGCGCTTCAGGGTGCGCAGGGCGAGGGCCTGCGCTTCCGGGACCTGTCCCACGACACCCGGCCGGCCGAGCAGAAACCCCAGCACCGGCGCTACGGGAAACTTGGGCGCGCCGCCGAATCCGCCGAAGCGGGGGTCTTCCAGGCCCACGAGTTCGGCCTGGACCCGGTCGAGCGCGGCGGGGCCGGGCAGCGCTCCGCCGGCACCCTGTCGTGCGGCGGCGGCCGCGAGCGTCTCGGCGACGAGGGACGCGCTCGCGGTGACCTCGGCGCGGCGGTTCGTCCAGGCATCCGTCACCGCTTCAAGCACCTGCCGGAACGACGGATGCCCCGGCAACGGCAGCGGCGGAAAGTAGGTGCCGGCGTAGAAAGCCTGCCCGTCGGGGGTGACGAACACGTTGAGCGGCCAGCCGAGCCCGCCCACGAAGGCGCTGGCCGCGGCGAGGTAGCTGGCGTCGACCTCGGGATGCTCCTCCCGGTCGACCTTGATGCTCACGAAGTGCCGGTTCAGGTAATCGGCGAGCTCCGGGTCGCTAAAGCTCTCCCGGGCCATGACGTGGCACCAGTGGCAGGTCGAGTAGCCGATCGAGACGAGCACGGGCAGATCCCGCAGCCGAGCCTCCACGAAAGCCTCCGAACCCCAGCCGAACCAGGCAACGGGATTGTCGGCGTGCGAGCGCAGATAGGGGCTGATTGCGTCGGCGAGGTGATTGGACATGCCTCCATTGTGCCGCTGTCCCCGGCCCAACGCTCCCTGCGTATTTCCTCAACGAACCTGAGTGGAGCAGGTCAGGGCCGGTTAGAGCCGGGCGGCCACCAGGTCGACCGCGAGGGCCCTGCGGGCGCGGCGCTGCACGCGCATCCAGACGAAGAAGCCGGCGAGGGTGAACGCGCCGTAGAAGATGTAGAGGATGGCCGAGGCGTAGTAGCCGGCGCTGAGCAGCAACGGCACCCCGACGATGTCGACCGCCACCCAGATCAGCCAGAACTCGGTCCAGCCCTTCGCCATGCCGTACGTGGCCAGCAACGAGCCGGTGAAGATCCAGGCATCGGCCCAGACGGGCTCGAACGAGCCGAGCGCACGGAAGACCGGCGTGAGCACCAGAGTGCCCGCGACGAGCCCGAATCCGAGCAGGATGCGCGCGCGAGCACCGGCCCAGTGCGGGGCCACGGCAGCCTGCGCGCTCCCCCGACGATGGGTGGACCACTGGACCCAGCCGAAGATCGACACGACGATGAACATGATCTGCCGTCCGGCCTGGCCGAGCAGATTGACCGGGTTGGGCGTGCCGAACACGGCGCCGAGGAACACCGTGAACAGCAGCACGTTGCCCGCGATTCCGATCGGCCAGGCCCACACCTTACGGCGCATCCCGCCGACGGCGCTCAGGATGCCGAAGGCGTTGCCGATGATCTCGCGCCAAAGAATGGTCTGGGTTCCGATCTGCAGCTGTGCGTCGAAAAGCCACTCGATCGGGTTCATCCGTCATCTTCCTCGCCGGGCGGTTCCCGCCCTCCCCAACCTAACCCTCCTCCCGGGCTGTTATTCCCGGTGGCGGCAGGGCGGAACGAGACCGCGCGAGGCGGAGCGCGTCAGTTCACGTCGTCGGGCTGCGCGCTCACCCGGCCGGCGGGCTCGGCTCGGCCCACTCGCTTCCGAGGTGCAAATGGCACAGCTCGGGACCCACGAACGGGCGCAGCCCGACCTGGTCCGGGTCGTGGCCGAGCTCGCGGGCGACCCCGCGCACGAGGCCCAGGTGCACCGAGCAGATGACGTCGGGGGCGTCCCGCGCATCGGCGCGAAACGGGCAGGCCAGCAGGGTGATCAGCGGGGCGGCAGCGTCGGCGACACCGTCGGAGGCACCGTCGGAGGCACCGTCGTCCGCCGCGGACTCGGCTTCCGAAGCCGGAGCCGGCTCCACCGCCGAAACCAGCTCCGGATCGAAGCCGAGCCGGTCGAGGATACTCAGCAGCGGCGCGATGCCCTCCGCGGCGCTCCCCCGCAGCTCGTCGGCGTAGCTCTCGGCCCAGGTCTCACCGGCGCGGATTGCCCGGGCCCGCCCGCTGTCGGCGTCCTCGGCGAGCGCGGTGGCCAGCACCCGGCTCAGATCGTGCTGGGCGCCGCCTTCCCGGGCGGCGGGTCCAGCGGTGAAGAGGATTCGCGGGCGGCCACGCGTCCCCGCGCGCCCGACGGCGCGCCGGATCAGGTCGGCGTTCTCGAGCTGATCGAGATGGAACCGGGCGGTCGTCACGTGCAGTCCGATGCGCGCCGCGACCGCGGCGGCGTCGAGCGGGGTGGCCGATCCCATCAGGAGGTCGAGCACCTGGCGGCGCGCGTCGGAGGCAAGGGCGGCGTGCCGGTCCCCCGTCCCTTCGTCGTTGATCATTCTTTGATGCTAACATCGTGCGGTTAAAAACGCGCCGATACAGCCACAGCCGTCGGGCCGATCACAGGCGAACCCGGGCAGCATCCGTCGTTCACCGCGAGGTCATACGATGGAAGGCTCATGATCCCCGTCGAAGTCACCTTCCCACCCGAGCTTCCGGTCAGCCAGCGCCGGGAGGATATCGCGCGCGCCATCCGTGACAACCAGGTGGTCATCGTCGCCGGCGCGACGGGTTCCGGCAAGACCACCCAACTGCCGAAGATCTGCCTCGAGCTGGGCCGGGAGAACATCGGCCACACGCAACCCCGCCGTCTCGCCGCGCGCACGATCGCTGAACGCATCGCCGAGGAACTCGGACAGGAAGTCGGCCAGACGGTCGGCTACCAGGTGCGGTTCACCGACCAGGTCGGCCCGGACACCCGCATCAAGCTGATGACCGACGGCATCCTGCTCAACGAGATGCACCGCGACCGTCTGCTGCGGAAGTACGACACGATCATCATCGACGAGGCGCACGAGCGCAGCCTCAACATCGACTTCCTGCTCGGCTACCTGCGTCAGCTGCTGCCGCAGCGCCCCGACCTCAAGCTCATCATCACCTCCGCGACGATCGACCCGCAGAGCTTCGCCGAGCATTTCGCCACGCCCGACGGCACGCCGGCCCCGATCATCGAGGTCTCCGGGCGCACCTACCCGGTGGAGATCCGCTACCGGCCGCTGGTCGTCGAGGCGATGGACGGCGACGACGACGACACGACGGATGCCGCGCCCACGGTGGACAGGGACTACATCGAGGGAATCTCCGCCGCGCTCGATGAGCTCGAACGGGAGTCCAACGGCGATGTTCTGGTCTTCCTCAGCGGTGAGACCGAGATTCGGGACGCCGCGGACGCCCTGCAGGGCAAGTACGCCTCCTCGGGGCGCACCAGCCCCACCGAGATCCTGCCGCTGTACGGGCGGCTCTCCTCCGCCGACCAGCACAAGGTGTTCCAGCCGTCTAAGGTCGCCGGCGTGCGACGCCGCATCGTGCTGGCGACGAACGTGGCGGAGACCAGCCTGACCGTGCCGGGCATCCGCTACGTCATCGACGCCGGGACCGCCCGGATCAGCCGGTACAGCGTGCGCTCGAAGGTGCAGCGGCTGCCGATCGAGGCCATCTCGCAGGCCTCCGCGAACCAGCGCTCGGGCCGAAGCGGCCGCACCAGCGACGGTATCGCCATCCGCCTCTATTCGGAGGAGGACTTCACCCGCCGGCCTGAGTACACCGAGCCGGAGGTGCTGCGCACGAACCTGGCCGCGGTCATCCTGCAGATGATCTCGCTGGGCCTCGGCGACATCGCCGCGTTCCCGTTCCTCACCCCGCCCGACTCGCGCGGCATCAAGGACGGCCTCGACCTGCTCGCCGAGCTCGGCGCGGTGGCTGCGCTCACCGCCGGCCACAAATCCGGCATCTCCAAGCCCGGCATCTCCAAGCCCGGCATCTCCACACTGACCCGCATCGGCCAGCAGCTCGCAAAGCTGCCCATCGATCCTCGGTTCGGACGAATGGTGATCGAGTCGAAGACGCAGGCGGTGAGCCGCGAGGTGATGGTGATCGTCTCCGGGCTCACCATCCAGGACCCGCGCGAACGGCCCCTCGAGCGCCGCGCGCAGGCCGACCAGCAGCACGCCCGGTTCACCGACCCGACGAGTGACTTCCTGAGCCTGCTGAACCTCTGGAACTACCTCGAGACGCAGCAGAAGGAGCTCGGTTCCAGCGCCTTCCGACGCCTCTGCAAGAACGAGTTCCTCAACTATCTGCGCGTGCGCGAATGGCAGGACGTGTACAAGCAGTTGCGCCAGATGGCCAAGCCGCTCGGTCTCCACATCGGGGATCCCAGCGTGAATCCCGATGGGATCCACCGTTCGCTCCTCGCCGGTCTGCTTTCCCACATCGGTCTCAAGGACACCGCCAAGAAGGACTACATCGGCGCGCGCCAGCAGCGTTTCGTGATCTTCCCGGGCTCGGCGCTCGCGAAGAAGCAACCGAGCGCCGTGATGAGCGCGGAACTGGTCGAGACCAGCCGCCTGTTCGCCCGGATGAACGCGGTCGTCGACCCCGCGTGGGCCGAGCCGCTCGCCGGCGACCTCTGCAAGCGCAGCTACTCCGAGCCGCACTGGGAGAAGAAGCAGGGCGCGGTCGTCGCCTACGAGCGGGTCACCCTGTACGGGGTGCCGATCGTGCCGCGCCGCCGGATCCAGTTTTCCCGGGTCGACCCGGCCTACGCTCGCGACCTATTCATCCGGCACGCGCTCGTCGAGGGTGAATGGGACCTTGACCGAATCGACCAGCGCGTCACGGCCTTCGACCGGGCGAACACGAGCCTGCGCAAGGAACTCGCCGAACTCGAGGAGCGCACGCGGCGCCGTGACATCCTGTTCGACGACGAGGCCGTGTTCGAGTTCTACCAGAAACGCATTCCCGCCGACGTATGCTCATCGCGCACGTTCGAAACCTGGTGGCGCCAGGCGCGCACTCAGACGCCCGATCTGCTCACGATGACCGCCGAGGCACTGGTGCCCGAGGACGCGCCGGAGATCGACGAGGCCGTGTTCCCGCCGATCTGGCGCCAGGGCGACCAGAAGTTCGCGGTCAGCTACCGGTTCGAGCCCGGCGCGGACGACGACGGCGTGACCGTGCAGATCCCGCTGGCCCTGCTCGCGAGGCTCTCTCCCACCGGCTTCGACTGGCAGGTACCGGGCCTCCGCGCCGACCTGGTGACCGCACTGATCAAGTCGCTGCCCAAGAGCATCCGTCGCAACGTGGTGCCGGCGGGGGACTGGGCCAAGCGACTGCTGAACGAGTTGCCGCCGGCGCCGGGCGAGGTCTCGGTCGGGGTGTCGGGCCTGGGCGAAGCCACCCGCGGCTCCATGTTCGACCGCGACGATGTCCCCTTCACCGAGACGCTCGCCGCCCTGATCCAGAAGCTCACCTACGTGTCCGTGAAGGCGAACGACTTCGAGCTGGTCCGGGTTCCGGCCCACCTTCGCATGACGTTCCGTGTCGTGGACGAACGCGGTCGCCCGAGCGCCTCCGGCAAGGACCTCCTGGAACTGCAGCGCCGGCTCGGCACCCAGGCCCGCGAGAGCGTGGCCGCGGCATCCGCTGCCACCCCCACCAATGCGATCGAGCGCACCGGACTCACCACCTGGGATTTCCCGGAGCTGCCCCGGTTCCTCGACACCAGGCAGGGTGACAACACCATCCGCGGCTACCCGACCCTCGTCGACGAGGGTGCGTCGGTGGCGATCCGCATGATGAGCACGGAGGCCGAGCAGGCCCGCACCCTGCCCGATGGCGTGCGTCGCCTGCTGCTGCTCGCCACGCCCTCCCCGGTGGCCTACGTGCAGCAGCACCTCACCGGGGCAGAGAAGCTCAGCCTGGCCACCAGCCCGTATCGCACCACCCAGGCGCTGTTCGACGACTGCCTCGCGGCGAGCGTCGACGACGTGCTTTTCCGGGTGAAGCCCGGCGGCCAGGTGTTCATGCACGCCGAGTTCGACACCATCCGGGACCGGGTATCCGGCGTCGTGATGGATTCCATGTTCGATACGGTGGGCCTCGTCGCCCGCATCCTCGCCGCCGCGCGCGCCGCCGACAGGGCGCTCAAGGCGTCCACCAGCATGGCCCTGCTCCCGGCCCTGACGGATGCCCGCGCGCAGCTGACCGGGCTCGTCTACCCCGGTTTCGTGAGCGCCACGGGACTCGTGCAGCTGCGGCACTTGCCGCGATACCTCGGCGGCATCACCGCGCGCATCGTGAAGCTCAGCGACAATCCGAGCCGCGACCGGGTCTGGATGAATGAGAGCCAGGCAGCCACGGGCCGGTTCGAGGATGCCGGCGGCACGATCCCCCTGCAGGCGAACGCGGCCGCCAACCTGGTGCGTGCGCGCTGGCTGATCGAGGAACTTCGGATCAGCCTCTTCGCCCAGGAACTGAAGGCCGCGGAGCCCGTTTCCCTCCAGCGGATCCACAAGGCCCTGACCGGCTGAGGTCTCCGTCGTTCTCGGTATCCGGCACCGCTGCGCTGGATCATCGGTAGCCCACCTGCTTGAAGTCAGCGTTGAGGTGGTCCTCCAAACGATCCCTCATCGATACGGGTCCGGGCTGGGCTCCTGGCGGGGCTCCTGGCGGGGCTCCTGGCGGGGCTCCCTTGGAAGGCGTATATAACTACGATAAATCCTTAGTTTTTTCTAGGCTAACATGGTTTATTTGTTCACAATGAGATAAACTCGGGTTGGTGATCAACCTCCTGGAACAGCCCGAAGCGAATGCCGCGCACGGCCTGTCCGCGGCGGCTCGGGCGGTCGCGGGGCTGCATGCTCTCGCGGCGGGGCTCGGGGAATCCCTGCGGTGCTTGGCGGTGCGCGGTCTGGACGACGACGGCCTCCTGCAGGTGACCACGGCGGTCGAGGTCCTCGGCCGGCGGGTCGACGCGCTGCGGGTGGCGGCCGCGGCGGAGGTCGCCGACCGGTCCCGGCCCGAGCTCGGCACCGGGCAGCTCTCGGCGAAGCTGGGCTGCCGCACCGCCGGAGAACTACTCGAGCGCCTGACGCTCGTCTCCGGGCCGACCGCGGGGCGACGGACGCGGTTGGGCACGCAGCTGCGCACCGGCCGCTCCCCGGGGTGGCGAACCGCTGCCGCCCACCTTCCCCGCCACGGCCATCGGCCTGGCCGCCGGGGCGATCGGCGTCGACACGGCCGACGCGATTCTCACCGCGTTGACGCCGACGCTGCGGTGCACCGACCTGGACTTGGTGCAGGCAGCCGAGAGCGAGCTGGTCGCCTCGGCCACCGGCACCAGCTCCGAGACCCCGGTGCCGGCGTCGGCGGATGAGATCCGGTTGCAGGGTGCGGTCTGGAGGGCCGTGCTCGCGCCCGACGGGTCCCGACCAGCGGCGCCACGACGTGCTCGCCGTGATCCTCGACGTCGTCTCCCGGGCCGGGGAGGCCCCGACCATCGGCGGCGCCCCGGCCACGGTTCTGGTCAGTGTGCGGGAACAGGACCTGAACGCGGACTTCGGTCAGGGCCGCGGCGTCGGCTGGATCGACGGCGTCGAAACCCCGATCTCGATCAGCGCCGTCACGGACCTGATCAGCAACGGCGGTCAGCAGAAAGTCGTCATCACCGACGAGGGACGCATCATCGCCCTCGGCTCACCCGAACGGTGCTTCACCGCCGCGCAACGCCGGGCGATTCAGCTCCGCGACGGCACCTGCATCATCCCAGGCTGCAAAATCCCGGCCGGGATGACCGAGATCCACCACGTGATCCCGCACTCCGAGGGCGGACCGACGCACACCGACAACAGCGTCTGTCTGTGCTGGTGGCATCACCGCTAACTCGCCGCCTCCGGCTGGGCAATCCGGATGGTCCGCGGCGCCGTGCAGATCATGGCACCACCCTGGCTGGAGACCGGGGCCCGCAAATGGCGGAACGAGACCAAGTCCCGCCCCCGAATGACGGACGCGGCCGAACGGGAAAACGGATAGGGGGTCCCTGGCCCCTGGTCTCGACATGCTCGACAGGCTCGACATGCGTTCGCTTTTTCACCCAGCGACAGTGGGACCGCTCCGCTTAGGCTGTAGGCATGGAATTCCGCTATCTCGGTTCATCAGGCCTGAAAATCTCCGAAATCACCTACGGCAACTGGCTCACCCACGGTTCGCAGGTCGAGAACGACATCGCCACGCAGTGCGTGCATGCCGCGCTCGACGTGGGGATCACCAGCTTCGACACCGCCGACGTCTACGCCAACACGAAGGCGGAGTCCGTTCTCGGCGACGCCCTCAAGGGCCACCGCCGCGAAAGCCTCGAGATCTTCACCAAGGTCTATTGGCCGACCGGCCCGCGCGGCCACAACGACGTCGGGCTGTCCCGCAAGCACATCATGGAGTCGATCAACGGTTCTCTGACCCGACTGCAGACCGATTACGTCGACCTTTACCAGGCCCACCGCTTCGACACCGAGACCCCACTGGAGGAGACGATGCAGGCCTTCGCCGACATCGTTCGGCAGGGCAAGGCGCTCTACATCGGCGTCAGCGAGTGGACCGCCGCGCAGCTGCGAGCCGGCCACGCCCTCTCCCAGGAGTTGGGCTTCAGCCTGATCTCGAGCCAGCCGCAGTACTCGATGCTGTGGCGCGTCATCGAAGACGAGGTCGTGCCGACTTCGCGCGAGCTCGGCGTCGGCCAGATCGTCTGGTCCCCCGTGGCCCAGGGTGTGCTCACCGGCAAGTACAAGGCAGGCCAGGCCCCGCCGGCCGGCTCGCGCGCCACCGACCTCAAGGGCGGCGCCGACATGATCAGCCGCTTCATGAACGACGACGTGCTCACCCGGGTGCAGAAGCTTGAGCCGATCGCCGCCGACCTCAACCTGTCGATGGCGCAACTGGCCGTGGCCTGGGTGTTGCAGAACGACAACGTCTCAGCAGCCCTCGTCGGAGCTTCCCGCCCCGAGCAGGTGCGCGAGAACGTCGAGGCCGCGGGAGTGAAGATCCCGGCCGAGAGCATGAGGCAGATCGACGAGGTACTCGGCGACGTCGTGGAGCACGATTCCGCGATGACCGCGGCTACCGCACCGCAGAGCCGCCCGGCGTAGGGCAGGCTCGGCGTCACACTGCTCGGCCCGAACGAGAGTCGCCGTTTGTGCCGAGAGTCGCCGCAACGGCGGGTACTCTCGGCACAAACGGCAACGGTGGCTGCGGTTTTCCTAGAGCAACATTTCTAGAGCACCATTTCTAAAGCACCTTCGACAGGAACGCCTGCGTGCGGCGGTGCTGCGGGTTCGTCAGGATCTCGTCCGGGTCGCCCGCTTCGACGACCACACCGCCGTCCATGAAGACGAGCGAGTCGGCGACCTCCTTGGCGAAGCCCATCTCGTGGGTGACCACGATCATGGTCATGCCCGATTTGGCCAGACCCTTCATCACGTCGAGTACCTCGCCGACGAGCTCAGGGTCGAGCGCGCTGGTCGGCTCGTCGAAGAGCATGAGCTTGGGTTCCATCGCGAGTGCGCGGGCGATCGCCACCCGCTGCTGCTGCCCACCCGACAGGTGCGCCGGGTAGTAGTCGGCACGTTCGGCCAGACCCACCCTGGCCAGCAGATCGAGAGCGCTCCGCTCCACCTGGGCCTTCGGCAGCCCCTTCACCCGGATCGGCGCCTCCATCACGTTCTCTAGCGCCGTCATGTGCGGAAACAGGTTGAACCGCTGGAACACCATGCCGATGTCCCGTCGCTGACGGGACGCTTCCTTGGGTGCCATCTCGTAGAGCTTGCCGTTGGTCTCCCGGTAGCCGATCAGCTCGCCGTCGACGCTGAGCCGACCGGCGGAAAGCACCTCGAGGTGGTTGATGCAGCGCAGGAACGTGGACTTACCCGACCCACTGGGCCCGACCAGGCACATCACCTCGCCACGCTTCACCTCGAGGGAGATGCTCTTGAGCACCTCGTTCGAGCCGAAGCTCTTCGATACCTGCTCGGCCAGAACCATGGGAGGAATCGTGACGGATGCCCCGGCCTGCGTGTTCACGTCGGTCATTTCACGCCTCCGGGGTTGGCTGGTGGATCGTTCTCGCGCGGCGGTGCGATCACCGACGGCTGCCCGGAACCGATGACGGGGACGACCCCGGTGAGGGTTCCCGTTCCGGTGCCGACGGCATCCTTGCGATCCGGCTGCCGGTCGCCCACGCCGCGGGCGAACCGCTTTTCGAGGAAGTACTGGCCGACCATCAGGATGGACGTGAAGAACAGGTACCAGATCGAGGCCACGATCAAAAGCGGGATCGGGTTGAACGTCTCCGCGGAAATATCCCGCGACCGGGTGAACAGCTCGAAGCTGAACGGCACGGCGGTGACGAGCGACGTGGTCTTCAGCATCGAAATGACCTCGTTGCCCGTCGGCGGGATGATCACGCGCATCGATTGCGGCAGGATCACCCGCGTCATGGTCTGCGACCAGCTCATTCCGAGCGCCGTCGCAGCCTCCTCCTGGCCGCTGTCCACGGCCAGGAGGCCGGCGCGCACGATTTCAGCCATGTAGGCCGCTTCGTTCAGGGCCAGCCCGATGATGGCGATGGTGAACGTGCTCAGTGCCGCGTTGGTCGAGAAGGACACCCACGGGTCCATGAACGGGATGCCGATGTCGATGCTCGAGTAGATCAGCGAGATCAGACCCCAGATCGTCAGCTGCACGTAGACCGGGGTGCCACGGAAGATCCACAGGTAGAACCAGGCCAGGCTCTTCACCACGGGGTTGGGCGAGAGCCGCATGACGGCCAGGATCACCCCGAGGACGATCGCGATGACCATGGAGTACACGGTCAGCTGCAGGGTCACGACGGCCGCCTGCGAGATGCGGCGGTCGAAGAGGTACTTGCCGACGGCGGGCCAGTCGTAGGCCGGCCGGAGCGCGGCGTCGACGACGATGGAGACGAAGACCACCACGAGCAGAATGGCGAACACCATCCTCCACGGATGCCGCAGCTTGATGGCCTTGATCGGCACCGATGGGGCCGGTTCCCCGGGCGGGCGGGTTGCCCCGCCCGCCTTCGGTGGAGTTGTGATGCTCATACGTTATCCGTTCGACGCGGCGTTGATCGTGATCGTCTCGATCGCACCATCCGCGACGCCCCACTCGTCGAGGATGTCACCGTAGGTGCCGTCGTCGACCATGGACTGCAGCGCAGCCTGCACGGCCTTGGTCAGCTCGGAGTCCTTGGCGACCACGATGCCATACGGCGCCACATCGAAGGTCTCTCCGGCCGGCTGCAGCTTGCCCTCGGTCTGGGCGATCGCGTAGAGAGTGACGGGCGAGTCGGCGCTGAGCGCGTCGGCCTGGCCCAGCACGACCGCGTTGGTGGCCTGGTCCTGGGTGTCGTACTTCAGCTTGTCGATCGCCGGCTTGCCGGCCGCGACGCAGGCGTCACTCTTGGCCGGCACTTCGTCGGTGTCCTCATACGTGGTGGCCTGCACGGCGACCTTCAGCCCGCAGGCGTTGTCCGGATCGACGTCGTTGCCGACGGCCGAGGCCCACTGGATGCCGGCGACGAAATAGTTGACGAAGTCGACCTGCTTCTCCCGCTCGACGTTGTCGGTGAAGGAGGACACGCCGATATCGGCCTTGCCGCCCGTCACGCTCGGAATGATGTTGTCGAATTTCGCGACCTGGAATTCCGGCTCCAAGCCGAGCTTGGCTGCGACGGCCTCAGCGATCACGATGCCCCAGCCGATCGGCTCACCGGCTTCGTTCTTGAACTCGTTGGGAGCGTAGGTCGGGTCGGTCCCGATGACGAGCGTGCCGGAGTCGGCGACCTCGGCGGGAAGCATCGCGGCGGCGGCGTCGTCCACGGCGATCTCACTGGCGGAGGAGGCGGCCGTCGCTCCGCCCGTGGTGTCCGTGGAGTTGTCCACGCAGCCGGTGAGTAGGAGTGCCGTGACGGCGGCGAGAGCCGGGAGCAGGTATTGAGCGCGCATTGCGTAACCTTTTTCGTGGTTGTCGGATGTGTCTGGTTCGTCTTTGAGGTCCGTTAACGGAATTCGACAAAAGCGAGCATATAACAGCACGCTCACGCGGATTCCGTGCGCAGATAACGTTTTGGGCCAGCCCTACTGAGCGTGGACGGGCTTCCCCGTGTCTCAGTATGACCGGAAGCGTGTTTCGCGCGGATTTCACGCCCGCGGGTCGCCCGTCGCGACCGGGCGGCCCGGCAGGTTGGACCACTGCGACCACGAGCCGGGGTAGAGCGCCGGTGAGAACCCGGCGATGGCCAGAGCGGCCGCCTCGTGCGCGGCGG
Source organism: Cryobacterium sp. M96 (assembly GCF_002929845.1). Lineage (GTDB taxonomy): Bacteria > Actinomycetota > Actinomycetes > Actinomycetales > Microbacteriaceae > Cryobacterium > Cryobacterium sandaracinum. The sequence goes on from NZ_PJJS01000031.1 coordinate 22,296, forward strand.
TGACGCCGGAGCCGCAGTAGACGCCCACCGTGCCGCCCGCCGTGACTCCGAGCGCCTCGAACCGGGCGCGCAGTTCGGCGGCCGGGAGGAAGCGCCCGTCGAGGGTGAGGTTGTCGGCCGTGGGCGCGCTGATCGCGCCGGGGATGTGGCCGGCACGAGGATCGATCGGCTCCGTGTCACCGCGGTAGCGCTCCGCAGCGCGGGCGTCGAGGAGCGCGCCGGTCTGCGCGAGCGCGGCGGCGGCATCCGTGTCGAGCACAGGGAGCACCCCGTCGGAGAGGGTGATCGTGCCCGGACGGACCGTTTCCGCGCTCAGCTCTGTTGTGGCCAGCTCGCCGACCGCGAGCGGCAAGCCGGCGGCGCGCCAGGCGGCGAGCGCCCCGTCGAGAAGCAGCACGTCGCGCACCCCGGCGTGACGCAGCAGCCACCAGGCACGGGCTGCCGACACCCCGCCCAGGTCGTCGTAGACCACGACCGTGTCGCCGTCACGAAGCCCCCAGCGGCGCGCGGCTGCCTGCAGCGTCGCACGGGTGGGCAACGGATGCCGCCCGTCGGCCGGTTCGCCGGGCCGGGCCAACTCGGTCTCCAGGTCGACGTACACGGCGCCGGGGATGTGGCCGGCCCGGTATTCGTCCGGCCCGGGAGGGCCACCCAGCTTCCAGCGCACGTCCAGCACCCGAACGTCGCTTTGGGACTCAAGCATGGCTGCCAATTCGTCGGCCGTGATCAGTATTCGCACGCGCTCACGCTACCTCGGCGGACGTAGACTTGAGTAGGTGAGCAGCTACTGGACCCTTTTGAAGACTCCGGGCGTTGCTCGCGTCATCGCCGCACAACTGACAGCTCGGTTCCCCTTTGGGATGCTGTCGCTCGCGTTCCTGATCCACATCGAGCAGGTCTTCGACTCCTATGGCGCCGCCGGCCTCGTGCTGGGTGCCATGAGCATCGGCCAGGCCGTCGCCGGGCCGCTCACCAGCCGACTGATGGGCCGCTGGGGCATGCGTCCGGTGATCACGGCCACCCTCGTCGTCTGCGCGACCTCCATCGTGACAATGGCTCTGGTCAGCATGCCCATTTATGTTCTGATGGCCGTGGGGCTCATCGCCGGGTTGTCCACACCGCCGATTCAGCCGGCCGTGCGCACCATCTACCCGAAGATCGTCAACTCCCGCCAGCTCACGCCGCTGTTCTCGCTCGACGCGTCGGCCCAGGAGATCATCTGGGTGCTGGGCCCGGTGATTGCCACGTTCGTGGCCATCCAGGTCAGCCCGGTCGCCGGCATCCTGCTCGCCGCCATCTTCCTCATCGGCGGCGGCGTCTGGTTTCTGGTGCTGCCCGAGGTCGGCCGGGTGCGCATCCCCCGTAGCCGCCGCAAACTCGGCGTCGTTCTCAAACGCCCGGCGGTCATGCTCAGCACCATCGTCGGCTTCATGCTGGTAGCCGCCTGCGCCTCGGTCGAGGCGGGTGTGGTGGCCGCGTTCGGGCACGGCAGCGCGGACTCGGGCTGGGTGCTCGGCATCTTCGCTCTCGGCTCGCTGATCGGCGGGCTCGCCCTCGGCCACGCCCCGATCGGCCCTTGGGCGTTGGCCGCACGGATGCTCATCGTCACCGTCGGCCTCGGGCTCGCCACCCTCGGGCTCAGCTTCTGGTGGCTGGCCGCCACCCTGCTGCTGGCGGGAATCGGAATCGCGCCGGCCTTTGCCGTTCTGTTCGGCATCGTGTCCGCGAGCGTCAAGTTCAGTGACACCGCGGAGGCCTACGGCTGGGTGGGCACCGGCCAGCTGATGGGCGCCGCCCTGGGTTCCGCCATCGCCGGTTTCATGATCGACCAGAGCGGCGCCACGGCGGCCATCCTGGTCGCGGCCGGCTTCGCGGGGCTCGGCACGATCATCCCCGCGCTCGGCCGGCGCTGGCACCCCGACCTGCGCGGTCGCGATGCGAGCCCGCTCCCCGACACCGCACCGATCCAGGTGCAGGTCTCCTAGCCGCCTCCGCTCATCGCGCGGTGAACCGACACAATTGCGGGGTTGAGCGTCCCGCGCACCCCTCAATCGTGTCGTTTCACGCCTCGGCGCAGTAGGACGAGGTTAGATGGGGGAATGACGCTCTCACCGTTACTTCCCCTGCATGACGGACACGGTATCCCCCAGCTCGGGCTCGGCGTGTACAAGATCGCGGATGCCTCGGCGGCCGACGCTGTGCGGGTCGCCCTGGAGGCCGGTTACCGCCACATCGACACCGCGGCGCTCTACGACAACGAGACCGGCGTCGGCCAGGGTATCGCCCGCTCCGGCCTGCCCCGTGAGGACGTGTTCGTCACCACGAAGGTCTGGAACGACCAGCACGGCTACGACAAGACCCTGCGCGCCTTCGACGTGAGCCTCGGCAAACTCGGCTTCGACTACGTCGACCTCTTTCTGATCCACTGGCCCGCACCCCGCCAGGACCTCTTCGTCGATACCTGGCGCGCCCTCGAGACGCTGCGCGCCTCAGGTCGCGCCCGGTCGATCGGGGTGTCCAATTTCCAGCCGCACCACCTGGACCGTCTGCTGGCCGAAACGGATGTCGTTCCGGTCCTCAACCAGGTGGAGCTGCACCCGTGGCTGCAGCAGTCCACCGTGCGCGAGTACGACGCGGCCCACGGCATCCTCACCGAGGCCTGGTCGCCGTTGGCCCGCGGCCGCGCGATCGGCAACGAGACCCTCGACGCCATCGGCGCCCGGCACGGCAAGACGGCCGCACAGGTGGTCATCCGCTGGCACCTCGAGCTGGGCAATGTGGTGATTCCGAAGTCGGTGACACCGGTGCGCATCCGGGAAAACTTCGACGTCTTCGACTTCACACTCAACGCCGGCGACCATGCCGCCATCGCCGCCATCGACGCCGGCCAGCGCACCGGCAGAGATCCCGACGACCTGGACTGAATCTCGGCTCGACCCGGATCGGTGCCCGCGGGTCGCGCTGAGGGCCCCGCGCCACTCTCCCGCGCCCCTCTCCGCACGCCTGACGAATTCGACGGAGATTTCGACCGAATCCCGCCCAAACAAGCCGGAAACCGGCTTCAACCCAAAAATCTCCGTCGAATTGGTTCGCCGGAGCCGCAGTGCCTTGCGACAATGCCGCCCCCACAGGTCCACGCGAGAGTCCCCGTTCCGGTCGAGAGCGACCCGCGGAGCGGGCACTCCCGACCGGACAGGTGCTACCAGCGGCGGTGGATCTGCTCGCGCAGCATCCGGTCGTAGATATCCTGCACGCCCTCGTTGAGCCCGAGGCTGAGCGGGGCGACCGAACCGGCAGCGGCGTTGCCGCGAGCCTGCTGCACCGATCGGGCCCCGGGGATGACCGAGCTGATGCCGTCAATCTGGGCCACCCAGGCCAGCGCGGCCTGCGCGGGCGTGAGCTCCTCGGTCAGGGAGCCCACGAGCGCCGCGAACTCCGCGGCGGCTGCCAGGCCGGTCTCATAGTCCACACCGGAGAAGGTCTCGCCGACGTCGAAGGCGCTGCCGTCGCGGTTGTAGTTGCGGTGGTCGTTCGCCGCGAAGGTTGTCTCCCGGGTGTACTTTCCGGTCAGCAGGCCGCTCGCCAACGGAACGCGGGCGATGATGCCCACACCGGCGGCGCGCGCGGCCGGCACGACGGCCTCGAGCGGCTTCAGCCTGAACGCATTCAGGATGATCTGCACGCTGGCCAGGCCGGGCCGTTCGATGGCTGCGAGAGCCTGGTCGCAGGTCTCGACGCTCACCCCGTAGCCGGCGATGGCTCCCTCGGCGACGAGTGTGTCGAGCGCGTCGTAGACCTCGTCGGATTCGATCACGTCGCTCGGCGGGCAGTGCAGCTGCACGAGGTGCAGGGTGTCCATGCCGAGGTTCGTGCGGGACCGGTCGGTCCAGGCCCGGAAGTTGGCGAGCGTATAGTTCTCGGCCAGCTGGTCGACCCGTCGGCCCATCTTGGTGGCCACGGTGATGCCGGCTGCGGCGGCGCTGCCGGCCAGGAATCGACCGATGATCTGCTCGCTGCGGCCGTCACCGTAGACGTCGGCGGTGTCGAAGAAGGTGACGCCGGCGTCGACGGATGCCGCGAGCACCGCGGTCGCGTCGGCCTCCGACACGTCACCCCAGTCCGCTCCCAGCTGCCAGGTGCCCAACCCGATCACGGAGACGATTCGGCCGGTTTTTCCGAGGGTTCGTGTGTCCATGTCTCCAGCCTAGCCACGGAAGTCAAAGTGGAAGCAGTGACCGACGAGGCAGCAGCCGCGGACAAGGCCCCGGCCCCGGCCCTGTCGTCCGCGTCGATGACCCGGGCCAGTGCCCGGGCGAGCCGCGGCCGGATGAGATGGTCGTTCGCTTCGACGCGGTGCATGGTGACGTGGCGCATCCGTTCGATCACCGTCATGGAGCCGGCCGCGATGAAGGCGTCCAGCACACCGTAGACCACGTCGACCGGCACTCGCACGGCCGCGATGTCGCTGACCACGGTCTGCGATTCGATGCAGTGCTCCAGCGATTTCACGAACGGGGTCCAGTTGCGCTCCGTCAGCTCGAAGATGCCCTTCGGCAGCAGCCGTGCGATGATGGCCGCGTTCGCGAGAGTGAACTCCTTGTTCAGCCGCAGGAAATCGTAGGCGCGCAGGTAGGCGTTCACCCGGGCCCGCACCCAGCGTTCACCGATGTCGGTCGGCGACAGATAGACCGGCGGCCCCACGAGCACCACCCGGGACACCTGGGTTCGACGGGACGCGCGGGTGCGGGGCATCGCCGCCAGCCGGGCCGCGATCAGGCTGCCGAGGGAGTGGCCCACCAGGATGAACGGCTCGCGGAGCTTCAGCGACCGGATCGTGGTGGCCAGGGCCTCGACGTGGTCCTCGAGCCGATACTCGCACCCTTCGGGGATCGGCGATTCGCCGAAACCCAGGATGTCGACGGCGATGACCCGGTGCCTGGGCACAAGCAGTGGCACCAGTTCCCGGAACGTTTCCGAGGAGGAGGCGATGCCGTGCACGAGAATCACGACCGGACCGGTTCCCTCATCGATTGCGATGTGCAGCAGCGGCGGGCGTGTCCAGCCGAGCCGTTCGCAGAGGGTCGCCCACCAGGTCATGGTTCCAGTATCGCCGTGAACGGCGTCCCCGATCCATTCAGCGACCGGTGTAGGCGGCGCATGCACGCGAAGCGCGCGCCGCATGCCGAGACTCGATTGTGATCCAGAGCCGGCGACAGCGGTCGTACAGTGGGGCCATGAAGCGTTTGCCCGCGATCGCCGCGGTACTCCTGAGTGCACTGCTGCTGGCCGGATGCTCCGTGCCCGGCGCTTCCACCGACTCCGGCGGCCCCGCCACGTCCCCGGGCCTCGCCGAACCGGGCGTCGTCAATCCGGGGACCGTCACACCCGGCGCCGAACCCGGCGAGTCTCTCGACTCGCGCACCTTCCCGGACGGCAGCACGGGCGAGATCGCCTCCAGCCAGCGCGACGTGATCACCACCGGGATGGTGTCGATCACCGTGAAGGACCCGATCGCATCCGTGCAGGATGCCGTCACCATCACCGAGCAGGCCGGCGGTCGGATCGACAGCCGCACCGAGAACCCCGCCACCGGCAACCAGCCGGCGAGCGCGAACCTCACCCTGCGCATCCCCTCGGATGAGCTCGACCGCACGCTGGCGGAGCTGAAGCAGCTCGGCACCGTCAACTTCGTGTCACTCAATGCCTCGGACATCACCCAGCAGACCCAGGACCTCGATGCCCGGATCACCTCGCTGCAGACCTCGGTCGACCGGTTACTCGCCCTGATGACGAGCGCCACGAACACGACCGACCTGATCGCCGTCGAGAACGCGCTGGCCGAGCGGCAGAGCGAGCTCGAGGGGTTGCAGGCGCAGCGGGACTACCTGTCCGACCAGGTTGATTTCTCGACCATCACGCTCGACCTGTACTCGACCGGCACAGTGGATCCCGGCACCCCGGACGACTTCTGGGATGCCATCGCGGCCGGCTGGAACGCCCTCCTGACAGCCCTCGGTACCGCGATCGTGGCCATCGGCTTCGCGCTGCCCTGGCTGCTCGCTCTCGGCCTGGTCGCAGCAATCGTCTACCTGGTGATCCGGTTGGCACGCAAGCGGCGCACGCCTGCGTAAACTTATTTGGTGTACACGTCTACCGAACTCTCCCCGCTCGGTGACGAGCTGCTCGAACGCATCCGTTCTCGTGCCGCGAAGCATGACCGGGACAATACGTTCCCCGCCGACGATCTGGCCGACCTGATCGCCTGCGGTTACCTCCGCTCGCTCGTGCCTGTCTCCCATGGTGGCCTCGGGCGCAGCGTGCAGCAGGTCGCCGACGACCAGATCCGGCTCGCCGCCCACGCCCCGGCCACGGCCCTCGCCGTCAACATGCACCTCGTCTGGACGGGCGTGGCTCTCACCCTGCATCAGCGCGGCGACGACAGCCTCGCTTGCGTGCTGCACGGCGCCGCCGCGGGCGAGATCTTCGGCTTCGGCGTGAGCGAGCCGGGCAACGACCTCGTGCTCTCCGATTCGATCACGACGGCCACCCCACAGCCAGACGGCGGCTACCGATTCACCGGCACCAAGATTTTCACCACGCTCTCCCCGGCCTGGACCCGGCTCGGCACCATGGGGATCGACCGGGACTCCGTTGACGGCCCGAAAATCGTCTGGGCGTTCATCGATCGGGGCGACCCGGGCGTCAGTCAGAAGAATGACTGGGACACCCTGGGCATGCGAGCCAGCCAGAGCCGCAGCACGGTGCTCACCGGCGCATCCGCCCGCCCGGAGCAGGTCTTCCGGCGGCTGGATCCCGGGCCGAACCCTGACCCGCTGATCTTTGCGATCTTCGCCAATTTCGAGATCCTGCTGGCGGCCGTGTACACCGGCATCGGCCGGCGCGCGGTCGAGCTGGCCGTGCTGGCGGCGAAGCGGCGCACGTCGCTCAAGCACGACGGCCGAACCCTGGCGCAGGACCCGGACATCCGTTGGCGCGTCGCGGAGGCCGCGATGATGATGGATGGCCTGTACCCCCAGCTCGACGCCCTCGCCCACGATCTCGCCACTCAGGCCGACCACGGCCCGCGGTGGTTCCCGCTCCTGTCGGGCCTGAAGTATCGCGCCACCGAGACCGCGCGCCTGGTCGTCGACCAGGCGCTGCGGGTCAGCGGCGGCTCGTCGTACTTTGCCGGGAACGAGCTCGGGCGACTGTACCGCGACGTTCTTGCCGGGCTCTTCCACCCGTCCGACGCCGAATCGGCGCACGCCACCGTGGCTGCCGCCTGGCTGGGTCCGCTCGATGTCTGATGTCACCCGCGCGATCAACGTCTTCGACAGCGCCGCCTACACCCGCTCGGTCCTCGACCTCACCATGCGGCTCGCGGAGGTCATCTTCGCGGCTGGCGCCGGAGCCGAAGACGCCACGGCCGCCATGGAAGCCATCACCCGCGCCTACGGGCTGAGGGGAACCGAGGCCAACGTCACGCACACGATCATCGCGCTCACCCACGAGGACCCGGCCACGCACGAGTCCATCACCCGGAGCCGCAACGTCAAGTACCGTTCGCTCAACTACAGCAAGCTCGCGGCCACCTCCGAGCTGATCGCCGAGATCCTCGACTCGCCGCCGGATGTCGCCGATGCCCGCAAACGTCTGGCCACCATTGTCAGCGCCAAGCCGCAGGTACCGGCCCTGTACCGCCGGCTGGGCTGGAGCCTCGTCGGAGCCGGGGCCGCCGTGCTCATCGGCGGCGGCCTGGTCGTCTGCGTCGCCGCCTTCGTCGCCACCTTCTTCATCGACCTGATCACGACCTCGCTCGACCGCCGGCAGGTTCCCGTCTTCTACCAAAACGTGGTGGGCGGGGCGATCGGGCCGATTGTCGCCGCGATCGTCGCACTCATCGACACCTCGGCGAATCCGTCCCTGGTCGTCATCGCGACCATCATCATGCTCCTGGCCGGCGTCACCACCTTCGGCGCGGTCCACGACACACTGTCGGGCTTCTACCTGACCGGCACGGCACGAATGATGGAGGCCCTGTTGATCACGGGCGGCCTGGTCACCGGCGTGGCCGGGGCGTCACTGCTGGTGGCCCGCTTCGGGTTCCAATTGCGCGTCGATGCCAACCTCACGCCGACTCTGGCCGACTTGCCCGTGATGCTCGCCGCCGCCATGGTCATCGTCGCCGGTTTCGGCCTCGCCGTGCAGGTGCCGTGGCGGGCGTTCTGGGTGGTCTGCCTGCTCGGCGCCGTCGCCGAGCTGCTCTATCTGGGTGGGGCGAGCGCCGGCTTCGGCCTGGTCTGGTCGTCGGCTCTCAGCGCAATGGGTGTCGGTCTGCTGGCCGCGATCGCGGCCCGGATCGTGCGCACTCCCCCGCTGGTGATCGTCGTTTCCGCGCTCGTCCCCCTCGTTCCGGGGCTGATCCTGTTCCGCGGCCTGCTGCAGCTGTCCGACGGCAACATCGACGGCCTGCTCAGCATGCTGACCGCAGGTGCCGTGGCCGCCGCGCTGGCGGCGGGCGCCATCCTCGCCCAGTACGTGGTGCAGTTCGTCTGGGGTCCGGCGCGCAGGCTGCAGCGCCGCTTCGTGGGGCCGCTGATGGCTTTGCCCGTTCGGCTCGGCCGCGGCCCCGGCACCCGGATCTGACCCGGTGGACGAATCAAGCGGTTCCGGCTAGTTGGGAATATCCGCTTCGCCCTGCGGGTCTTCGGTATCCTCCTCAACGAAGCGGTAAGGGATCGGTTCCTCGGTTTCGTGGCCGATCCGGAAACTGCGGCGCACGGTTGAGCCGTCTTCCGTCTCCTCGAGCACGACCTCCTGCTGGTACTCGCCGTTCACGTACTCGAGTTTCCGGGGCGTGCCGGCGGCGATCACGTTGGGTCCGTAGAAAATGGCCTCGTAGGTGGTCGTGTCGCTCATATTTGGATCCCTTTCTCCGGGTGGAGACGTCTGCCTCTCTGGCGGGGCGCGTCGGTCTCAGCCTACGGCCGGGCGCGCAAGTTGCACAGGCCCGGGTGCCGGTGCGAGCGGGAAGGTGCCGTTTCGCGGCAACCCGCGTAGGGTCGAAGTCACGGTGCCGCTGGGGCTCGGTTCGAAGGAGTACACATGGCTGACAAATCACCCAAGAAGGACGCATCCAAAAAGGTTGCCGGCAAGTCCTTGAAGGAGAAGCGTGCCGACAAGCATGCCAAGGCGAACGAGACGACCGAGAAGGCGCGCAAGGCCTAGCGCCTGCTCCACGATTAAACTCAGGGTGTTGCCGCGCTAGCCGCGGCAACACCCTTTTATGTTCCGAAAGGACCTGCCGATGACCCTTCCCACCATGGACACCCAAGTGAGCTACCCGGCCGGGCAGACCGAGAGCACCGCGACGGTGCTGCACGTCGAGCCGCTCCCGACCGGACTGCTCGCCGTGCTCCTCGACACCACCCCCGTGCACCCGGTTGACGCGGGTTGGCCCGACCAGGGTCCCGACCGGGCCGTGCTGCGCGCCCAGGGAATCGAGCTGCCGGTGCTGGACTGCGTCGTCGGAGCAACGGACGGGTCGGCGCTGCATCTCGGCCGGGACATCCCGGTGCCGAAGGGAACGCCCGGCTGGGCGTTCGTCGTGGCCCACATCGTGCAGCCCCATGCCGCCCTGATCGAGGGGCAGCCGGTCGACGCCGTCGTTGACACCGGCTACCGGCGACGGATGTCCGCGGGCCACACCGCGTGCCACCTCGCCTCCCTCGCCCTCAACCTGGCTCTCGCAAACCGGTGGAAGAAGGACGTGCGCACCGACGCTCTCGGCAGCCCCGACTTCGACGGCACCGCGATCGACGTGTCCCTCATCGGCGAGAACGAATCCGTGGACACCTACCGGCTCGGCAAATCCCTGCGCCGCAAGGGCTTCGTCACGGAGGAACTGGCCGACCAACTGGCCGAGATCGAATCGATGCTGAACACCTCTCTCGCCGGGTGGGTGGCTACGGACGCGAGCGTGCGCATCGACCGGGACGGCCCACTGCTGACCGACCGCCGGTACTGGGTCTGTGAGCTGCCGGCACACGACGTGCGCATCCCCTGCGGCGGCACCCACGTTTCCTCCCTGGCCGAGCTCGGTGCTGTGCGCGTGGCGCTGTCCACAACCGACGTGGAGGGCACGACCGTGCTCACCATGGAGACGTTCGTCGGCCGATCGGCGCTCGGCGCTCGGCGGCTGAGGCCGGCGCAGGTCGGCACGTGAACTCGGCTTGGATCAGAAACTCCCATTTCGGAGATTTTTGCGACACGCTGTTCACCCCGGCGCACCACGCCGCATGAACCGAAATCTCCGAGTTCGGCGACGGAATGGCTCGTCGGCCTGAAGACGAAGACAGAAAGAAGCAGGCCCCCGGTTTCCCAGGGGCCTGCGACTGACGATTGTCACTATCTCGGTGGAGCTAAGGAGATTCGAACTCCTGACCTTCTCATTGCGAACGAGACGCGCTACCAACTGCGCCATAGCCCCTAACCGCTTATGCAGAATATCACGCGCGGCGACCGAGTTTCGCCGAACCGCCCGCTAGAGCCCGAATGTGCCCGGGTTCGGTCAGCCGACGGCGCGGCGACGGCGCAGCACGTCGTCGAGGTCGCTCATGCCGGGAGCGGTGTCTCCGACGACCCCCATCGACGCGAACCGGCTCGCTGCGGGCACGGCCGGAGCATTCTCGCGACCGGGCGCCGCACGCGTGAGCGGGGTGACGGCCACCTCGAGGGCCGCGGCCCGGCGGGCGAGTTCCGCCTCTGCGGCTACCTTCCGCAGCTCGGCGGCGGCATCCACGGATGCCATCGCCGCCTGGGCGACGGATCCGCGCGACAGGTGCATCGGCCGAGGCAGCGGCAACGGCGTCCAGCTCGGAGCGACGACCGGCGTCTCCTCGAGGTGCACGGACTCGAAGGCCTGCCCGACACGGGCGGAGGGGTAGCTGACCTCTGAGCCATTCGCGGCGGCAGCGTGCTGGTGGGCGCGGCGAGATGTGCGGGCGAGGCGCGACAGCGCCCCGACAGCGAGCGCGACCGTAGCCAGGCCGGCGAGGACTGCGGTCCAGGCTCCGCCCGCTGCCACCGCGAGAACCCCGGAGACGAAGAAGAGGATGCCCCCGAGCAGGATCAGGGAGGTCAGCGCTCGCACCCGGCGCAGACGCAGAGCGCGAGCGCGACCCGGCAATCTGGCCACGACCCCGGCGCCCACTGCGCCGGCACGCACTGCGGAAGCCTGGGCAGCGACCTCTCGGGCGGCAGCGGCGCGGTTTGTGGCGGCCAGGGCCGCGGCGGAGCGCCGAGCGGACGCGGCGGCATCCGTCACCGCCTTCGCCTCGGCTCGGGCATCGTCTTCGGCCTGGGCCAGCAGCTTGCGTTGGGTCAGGACGGTTCGGGCATTCGCTTCGAGCCGCACCTGCTGGGGCACCTCGGACGTCTCCGCCAGAATGCGCATGGTCTGCTGCAAGCGAACAGCGTTGCGCTCGGTGGTGAGGTACTGGCGTCGGCGCGCCCAGGTCGGCATGAGGTAGGTCACCCACAGGGCAGCCGCGACCGCAATCATCACTCCCCCGCCCAGGATCTCGCTACTCATAATCTCTAAGGTAAGAGGGCCATAGCCATGCGGTGATGATTATCGAGGGTGTGTCACGGGCAATTCTTGCACTCATCGGTCACTCACCGTCAACGGATGCGCGGCCGCGGCCCGATCGACGTCCGTCACCCGGGCGGCGTCGGCCGGCGCCTGGCCGAACTGCCAGCGGTGCAGCACGCCCTGGCGCACCTCTTCGGCCACCAGCCCGAAGCAAAAATGGTCGCGCCAGTCGCCGTTAATGTGAATGTACCGGCGACGCAGACCCTCGTAGCGGAAGCCGAGTTTCTCCACGACCCGCAGCGAGGGCACGTTCTCGGGTCGGATGCAGATCTCCATGCGGTGCAGCCCGAGCTGGCCGAAGCAGTAGTCGGTGGCCAGGGCTACGGCTGTGGGCGTGATCGCCTTCCCTGCGAATTCCTCGCCAACCCAGTAGCCGATGGTGGCCGACGACAGGGAGCCCCAGGTGATCGACGACACGTTGAGCTGGCCGGCCAGCTCGCCCTGGTATTCGACCAGGAACGGCAGCCCGCTGCCGGCACGAGAGTGCGCAAGCAGGCTGCGGATGCTGGCGCGGGTGTCGAAGGACATCGGCGCATAGGGGCTGGTGGCCTCCCAGGTGCGCAGCCAGCCCCGGTTCTCCATCAGGGAACGGTCGAGGTTGCGGTCGTCGCGCAATCGGATCGGTCGCAGTGTGACGGGACCCTCATGAAGCGTCGGTATTGCGATCGCCACAGTGTGCCCGTCTACTCAATGCCGAAATGGTGTTCCCTTAATCTACCGCGCGTGTTTTAGTCGAGAGTGGCGACGAACTCGTGCAGCCAGGGCCGCAGGTCCGGTCCGAGGTCCTCGCGGTCGACGGCAAGCTGCACAATGGCCTTGATGTAGTCGAGGCGGTCGCCGGTGTCGTAGCGGCGGCCACGGAAAATGACCCCGTACACGCCGCCGCTGGTGACCGGGTTCAGCGCCATCTCCTGCAGCGCGTCGGTGAGCTGGATCTCGTTACCCTTGCCCGGCTGGGTGCGCTCGAGCACCTCGAAGACCTCGGGGCGTAGCACGTAGCGGCCGATGATGGCCAGGTTCGACGGGGCATCCTCGGTGCTGGGCTTCTCGACCAGCCCGGTGACCCGCACCACGTCGGGATCGTCGGTGGCCTCGACCGCGGCCGCCCCGTAGAGGTGGATCTGTGAGGGCTCCACCTCCATCAGGGCAATGATGCTGGTATTGCGCGTGCTCTGCTCGGCGAGCATCTTCGACAACAGCGGGTCGCGCGCGTCGATGATGTCGTCACCGAGCAGCACCGCGAACGGTTCGTTGCCAACATGCATCTTGGCTCGCAGCACCGCGTGGCCGAGGCCCAGCGGGTCACCCTGGCGGACGTAGTGGATGTCGGCCAGGTCGGTGGCGTGGTTGACCTTCTCCAGTCGGCTGTGGTCGCCCTTTTTCTTCAGGATCGCCTCGAGTTCGGTCATGCGGTCGAAGTGGTTTTCCAGCGCGTTCTTGTTGCGCCCGGTGACCATCAGCACGTCGGTCAGGCCCGCGGCCACGGCCTCCTCCACCACGTACTGGATCGCCGGTTTGTCGACGACCGGCAGCATCTCCTTCGGCATGGCCTTGGTGGCCGGAAGAAAACGAGTGCCCAGTCCTGCAGCAGGAATGACGGCTTTGGTAATTGGTGTCCCCATGGTCCCTACGATATCGGCATCTAGGATGAGATATATGGATTCCGTTATCGGTCACCGAAAGCGCGCGCTTCGCGCCGAGCTGCGGGAGCGCCGCCAGAACCTGACCTCGGTCGAGCGGGAGGCCGCGACGGCCGGATTCACTCAGAATCTGCAGAGCATCACTCTGGATCTGTCGGCCCGGTCCATCTCCTGCTACCTGTCCTCCCGCAACGAACCGGACACCCGCCCGTTCGTGAACTGGGCGGAGGCCCAGGGCATCCGGGTGCTGTTTCCGGTGTCCCGCGATGACGGACTCCTCGACTGGACCGTCGGCGAGGACCAGACCGAATTCGAGGGTCTCTCGGGCGCGCCCGAGGCAGGCGGCAGCCTGCTGGGCCCGATCGCGATCAACGACGTTGACCTCATCATCGTGCCGGCCGCCGCCGTCGATGCGACCGGCCTGCGCATGGGCTGGGGTCGCGGCTACTACGACAAGACCCTAGGCTCGATGGAGAAGTGCCCGCCGGTGTATGCCGTCGTCTTCGACAACGAATTCGTCGACGAGGTGCCCCGTGAGGTTCACGACCAGCCGGTCGACGGCCTGGTCACCCCCACGCGCATCATCGCGTTCTGATCGGCACTCCCCCTACTTCCTGTTCAACGAAAGCCATTTCATAATCGGAGATTCCGGCCCACGGGCCGGTCCCCCATCGGAGTTCCAGTGCCTACCTATTCCTACCGCTGCACCGAGTGCGACACCGCGTTCGACATCCAGCAAGCATTCACCGACAGCTCGCTCACCACGTGCCCGACCTGTGGCGGCAAGCTGCGCAAGGTCTTCTCGTCGATCGGCGTGACCTTCAGCGGTTCCGGCTTTTACAGCAACGACGCCCGATCGGATGCGAAGCGCTCGCTCGAGCGCTCGTCGAAGACCCCAGACAAAAAGTCAGATAAGAGCTCAGACGCGAAGTCGGGCGATTCCGGCTCCGGCACCGGTTCCGGCTCCTCCAGCGAGAAGTCCGCGGCCCCCGCGAAAGACAGCTCCGGCCCGACGAAAGTCGCAAGCACCAGCACCAGCAACACGCCCGCGTCCGCCGCGAAGGCCTCCTAGCCCCCAGCACCTCACCGCCTCAGCACCTCAGCACCTCAGCACACCACTCGCCTGTCCCGGCGCCGAGACCTCACCGGAGTATCACCATGATCCAGGGCTTCAAAGAATTCATCATGCGCGGCAACGTCATTGAGCTTGCTGTCGCCGTGGTCATCGGCGCGGCGTTCACCGGGGTGGTCAGCGCGATCGTCACGGGCATCTTCAACCCGCTGATCGCGGCGATCTTCGACTCGGAGAGCCTGACGGAGGCAATGGTCATCGGCCTTCCCGGCGGGGGCGGCCTGTCGTTCGGTCTCGTCCTCGCCGCGGCCATCAACTTCCTGCTGGTCGCGGCCGTCGTCTATTTCGTCTTCGTGATGCCGCTCAACCACCTCAAGCACACGCAGGAGCGTCGCCGTGCAGCCGGAATTCCCTCCACCGCCGATGCCGCCGCCCCCACAACGGAACTCGACCTCCTGACCGAGATCCGGGACCTGCTGGCCGCCGGCGCGACACTCGACCAGGGTCCGAAGCACACGCTCTAGATGAGTGAGGCCTCATCGATTGGTTATCGCTCCCGGCAAGCCAATTCTGACCGGCCCCCGTTGACGCTGCTCAGTACAGGCGGAAGGCCGTGTCCGGGGTCGAACCAATTCGACGGAGATTCTGACGTTTGAGCGGGATTTCGGCCTGTTTCCGGACGATACGGGCAGAATCTCCGTCGAATTCGTTCGGGCCGCGGGCGGAGCGCGTGGTGGATACCGAGCGGCACAAGCGCTGCTGCACAGCGGGCAGGCGTTGTGGCCAACTCAGGAGATCCGTCCGGCCGGGTCGGGCATCCGCGCCGGTTCCGCACTGCTCTGCGGCGGCTGGTGAATGCGGCCGGCGGATGTCCTGAGTTAGCCACACACACACACACACACGGGCTCGGCGGGCCCATCGCCCACGACGATGCGGCCTCACTCATCCACGGCAGTCACCGACTCCGTCCCTTCGGCTACCAGTGCGGCGGGCGGTCCTGACGGAGCCGTTCGTCGTTGACGCCGCGGGTGCCCGGTCCGGCGGGATCGGCGGGCACGATGCCGCCCTCCTCGCGCAGAACCGGTGGGTGCGGATCGGGGTCGGTGTCGGGCGCGGGCGTCAGCCGAGCACGCCGGGACGTGCCGGCCGATTTGACGACGGACTGCCGGGGAACGACGGATGCGTCCCGGTGGCCGACCTTATCCCGGTGGTCGAGCTTGTCGAGACCATCCCGCTCGGGTACGTCGCGCTCAGGCACCAGGTCGGCGCACCGGACCGGACGAACCAGGCCCCGTCGAACCACGCCCCGACGAACCGGGCGCCGTCGAACCACGCCCCGTCGTACCAGGCGCGGCCGAGCCATGCGCGGAGGATCCGGCAGCCGCCGGCGGCACCGACAGGCCGACGAGTGCCGCCACGCGGGCGGCCACCGCGTCCGGGTTGCTGAAGAGTTCGAAGCTGTGCACCCGCAGGTAGTGCCAGCCGAGGCGGCGCAGCACTTCGGGGCGGAGCCTCAGGGACTCGCGCAAGCTCGACCGGCCGACGACGGCATCCGTTTCGACGACGACGGCACGGCCCGCGTGCGAGCCGGCGAGGGCCAGCTTGCCGCGGTGGCCGAGCGACACGGTGAGGCCAAGGCGTTCCAGCCGGCGGGCCAGGTCGACCAGCATCGCCTCGCTCGCGTCGGGAACTTGGGCCTCGTTGCGGCGCGCCTCGGTCTCGCTGAGCACCTGGGAGAGCGCGAGGATGCCGTGGCGCTGGCGATCCTCGTCGATGTCGGAGGGGCGGAAGCAGGAAACGATGTCCATGGCCCGACGGGCCCGGGTCATGCCGATGGCCAGCAGCCGCTCGCCGCCCGGTTCACCGAGCGAACCGAAGTTCGTCAGGAGACGGCCGTGCGGGGTGCGGCCGTAGCCGATGGAGAAGATCACCCGGTCGCGGCTCTGCGCCACGGCCTGCTCGAGGGTGAGCACAGTGAATGGCTCGGCCCGGTCTTTCAGGATGAAGTCGGAGAGGTCGGTACGCTTGGAGAAGGCGGACAGCACGGCCTGGTGCACACGCACGGAGTGCCGCGCGCTGGCCGTGATGACCATGAGTGATTCCTTCGGGCGCTTGACGGCGTGGTCCATGACGAGTTCGACCACCTTGGCCACCTCGGCGTCGACGCTTTCCACGGCCCCGGAGTCGGCGTCGGGCATGCCGTGCCCGCCGGCCACGTAGTTGATGGTGAGGCTGCCGTGCCCGAGGTAGCTGCCCGCCCAGGGCAGGGAGTCGATGCGCCCGCCGTAGAAGCGGTGGTTGACGAGTTCCGCGAGGTCTTCGCCGCCAGCGCGGTAGCTGCGGGTCAGGGTGAGGGTCGGCAGCAGCTCGCCGAGGCGGGCCAGGGCCGAGTCGGCGTGCAGGGCGTCGACGTTGGTCTCTTGCTCGACGCGGTCGTCGGCGGCGGCCGTGATGCCGGTCTCGAACGACGACGGTGTCTGCGTGACCGGGTCGCCGAACGCGACGATCTGCCGGCCGCGACGGATGGCGCCGACGTTCTCGGCCAGAGTGGTGGCGCCGGCGTCGACGAGCAGGACGGTGTCGAAGCTCATCTGGTCGGCGAGTGCCGCCACCTCGTAGGGCGAGGCCAGCCAGACCGGGGCGAGCACGCGGCCCAGGTGCGGGGCGGCCTTGTGCAGGCGGGTGGGGGTGGCCCGGTCGGCGCGCAGCAGGCGCCTGAGGTTGTCGGCCTCCTCGGGCCAGTCGACGACGCCGATCTTCCAGGTCTCGGCGAGCAGCCAGGCGAGGAGCTGCCCGGTGGTCGAGGCGTGCGCCTCGTCGACCAGACGGAAGTCGGCCTCGAGCCGGTCGAGAACCTGCGTGTTGGCGTTCAGGAGGGCCTTGTCGCCGCTGAGCATGGTCTCGAGCACGGACTGCCACCAGGCGAGTTCGAGCTCGTCGGCGACGTCTCTCTCGGACACGTGGCGCTGGGCCAGGTCGGTCATCAGCGGGTCGAGATTGTGTTCGCGCAGGGTAGCGAGCAGCGCGGTGCGCTCATGTAGGTTCGCCAGCACCTCGCTCTCGGCGGCCAGGCCGGAGATCGTGTAGATGAGCTCCTTCACCGGGCGGTTCGACAGCTGACGCGTGGTTCCGGCCGCTCCGAGCGGAACGTCGAGGCTCGCGAGGTCTTCCGAGACGCGCTGGTAGGCCACGTGCACATCCGAGATGCCCACGGGCACCTCGGGGGTGACGCCGGCGACTACGAAGCGCTGCCACAGGGTGCGCTGCTGCTGGATGCGGCGCAGGCTCTCGTTCATGTCGCTCACGTGCACGCCGGGGCGCAAGTATTCCACAGCGAGCTTGCGCAGACGGCGACGGTTCGCGCCGGTCATCTCGGGTGACTCCCGGCGGGACGCGGTCGCGGAGATCAGTTCGGTCAGGGACCGGTCGAAGACGGCCGGCTGGAACTTGTCGAGCGTCTCCCGGATGTCGAGCAGCAGCCGCAGGTAGACGCCGAGCTCGGCGATGGTCTCGAACGGTCGCAGTCGGGTCTGGCCGACGAGTCCGGCGGCACGCTCGAGCAGGCGTGGGAGTTCGATCTGGTTGACCCGTTTGGCCAACTGGTGCGCCGCCGAGGCGTCCGCGGTGGAGGAGAAGGAGGCTCCGTACCATGGCGAGTCGCCCGGTCCGTAGCGGAATTCACCGAGTGCAGCCGCCTTGATCAGGGTGGCGGCGGCGGCCGGCCGACCCTGCGCCAGGCGTTCGAGCGCGCGCCGGTCGAGCCTGGCCGTGGTCGAAGGAGGTGAGGGCAGCTGCGCGAGGCGTGCCAACTCTCCGAGGGCGTCGAGAACGGACACCCCGAGCGCCGGGTCGCGGCGGGTGAGCGCCGACCGGTAGTCGAGTAGCACCTTGCGCAGGCGCACAAGCGCGTCGTCGACGTCGCCGACCATGGGCTGGGTGGCCTTCTCGTTGCGGGTGATCGCCTGGATCAGGTCCCGGCGCAGGGTGCGCGGGGTCACGGCGACCCCGGGCAGCCCGACCTGCACCAAGCGGTGCGCGATACCGTCGAGGCTGGAACGGCGGGCGCTGACGACGAGCACGCGCTTGTGCTGAGCGATAAGCGAGCCGATCGCGTTCACAATCGTCTGCGTGCCGCCGGTGCCGGGAAGGGTTTTCACGACGAGCGAGTTGCCGGCCGCGATCTGCGCGACGACGTTCTCCTGCTCGGAGTCCGCGTCAAGCAGAAGGATGTCGGTGGCCGGTGGCCGGGAATCCTGGCCGAGCGGGACGACCGGGTTGTACGCGGTCTCGATGGCGCGCCGGGCGTTGGTGTTGCCACCGATCGCGTCGAGCAGCGGATGGTCCAGGTTGGCCGCATCGGCGGCGAGAGCGCGGCCGACGTCGGCGAACACAGAGGCCACGAGGCGCGGTACCACGTTGAACCAGGGCAGGTGCGAGGTGAGGCCGCGCAACCGGTCGATCACGGGCTGCGGTTTGAAGGCGCCGTTGGTGACGGCCAACGCCACGAACGCATCCGCATCCAGAACGATCTCGAACTGGTCCTTCAGCGCGCGGGCCAGTTCCGGGTTGAGGAACGGCTGGCCCTTGAGCTTGAGTTCGAAATCGCGGCCGTAGCGGCGGATGGCGAGGGGGCGCAGCAGCACGGGAGCGCTGTAGTCCACATCGTTGTGGCGCCACTCGGCGAGGCCGATGGCCAGGTGCACCGATTCGATGCCGCGCATGGAGCGCAGTTCGATGCCCTTCTGGGTGATCTCGCCGGCCGCCAGCCGCGCGTTGCGCAGGGCCAGCTCGTCGCGGATCAGGTTGGAGAGCAGAGCCGTCTTGCCGGTGATGAACTGGGGCAGACCGCCCGGATGGGTGGCGCTCAGTTCGATCCGCGTGCGGGGTCCGTCGCTGAAGTGCAGCAGCGGGGAACGCCCGCCCACTTCGGCGAGTTCGTCGCGCCAGCGCTGCCAGACCGGGTCGGCCACATTGCCCACGGTGAGGGACGGATCGCCCAAGCTGACCGCGTGCGGAGCCGCGGAATCGTGCGGGTCGGTGGGCGGAGCATCCTGAATCTCCGTCAGGATGCCGTCGTCATCTAGTTTCTTATCGAGGCGCCACACACTCGACACCATAAGCCAAATCCCTCCGATTCCGCGGCAGGCGGCCCGGAATTGCGCGGATTCAGCCCCGAATTGTCTCAAAACGGGGCTTCCGGATGCGCGTGCGGCCGTCAGCGATTCGGCTCGCCTCGGCGAGAATGGTGCAATGAAACTCCCCCTCGTCGAACTCCACCTGCACATCGAGGGAACCCTCGAACCGGAGCTGCTCTTCGAGCTGGCCGCGCGGAACGCGGTGACTCTGCCGTGGGCGTCGTTGGCGGAGCTGCGCGCCCAGTACGACTTCGCCGACCTGCAGTCGTTCCTGAACCTCTACTACCGGGCCCTGGACGTGCTGCGCGAACGGATCGACTTCACCGACCTGACCCGCGCCTACCTGGCACGCGCCCGCACGGCCGGGGTGCGGCACGCGGAGCTCTTCTTCGACCCGCAGGCGCACACGAGCCGGGGCGTCCCGCTGGTCACCGCCCTGGCGGGGGTGCGCGACGCCCTGGACCGGTCGGTCGACGAGTGGAGCATCAGCACGAAGCTGATCGTGACGTTCCTCCGGGACCGTCCACCCGCCGAGGCCCTGCAGATCCTGCAAGAGATTCTCGCCGGTGAGGTGCCGATCGATGGCATCGGGCTGGACTCGGCCGAGGTCGGCTATCCCCCGGAGCTCTTCACCGAGGTCTTCGCTCTGGCCCGCGAGAACGGTTTGCGCCTGGTGGCGCATGCGGGCGAGGAAGGACCGCCCGACTACGTCTGGCAGGCCCTCGACCTGCTCGGGGTGGAACGCGTCGACCACGGCATCCGCAGCCTGGAAGACGAGGTGCTGCTTGACCGGCTTGTGCGGGACCGCATCCCGCTCACGGTCTGCCCGTTCTCGAATGTGCGACTGCGCGTGATCGACACCCTCGCCGACCACCCCATCGTGCGGATGCTCGACCGCGGGCTGCTCGCCTGCATCAACTCCGACGACCCGGCCTACTTCGGCGGCTACATCGACGACAACCTGGCCGCGGTCGATGCGGAGTTCGGCCTGGGACCGGACCGGCTGGCCCTGCTCGCCCGGAACGGGATCGAGGCGTCGTTCCTGACGAACGGGGAGAAGGCGGCCCTGACTGCCGAGGTCGATGCCTGGCGTGCTGCCCAGCCGGCGCCGGCTACAGCCATCCGTTCTTCTTGAAGACGCCGTAGAGGCCGACGCCCATCGCGAGCATGAGGGCGAGTGCGAACGGGTAGCCGAACACCCAGGTGAGCTCGGGCATGTGGGTGAAGTTCATGCCGTAGATGGTGCCCACGAGCGTGGGCGCGAAGAGGATGGCCGCCCAGCTCGAGATCTTCTTGACCTCTTCGCTCTGGACGAGGCTGGTCTCGGACAACCGCCGGGTCTCCTCGTTCTGGCGCTGGGTCACAAGGGTGCTGTGCACAGTGAGGGCATTGTCGAGGAGTTGGCGGAACGCATCGCCGCGCTCGACAACCCGAAGGGTGTGGTCGAGCACGTCACGCAGGTGGTGGCTGAGCTCCGCGGGGACGTTGTAGGTGGTGAAGCCCTTCTGCAACGACTCCAGCATGCCCACGAGCGGCTGCGTCGCACGCTGGAACTCGATGACCTCGCGGGAGAGGTCGTAGATGCGCCGGGCGACGGCCTGATCGCCGTCGAAGAGCTGGTCCTCGATCTCGTCGATGTCGTTCTCCAACCCGGCGACGACCGGCCCATACTCGTCGACGATCTGGTCGAGGATGGCGTAGAGCACGGCCTCCGGCCCGAGGGCCAGCAGCTCCGGCGTCTTCTCCATGCGCTCGCGCACCTGCGCGAGGTCGGGCGACTCGGCGTGGCGAATGGTGGCCACGAAGTCCGGGCCCACGAAAACGTGCAGCTCGCCGAACTCGACGCGTTCTTCCTGGTCGAGATAGCGGGCCGGACGCAGCACGACGAAGAGGATGTCGTCGAAGCGTTCCAGCTTCGCCCGCTGGTGGCCCTTCAGCGCGTCTTCGACCGAGAGGTGGTGCAGGCTGAATTCGGCCGCGACCGAGCGCACCTCGTCGGGTGAGGGCCGGTACATCCCGATCCAGGCGAAGCCCTGGTGGGCCTTCATCACCTCATAGGTCTCGTCGAGCGTCGTCGGGTTCGCGGCCCGGCGGCCCTTCACATATACAGCGTTGTCGATCAGTGCCACGCGCACTCTCCTTAGCTAACAGCTACCAGTGTCGCACCGGACGGGCCGCCCGCTGAGCGGGCTCGCGCACTGACCGGGCACACGCACTGACCGGGCACGCGCGGGGAAGATAGGTTGGGGGTCGTGAACCCTGAGCGAGCCGGCGACGTCTTCATCGTCGTCGCTCCCCGCGGGTCCACGGATGCCGACGACCGGCGGTTCCTGGCGGCCGCGGCTGCCTGGGCGCTCGGCGTTGATTCGCGCCTCGTGCGCATCGAGCGAGACTGTCCGCACTGCGGCGGCCGGGACCACGGCCGGCCGCTGGTGGCGGTGTCGCCCGGGGCCGGGACGGGGACCCGCCCGCTGCACGTCAGCCTCAGTCGCGCCGTCGGGTGCGTCGCGTTCGCCCTGACCTTCCTCGGCCCGGTCGGGGTGGACATCGAGAGCGTCGCGGACGTCTCCCGGGCCGGGTTCGATGCGGTCGCGCTCGGGCAGGCGGAGCTCACCGCCCTGGCCAGGCTGTCGGCCCCCACCGCGGGCGCCGCCGCGGGCGCCGCCGAAACCGCGCGCGCGCGGGCCCGGTTGTGGACCGCGAAGGAGGCGGTGCTGAAGTGCACGGGCGACGGGCTCCGAGTGGACCCGCGCAACCTGACCGTCTCGTTGCCGGGCGGCGGCGGCCGGGGCTCGCCGCGCCTCGACGCCTGGCGCGGAGCCGACGTCGACGTTGACGTCGACGCGATTGGGCTTCGCGACTTCGACCCGGGCGCGGCGCTCATGGGTGCAGAGTACGTGGGCACGGCGTTCGTCGGCACGGCGCTCGTCGGCACGGCGCTCGTCGGCACGGTGGCCGTTCTCGGCGAGGGCAGGCGCGCCGCGGACGGACCGACCGTGCATATCGTGTCGAATGCGGACATCCGTCACCACCTGAATGGTCCGGCCTAGCCGGTTGAGTCCGAGACCGCCGTACAGCACTCCGCCCCGAACGAATTCGACGGAGATTCTGGCCGAAAGGGGCTCAAAAACCGGAAAATGACTCTCATTCGAGAGAATCTCCGTCGTATCGGTTCGACGCCAGGCGGGAGGGTCGGTCGGCTGGACCAGCCAACCTCGCCTAGAGCTTGGGCAGGGCGCTCCGATAGATCCAGCGGTCGACGATCCGGCGAATTTCACCGCTATCGGTGTGCACGGAAAGGAACTCCACAAGGTCCTCGGTAGTGATGGAACCGTGACGGCGCGCCCGCGTGTAGGCGCGCACGGCGCCGAAGAAGGCGTCGTCGCCGAGCGACCGGCGCACCGCGTGCAGGGCCAGGGCGCCGCGCTTGTAGACCCGGTCGTCGAACATGTCGTGCGGCCCCGGTTCGCCGACGACGATGTCCCGCGGCAGGGCCTCGATCTCGGTCCGGTGCACGGCGGCACTCGCATCGGCCGTTGGTCCACCGCCGGCCTCCGCCCACAGCCACTCGGCGTAGCAGGCGAACCCCTCGTGCAGCCAGATGTCCTGCCACCGCACGACGGTCAGGCTGTTGCCGAACCACTGGTGGGCCAGTTCGTGGGCGATCAGCCGGTCGCTGCCGTGCGCACCGTCGACGTGGTTGCGACCGAAAATGGCGAGGCCGTGGGCCTCGAGCGGGATCTCCAGCTCGTCGTCGGTGACAACGACCGAGTAGGCGTCGAACGGGTAGGGACCGAAGCGGTCGGCGAAGAGGGAGATCATCTCCGGAAGTCGGGCGAAGTCCACCGCCACCTCGCGGGCGAGGTTTGCCGGGAAGAAGATGCGTTGGGCCACCGGGGCGGCGGTGGCGTCGGTGCGCCGGTAACGGCCGATCAGCACCGTGGCCAGGTAAGTAGCCATCGGCTCCTTCACCTCGTAGGTCCAGCTGGTGCGGCCAGACCGCGTCGTGCGCGCGATCAGCGTACCGTTCGCCACGACCGTGTAGGGGTCCTCGCAGCTGACCCGGATGCGGAACGAGGCCTTGTTGCTGGGGTGGTCGTTGCAGGGGAACCACGACGCCGACCCGGTCGGCTGGCCGGCCACGAGCACGCCGTCGTCGAGTTCCTCCCAGCCGACCTCGCCCCAGATGCTCTTCAACGGATGCGGCGCGCCGCGATACCGCACGATCACCTCGAACAGAGCCCCAGCCTCGATCGTCGCCACCACCGTGATGGTGAGCTTGCGCGCGCTCTGGCTCACCTTCAACGCCCGCACCCCGTCGACGGTGACCCGGTCCACAGTGAGACCATCGAAGTCGAGGCTGAACCGGTCCAGCCTCATCGATGCCCGGGCCTGCACGGTGGCTGTGGCCCGCAACTGGTTGGTGGTCACCCGGTAGTCGAGGTTCAGGTCGTAGTGCAGGGCGAGGTAACCGCCGTTTCCGTTGCCCGGCAGGTACGGGTCGCCCGCGGTGGTGGCGCCGTGGGTGGGAGCGGCCCCTCGAACGCCGGCCGGGCCGAGCGCGGATCTGGGCGGCAGCGGGGTGAGGCGCTTGGCCGGGCTCTGAGCGGGGCCTGAGGGCGGTGGGGTGCGAGGCATGGTGGGCGTCAAGTCTGCCATGGCAGACTGCGCCACGGCGAAATGGGGTTGCCCGACCACACCGACCCGGCCGGCACGCGTTCCCCGCGCATCACCAGCGAGGCAGGCCCCACAGTGGCGCCCTCCTCGATGTCGGCCGCCGGCAGAATCACGCTGTGCGGCCCGAGCGTGGCGCCCGCCGCCAGGGTGACCCGGTCCAATTGCATGATGCGGTCGTGGAACAGGTGCGTCTGCACCACGCAGCCCCGGTTCACGGTCGCACCGTCTTTGATGCTCACCAGGTCCGCCTCCGGCAGCCAGTAGGTCTCGCACCACACGCCGTACCCGATGTGCGCGCCGAGAGTGCGAAGCCACACGGCGAGCGCCGGCGTGCCGGCCGCCTTCGCCGCGAACCAGGGTCGGGCGACCATCTCGACGAAGCTGTCCGACACCTCGTTGCGCCAGATGAACGACGACCAGAGCGGATGTTCCGTAGCGTCGATCCGGCCCACCAGCAACCACTTCGCGGCCGTGGTCACCAGGGCGGCGACGGCTCCCGCGGCCAGCAGCACCAGACCCGAGAGCGCGATCGTCCACCCCAGGCCGATCGTGAGCCAGAGCGCATCAAGGGCGACGAGCACGCCGAGGGCGATCAGGACCGTGACGATGACCGGGATGATCCGGAGCATCTCCCACAGCGCCCGCCAGGTGACGAGCCGGGCCGGTGGGTGGAAGGTGCGGGCCTCGTCAACATCCGTCACTGTGCGGCGCAGCCGTTCGGGCGGGTTGCCCAGCCAGGACGACCCGCGTTTCGCCTTGCGCGGCGTGGAGGAGAGCACCGCGACGAGCCCGTTGCGCGGCACCGTGCGGCCCGCGCCCGCCATGCCGCTGTTGCCGAGGAACGCCCGGCGGCCGATCTTGGCCGGCCCGATGTGCAGCCAGCCGCCGCCGAGTTCATAGCAGGCGACCATGGTGTCGTCGGCGAGAAACGCGGCCGGGGCGATGGTCGTCAGGGCGGGGATGAGAAGCACGGTGGAGGCTTCCACGCCGGCGCCCACCTTAGCGCCGAGCAGGCGCAGCCAGATCGGGGTGAGCAGGCTCGCGTAGATCGGGAACAGGAGCGTTCGGGCGCCGTCGAGGATTCGCTCGGTCATCCAGACCTGCCAGCCGATCCGGCTGCGCACGGGGTAGTACCCCTCCCGCAGGCCCACACCGAGCAGCCGAACGGAGCCGAGCACCAGCAGCGCGTAGACCAGCCCGGCTGCCACGACCGCGAGCGGGGTGGCCAGGGCGGCCCGCCCGGCCGCGTCGGCCAGAGTCGCAGCGTCGCCGATGGACGCCCCGACGATGAGCGCGCCGACGAGCACCGCGATCGCGGGCAGGGCCGTCATGGCGATGGCCCCGGTCGCGAAGGCGGTCAGCCAGCGGGTCCCGCGCGGCGGGCGCTCGGCCGGCCACGAGCCGCGGGCGGCGCCC
>NZ_PJJS01000049.1 GCF_002929845.1 Cryobacterium sp. M96
CAGCGCCGGCGAGGCGACCGGGGAGCCGCCCGGGGCGGCTACCGCGGGCGGGCGGCGTCCAGCCGCGCGGCAGCGAGGCGCTCGGCGGCGGCGAGCGTTGTGATGCCTTGCTCGCGGGCATCCGTGAAGATCTGCGCGACGACATCGCCGATCGCGGCGACCCGCTCGGTCACGACGGCCCGGTCGGCGTTCGGCTCCGAGGCCAGGGCCAGGTAGATGACGCCGCCGGCGTTCACAACGAAGTCGGGTGCCCAGAGGATGCCCCGCGCGTCCAGCTGGGCGGCACCCTCCGGCTGGGCGAGCTGGTTGTTGGCGGCCCCGACCACCCCGAGCACATTGAGTTCACCGATCACCCGGGCGGTGAGCACCCCGCCGAGCCCGCAGGGCACGAACAGGTCGGCCGGCACGTGGTGCACCTCGTCGACGGGGACCCAGGTCGCGCCGAGGCCGGCGGCGACCTGCTGCTTGCCCAGGTTGACGTCGCTGACCGTGAGGCGTGCCCCGGCGGCGGCGAGCTCGCTGGCAAGGCGGCCGCCGACCTGGCCGAGGCCGGAGATGACGATGTGCCGGCCGGACACCTCGCGGCTGCCGAACAGGGCGTCGAGGGTGGCGAGCACGCTGGCGTAGACGCCGGCCGCGGTCGCGTCGGCCGGTTCGCCCACGCCCCCGCTGGCGGCCGGGAGACCGCAGACGTGGTCGGTGCGTTCCTTCACGATGGCCATCGACTCGGCGTTCGTGCCGACGTCCTCGGCCGTCATGTACGCGCCGTCCAGACTTTCGATGGCGTCGCCGAGGTCGAGCATGACGTCACGCCGCTCCGCCTCGCTCAACTCGGTGCCGAGCGGCACGTGGATCACGGACTTGCCGCCGCCCAGGTTCAGCCCGGCGGCCGCGTTCTTCAGCGTCATGGCCGCGGACAGGCGCAGGGCGTCGGCGACGGCATCCGTCCAGTTCTCGTACTGCCACAGGCGGGCGCCGCCGAGGGCCTGGCCGAGCCGGGTGGAGTGCACGGCCACGGTGATCACGAGGCCCGAACGGATGCCGGTGGTGATCAACACGCGCTCGTGCGTGAATGGGAGGCCGATCAGGGCATCCAGCGAGGTGGTGGGGTGCGTGAGCGTCATGGGGTGGTTCTCCTCGCTGGTCGGCCTTGTGGGCTGGCTGTGCCGCCGCGATCGTGACGCGTCGACTGCACCAGAATAGCCGCGCGACTCCCCGACTGCGCGTCGTGACCGGCGGCGCGTCAGCGCTTCTCGGCCGGACCCTCCTGCACGGGGATGGTCGCGGTGAACTCGGCCGCCCGCGCCTTGGCGTTCTCGTCGCCGGAGAACAGCCCGATGGGCGCGGTGACGGGGTGGGCCGACGGCGCGGCGCGCGCGGGAACCTCCGCACGCGGGGGTTCACGCCGCAGTTCCATCCGTCCCACCGGCAGTGCCTCGGGGTTGTGCGTATTGAGCCAGTCGATCAGGTTCTCGCGCACGAGGCAGCGGAGGTCGAACAGGGTGGGAGCGTCGGCGGCGGAGACCAGCACGCGCACGCGCACGAAGCCGCCCAGGGCATCCGTCACCTGGAGTACGACCACGCGGCCGTCCCAGAGCTCGGTCTGCGCGACGATGCGGTCGAGTTCCACGCGCATGCCGGCGGGGTCGACACGCCAGTCGAGGTCGAACTCGACCGCGCCGAGCAACTCGCTGTTGTGCCGGGTCCAGTTCTGGAACGGGTTGGTGGTGAAGTAGGTCGACGGCAGCACCATGCGGCGGTCGTCCCAGATGTGCACGACCACGTAGGTGAGGGTGATCTCCTCGATCTTGCCCCACTCGGTCTCGACGATGACCACGTCGTCGACCCGCAGGGCATTGTTGAAGGCCAGCTGGATGCCGGCGAACACGTTCGCGAGAGTGGACTGCGCGGCCAGGCCGGCCACGACGCTGAGCAGACCGGCTGAGGCGAACAGGCTCGCGCCCAGGGTCGCGGCGCCGGGGATACTGAGCAGCACTGCCCCGATCGCGCAGATGACGATCACGACGACGCCGATGCGCCGCAGCATCCGCAGCTGGGTACGCACCCTTCTCGCGACGCGGTTGTCGCGCACGTCGATGCGGTAGCGGGCGGCCGCCACCTCCTCGAAGAAGTAGAGCAGCGCGCAGACCAGCCAGGTGGACGCGGCGATGAAGAGGGCCCGGAAGAAGAAGTCGACCAGTCGTTCGATCCCCTCGGAGGTCTGCAGGAACAGCGTGTGAACGGTCCAGATCGCGCCCACCAGCAGCGTCAACCGGAACGGCACCCTGACCAGGCCGACCAGCGTGCGCGCCCAGGCTTCCTTCCGGCCCACCACCCGGAAGACCAGGGCGACGATCGCCGTGATCGCCACCGCGGCCACGACCGCGACCGCCAGGGCGACGAGGTAGCCGGTCTGGATGAATCCCTCGAGGTCTGGCACGGCGTTCCTTCCTGCCGGGACGGGTCTGGCGAAGCCACGGTTCCTTCAATCGTGCCAGATTCCGTGGCCGCACCGGGGCTGCCCCGATGAACGCCTAGTGGAAGAAGTGGCGCTCCCCGGTGAAGTACATGCTGACGCCGGCATCCGCGGCCGCCTGGATGACCTCGGCGTCGCGCACGGAGCCGCCGGGCTGCACAACAGCGGTGACGCCCGCGTCGAGCAACACCTGCAGGCCGTCCGCGAACGGAAAGAACGCGTCCGAGGCCGCGACCGAGCCGGCCGCCCGGTCGCCGGCCCGCAGCACCGCGAGGTGGCAGGAGTCGACCCGGTTGACCTGGCCCATTCCGACGCCCACGGATGCCCCGCCGCGCGCCAGCAGGATGGCGTTCGACTTCACGGAGCGGCAGGCCTTCCACGCAAACTCGAGGTCCGCCCGGGTGGCCGCGTCGACCTCGTCGCCGGCCGCGAGGGCCCAGGTCGACGAGTCGAGGTCGTCGAACGTGTCGGACTCCTGCACGAGCAGGCCGCCAGAGATCTGGCGCAGTTCGAGCGAGGATCGGTGGTAGTCAACCGGAAGCTCGAGCAGGCGGATGTTCTTCTTGGCGCTGAGCAGCTCGAACGCGGGCGGCTCGAAACCCGGGGCGACGAGCACCTCGGTGAAGATCTGACTGACGGTCTCGGCCATACCGAGGGTGACCGTGCGGTTGGCCGCGATGACGCCGCCGAACGCGGAGATCGGGTCGCAGTCGTGCGCGCGGTGGTGCGCGGAGGCGATCGCGTCGGGCGCCTTGGGGTTGGCGACGGCGATGCCGCAGGGGTTGGCGTGCTTGATGATGGCGACGGCCGGTGCGACGAAGTCGTAGGCGGCGCGCACGGCGGCATCCGCGTCGACGTAGTTGTTGTACGACATCTCCTTGCCGTGGCGCTGCACGGCCTGCGCGATGCCCTGTCCGCCCTCGCCGAGGTAGAGGGCCGCGGCCTGGTGCGAGTTCTCGCCGTAGCGGAGCACCGCACTGCGGGTGGCCTCGATGACAAGGGTCTCGGGAAACGGCATCTCCTCGGAGAGGGCGTCGCCGATCACGGCGTCGAACTCCTCGAGGATCTCCTCGTCGAGGGCCGCTGCGTCGTCCTGCCACTGGTCGTAGACGTTCTCCGTGAACCAGGCGGAGACGCTCAGGTCGTAGCCGGCGGTGTGCTCGAAGGCGAGCGAGGCCAGCTTCTGGCGCAGCGTCAGCGGGGTGCCGCCGGCCTCGACGGCTGCGATGATCTCGTCGTAGTTGTCGGGGTCCACCACGATGGCGACGTTGGCGTGGTTCTTGGCCGCGGCGCGCACGAGGGCCGGGCCGCCGATGTCGATCTGCTCGATCACGTCGGCCGGGACCGCACTCGACAGGGCGGTCTCGACAAACGGGTACAGGTTCACGACGACGAGCTGGAATGCGGCGATGCCGAGGTCGGCGAGCTGCGCCTCGTGCGCCTCGAGGCGCAGGTCGGCGAGGATACCGGCGTGCACTCCCGGGTGCAGGGTCTTGACCCGGCCGTCGAGGGATTCGGGGAAGCCGGTGACGGCGGAGACATCCGTCACGTCGTGGCCGGCGGCGCGGATGAAGGCGGCCGTTGAACCGGTCGATACGATTTCGACGCCGGTCGCCGCGAGAGCTGCGGCCAGTTCGACCAGACCCGTCTTGTCGCTCACCGAGATGAGGGCGCGCTGCACGGGCACGACGTCGCGGTGGCGGTACAGGCTCGGGGCGTTAGTGGGACCGCTCATATGTGGGGATGCTCCTTGAGATCGACGTGTCCGTTGGCGATATCGAGCACGGCCTGCACCAGCAGGCGACGCTCGACGATTTTGATGCGGTCGTGCAGGGATGCCTGGGTGTCACCGTGCAGCACCGGCACCCGTTCCTGCGCGATGATCGGTCCGTCGTCGACGCCGGTGTCAACCACGATCAGGCTGGCGCCGCTTTCGGCGACCCCGGCGGCGAGCGCGTCACGCACCCCGTGCGTCCCGGGGAATTCGGGCAGGTAGGCCGGATGCGTGTTGAGCAGGTTCGGGGTCAGCGCCGCCACCACCCGGGGCGGCAGCAGGCGCATGAAGCCGCTGAGCACGATGAGGTCGGCGTCCCACTGCTGGATCTGCGCGAGGAGCTCGTCGCCCCAGGCCTCCCGGGACGGATGCGACGTGTACGGCACCGTGAACGTGGAGATGCCGTATTCCTCGCCGAGCACGAGCCCGTCGGCGTCCCGGTCGGAGCCGATGGCCACCACGCGGGCCGGGTATTCGGCGTCGCGGCAGGCCTCGAGCAGGGAGCGAAGGTTGGATCCCCCGCCGGAGATCAGTACGACCAAGTTCAGCACGGGAGAAGCCTACCGGCGAGGGAGCGCGTCGCGCAGCCGGCCGAGGAGACGACCGACCCCGGTATCCCCACTGCGCGCCGCACGTGAAGCGGTTGCCGGCTTCGTGCCCGGCTTCGTTCCCGGCTTCGTTCCCGGCATTTCGCCCGTCGCACCGCGCCCGGAGCCGTTCGCGCCGACCGTGGGCGCGGGAGTCAGGAGACCGAGGCAGGCCGCGATGCCGACCTCGAGCGCGACCAACGCCCCGACCAGCAGCGGGTTCGGGCCGACCTCGACAAGACGGCCCGGGCCGAGAGCTCCGCCCGACCACCAGGCCAGCAGCCCGAGAAGCACACCGGCGACGAACCCGGTGCCGAGGCCAGTGAGGAGCCGTTCCGAGATGGAAGGAGGGACATCCGCGGTCGCCCGCTGCCTCAGGATGACGGCGGCGAGGAAACCGACCAGCAGCGGCACGAGCAGGCCGACAAACCCGAATGCCAGGCTGCCCTGCGGCAGCACGCCGAGGATCGGCAGGCCCGGTACGGCGCCGAGCGAGGTGCCGACCGGGGACACGCTGGTGCCCACGCCCACCGCGATGCCGGGTCCGGCAAACCAGGCCGCGGCCCAGATGACCAGGTTCGGGATCAGCGAAAGCTGCAGGAGTGTGAGCGCGATGCCGCCCAGGACGCCGGCCTGCACGGTCTCGTAGAGTCCGATGATGGTGGCGTAGCTGGTTAGGATCAGCACGAAAACGGTGATCCCGGAGACGCAGAGGATACCGGCGGCCGCGGCCGTTCCGCTCCGCAGCGCCGCGGCGGCGCCCGCGCGCACCGCGACCGGGAGCAGGCCGGCTGCGGCGCCCATGTTGCTGGTGTTGCTGCTGGTGTTGCTGGTGTTGCTGGTGTTGCTGGTGCCATTGAGGCCGTGGACGCTCTTGCCGGCGCTGCTGCCGGCGCCGGAACCGCTGACGCTGGCGACGTTGCCGGCGCTGTCGGCACTGCTGCCGGTTGCGCCGCGGCCCGCGCCCCGGACGACTCCCGGGAGGCGGCCGGGCAGGCCGGGGATGCTGCCGATCAGGCGGTCCAGCTGACCCTGGCCGGCGCCGATCAGAACGCCGGCGGCGAAGATGAGCGGAGGCAGAACCAGACCCTGTACCGTCTGGGGGCGCACGGCATCCGTGCCGGCCGACAGCACGAGCAGAGCGGTCAGCAGCGCGTAACCGGCGATGGCGCCCGTCACCCCTACCCAGCGGTAGGGGGTTTCCGCCGCCCGGCGGCCGGTGCGCAAGCCGAAGAGCACGGCCATCAGCGCGAAGCCCAGCAGTGCGATCGTGATCGGGAACGCGGCGTCCGAGCCGGGCAGGTTCAGGGCGGCGACGAGGGTCGGGTCGAGTTGGACGACCAGGTCGACGCCGTTGCCGACGAGCCAGACGTCGACCGCGGCACGCCAGAACACGAGCCAGTTGACGGCCATGTCGAACCGCGTGGCCCACAGAACCGTGAGCGGAACGAGCGCGATGCCGACCCCGATGGCTACGACAATGAGCGCGTCGAGCGCGGCAAGCAGGGCGGTCGTTAAGCGTTTCATCCGATCGGAGCCTACCGTTTCCGCCGCCCCGGCTCCCCTGCCCCCCGCCGCGCGCTGACGAATTCGACGGAGATTTTGCTCGATCCAGGCTGGAACAGATATTTCGGTCCGGTTCTGACCAAAATCTCCGTCGAATTCGTTCGGGCCCCGGGCACGGCAGAGGCAGGGCGGCAGAGGCACGGCAGGCGGCAGGCACAGGCACGGCAGGCGGCAGGCAGAGGCACGGCAGGCAGGCTCGCCGGCCGCGGCCGACAACGCGACAGGGCCCGCCTGGTGAGGCGGGCCCTGTCGTTCGGTGCTTGTGCAGCGATGCCGGTTACAGCGCCGCGAGAACCTCACGCAGCAGGGTGGCGGTCGCGCTCGGCGTCTTGCCGACCTTGACCCCGGCGGCCTCGAGGGCCTCCTTCTTGCCCTGGGCGGTTCCGGCCCCGTTGGAGACGATGGCGCCGGCGTGGCCCATGGTCTTGCCCTCGGGGGCGGTGAAGCCGGCTACGTAGCCGACAACGGGCTTGGTGACGTGGGCCTTGATGTACTCTGCCGCCTTCTCCTCGGCGTCGCCGCCGATCTCTCCGATCATGACGATGGCGAGCGTCTCGGGGTCAGCCTCGAACGCCTCGAGCGCGTCGATGTGCGTTGTGCCGATGATGGGATCGCCGCCGATGCCGATGGCGGTGGAGAAGCCTAGGTCGCGCAGTTCGTACATCATCTGGTAGGTCAGGGTGCCCGACTTGGAGACGAGGCCGACCGGGCCCTTGCCGGTGATGTTCGCCGGCGTGATGCCCACGAGCGCCTCACCGGGGGTGATGATGCCGGGGCAGTTCGGACCGATGATGCGGGTCTTGTTGCCCTTGGCGTTGTTGTAGGCCCAGAACTCGGCCGAGTCCTGCACGGGCACACCCTCGGTGATGATGACGAGCAGCGGGATGCCGGCGTCGATGGCTTCGATGACGGCGTCCTTGGTGAAGGCCGGCGGCACGAACGCGATGGAGACATCCGCGCCCGTCTTTTCGATCGCCTCGGCAACCGTGCCGAACACGGGCAGCTCAACGCTGCCGTGCACGACGGTGGTGCCGGCCTTGCGAGCATTCACGCCGCCGACGACCTGGGTGCCGGCCCTCAGCATGAGGGCGGTGTGCTTGGTGCCCTCACCGCCGGTGATGCCCTGCACGATGACCTTGGAGTCCTTGTTGAGGAAGATTGACATGTTCGAAAATCCTTTACTTCGCGGCGTGGGCGAGTTCGGCGGCCTTGGCGGCACCCTCGTCCATGGTGGCGGCCAGTGTGACGAGCGGGTGGTTGGCCTCGGTGAGGATGCGACGGCCTTCCTCGACGTTGTTGCCGTCGAGGCGCACAACGAGCGGCTTGTTGGCGGCGCTGCCCAGTTCGGCGAGCGCGCCCACGATGCCCTTGGCCACAGCGTCACAGGCGGTGATGCCGCCGAAGACGTTGACGAACACGGCCTTGACCTGCGGGTCACCGAGGATGACGTCGAGACCGGCGGCCATGACCTCGGCGGATGCTCCGCCCCCGATATCGAGGAAGTTGGCAGGCTTGACGCCGCCGTGGTTTTCGCCGGCGTAGGCGACGACGTCCAGGGTGCTCATCACGAGTCCGGCGCCGTTGCCGATGATGCCCACTTCGCCGTCGAGCTTGACGTAGTTGAGGTCGTTCTCCTTGGCCTTCGCCTCGAGCGGGTCGGCAGCGGCCGCATCCTCGAGGAGGGCGTGCCTCGGGTGGCGGAAGCCGGCGTTTTCGTCGATCGTGACCTTGCCGTCGAGGGCGATGACGTCGCCCTCTTCGGTCAGCACGAGCGGGTTGACCTCGACCAGGGTCGCGTCTTCACCGGTGAATACGTTGTAGAGCTGCACGAAGACGGGTGCGACCTTGTCGACGAGGTCGGCCGGGAACTTCGCGTCGACCGCGATCTGACGGGCCGTGTTCAGGTCGATCCCGGCAATCGGGTCGATGGCCGTGTAGGCGAGCGCTTCGGGCTTCTCGACAGCGAGAACCTCGATCTCCACGCCACCCTCGTAGCTCGCGAGCGAGAGGTAGGAGCGGTTGGTGCGGTCCAGCAGCACGGAGAAGTAGAACTCCTGCGCAATACGGGCTCCGCCGGCCACCATGACCCGGTTGACGGTGTGGCCCTTGATGTCGAGTCCGAGGATGGCGCGCCCGGCGGCTTCAGCGTCGTCGGGGGTCTTCGCCACCTTCACGCCGCCGGCTTTGCCGCGGCCGCCGACCTTGACCTGGGCCTTGACGACAACAACGCCGCCCAACTTCTCGGCCGCGGTGCGCACCTCCTCCGGAGTGTCCGCGATGATGCCCGGCAGAACCGGGACTCCATACTGTTCAAACAGGTCTCGTGCCTGATATTCGTAAAGATCCACGCTGCTCTTCCAATCCGCGTCGTAGCGTTCCTGCAAGGTCTTGAGGGGCAAGGGCACGGATGCCCGCGCCGCAGATAGCTCGACATCAAGACATACGTACCATTTGAAACTCTATCGGTCCCCGCCGACATCGCGAACACGCCGTGCGCCGCACGTCGGTTGCCGTGAAGTTGCCGCCGTGAGGCAAGCCAGTCCTTGCTGGCGCGGCACGCATCCGCCTGCTTGGATTCAGTCATGACTGAACCCGAACACGGCGTCGATCCCCACTCCGCCGACCATGCCTCGCGCCTGAACTGGCTGCGGGCCGGCGTGCTCGGAGCCAACGACGGCATCGTGTCGGTTGCGGCCCTGGTGGTCGGCGTCGCGGCGGCGACCACGGATGCCTCGGCGATCCTGATCGCGGGTGTCGCCGCCCTGCTCGCCGGCGCGATCTCGATGGCCCTGGGCGAGTACGTCTCGGTGAGCAGCCAGCGCGACACCGAGCGCGCCCTGATCGCCAAGGAGACCTGGGAACTCGAGAACATGCCCGAGCAGGAGCTCGCCGAACTGGCCGACCTTTACCAGGCAAAGGGGCTCACCCCCCGGACGTCGAAGCAGGTGGCCCTCGAGCTGACCGCGCACGACGCCCTCGCCGCGCACCTCGAGGTGGAACTCCACATCGGCGCCGACGAGCTGTCGAACCCGTGGCACGCCGCCTACGCCTCCGCCATCGCGTTTACGGTCGGTGCGAGCCTGCCGCTGCTGGCGGTGCTGCTGCCGCCGCCGGAGTGGCGCCTGCCGGCCACTTTCCTCGCCGTCGCGATCGCCCTGGTCATCACCGGCTGGCTGAGCTCCTACCTCGGCGGCAGTCCGAAAACCCGCGCGATCTCCCGGGTGCTCGTTGGCGGCCTGCTCGCGCTCGGAGTCACCTGGGCGATCGGCTCCCTGCTCGGCACCGCGGTCTGATCGGCACCGCGGCCGGATCGGCAACGCGGTCTGACCCTCCGGGCCCCCGTAGGCTGGAAGCATGGCAATCCAGCAGAGCAGTCGGTCCAGTCTCCTCCTCGCGGCGGGACTCGACGCCGCCCTGGTGCTGGTCTTCGTGCTGATCGGCCGGGCCAGCCACCAAGAGGATATTCTCGGCACCCTGATCACCGGGCTGCCCTTCCTTGGCGGTCTCCTCGTGGGCTGGCTCATCATGCGCGCCTGGCGCAGCCCGCAAAAGATCGTCTGGACAGGCACCGGAATCTGGCTCTTCGCCGTCGGCGTCGGGATGCTGCTGCGCACCGTGAGCGGGCAGGGAACGGAATTCAGCTTCGTCGTCGTGGCGACCGTCGTGCTCGGGGTGTTCCTGCTCGGCTGGCGCGGGCTCGCGGTGCTCCTCCGCCACCGGTAGGCTCGCACCCGCGCCGTCGCGTAGCCGCTCCGTCGCACGTACGCTCGCCGAACGGTGAGCAGAGCTCCTCTCCCCACGGGCCACAGGGTTGAGGAGCCGAACTCACGGCTCGGCGAGTCTCTCGAGTACGCGGCGCTTCAGCGTCTCCGGCCTGAACGAATTCGACGGAGATTTTGCCAGAAACGGCCCTGATTACCCTCGAAAAGCCGTTTTTCAGGAGAATCTCCGTCGAATTGGTTCGCCGCGGGCACGGCGCTCCTCCGGGGGTGAACGGCGCCACGCGGTGCGGTCGGCTCTGATCTTCCGAGAGCGACAGAACCAATCGGTTTGACGAGGCCGGCTACTCCCGGGTCCGGGCTCGCCGGGCTCCTCGGTTCCCCGGTCGTCGTCCTCGTCGTCAAGCTCAACCGGGCGCTGGTCGGCGTCGATCATCCACACCGCATCTCCGTGCTCGGCGAGCGGCACATCCTTGTCGAGGGTCAGTTCGATGTCATCGATCTCGCGGTCTTCGTCGAGTCCGTCGCTCGTCGCATCCGCTCGCCGCGGCCAGAGTCCCTCCGGGTCGCTCGCCATGATGACACCTCCAGCTTGATGGGAGCCGCCCCGTTTGGGCATCCCCGCGGCGGCAACGCTACGCTCCCGAGCCGCAAGCGACAAGGAAGGGCATCCAGGCAGGGCGACAGGCCCCGCGCCCGCGAGCCCGGTCAGGCCGACGCTGCCCGCAGGCCCGACGCTGCCCGCAGGCCCGACGCTGCCCGCAGGCCTGGCGTGGCCAGCAGCGAACCGTCGCGCAGCACCGCCAGCACATCGATCGGGAAAGCCTCCGTGCTGCGGTCCAGTGCCGCCTGCCCGCCGGCGACGATGGCCGTGGCCAGCACATCCGCGGTCACGATGTCCCGGGCGAAGACGGTGACCTGGCGGTAGGGCGACACCCCGCCATCGACGGTGGTCCAGATGTGGTCGCCGCGCTCCGCGCTGCCCGAGGTGGCCACGGCCCGCACCGGCAGGGTCAGCGGCACCGTGGCGAGCAGGGTTCCTCGGTCCAGAGGGTCGACGATCCCGGCCGACCAGCCGAGGCCGGGCGCCCGGTCACCGCCGACGAGGATGTCCCCGCCTGCGTTGAGCGACCAGCCCCGGGCTCCGATTCGGTTCAGCAGGTCTCCGGCCTCCGCGATCGCGAGGCTCTTGACGATGCCGGACAGGTCGATGGCGCCGTCGGCGCGGTGCGGGGTGAAGACCCCGTCGGTGCGGCCCCGCCACGCCAGGGCGAGCGCGTAGCAGTCGCGGAGTTCGTGCCCGGCCTGGGTGAGCCGCAGCTCGCCACGGTTGACGCGGCTGAGCTCCGACCCCTCCCGGTGCAGGCTGAAGCGTTCGTTCCAGCCTCGGAACACCTCCACGACCGCGTTCCGGGCAGCAGCCAGGCGGGCGTCGTCGTGCGGGGCGGCGCCGTCACCGAGACGGATGCTGATGACGGTCCCCATGCTCAGGGCCGTGATCGCCGTGTGACCGGCCACCGCGCTACAACTGTGCGGCATCGAGGGCTGCCTGGAGCGAACGGAGGTACCCCTGGGTCGTGTACGTCGCGCCGCTGACGTTCGCCACGTTGGCGGACTGCGCGGCGAGCACCTCGTCCCGCAGGATCGGGGCCGCCCGGTTGCTGATCTGGACCGACTTCCGGTCGTCATTGGTCAGCTGCAGCGGGGTGACCATGGTGATCGTGCCGTTGTCGATGGTCACCGACACCTGCATCGGGCCGAACCGGGTCTGCACGGCTGAGCCCTCGAACGTGCCGGTGACGCTGGTGGGCGCGAGCGCCTCGGCGACAGGTGCCGACGCGTCGATCGTGGTCGTCGCACCGCCCGTGCCACCACCCGTCGAGGACACGCCCGTCGTTTCGTTGGACGGCGGCCTCGTCAGGGTCGTCGTCAGCGTGGCCTGCAGGGATTGCACGGCGGGGGCTCCGACGAGCCAACCCACCGACAGAACGGAAACGGAAGCCAGGGCGGCCGCAGCCGCTGCTCGAATTCTCACCAGTCAAACCTTTCGAAATGAATCTGTCGCGGGGGAAGGCCGGCCGAGCGGGCATCCCGCACGACCTCATCAGTCCACCGCCGTGGACCACAGACATACACGTCCGCGTCACGCAGCCGCGGCACCAGGGTCAGCAGGTTCACCGGGCCCGCCACCGCGTCGGCGGGCAGCCAACTCCCCACACCCGGCGGCCGCTTCCCCACGATGACGCGGAACTCCGCACCCCGCGCCCGGCACAACTCGGCGAGTTCGTCGGCCAGGTAGCTGTCTGCGAGCGTGTGGGAGCGCAGGATGACCGTGGCCTGCCCGGGCAGGAAACTCGCCGTCTCCAACAGGGAGCGGATCGGGGCGACGCCGATACCGGCGGCCACGAGCACGATCCGCGGTGACGTTCTGGCCCGGTCGGTGAACAGTCCGTATGGGCCCTCGACGCTCACCCGGGTGCCCCGGCGCAGGCCGCCGAGCGCGGCAGAGGCGTCGCCAAGGGAGCGCACCGTGATGCGCAGGGAGTTGCCGGTGGGCGCGGCCGAGAGGGAGAACGGATGCGCCTGCCACCAGAGCCCGGGAGTCCAGAACCGCCAGATGAAGAACTGCCCGGCGTCGGCCTGAAGCCGGGCCAGGCGGTGGCCGGACACACGGATCGAGACGACGCCGTCGGCGACCCGGTCGACGCCCTCCACCCGCAGCCGGGCCCTCAGCGAGCGGACGACCGGCAGGATGACCCGGAAGACGAGGATCGAGCCGGCCACCCCCACGTACAGGGCCAGCCAGTAAAACCACTGCGGCGAGCCGGCGACCAGGAGGGCCCCGACGGTGAGCTGGTGCGGCAGCGACGCCAGCACGGCCACGTAGGAGAGCAGGTGCACGATGTGCCACACCTCGTACGGCAGGCGGTGCCGAACGATCACGATCGAGCTGACGACCACCAGCACCAGGAGTCCGAGGCCGATGACGGCCAGGAGCATGTCCGGCAGCACGGTCAGCATGCGCCACACCTCGGCGACGACGCTGATCTCGCCGGCCAGCGCGTAGCCCACGATCAAAAGCCCGGCGTGCGCGAGGATCAGGGAGAGCGCCGGCTTACCGAGCGACTGGTGCAGGGCCATCGCACCGTCGTGGCCGAAGGCCCGGTCGATGGCGGGCAACCGTGCGGCCAGCAGCATCATGATCAGGAGCAGGTCTGTGCCGATCAGTCCGGCCAGCACGCCGAGGGAGGTGAGCACGTCTGCGGGGGTGGCGAAGCGGGCAGCGCCGCCATCGGCCAGGAACAGGGCGATGACGAGGGCGACGGAGACGGTACAGAGAACCTGCAGGGTGTCAGCCAGCCGCATCCGTTGCCGGTATTCGGGGCGCACGCGCGGCGCGGGAGCAGTGCGCCGACGCGGCGGGGTGGTGCGGGTGTCGATGCTCATGCGAAGAGCCTCGCGAGCGTACCAATCGACGGGCTATCGAAAAGCTGGGAGCAACCTGTGCAGTTCCTAAGCGTTCAGGGGTGGACGCTTTCCACCGAGCCGACGCGAATGCTGCCGGGCGAGGCCGCGCGCCGCGAGCACGATCAGCACCGCGACCACGCCGCCGAGCGCGGTTTCCACCACCCGGTCGACCAGCAGCGTCGGCACGGCGACCGGGTCGGCCAGGTGATCCACGGTCAGCGCCAATGGCGTGACGAACAGCAGGGCGGCGCCGTAGTGCCTGCCGATCAGGATTTCCGCGCCGAACTGGCCGATCGCGATCACCGCGATCAGCACCCAGACGGATGGCCCGGGCAGCAGCACGAGGGCGGTCACCGCCACTCCGAGCGCGGTACCGATGATGCGGTGCACCGCCCGGGAGATGGAATGCGCGGCACGGGGCGGCGGGAGCACGGCGACCACGCTCACCACTGCCCGGTAGGGGTGCCCGATGCTCACGAAGAGGGCGAGCCCGCCGGCCAGCAGCACGCCGACCTGGTGCTGCAGGATGGTGAGCCACACCTGGACGTCGCGGAACGCGGCCGGTCGCAGCAGCGGCGTGCGCGGCAGCTCCTTGAACAGGTCGCCGGAGCGGTCTCCGACCAGGCGCCGAAACGCCCAGCCGGACATGGTGAGCAGCCAGGCCAGCGCGGCGCTCGTCACTGCCACCAACAGGCGCGGCAGCATCTCGTCGACCGGCGCGGGCACCTGCGCACAGACCAGGTAGGCGAAGACGAAGAAGATCGGCGTGCCGGGGAACAAGCCATACGTCGATGCCAGCAGGATCCCCGCCGTGATCACGAGCAGGAGCCCGAGCACCAGGGCCGGCAGGGTTGCCTCGGCCACGCTCATCACGAGCCCAGCGGCGACGCTGACCAGCAGGAAGGCCGCGGCGCGCCGGGACCCGCGGCACGCGGCTCCACCACTAGAGCTTCTCGATCGGCGCGATCTTGATCAGAAGCTTCTTTGCGCCCGCCGTGTCGAACTGGACGTGCGCGATGCGCTTGGTGCCGTCACCGGTGACCTGGTTGACGCGGCCGTCGCCGAAATCGACGTGACGGATGCGGTCGCCCTGCATCAGGGTGAGGTCACCGTTGTCGCGCACCTGGCTCGGCACCCGGCTGGCCCATTCGGTCTTCTTCTTCGGCGCGGGCGGCAGCGCCTGCGGGTCACCGCGCCCCGCGAACCCGCCGCCGAAGCCGTCGCGTCTCGCGTTCAGCGCCCGGGGCTGGGTGCCGCCGCGGGAGTTCGCCATGCCCGGGGACTGCTTCCAGTCGATCAGGTCGACGGGGATCTCCTGCAGGTAGCGGCTGGGCATGGCCACGTTGATGTCGCCGAACTGGGCCCGGGTCATCGCCAGGGAGAGGTAGAGCCTCTGGCGGGCTCGGGTGATGCCCACGTAGAACAGGCGCCGCTCCTCGGCGGGCCCACCGGGCTCGTTGGCCGACATCTGGTGCGGCAGCAGGCCCTCCTCCACGCCGGTCAGGAACACGGCCTCGTATTCGAGTCCCTTCGCCGTGTGCAGGGTCATCAGGGACACCGTTCCGGAGGCGTCGTCGAGGTCGTCGGCGGCGGCGACCAGGGACACCTGGGTGAGGAAGTCGACCAGCCCCGAGTCGGGGTTCTCCTTGTTGAAGTCCTTGGTCTGGGCGACGAGTTCCTCGATGTTCTCGGCGCGCGCCTCGTCTTGCGGGTCGCGGCTGCCTCGCAGCAGGCTGAGCAGTCCGCTGCCATCGAGCAGGAACGTTAGCAGCTCGGACACGTTCGCCGTGCCGGCCGGGTTCTCCGGGTCGAGCTTCAGCGCCGCCTCGTCGAGCAAGGTTGCCAGCTTCAGGATGGCCCCGGTCACCTTGGGGCCGAGGCCCAGCGATGCGCAGTCGCGCATCGACTGCCGGAAGCTGATCTGGTTCGCCTCCGCGAAGCTCGCCAGCGCCGTCTCGGTGGCCGGGCCGATTCCGCGCTTGGGGGTGTTCAGGATTCGACGCAGCGCCAGTTCGTCGTTCGGGTTCGCGACGGCGATCAGGTATGCCAGCGCATCCTTGATCTCAGCCCGCTCGTAGAACTTGGTGCCGCCGACGACCCGGTAGGGCACCGCGGAGCGCACCAGGATTTCTTCAAGCGCACGGGTCTGCGCGTTGGTGCGGTAGAACACGGCCATGTCGCGGTAGGCCATGCCGGCGCGGTGCAGCACCTCGATCTCGTCCGAGACGAACTGGGCCTCGTCGTGACCGGAATAGGCCGTGTAGCCCACGATCTTCTCGCCGTCGCCGCCCGCGCTCCACAGTTTCTTGTCTGTGCGGTCGAAGTTGTGGCCGATCACCGCGTTGGCGGCCGAGAGGATGTTCTGGGTCGAGCGGTAGTTCTGCTCGAGCAGGATCACCCTGGTGCCCGGAAAGTCGCGCTCGAACTCGCTGATGTTGCGGGTGTCCGCGCCGCGGAAGGCGTAGATCGACTGGTCGGAGTCGCCGACCACGGTGAGCGAGGCTCCCGGGATGCCGCCGGAGGCGTCGCGCAGGTTGCGCACGTGCACACCGGTCGCCTCCATCTCCTCGGCCAGGTCGGGCTCGACGGGACGGGTCAGCTCGCGCACCAGCGAGTACTGCGCGTGGTTGGTGTCCTGGTATTCGTCGACCAGGATGTGGCGGAACCGGCGCCGATAGAGGGCCGCGACCTTCGGGAACGCGCGGAACAGGTAGACCGTCTCGCCGATCAGGTCGTCGAAGTCGAGGGCGTTGGCCGCGCGCAGCCGGTGGGTGTACTGCCGGAAGATCTCGACGAACATGACCTCCTGAGGGTCGCTCATGTTCGCGTTGCGGGCGTAGGAGTCGGCGTCCGCGAGCTCGTTCTTGAGCTTGGAGATCTTCGCTGACGCATTACCGGGCGTGAAGCCGAGCGTATCGGCGTCGAGGGCCTTGATGATGCGCTTGAGCGTGACCTTGGTGTCGGCCGAGTCGTAGATGCTGAACGTGGCGGAGAGGCCCGCGCTTTCCGCTTCGCGGCGCAGGATGCGCACGCAGGAGGAATGGAAGGTGCTGATCCACATGCCGTCGGCCCCCTGGCCGAGGATCGCCCGCACCCGCTCCCGCATCTCCGCCGCGGCCTTGTTGGTGAAGGTGATGGCGAGGATCTGGCTCGGCCAGGCCTCGCGGCTCTCCAGCAGACTGGCGATGCGGCGGGTGAGCACGCTGGTCTTCCCAGAGCCGGCGCCCGCGATGATCAGCAGCGCCGGTCCGCGGTACAGCACGGCCTCGCGTTGCTGGGGGTTGAGCCCTTCGAGCAGTGGACTCTCTCGGTCGCGCGGAGCCGCTCCGTCCAGGATGATGGGCACCGCGGAGGGAACCTGGCGGGCGGGCGTGTGGTCCGGGTCGAAGAGGGTCGTCATATCGCTCCCAATTCTAGGTGCTGCGTCTGACACCGCCCCGGTGCGGGGCAGCGCCCCGGTCAGTCCTCCGCGGCCAGCTCGTCCCGCACGAGCACCGCCAGGTCGGGGTGGTCGGCGAAGACCCCGTCGATCCCGGTGCCGAGGATGGTGCGGAACTCGGCCTGCCAGTTTCCGAAGTCGGCCCGCAGCCGCCCACGGCGGAACGTCTTCGCAAGGTACCGGTTCTCCGGGCGCAGCGTCCAGCAGTAGATCTCCAGGTCCGCGGCGTGCGCGGCGTCGACCAGGTCGGAGGCGCCGGAGACGTGACCATCGGCATCCGTGGCCAGGATGAGCGATTTGGGCACGCTGATCCCGTCGACCGTGCCGCTCAGCCCGTAGAGCCCGGTGTCGGAGAGGTAGTCGGCGTAGTGGGGCGCTTTCGGCCCGAGCAGCGCGACCTCGTCGGCGGGTTTGCCGCGCGCCTCGAGCAGGAAGACACGCTTGCCGTAGATGCCGCGCGCGTAGACCTTGTCGAGGAGGCTGCGCTCGAAGCTCTCGATGGTGAGGCGGCCGTCGCCGGCGTTCCAACCGGCGTCGTTGACCTCGGCGGCGAACAGCTCGTCGAGCGGAAGCCCGATCGACTCGAAGTAGGTGGCGTGCTTGAGCTCGGCGACGACGCCGATGGGCCGGCGCACCCGTCCGGACAGCCGGTCCATCAGCTTGAACACGTCCCGCAGGCGCAGCAGGGGGAACCGGTCGTCGAAGGTGGCGCTTGCCTTCCGCACCTCGGGCAGGCGCTCCCGGGCGCGCAGGGTGCGCAGCTCGGCCCAGGTGAAGTCCTCGGTGAACCAGCCGGTGAGCCGGATGCCGTCGATCACCTTGCTCGCCCGGCGGCCGGCGAACTCGGGGTGCGCTGCGACATTCGTCGTCGCCCCGATCTCGTTCTCGTGGCGCACCACCAGTACACCGTCGCGGGTGGCGACGATGTCAGGCTCGACCGCGTCCGCGCCGAGAGCGACGGCCAGTTCGTAGGCGGAACGGGTGTGCTCTGGTCGGTAACCGCTCGCCCCGCGGTGACCGATCACAATCGGCTGCATTTGCCAACCCTACGCGTGCAACTGCCAGAATCGAGGCGATGACACCCTGGACCGTTCCACCGACCCGCCTGCACCGGTGGGGCAGCTACCGCGCCCGCTACGTGACCGGACTGACGCTGGTCGTGCTCGGGGTGCTTGCCACGAACTTCACCAGTACCTACAGCCTGTTCTTCCTGGCCATCGGCCCGCCCCTCCACGTGCTGGGCTGGCTGATTCTGCCGGGGGCCCTGTGGCGGC
The DNA here is from genome assembly GCF_002929845.1 of Cryobacterium sp. M96. Taxonomy (GTDB): domain Bacteria; phylum Actinomycetota; class Actinomycetes; order Actinomycetales; family Microbacteriaceae; genus Cryobacterium; species Cryobacterium sandaracinum. The sequence goes on from NZ_PJJS01000049.1 coordinate 18,304, forward strand.
GGCTCACGGTTCTGGTTCCGGCCCTGCTGTGCAGCATCCTGCTGCTGGGCGGAGCCGATTTCAACGGTGTCTTCGCCGTGCTTCTGGCCTGCTGGCTGCTCGTGCGGCACCGCCCGTGGTTGAGCTACCTGGCCCTGATCCCGTCGATCACGATGAGTTTCCTGCTCAAGGACGCGCTGAACAATTACGACCAGAACTGGGTCGGTTATCTAATCGGTTTCATCACCACGGCGGCCGCCTCCTGGCTCGCCTGGTGGCTGGCCGGCTGGTCGGCGGGGCGCCGCCCCCGGTCACCGCGAACCACGGGCATCAAATTGGGCGGATCCCCAGCAGATCTGAATAGAATCTAGGAACTGGTCAGCACCTACCGGTGTTGGCTCCGCTACCTACCCACTTGATTGTGAGCTTCGGCAACCATGGCATCTTCCAACCCCGCATTCTCCCGAAACGCCGCGTTCGGCGCTCCTGGCGCCACTGCCGGTGGCAAGGTGCTCTCCGACAGCGACCTGCAGGGCATGTTCAACGCTCCCTCCGCCGGTTCACAGGACACCGACCGGATGAGCTACGACGACACCATCCGCAAGACGGTGCTCAGCTTCGCCTTGCTGCTGGTGACCGCAGCCATCGGCTGGCTGGTCACCCCGGTGACGATGCTGCCGCTCATCGTCGGCGCGATCGCGGGTCTGGTCCTCGGACTGGTCAACGCGTTCAAAAAGGAGCCGTCGCCGCCCCTGATCCTCGCATACGCCGCGGCCCAGGGCCTCTTCGTCGGTGGCATCTCGATCGTCTTCGAGCAGATCTACCCGGGTGTCGTCACCCAGGCCGTGCTCGCCACGCTCGTCGTCGTCGGCGTCACGCTGGCCCTCTTCGCCAGCGGCAAGATCCGCGCCTCCAAGAAGGCCACCAAGGTCTTCATGATCGCCATGATCGGCTACGGCGTGTTCTCGCTGATCAACTTCGGCATGATGGTCTTCGGCGCGACCGACAACGCGTTCGGTCTTCGCAGCGCCGAGATCTTCGGCATCCCGATCGGCCTCCTGATCGGCGTCCTCGCCGTGATCATGGCCGCGTACTCGCTGGTGCTCGACTTCGACTTCATCCAGCGCGGCGTCAACAACCGAATCCCCCGCAAGTACGGCTGGACCGGCGCCTTCGGCATCATGCTCACCGTCGTCTGGCTCTACGTCGAGATGCTCCGCATCTTCGCCATCGCCCGCGAGTAGTACCCACCCCGCCGCACGACCGCACGTAGAAAGGGCCGCCCCATCGGGGCGGCCCTTTCGTCGTCCTCACCCCCAAAGTTGCTTGTCCCTCAGCGATCGCGAGGCGGGGAGAGGGCGTGTCGCGGGGTGTCGAGTTATGGGCGGCGGATGCCGGCCCCGGAGCGAAGCGGAGGGTCCGGCATCCGCCGCCCATTGTTTGAGCTGAGGAGCGACACGCCCACTCCCCGCGTCACAACCGGGAGCATTCCCCTACTCCCATTCGATGGTCCCCGGCGGCTTGGACGTGACGTCGAGCACGACGCGGTTCACCCCGTCCACCTCGTTCGTGATTCGGTTCGAGATCCGCGCCAACAGGTCGTACGGCAGGCGGGTCCAGTCGGCCGTCATGGCGTCTTCCGACGACACCGGGCGCAACACGATCGGGTGCCCGTAGGTGCGGCCGTCACCCTGCACGCCCACGGACCGCACGTCGGCGAGCAGCACCACCGGGCACTGCCAGATCTCACGGTCGAGGCCCGCGGCGCTCAGCTCGGCGCGCACGATCGCATCCGCATGGCGAAGCAGGTCGAGCCGGTCCTGGGTGATCGAGCCCACGATGCGGATGCCGAGTCCGGGTCCGGGGAACGGCTGGCGCTGCACGATCTCGGCCGGCAGTCCCAGCTCGGCGCCGATCGCGCGCACTTCGTCTTTGAACAGGGTGCGCAGCGGTTCGATCAATTCGAACTGCAGGTCTTCCGGCAGGCCCCCGACGTTGTGGTGGCTCTTGATGTTGGCGGTGCCGCTGCCGCCGCCGGACTCGACGACGTCCGGGTACAGGGTGCCCTGCACGAGGAAGCGGATCGGGTCTTCATTCGTTGCCGCCGCTTCCTTGATCAATTCGGCCTGAGCCTGCTCGAAGGTGCGGATGAACTCACGACCGATGATCTTGCGCTTGGTCTCCGGGTCGCTGACGCCCTCCAGCGCGGTCAGGAACCGCTCACGTACATCGACGGTGACCAGACGCACGCCGGTGGCCTTGACGAAGTCTTCCTCGACCTGACGGCGCTCGTCCTGGCGGAGCAGGCCGTGGTCGACGAACACGCAGACGAGCTGGTCGCCGATGGCCTTGTGCACGAGGGCAGCGGCCACGGCGGAATCGACTCCGCCGGAGAGCCCGCAGATGACCTTGCCGGTGCCGACCTGGGCCTGGATGCGGGCCACCTGTTCGGCGATGACGTTGCCGCTGTTCCAGTCGGCGGGGATGCCGGCGGCGCGGTGCAGGAAGTTCTCGAGCACGTTCTGGCCGAATTCGGAGTGCTTGACCTCGGGGTGCCACTGCACGCCGTAGAGCCGGCGCGTATCGTTCGCGAAGGCGGCGACCGGGGTGGAGCTCGTGGACGCGAGCACCGAGAAGCCGGCGGGGGCTTTCGACACGGAGTCACCGTGGCTCATCCACGCCGTCTGCTCGGCCGGCTGCCCGGCCAGCAGCGCGTTGCCGCTGTCGGTGACTCTGACCGGGGTCGCGCCGTACTCGCTCCGGCCAGTGCGGGCCACCTCGCCGCCAAGGGTCGTGGCCATCACCTGAAAGCCGTAGCAGATGCCCAGGATCGGGATGCCCAGGTCGAAGATGTCCGGGTCGAAGGTGGGGGCACCCTCGGCGTAGACGCTGGACGGCCCGCCGCTGAGCACGATGCCGAGCGGGTTCTTCTCCGCGACCTCGGCCGCGGTGATCGAGTGGGCCACGATCTCGGAGTAGACGGATGCCTCGCGCACCCGGCGCGCGATCAGCTGCGCGTACTGGGCACCGAAGTCGACCACCAGAACGGGGCGGGCACCGGTCGAGGCGCTCACAGCGGCGCTCACGAGCGGGCCTCGGCCCCAGCGGCAGCGGCAGCGGCAGCCGAGTCGGCGTGCGTCGCCAGGAAGGCGTTGACCTCGCGCGCGACGCGCACCTCGAGGAAGAAGGACAGGGTAGGAATGATGCCTCCGAGTGCGATCAGCAGAAACTTGGGGAATGACCAGCGCATCAGGCTCCAGAGCTGGAAGTCACTGAACAGGTAGAGCACGTACAGCCAGCCGTGCACGATCAGGATGCCGGTGCTCAGGTTGAATGCGGTCACCGAGTCCCGGGCGACGAGGGCGATGATCCCGTTCGGGCCGCCGACTTCGATTTCGAGCTGCAGCACGAACTTCAGGAAGACCTCGACGCAGAGCAGCAGCAGGAAGACACCGGTGATGACCGAGGAAACCTTGTAGAGCCGGAGCGCACCGGGGATTTTGGGGATGTCGGCAGGCTTGGGGTCAAGTGGCATGGGCCAATTCTAGACGGCCTCCGTCGCGTCGATGGCGGCCTGCTCCTGCTGACGCTCCCAGTCGTCCCGAACCAGGCGGTACCAGAGGAACACCGCGAAGCCGGCGAAGACTGCCCACTCGAGGGCGTAGAAGATGTTCAGCCAGTTGACCGATGCGTCGTTGCCGGGCACGGGCGAGTCGATCACGGTGAGGTTCGCGGCAGCATCCGTGTCGACGATGTAGCCGGCGTAGACGGACTGGTCGGTGAAGTCCGCCCACCGGTTGATCAGCGCGGCGGTGGAGACCGTGGTCTGGGTGCGCGGGTCGCTGTCCTCGTCCGGCACGACGGGAGCCTCGGAGGGAACGAAGCGGCCCGTCACGGTCTGCTGCTGCGCGGCGGCCTGCGCCGAGAGCGCCTCGATCGCCGACCTGGCCTCCTCCTCGGTGGCGGCCCAGCCGCGAGCCACGGCGATGGTGGAGACGGGCACGGATGCCGTTTCCACCGTCGACAAGCGGCTCACTACCCAGAAACCGCTGTCGCCCCCGTTGAGGCGTTCGCTGATCAGCACGTCGTCCCCCGGCACGAAGGAGCCGTCCACGGTGACCAGCTGGCCGGTCGCTGACTCGCGCGGCGGCCCGTCCGGCGACACCGCCTCGTGGAGCGGCTGCACGGTCTCGGTGCTGCGCTCCACGACTTCGCCGGACGCGATGGCGCGTTCGAGCTGCCACCGGCCGAGCAGGGCGAAGGCCGCGGCGATCGCGAGCGCCAGCAGCAGCGCGATCAGCCAGCGCGGCCGGAGCATGGTTGTGATCATGAGTAGTCCCCTGAAGCGGTGTCACGCGCCGGCTTGTCGACCGGGCCGGTTTCGGCCGGGCGCCGGCCGGAGATGAAGTCGAGCATGGAGTCCGGGGCCGCGGACGCCGGTCCGTCGGCCGCGGCGGCATCTGCCTCCGAGTCGGCGGTCGCGTCGGCAGGCGCCATGGCCGACCCCGCGCCGGGTGCCGCGGCGGTCGGGCGCTGGCGGTGGTCGGCGAGGAGACGGTCGGCGGCGCGTTGGGCATCCGTGCCGGTGTCGGCGGCGGTGGCCGCCTCGACCAGGGCGATTTCCTCCGCCAGCATCACGTCGTGGGCGCGTTTCCGCGCCGGGACGGCTTTCCGGCGTCGCCGCAGGGCCGCGCCGATCTTCTCGGAGTTCGCCGCGAAGAGCGGCCCCAGGATCGCCATCGTAAGCACGTAGAGGCCGGCGAAGGGCTGCAGCCGCTGATCGAGACCAGCGGTCACCGACAGGGTTGCCAGGATCAGCGTGAACTCGCCGCGGTTGACGAAGATGGCCGCGGTGTTGAGTCCCTCCCGCGGGCCCATGCCGTGCAGTTTCGCCATCAGCATTCCGGAGATCAGGCTGAGCACGAAGGTCATGCCGACGGCCGCGAACACGATGGTGATCACCGATCCGAATTCGGCCACGTTCAGCGCGAGGCCGAAGTTGAGGAAGAAGAAAGCCCCGAACACGTCGCGCAGGGGTACGGCGACGCGCTCGATCCGGCCGCGGTACGTGCTCGCGCCGAGCACCACCCCGATCAGGAAGGCCCCGATCGCATCCGTCACGCCGATGATCTCACCGATCCCGGCGAAGAGCACGGCGAGCCCGAAGAAGAGGATGGTGAACAGTTCGTCGTCCTTGGTGCGCATCAGCCGGGAGACGACTTTGGCGCCCCAGCGGGCCACCGAGAACATCACGACGAGAAAGAGGAAGGCGATGCTCAGTTGCAGCACGATCGGCCAGGCCTCGGTCTTGCCGCTGAGCACGACGGAGACGATCGCCAGGTAGACCGCGATGAAGATGTCGCCGACGACGGTCACGCCGAGGATCATCGGAGTTTCCTTGTTGGCAAGCCGGCGCAGTTCAATCAGGAGCTTGGTGATGATGGCGCTCGAGGAGGTGCCGGTCATTCCGGCGATCACAAGGGCCTCCCGGCTGCCCCAGCCGACCATCAGGCCGAACGCGAAGCCGACTCCCATGTTGATCAGAACGTAGGAGCCGCCGGAAATCAAGAGTTTTCCGGCGTCGCCGAAGAACGCCTCCTGGTCGAATTCGAGGCCGAGGCTGAACAGGAGCAGGATCAGCCCGAAAATGGCGATCAGTTCGATGTCCGCCGACTGGAAGTCCAGCGGGAACCAGCCGGTGTTCGGGCTGGCCAGGAGCCCGACAATCATGTAGATGGGGATGGACGGCAGCCCGATCAGCTTTCCGGCACGACCGAGGAGATAGGCAACGACGAGCAGGATGCCAAGAGTGATGAGGTCTTCGCCGAGTTGCATGTACTAGCCCCCGGGCGGCGCGTCGACGGACTTGGCCTTAACCTCGCCGGTGCGGAAGAAGGCGAAGGCCTTCGCGACCTTCTCGGGCGAGCCGGCGACAACGAGCGTGTCGCCGGGGAAGACACGGAAGTCGTGGGCGGGCGCCGGGTTCGCGGACTCCCCGCGGACGACGGCCACGACCGTCAGACCGGCTATGCCGCGGTCGGCGGGGTTGCCGAGCGCCTGGCCGGCGATGTGGTCTTCGTAGTCGACGGTGAACCAGTCGATGCTGAGGCCGGGGATCTGGTCGAGTGCGGTGAGCGACTCGGTGATCTGGGTGCCGCCGAGGAGCTCGGCGAGTGTGTGCGCCTCGTCTTCGTTCAGCCGCAGGGACACCTTGGCGGCGTCGGGGCCGCCCTCGTCGTCCGCGAAGGTGATGAGGTCGCTGTGCCCCGAGCGGTGGGCGATGACGCCCACTTTGCCGCCGTCATCCGTGATGAAGGTGTGCAGCACTCCCACCCCGGGAAGTTTGACCCGCCGAACGTCAACCATGGTGCAACTCCTGAGGTTTGTGGGCAGTCAGCCCAGTCTACCGGAGCGAGTTTGCGTGCCTCCCGCCCGCTGTCGCGCCGCCGCGCCGCCCACTGCTCTCACCAATTCGACGGAGATTTGGCTCTGAACGGCGCTGTCGGGCGCTTTCTGCCCCGCACGGGCCAAAATCTCCGTCGAATTGGTACGGGCTGGGGCTGAGTGTCTGGCGGATGCCCGAACCACAAAGGCGCTGCGGCACATCCGCTCAGTGTTGCGGCTAACGCAGGAGATCCGTCCGGCCGGGCCCGGGCACCCGCACGAGTTCCGCTCTGGTCCGTGTCGGGCGGGCAGCCCAGGCGACGGATGTCCTGAGTTGGCCACACGCGTGCGCTCGGCCGGCCCAACCAATTCGACGGAGATTTGGCTCTGAACGGCGCTGTCGGGCATTTTTCAGGCCCCACAGGGCAGAATCTCCGTCGAATTCGTTCACGCACCGGCGGGGTGCGAGCGGACAAGCGGAGGCAGGGAGTGGACGCCGGGCGAGGGTGGCGGCAGGAGAGGCTCGCTCCTATTTCGTGGCGGCGATGTCCGGAGCCTCGAGCCGCACGCGGTCGGCCGACTCATCGTCGGGCTGCTGCTGCGACGCGCGTTCCGCCGCCACCCGCTTGAGGTAGGTGCCCACTTCGCGCGTCTCCCGGGCTTCGTCCCAGCCGAGCACCCCGGCCATCAGCCGCGCGGCCACGGGCGCCGCCGAGACGCCGCGGTCCCAGGCCTCGATCGAGATGCGAGTGCGGCGAGCCAGCACGTCCTCGAGGTGCAGGGCGCCCAGATGCGTGGCCGCGTACACGACCTCCGCCTCGATGTAGTCGTCGGCCCCCGGCAGCGGGTCCGCCAGTGACGGGGTCTTGCGGATCAGGTCGAGAAGCTCGTCGGTCAGGGTGCCGTAGCGGTTCAGCAGGTGCTCGACGCGGACGGTGTGCAGGCCGAACGCCCGCGCGATCCGGCCGCGCTTGTTCCAGGCGGCCTGGTAGCCCTCGGCGCCGAGCAGCGGGATCTCCGCCGTGGTGGAGGCCGGGACCCGTTCGTCGAAGGCGTCGACGGCCGCATCGATCGCATCCTTCGCCATCACCCGGTACGTGGTCCACTTTCCGCCCGCGATCACCACCAGGCCGGGCACGGAGTGTCCGACGAGGTGTTCGCGGGACAGCTTCGAGGTGCTCTCCGACTCCCCGGCCAGGAGCGGCCGCAGGCCGGCGTAGACTCCCTCGACGTCCTCCCGGGTCAGCGGCACCCGGAGCACGGCGTTCACGTGTTCGAGCAGGTAGTCGATGTCGGCGGCGGTGGCGGCCGGGTGCGCCTTGTCCAGATGCCAGTCCGTGTCGGTCGTGCCGATCAGCCAGTGTCGTCCCCAGGGGATCACGAACAGGACGCTCTTCTCGGTGCGCAGCAGCAGCCCCATGGCCGACTGGAACCGGTCCCGGGGCACGACCAGGTGGATGCCTTTCGACGCGCGCACCTTGAACGTGCCGCGTTCGCCGACCATGCGCTGCGTGTCGTCGGTCCAGACCCCGGTGGCGTTCACGACCTGCCGGGCCCGCACCTCGAACCGTTCATCGGTCTGCAGGTCGTGGGCGTGCACGCCGACCACCCGCTCACCCACCTTGATGAATCCTTCGACCCGCACCCGGCTGGCCGCGTGCGCCCCGTAGAACGACGCGGTGCGCACGAGCGAGGCCACGTAGAGCGCGTCGTCGACCTGCCCGTCGTAGTAGGTGATGCCGCCGACGATCGTGTCGGTGTTCAGGCTGGGCAGAAGCCCCTTCACCTGCCGCTTGGACAGGTGGCGGTGGTGCGGCACACCGGGGGCGCGCCCGCCGGTATATGAAAACAGGTCGTAGAGGAGCATGCCGGCGCCCACGTAGAAGCGCTCGGTGACGCGCTTCCTGAGCGGGTATAGGAACCGCACCGGCTTCACCAGGTGCGGGGCGATGCGCTGCAGGAGCAGGCCACGCTCCGTCAGAGCCTCGCGCACCAACCGGAAGTCGGCCTGTTCCAGGTAGCGGATGCCGCCGTGCACCAGCTTGGACGACCGGCTCGACGTTCCCGACGCCCAGTCCCTGGCCTCGAGGATTCCCACGCTCAGGCCGCGGGTGACCGCGTCCAGGGCGGCTCCGGTGCCGACGATGCCGCCGCCGACCACGAGGATGTCGAGCTCTTTGCCCTTCAGCCGTTCGAGGGCCGCAGCTCGTTCCTCCGGACCCAGTTTCGTGGATCGCGACGCCGAATTACCTGGTGCCATGTGCTCACTCCCATTCCGGATGGTGTGGTGCTTACCTGACGCTAATTCATACCGACGCTAGTTCACTCGGTGCGGCGCGACAACCGTCTAATTCCCCCGGTACGGGGCGACGACCACCTCGACGCGCTGGAATTCCTTCAGGTCGGAGTAACCGGTGGTCGCCATCGACCGGCGCAGCGCGCCGACGAGGTTCGCGGTGCCGTCGGCGATCGGCGTCGGGCCATACAGGATGGTCTCGAGCGGCGCCAGGGCGCCCACCTCGACCCGCTTGCCGCGGGGCAGCTTCGAGTGGTGCACCTCGGCACCCCAGTGGAAGCCGCCGCCGGGGGCATCCGTCGCCCGGGCCAGCGCGGTGCCGAGCATGACGGCGTCGGCGCCGCAGGCGATGGCCTTGACGATGTCGCCGGAGGTGTTGAGGCCGCCGTCAGCGATGACGTGCACGTAGCGTCCACCGGACTCGTCCATGTAGTCCCGACGGGCACCGGCGACATCGGCCACGGCCGTGGCCATGGGCGCGTGGATGCCGAGGGAGGCGCGCGTGGTCGAGGCCGCGCCGCCGCCGAAGCCGACGAGCACGCCGGCCGCACCCGTGCGCATGAGGTGCAGGGCCGCGGTGTAGGTCGCCGCCCCGCCCACGATCACGGGTACGTCGAGTTCGTAGATGAACTTCTTGAGGTTGAGGGGTTCCTGGTTCTGCGAGACGTGCTCGGCAGAAACGGTGGTTCCGCGGATGACGAACAGGTCGACGCCGGCGGCGACGACGGTCTCGTACAATTCCTGCGTGCGCTGCGGCGACAGGGCGCCGGCCACAGTCACGCCGGCCGCGCGGATCTCCGCGAGGCGGGCGGTGACGAGCTCAGGCTTGATCGGCTCGGAGTACATCTCCTGCATGCGCGCGGTGGCCCGGTCGGCGGGCAGCTCGCGGATCTCGGCGAGGAGCGGCTCGGGGTTGTCATAGCGGGTCCAGAGGCCCTCGAGGTCGAGTACGCCGACGCCGCCGAGCTGACCCATCATGATGGCCGTCTGCGGGGAGACCACGGAGTCCATCGGCGCCGCGAGGAACGGGATCGAGAATTGATACGCGTCGATGGTCCAGTCGACCGACACATCCTCCGGGTCGCGGGTGCGCCGGCTGGGCACAATCGCGATGTCGTCGAAGGCGTACACGCGGCGGGCGCGCTTGGAGCGGCCGATCTCGATTTCCATGATTTCAGTTTAGGTGCCGCGGCGCTCCTCGACGACGGATGCCGCGGGGTGCATCCTGAGGTGATGGACGTCACCGCCGACCCTCTGTCCTTCCTGCGCGAGCGCACCAGCATGAAATGGCGCAGTTTTCCCGCCGATGTGCTGCCGCTCTTCGTCGCCGAGTCCGACTTTCCGCTCGCCGAACCTATCCGGGACGCGTTGACAGCGGCGGTGCGGCGCAGCGACACCGGGTATGTCGCACCGGTCAACGGGCTTGGCGCGGCCTTCGCGGGGTTCGCCGGTCGCCGCTGGGGCTGGCAGGTCGACCCGGAGCAGGTGACCACCACGACGGATGTCAGCGTGGCCATCGTGGAGACCCTGCGAATGCTGATCAGGCCCGGCGACCGGGTTGTGATCACTCCCCCGGTCTACCCGCCGTTCTTCGACCTCGTGCCCGAGGCCGGCGGGGTGCCGCACGCCGTGCCACTCCTCGCCGGTCAGACCGGCTGGACCCTCGACCTGGACGGCCTCGAGCGCGCCTTCCGATCGGGCGTGCGCTGCGTGCTGCTCTGCAACCCGCACAACCCGATCGGGCATCCGCACACCGTCCAGGACCTTACGGCGCTGTCCGAGCTCGCCGCCCATTACGGCGTCACGGTCGTCAGCGACGAGGTCCACGCCCCGCTGACCTACACCGACGCCGCTTTCACGCCCTACCTCACGGTCTCCACCGAGGCCGCCGACCACGGCGTCTGCGTGACGAGCGCGAGCAAGGCCTGGAACCTGGCCGGCCTCAAATGCGCGCTTCTCGTCACCGCCGGCGAACGGATGCGCGCCGAGCTCGCCGCCCTGCCCCAGGAGGTGTCCTGGCGCACAAGCCAGTTCGGGCTGATCGCCGGCATCGCGGCGTTCCGCGACGGGGAGCCGTGGCTGGACGGGGTGATCGCGGCCCTCGACGACAATCGGCACGAGCTCGCCGCGCTGCTCGACGCGCAACTGCCCGGGGTCGGCTACCGGCAGCCAGGGGCCGGCTACCTGGCCTGGCTTGACCTGCGGAGCCTCGGCTGGGGTGACGACCCGGCGCTGGTCGCACTCGAGCAGGCCCGGGTCGCGCTCAGCCCCGGCCCGATGTTCGGCGAACCGGGCCGGGGCTTCGCGCGTCTCAACTTCGGGTGTTCACTTGAGGTGCTCGCGGAAGCGGTCTCCCGGCTGGCCGCGGCCGCCTAGTCGCCCTCGAGTACTGTCAGCGGCGGTAGTTGGGCGCCTCGACCACGATCTGCACGTCGTGCGGGTGCGACTCCTTGAGCCCGGCGGACGTGATCCGAACGAACTTACCTTTCTGTTTGAGCTCGTCGATCGTGCGCGCGCCCACGTAGAACATGGACTGGCGCAGGCCGCCGATCAGCTGGTAGGCCACGGCGGATACCGGTCCGCGATACGGGACCTGGCCCTCGATGCCTTCCGGGATGAGTTTGTCGTCGGAGGGGACATCCGACTGGAAGTAGCGGTCCTTGGAGTAGGAGGTCTTCGTGCCACGGCTCTGCAGCGCGCCGAGCGAGCCCATGCCGCGGTAGGTCTTGAACTGCTTGCCGTTGACGAAGACGAGCTCGCCGGGGCTCTCGTCACAGCCGGCGAGCAGGGAGCCGAGCATGACGGTGTCCGCGCCGGCGACCAGTGCCTTGGCGATGTCGCCGGAATACTGCAGCCCGCCGTCGGCGATGACCGGGATGCCGGTCTCCCGGGCCGCGAGCGACGCCTGGTAGACGGCGGTGATCTGCGGCACGCCGACGCCGGCGACGATGCGGGTGGTGCAGATCGAGCCGGGGCCGACCCCGACCTTGATCGCGTCGGCGCCGGCGTCGATGAGGGCCTGGGCGCCGGAGCGGGTGGCCACGTTGCCGCCAATCACGTCGACCTCCTCGAAGGCAGGGTCGGACTTCAGGCGACGGATGATCTCGAGCACCCCGGCGCTGTCGCCGTTGGCGGTGTCGACCACGAGCACGTCGACGCCTGCCTCGAGAAGTGCGGTGGCGCGCTGCCAGGCGTCGCCGAAGAAGCCGATAGCCGCGCCGACGCGCAGTCGTCCGGCATCGTCCTTGGTGGCGAAGGGGTATTCCTCGCTCTTGTCGAAGTCCTTGACCGTGATCAGGCCCGTCAGGCGGCCGTGGTCGTCCACGAGGGGAAGCTTCTCGATCTTGTGGGTGGCGAAGATGGCGACGGCGTCCATCGGGGCCATGCCGACCTTGCCCGTGATCAGCGGTGCCGTCGTCATCACCTCGCGCACCCGGGTCGTGTGCTTTTTGGTGGTGGAGACGAACCGCATGTCCCGGTTTGTGATGATGCCCACGAGCACGCCGTCGGCGTCGACGACGGGAAGACCGCTGATCCGGTACTGCCCGCAGAGGGCGTCGACCTCCGCAACGGTGGCGTCGGGCGAAGTTGTTACCGGATTGGTAATCATGCCGGATTCGCTGCGTTTGACGAGGTCGACCTGCTCGGCCTGGTCCGCGATCGAGAGGTTGCGGTGCAGCACGCCGAGGCCACCCTCACGGGCCATCGCGATGGCCATCCGGGTCTCGGTGACGGTGTCCATCGCGCTGGACAGCAGCGGCGTGGCCACGCTGATCCGGCGCGTCAACCGAGACATTGTCTCGGCTTCACTGGGAATGACGTCGGTGTGCCCCGGAAGAAGAAGGACGTCATCGTACGTAAGCCCGGTGAAACCGAACGGATCTGGCTGATCCATGAAACCCCTTTTAACAACGCAGGAAAGTGGAGAAAACGCGGCCATCCAACTCGATTACCGGCTTCTCAATGTTAAGCGACGTTGCGCTCTGCGCATTCCTCAGCAGAGAATCTAGGGAGTGTCGGCCGCCGTCGGAACATATGCGACATAATCTTCACTTACTGTCAACAAAGATGTTGGTAGGTGAGACCCGGGGCACGCTCGGTCACAGACCCAACGGTGCCGCCATGGAGGTGCAGTGAATTCCCCTGAAGCTGTTCGCAGATTCTCACCCAGAATGCTGGTGATCTTTTTCGGCCTGCTCTTCGCAGCCCTGACTATGTCCACATTCGCCACCGTCTCGGCCAGTCCGGCTCATGCCGACGAGGTCGGAACCGATGAGTACGAGTTCGTACTCACCGGCAATGTGCAGTTCGACCAGAAACCGCTCGACAATGTGCTGATCACCGTCGAGGGGGCCGGCTATGAAGCATCCGTGGAAACGGGTGCCGACGGCAAGTGGAAGGTCGGCGTGCCCGAGAAGGCCGCCTACACCGTCACCCTCGATGAGGAGACCCTCCCCGAGGGCGTCGTCGTCGCTAAGGGCGGCAGCGTGATCGAGGCGGAATTCGCGCTCACGAAGGTGAAGTCGGTCAACTTCTTCCTCGGTGAGGGCACGCGCACGACGGTGAGCTTCTTCGACCAGTTCATCAATCGGTTCGTCAACGGGCTGAACTTCGGTCTGCTCCTGGCCCTCGCCGCGATCGGGCTGTCCCTGATCTTCGGCACCACCGGGCTGAGCAACTTCGCGCATGCGGAGATGATCACCTTCGGCGCGCTGATGTCCCTCCTCTTCTCGGTCACGCTCGGCCTGCCGATCTGGCTGGCGATCATCATCGCCGTCGCGCTGAGCGCGGGCTTCGGCTGGAGCCTGGACGCGGTGATCTGGAAGCCGCTGCGCCGCAAGGGCGTCGGTCTGATCCCACTGATGATCGTGAGCATCGGCCTCTCGCTCGCCCTGCGCTACCTGTTCCAGATCTTCGTCGGCGGCGGAACGAGCCAGCTTCCGGGATCCGGCCTCGCCGACATGCAGCTGGGTCCGATCCGGCTCTCGATGATCGACGTGGCCAGCATGGGCATCAGCATCGTGGTGCTGTTGGCCGTTTCCTACTTCCTGTTGCGCACCCGCATCGGCAAGGCCACCCGCGCGGTCTCCGACAATCCCAGCCTGGCCTCGGCCAGCGGGATCGACGTCGACGGCGTCATCCGGATCGTCTGGGTGCTCGGTGGGGCCCTCGCCGGCCTCAGCGGAATTCTGTGGGCCTACTTCCGCCCGGGCGTCAGCTGGGATATGGGTTTCCAGATCCTGCTGCTCGTCTTCGCGGCCGTGACCCTCGGCGGTCTCGGCACCGCTTTCGGCGCCCTGATCGGTTCGATCATCGTCGGCCTGTTCGTCGAACTGTCGACGCTGTTGCTTCCCTCCGACCTTAAATACGTCGGTGCACTTGTCGTGTTGATCCTGGTGCTGCTGCTTCGGCCGCAAGGCATCCTGGGTCGCAAAGAGAGAATTGGCTAGAAGGGCATCCGATGATCGACTGGGGAGCAATCTTTAGCAACGCAGCCGTCGAGCTGATCAGCCCGACCACCGCCGCCTACGCCCTCGCGGCTCTCGGGCTGGCGATCCACTTCGGATACACCGGCCTCCTGAACTTCGGCCAGGCCGGCTTCATGGCCCTCGGAGCCTACGGGTTCGCCATCTCCACCCTCAGCTTCGGTTTCCCCGTCTGGGGTGCCGTGCTGGTGGGGGTCGGCGCATCCGTCGTTTTCGCCCTGGTCCTGGGCATCCCGACGCTCCGCCTGCGCGCGGACTACCTCGCGATCGTGACGATCGCGGCGGCCGAGATCGTGCGCCTCCTGTTCACGACGAACACGTTCCAGTCCATCACGGGTTCCGCGAACGGCCTGAGCGGCTACAAGGGCGGTTTCGCCGGCCTCAACCCGATCCCGGAGGGGCGCTACGGCTTCGGCCCCTTCGAGTACAACGAGTACGACTGGTGGCTGCGCATCGTGGCCTGGTCGATCGTGGCCCTCGCCTGCCTGTTCACCTGGCAGATCATGCGCAGCCCGTGGGGTCGCGTGATCAAGGGAATCCGTGAAGACGAGGATGCTGTGCGCGCGCTCGGCAAGAACGTCTACTCCTACAAGATGCAGTCTCTGATTCTCGGTGGCGTGTTCGGCACGATCGCCGGAATGATCTTTGTGCTTCCCCGTGCGGTGGTGCCCTCGAATTATCAGACGTCCCTGACGTTCTTCATCTACGCGATCCTCCTGCTCGGCGGCGCGTCGACGATTCTCGGGCCGGTCATCGGCTCGATGGTCTTCTGGGTTCTGCTCTCCTTCTTCTCCGGGTTCATCGCCCGAGCGGTGGAGGCAGGCTGGATCCCTTTCATCACCAGCATTCAGGCCGGCCAGCTGCGCTTCATCCTGGTCGGAGTGGCGATCATGCTTATAGTCATCTTCAGACCGCAAGGCATCTTCGGAAACAAGAAGGAGTTGGCCTTTGTCAAATAACACCGTTCCCAGCAACAAGCCGGTCAAGTCGACCGACCTGCACATCGGCGAGGCCGAACCGGGCTGCAAGAAGCGCGACCCGATCCTGGTTGCCGACGGCGTGAGTCGAACCTTCGGCGGTCTCAAGGCCGTCGACGTCGACCACGTCGAGATCCCGCGCGGCGCCATCACGGCGCTGATCGGGCCCAACGGAGCCGGCAAGACCACCCTGTTCAACCTGCTGACGGGCTTCGACAAGCCTGACACCGGGTCGTGGACCTTCGAGGGTCGCCCCCTGTCGGGGATGCCCGCGTTCAAGGTGGCCCGGATGGGCCAGGTGCGCACTTTCCAGCTCACCAAGGCGCTCGGCCTGCTGACCGTCATGGACAACATGCTGCTCGGCGCCAAGGGCCAGGCCGGCGAGAACCTGTTCCGGGCGATCTTCCCCTTCTTCTGGGCCAAACAGGAGGAGGCGAACAGGGTGCAGGCCCTCGATATCCTCGAACGGTTCAAGCTCGACACCAAGAAGGACGACTACGCCGCAAGCCTCTCCGGCGGGCAGCGCAAGCTGCTCGAGATGGCACGGGCTCTGATGAGCGAGCCGAGCCTGGTGATGCTCGACGAGCCGATGGCCGGGGTGAACCCGGCACTGACGCAGTCGCTACTGGACCACATCCTCAACCTGAAGGCGGAGGGCATGACGGTTCTGTTCGTCGAACACGACATGCATATGGTGCGCCACATCGCCGACTGGGTCATCGTGATGGCCGAAGGCCGCGTGGTCGCCGAGGGCGACCCGCACGAGGTGATGCGTAACCCCGCCGTGATCGACGCCTACCTGGGTCAGCACCACGACGAGGACCTCGGCGAGGATCCGGCCGCCGAAACAGAACGTGTGGAAGCCATTAAGGAGTTGCTCGATTGACGAACACCAGCCCTGCCGCCGCGCCGGCTTACACGCCCACCGGGCAGCCCGTCGTCGAGGTCAAGACGGTGACGGCCGGCTACCTGCCGGGCGTCAACATCCTCAACGCCTGCTCCCTGACCGCCTACGACGGCGAGCTGATCGGGATCATCGGCCCGAACGGCGCCGGCAAGTCCACGCTGCTCAAGTCGATCTTCGGCCAGGTCAAGGTCCGGGAGGGTGAGATCCTGCTTCGCGGGGAGAACATCACCAACCTCAAGGCGAACAAGCTCGTGGCCAAGGGCGTCGGTTTCGTGCCCCAGACGAACAACGTCTTCCCCACGCTCACGATCCAGGAAAACCTGGAGATGGGCATGTTCCTGAAGCCGAAAGGCCTGACCGAACGCCTCGAGTTCGTCACGGAGATCTTCCCGGAGCTCGGGAAGCGTCTGCAGCAGCGCGCCGGATCGCTGTCCGGCGGGGAACGCCAGATGGTGGCCATGTCGCGGGCGCTGATGATGGGCCCGCACGTAATGCTGCTCGACGAGCCGAGCGCAGGCCTCTCTCCCGTGCGCCAGGACGAGGCGTTCCTGCGTGTCAAGGAGATCAACAAGGCCGGCGTGACCACGATCATGGTGGAGCAGAATGCGCGCCGGTGCCTGCAGATCTGCGACCGCGGTTACGTGCTCGACCAGGGCCGTGACGCCTACACGGGCACCGGCCGCGAGCTGCTGAACGATCCCAAGGTGATCGGCCTCTACCTCGGCACCCTCGGCCAGGACGACTAGCCGGAGCCGCCCGCACCGACTGCACGCCCCGCACGACGAAGCGGCGCCCGAGATCTTCGGGCGCCGCTTCCGTGTGTCCGGTGCTCCGTGTCCGGTGACGCCGATCGTGTCCGGGAGAGGGGCGTCACCGGGTGACGGCCGTCACCGGGCGCACGAAGAAGGGCCCCGACCGAAGTCGGGGCCCTTCCAGATCGAACGCCGGTCAGCGACGAATCGTGACTAGTTGATGCGCTTGTACGTGTTGTCTTCGAGGTACTCGTAGACGCCGATGGTTGCCTCGGTCGGGTCGCCGTTCTCATCGAACGTGACCGGGCCGGAGAAGCCCTCGTAGTCGACCTGGTCGCCGGCCGCGAGGGCTTTAGCCGCCGCGGTGAAGTCGGAGACCGTGGTGCCGTCGCCGGTTCCCCCAGAGACCTGGCGGAGGTGCTTGGAGATGGCCTCACCCGAGACGTCGTTGGCCGCGTAGGCAGCCAGCGCGACGAGCATGACGGCGTCGTAAGATTCTGCCGCGTAGCTGAAGTCGGTCAGGGTGGGGTCGATCTCCTTGAGACGATCGGTGAAGTCGCCGAGGGTTCCTACGTCGAGGCCGGGCAGCGTGCCCTTGGCACCGGTGATGATGCCGGCGTCGAAGTCCTTGCTGTAGTCGGACAGGTTGCCGTCCACGAAGTACAGGTTGCCACCGGGGAAGCCGGAGCCGACCAGTGCGGGGGTGATGACCTTGGCCTGGTCGAACGTGATCAGGGCGATCGCGTCGGGGTTGGCGGCGGTCACTTCGGAGATCTGAGCGGCGAAGTTGGAGTCACCCTCGTTGAACAGGGACGTGGCGACAACCTCGCCGCCCGCAGCCTCGAAGGCGGTCGTCGTGGACTCGGCCAGGCCGGTGCCGTAAGAGTCGTTGAGCACGATCAGGCCGAGGGTGCTGTTGCCGTCGTCGGCGATCTGGGTGCCCAGGACTTCACCCTGCAGCAGGTCGGACGGGGCGGTGCGCCAGTAGAGGTCCTTGTCGGCGTACTTCGTGAAGTCCGCCGAGGTGTTGGCCGGGGAGAACTGCACGACGCCCGCGCCGGTGATCTGGTCGATCACGGTCTTGGAGACGCCGGAGGATGCCGCGCCGATGATGGCGGAAACCTTCTGCGAGAGAAGGTCGGTCACCGAACCGGTCGCGGTGTCCGTCGTGGTGTCGCCGGAGTCACGGAAGATGGCCTCAACGGTCAATCCGAGGTTCGCGTCGTTGATGTCCTTGACGGCCAGGGCGACGCCGGCTTCTTCGGGCGGGCCGAGGAAGGCCAGGGCGCCACTCTGGGGAAGGATGGTGCCGACCTTCAGGGTCAGGTCACGGTCGCCGGCCGTGATGGCCTGGGCGTCTCCGCTCGCGGCGGGGGCTTCCGATGCAGCCGGCTCAGTGGTGTTGCTGCTGCAGCCGGTGAGCAGAAGTGCACTGACGCCGACCAAGGCGACTCCAGTGACGACTGCCCGAACTGAGCGGGAGGCCGAGGCCTTCGCGAATACGCTCATGTTGCTCCTTGGGACTAGGAATGAGAAATGACAGCGGTCGATTGACTGCCGTTCTGTCACATTATTGACAGGAATCGCGCGAAACAAGGCAACCGGGTTACATCCGTGTAACGCAGACCAAATCGTTACGATCGGCGGCCGGTGACGCCCTGATAAGCGATCTGTTGCGCATCGGCCAGCGCGGCCGCACATTCTCCCCAGGATGCGCAGGCGAACGCCCCGGTACTGACCTGGTCGAGAGCGGGCCTGATCGACGCCGCACCGTCGTCTCCGGCCCGTGCTGCGGCCAGGGCGCTCAAGACGACTCCGTCATAGGCTTCACCGCCGCCGGCAGTGTCGACCAGCCCTGGATCGAGGGTGCGCAGGCGCGCTGCGAAGCCGTCACTGGCGGCCAGCGGCGTGCCTCCGTTCGCGAAGTCGCCGAGCCACAGCAGTACCACCGGCGCCGCCGCGACGGCGGCCGCCAGATCGCCCGGCATCGGAACGGTGGCGTCCCACAGCACGACGTCGACGTCACGAGCCAACAAGTCGGTCAGCGACGTCGCCGGGTCGACGGCGGAGTCGCGGTGGATGATCTCGATCGGAGTCCCGAGAATTCGGCCCTGCTCGGTGATCTCCCGGGCGGCCAGTTCGGAGCCGGCCACCTGTGCCGCACCACTGGCCGCCGCCGGGCCCGTCATGGGGAACAGAGTTCCGAGGCGCACGGTCCCGTCACCGGACGGAGCCACCACGACGGACGCGGCGGCAGCGGGCTCGACTGAGGGCGGCGCGACCTCAGCCCTACATCCGGACAGCAGGAGCACGCAGGCCAGCGCCCCGACGAGGATGACGGGCAGGGAAGTCGACGCAGTGCGCATCCGGTGTCCTTTCACATACGAGGTGCGTCCCCGAGCGTAGCGGGGCTCAGACCGGTTCAAGGGACGCACGCCGGGGCGCGCGTCCGGTGAGGACCATGTCGGTCGTGAGAACGACCAGCGCCACCCAGACCAGTGCGAAACCGACCCAGCGCTCGGGCGGCATGGGCTCGAGCAGCACGAAGACGCCGACCAGGAACTGCAGGATCGGAGCGAAGTACTGGATCAGACCCATGTATGTCAGAGGCAGGCGCCGGGCCGCGGCGGCGAAGAACAACAGCGGCACAGCGGTCACAACACCTGCTGCCAGCAGCCCCACGGTATGCCAGATGGACACGCTTCCGAAGGTGAGACCGGAGACAGAGGCCACCACGATCAGCTGCACCACGGCGATGGGTGCGAGCCAGACCGTTTCGAGGGTGAGTCCGGCGACGGCATCGACGTCGCGGCCGACCCTTTTCTTGATCAATCCGTAGAATCCGAACGAGAACGCGAGGATGAGCGACACCCACGGCAGCGAGCCGTAGCCGACGGTGAGCACGACGACGGCCCCGAGGCTGATTCCCACGGCCACCCACTGCAGCAGGCGCAGCCTCTCGCGCAGCAGAATGACGCCGAGGAACACGGTCACGATCGGGTTGATGAAGTAGCCGAGGGCTGCCTCGACCACGTGGCCGCTGAGGGCGGCGAAGACGTAGGTCTGCCAGTTGACGAAGATCAGCAGGCCGGCCAGACCCATGGTGAACACGATGCGAGGCCTCCGCAACAGCGCGAGGAAGGACTTCCACTTGCGCGTGACCGTGATCAGCAGTGCGCAGAACACCAGGGAGAAGAGAACCCGCCAGGCCACGATCTCGAAGGCACCACTGGGCGCGAGGAGCAGAAAGTAGAGCGGCAGCGTGCCCCAGAGGGCGTAGGCGAGGACCGCGTAGATCAGTCCCTTGCTCTGCTCCGACCGCGCCGGGCGGGCCGCGCGGATTTTCCCGGGTGGAAGAGCGTCTTGCGCCACAGCGGACCTTTCTTAACGACGAATCCCGGATGGCCAGGGCCATCCGGGATTCTACCGTTGCGTGGGTGTGGCTAGCGAACGACGACTGCGAGCACGTCGCGGGCCGACAGGACGAGGAGGTCCTCACCACCGAACTTGACTTCGGTTCCACCGTACTTGGAGTAGATCACCTTGTCGCCGACGGCGACGTCGAGTGGAATGCGGTTGCCGTTGTCGTCAATGCGGCCGGGGCCGACTGCGACAACTTCGCCCTCCTGGGGCTTTTCCTTGGCGGTGTCAGGAATGACCAGACCTGATGCGGTGGTCTGCTCTGCGTCGACCTGCTTGATGACGATGCGATCCTCGAGCGGCTTGATGGAGACCGACACGGTTGACCTCTTTCTTAGCTAAGACATAGTTAGCAGACTCACAGCGAGAGTGCCAAGACGAGTTTAGGGCGCATCTGGCACTCACGCAACGTGAGTGCCAGATGCGTCGTGTTGATAGGTTTACACGATGGAACGCTCAGAGCTCGTCGAGCTGTTATCGCCGGGCGGTTTGCGCCTGCTGGACTCGTTGCCGCCGTACGACGCGGCCGCCGACGTCGTGCGGGTGGTGAGCGAACTGCGCAAGGCCGGACACAGCCCCGAGCTGGTCACCGCGGTGCTCAGCCAGTCCCGGCTCCGAGCCAGGGCCGTGCCCAAGTTCGGCGAGTTCGCCGGCCGCATGCTGTTTACGGAGGCCGGCCTCGAGCAGGCCACCCGGCTGCGGGTGGCGGCGCTGCACGCCGGCCGCTTCGCGGGCGCGTCCCTGAACCGGGTCGTCGACCTCGGCTGCGGCATCGGAGGCGACGCCATGGCCCTGGCCGCCATGGACCTCACGGTGACGGGGGTGGACGCCGACGAGGTGACCGCGACCGTCGCCAGCTACAACCTGGCTCCGTTCGAGAACGCGAGCGTTCTGCACTCGTCCGCGGAAGACGTCGACCTGGCCGGCTTCGACGCCGCCTGGCTCGACCCGGCCCGGCGCACCGCCGGGCACTCCAACACCTCGCGCCTGACCCGGCCGGAGGACTACTCCCCGCACCTCGATTTTGTCTTCGGTCTCAGTGAGCGGATGCCCGTCGGCGTCAAGCTCGGGCCGGGCCACGACCGCGAGCTGATCCCCGCGGAAGCCGAGTCGCAGTGGGTCTCCGTGGACGGCAAGCTCGTGGAGATGGGGCTGTGGTTCGGAGCACTGGCGCGCGCCGGCATCCGTCGCTCCGCCCTGCTGCTCGGCCGGACCGGGATCCACGAACTGACCGCGCCCCACGACAGCACGGATGCCCCGGTGGGAGTGCTGGGTGACTACCTGTACGAGCCGGACGGCGCGATCATCCGTGCCCGTCTGATCGGGGACCTGGCCCGGTCGCTCGACGCGTCGATGCTGAGCGAGGGGATCGCGTATTTCACCTCCGAGACCCTGCAACGCACGCCCTTCGCCACCGCATTCCGGGTGCTCGAGGTGCTGCCGGTCGACGAGAAGAAGCTGCGGCTGGGCCTACAAGAACGCCGCATCGGCACTCTCGAGATCAAGAAACGCGGCGTGGACGTCGACCCGGCCACCCTGCGCACCCGACTGAAGCTCAAGGGCCCCGAGTCGGCGACGCTCGTGCTCACCCGGGCCGCCGGCCACCGGGTGGCTCTGCTGGTGGAGCGGATTCCGCCACTCGACTGAGGCCAGCGGCGAAGGACAGCATGGCTCAGCCGGGCACGACCGTCAGCACCTGTGTGACGATCGACACCCACCCGACCGCGAGGACCAGCCCGGCCAGCCCGGTCCACAGCCCGTAGGCCCACGCGGTGCCGGCACGGCGCTCGGTCACGCGGGCCATCACGGCCAGCACGACCGCGGCCAGGGAGAGCGCCGCACCCCAGACGCCGAAGACCGCGATCAGCAGCCCCAGCAGCCCGAAGACGAGCGATGCGATGGACAGCCCGCCCTGGCCTGCCTGCGCGGTCAGCTCGCTGTCGGTGTAGACGTACGGCACCCATTCGGTAGGGGCTGTGATGGTCGACGCGTAGTCCAGCTCCCCCGGAGCGGGCGCCGGAGGCCGGGTGAGGTCGACCCGGAAGTCATCGTTGCGGGACCAGTCCCGTTCCTCCCCAACCATCCCCGCTGCTATCTTCCGCTCAGTACGACGAGTTGGGGATGGTGGCGAAGAAGACAGACCAGATCACGATACTGACCAGTGCCAGACCGACGCCGATGAACCCCGTGATCAGCCCGGTCAGCCAGAAGCCCCTCGCCTGCGGCTCCTTCGACTTACCGAGGAAGCCCAGGACGACCGCGGCGGCGGGGATGAACAGTCCGAGGATGCCACCCACAATCGGGAGGAACACGATCGGCGAGCCGAGCACGCCGATAACGCCGGCGACCAGCGCCAAGATGCTGAAAATCGGCTGCTTCGCGGCGACCGCACCGAAGGGCGACGAATACGCGTCGCCATGGGCAGGCGCCTGGGTCATCGCCGGGGTGCCGTAGCCGGGCGGCGGGGTCGCGGCGCCGTAGGCGGGCGGGACGGAGGCCGACGGGGTCGGGCCGTTGTACGCCGGCGGGGCGGCGGACGCCCCCTGCTCGTCGCGCGGGATATCGGGGACCTGCGGCACGTCAGGCACCTCCGGCACGCCGGGCACCTGGGGCACGTCAGGCACGCGGGGCACGTCAGAGTTGCTGGGGTTGTTGGAATCGCTCATGCGAATTCATTCCTTTCCGGACGACGGGGTGGCGTCGCTAATTGCATGTCGGGTCACGGGTCATCGACGCGCAGGGTTTCTGCCCGTGGCCACCGGGTCAGTAGGTATTGAGCAGGGTCGGGTCGTTCGCGATCGCGATCATCAACGGGATCAGCAGGACGACGGCCAGGAGCTGAGCCGCCAGGCCGGCGTAGCCGACAATGAGGCCGGCAATCGCGAGTCCCCGTCCCTTTTCTCCGGTCTTCCCGATCTGGCTCAGACCGATGTGGCCGGTGATGATGCCGACCAGGGAGATCCCGAGCACCGAGGTCACGAGCGACACAATGGACAGCACGTTGTACTTCTCGGATGGGCCCTGCGGCGCGTAGGGCTGAGGGTAGCCCGGCTGGGCGTAGGCCGGAGCGGCCTGCGCCGCCGGCGGCTGGAACATGGGCGGGTTAACCGGCGGCTCGTTGGGGTCGGTCATGTCGATTGCTCCTTCGGGAATGGTGCATCTGGGCTGCCAATCTGGCTCCCAGCCGGACAAGGTGTTGATCGCACGAACAAACGTCGCCTGCCGAAGCTAGAATACCCGTCCGGTGGCGAAATACCGGTGGGAGGGGGTTTCAGACCTGGATCTCGGAGACCGGAAGGGTGGAGTCCGCCCCGAACTCCAGTGACGAAGGCGCATGCCCGGCCATGATCAGCTGCGCCCCGAGGGCGGCGATCATGGCGCCGTTGTCGGTGCAGAGCGACAGAGGCGGGATGCGCAGGGCGATGCCGGCGGCATCCGTGCGCTCCTGGGCCACCTGACGCAGCCGGGCGTTGGCGATCACGCCGCCCCCGAGCAGGAGCCTCGGCACACCGAGGTCGACGCAGGCCGCGACTGACTTGGTCAGGAGGATGTCGACGACCGCCTCTCGGAAACTGGCGGCCACGTCGGCCAGCGGCACCGACTCATCCGCGTCGCGTCTCTGCTCGACCCAGCGCGCGACCGAGGTCTTGAGCCCGGAGAACGAGAAGTCGTACCGGTGTTTCGCCATGTCCTTGGTCTGGCTGAGACCGCGGGGGAAACGGATGGCCGCGGGATTGCCTTCCCGCGCGGCCCGGTCGATCTGGGGTCCGCCCGGGTAGGGCAGGCCGAGCAGGCGGGCCACCTTGTCGAAGGCCTCGCCGGCCGCGTCGTCGATGGTCTCGCCGAGCAGTTCGACGTCGGAGACCAGATCGCGCACCAGCAGCAGTGAGGTGTGACCGCCGCTGACGAGAAGCGCAACGGTGGGGTATTCCAGCGGCTTCGTGGAGTCGTCTGCGCCGAGTCGAAGCACATCGGCCCCGACGTGACCGACGAGGTGGTTGACCGCGTAGATCGGTTTGCCGAGCGAGATGGCTAGTGCCTTGGCCGCGCCGACCCCGACCATGAGCGCGCCGGCCAGACCGGGGCCGCAGGTCACGGCCACCGCATCGATGTCCTTCAAACGGATGCCGGCCTCCAGCGCGGCCGCCCGGATCGCCGGAACGAGCTCCTCAAGGTGTGCGCGCGCGGCCACCTCCGGCACGACTCCGCCGTAGCGGGCGTGTTCGTCCATCGACGACGCGATCGTGTTGGAGAGCAGGGTGGTTCCGCGCACGATTCCGATTCCGGTCTCGTCGCAGGAGGTCTCGATGCCGAGCACGAGCGGGTTGGCGCGGTTCTGCGCGGTCATCGCGTTCAGGGTGGTCTGCGCGTTCAGGGCGGTCATTCGGTGGCCTCCAGTGCGGCCTCTGCCGGTGTCATCTGCATCTCGGCGTCAGGCACGTGCAGTCGCATCACGATCGCGTCGACGTTGTCGGGCTGGTAGTAGCCAGGGCGGATGCCCAACTCCTCGAAGCCGAGTCGGCGGTAGAGTTCCTGGGCCGGCGGGTTGTCGGCGCGCACCTCGAGGAACACCTCGCGCACGCCCCGCTTCCGGGCCTCGGCGATCAGGCTGAGCATCAGGGTTCGGCCGAGGCCGTGGCCGCGGGCCTCTTGGGTGACCGCGATGGTCTGAATGTCGCCCTCGCGCGCTCCCTGCAGGGCCTGCAGCCCGGCGTAGCCCTCGATCCGGTCGGGCTCATCGGGGGGGAAGGCCACCAGGTAGTAGCAGTTCGGGTTGACCACGTCCTGGGCCATCGCCTCGGCGGACCACGCGTCGTTGACGAAGATACGGGTCTCGAGCGCCATGATGGCGTCCACATCGGCGGCTCGGGCGCGCCGCAGCTGCCACATCATCAACTCACCCGTTTCGGGCCGTTGGACACGGTGACATCCGGCGAGCGCAGGTAGAGCGCCGTGTCGGCGGCGAACGGGCGCTGGTGGGCCCACATCAGCTCGGCAACCTGCCCCAGCTCCCCGGCGGACACGGCGACCGCGTCGAAGCGGGGCACCCCAGCGTGCGCCCAGCCGGGCTCCCGCAGCACGGCTGGCCGGGCCACACCAGGACCGTCGACCCGGATCGGGAGACCCACGGCATCCGCCCCGCTGTACACGGACCAGTTCACCTCGCGGCGACGGGCGTCGGTGACGACGACGAGCGGGCCGGTGTGGCCGGCCTGGTAGCGGCCGAAGGCGAGCGCATCGTGGCTGACGACGGGCACGAAGGGCACCCCGGCGCCCAGCGCGAAGACCCGCGCGGCGGCGATGCCCACACGGAGACCGGTGAAGGGGCCGGGACCCATGCCGCCGACCACCGCGGAGAGGCCGCTGATCGGCACGGCCGCGTCGCTGAGGCAGTCGGCGATCAGGCGGCCGACCACCTCGGCGTGGCGCATAGTGTCGTCGGTGGCGTGTTCGGCGATGACGCCTTGGGCGAGATCCACGACCGCGACGCTCGTTCCGGCGGAAGTATCGATGGCGAGAAGCACCTCACCAGCCTATTCGCTGTGTCCGATGCGCTGTGCCGCTAATGCGCTGTGCCGCCGACGCGCTGTGCTGCCGATCCTGCTCCGCCAGGCCTGCTCGTCGGCCGCCCTGAACGAATTCGACGGAGATTTTGGGCTCTGGAGCCGGATCGGGCCCACTATGGGCCTGTAGGAGCAAAATCTCCGTCGAATTCGTTCGGCCAGCGGGGGCCGTGCGGGGTGACCGTGACCGTGCGCGGCTCGTCGAGGTCAAGCACCTCGGCCTCGTCGGCGACGACGGATGCGGCCGCCTGCGAGGCCCCGACGGGCCGTTCGATCTCGATATCGAGCCAGGAGTCGGCGATACCGTTGAGCATCCCGCGACCCCACTCGACCACGACGATCGACCGAACGAAATCGATGTCGAGGTCATCCAGCTCGAGGGCGCTTCCGAGCCGGTAGGCGTCGACGTGCACGAGCGGGGGTCCGCCGATCGTGCTGGGGTGGGTGCGGGCCAGCACGAAGGTGGGGCTGGTGACCGAGCCGCGCACCTGCAGACCCTCCCCCAGGCCGCGGGTGAAGGTCGTCTTTCCGGCGCCGAGGGGCCCGGTCAGCACGATCAGGTCGCCGGCCTGCAGCAGCCCCGCGACCGTGCGGCCGAACTCGTGCATGCTGTCGGCGTCGGGGATGACGGCGCGCATCAGCGCGAACCGCCGCCGGGCCGAACGCCGCCGCCGGGCCGCGTGCCGCCCGCCGCGCCGTCGACCGCGTTCCGGTAGCTGCGGGTAACCCGGCGGCCGATCCGGGTAACGATCTCGTAGTTGATGGTGCCGGCGGCGTCGGCCCAGTCGGTCGCGCTCGGCACACCGGTCTCCGGGTTGCCGAACAGTACGACCTCGTCGCCGACCGTCACGCGTTCCTGGCCGACGCTGACGACGAACTGATCCATCGCGATGCGCCCGACCAGCGGATGCGAGTGTCCAGAGATGTCGACCCACGCGGTTCCGGAGGCCTGGCGGGGCACGCCGTCCGCGTAGCCGAGTGGCACGAGGGCGAGGTAGCCGTCGACCGGTGCCCGCCACAGGTAGTCGTAGGACACCCCGGCCCCCGCAGCCACGCGGCGCACGGCGGCGACGCGCCCCCGCAGCGTCATCGCCGGGGTGAGGCCCAAATCCTGCGACGTCTGGTCCGCGAACGGCGACAGACCGTAGATGCCGATGCCCACCCGCACCATCGAGAAGCGGGCGGCCGGCACGCGCAGCGCCGCCGCGGTGGACGCCAGGTGGATCAGAGACGGGGTCAGCCCGGTGTCGGCGGCGAGAGCGACACCGCGTTCGAAGCGCTCGATCGCCTCGGCGTCGTCGACCGGGGACGCATTCGACAGGTGGCTGAAAATGCCGGTCACGGTCAGGCGGCCGGCCTGCTCGAGCTGGGCCGCCAGAGCGAACGTCTCGGCCCAGTCCGGTTCGTTCACGCCGTTGCGGTTGAGCCCGGTCTCGAGCTTGAGGTGCACGTCGGCCACGCGACCGAGAGCGGCGGCGGCCTCGGCGACCTGGCGCAGCTGCCGCGCCGAGGACAGCCCGAGGGTGATGCTCCGGGTGATGGCGACGGTGAAATCGGCATCCGGATCGTGCAGCCAGGCCAGGACGGGCGCGTCGATGCCGGCGGCCCGCAGCTCGAGCGCCTCGTCGACGTCGGCCACCCCGAGCCAGTCGGCGCCCGCGGCGAGCGCGGTGCGGGCGACCGGCACTGCCCCATGGCCGTAGGCGTTCGCCTTGACGACGGCCATCAGGTGCGGGGTGCCGGCCACCTGCCTGAGGTGCGCGACGTTGGCGTAGACCGCGCCCAGGTCGACGACGGCCTCGCGGTATCCGGTCATGCCCCGCCCTCCGCGACCACGAACGCACAGGCCACCCCGGCGTCGTGAGTCATGGTCAAGTGCACTGTGTCGATGCCGCGGGCCGTCAGTGCCGCCGCGGTAGCCCCGTGAAGCACGAATCCCGGGTTGCCGTGCGCGTCGGTCACGACGTCCATCTCCTGCCAGCTGGCGCCGGCACTGTCGCCGAGCGCTTTGATCAGTGCCTCCTTGGCCGCGAAGCGCGCGGCCAAGGAGTGCATCGGCAACCCGCGCTCGGCTTCTGTGAAAAGCCGAGGAATAAGCCCAGGCGTGCGCAAGACCTGCCGTTCGAAGCGAGCGAGGTCGACGATGTCGACCCCGATGCCCCGGATCATCCGGTCAACCCTTGCACCCTGTGCTGCACCCTCCGGCTACTCCGACTCGAGGACTGGCGCTACTCGACCGTGACGGACTTCGCCAGGTTGCGTGGCTGGTCGACGTCGAGGCCCTTCACCGTGGCGAGTTCCATGGCGAAAATCTGCAGCGGTACGACCGCGAGGAGCGGTTCGAACAGCGGCGAGGCCAGCGGGATGCGGATGACGGTGTCCGCGAACGGCAGCACCGCGACATCCCCTTCTTCGGCGATCGCGATGATGCGCGCGCCGCGGGCCCGGATCTCCTGGATGTTCGAGACCACCTTGGGGTGCAGGTGCGCGGAGCCGCGTGGGCTCGGCACAACGACGAAGACCGGCTGGCCGGGCTCGATCAGCGCGATCGGGCCGTGCTTGAGCTCACCGGCGGCGAAGCCCTCCGCGTGGATGTACGCGAGCTCCTTGAGCTTGAGCGCACCCTCGAGCGCGATCGGGAAGCCCACGTGGCGGCCGAGGAAGAGCACGGCACGCGTGTCGGCCATCCAGGTGGCCAGCTCGTGCACGGTCGACTCCTGCAGCAGCGTGGTCGCCAGCTTGTCCGGGATGGCCTGGAGCTCGGCGATCTGCACGGCGCACTCGGCTTCGCTGAGGCTGCCGCGCACCCGGGCCAGGTGCAGGCCGAAGAGGTAGAGGGCGGCGATCTGGGCGGTGAAGCCCTTCGTTGAGGCCACGGCGACCTCCGGGCCGGCGTGGGTGTAGATGACGGCGTCCGACTCGCGGGGGATGGTGGCACCCTGCGTGTTGCAGATCGAGATGGCCTTCGCACCCGCTTCCCGGGCGAACTTGACCGCCATCAGCGTGTCCATGGTTTCGCCGGACTGGCTGATCGAGATGACCAGGGTCTCGGGGTTCAGCACCGGGTCGCGGTAACGGAACTCGTGACTGAGTTCGATGTCGACCGGAACCCGGGTCCACTTTTCGATGGCGTACTTGGCGACGTAGCCGGCGTTCGCCGCGGTGCCGCAGGCGACGACCACGATGCGACGGATGCCGGCGAGCACGTCGTCTCCGAATTCGGTCAGCTCGGGAACGACGGCCTGGCCCTCATGGATGCGCCCGCGCAGGGTGTTGCGCACGGCATCCGGCTGCTCGGAGACCTCCTTGGCCATGAAGCTGGACCAGCCGCCCTTCTCGGACGCGGAGGCATCCCAGGCGATGTCGAACTCTTCCACTTCGACGGCGTTGCCGTCGAAGTCGGTCACGGTGACGAGGTCCGGCGTGATCGTGACGATCTGGTCCTGGCCGATGGCGACCGCGCGGCGGGTGTACTCGACGAAAGCGGCGACGTCGGAGCCGAGGAAGTTCTCTCCGTCGCCCAGGCCGATCACGAGCGGGGAGTTGCGGCGGGCGCCGACGACGATGCCGGGCTGGTCTTGGTGGACGGCGAGCAGGGTGAAGGCACCGTCGAGGCGGGAGACGACAGCGCGGAACGCTTCGCCCAGGTCGCCGACGCGCTGGTATTCCCGGCCAAGCAGGATCGCGGCGACCTCGGTGTCGGTCTCACTCTCGAAGGTGAATCCCTCGGCGAGGAGTTCGTCCTTGAGCACGGAGAAGTTTTCAATAATTCCGTTGTGAATAAGGGCCAGCTTGCCGTTGTCACCCAGGTGCGGGTGCGCATTCACGTCATTCGGCGCCCCGTGGGTGGCCCACCGAGTGTGTCCGATCCCGGTGTTCCCATTATTGATCGGGTTCGCCTCAAGCTCGGCGGCCAGAACGGCCAGCTTGCCCGCTCGCTTAGCGGTATTGAGAGCACCCTCGCTGTCGATGACAGCGATCCCCGCGGAGTCGTACCCCCGGTACTCGAGTCGCCGCAGACCTCCCATCAGGACCTGAACGCTCTTGTTATCTCCGACGTAACCAACGATTCCACACATGACTGCGATATTAGTCCGAGTAAGCTCGGTGAAATGTCCGATCCGGTTGCGAGTCCCTGGAACAACGGCCACAGCACTCCTTTCGTCGAACTGGACCGGGCTGACTGGGCCGCCCTCGCGCCAACCACCCGGCTTCCGCTGCGGGAGACGGAGATCGTGCAGTTGCGGGGGCTGGGTGAGCCGCTCGACCTCAGTGAGGTGACGGATGTCTACCTGCCGCTCAGCCGCCTGCTCAACCTCTACGCCGCCGGTGCACGGCAGCTGCACCGCGCCACGAGCGACTTCCTCGGGGAGCGCGCCCAGCGCACGCCGTTCGTGATCGGGGTCGCCGGATCGGTCGCGGTGGGCAAGTCCACCATCGGCCGCTTGCTGAGGGAGCTGCTGGCCCGCTGGGAGGACACCCCGCGGGTCGAGTTGGTGACCACCGACGGTTTCCTGCTGCCCAACGCCGAACTCACCCGCCGGGGCCTGATGGACCGAAAAGGGTTCCCCGAGTCCTACGACCGGCGGGCCCTGCTACGCTTCGTGGCCGCGGTCAAGAGCGGTGCCGCCGAAGTGCGGTCGCCGTTCTACTCACACCTCAGCTATGACATCGTGCCCGACGCCCAGATCGTGGTGCGGCAGCCGGACATCCTGATCGTCGAGGGTCTCAACGTGCTGCAGCCGCCCGGACCGGGCCACGGCCTCGCCGTCAGCGACCTCTTCGACTTCACCGTATACGTGGACGCCCGCACGCAGGACATCGCTCGCTGGTACGAGGAGCGCTTTCTCAAGCTGCAGCGCGGCGCATTCAGTAATCCGAAGTCGTACTTCCACCGGTACGCGAGTATGACCGAGGCCGAGGCGCGGAGCCGGGCCCGGGAAATCTGGACCGAGATCAACGAACCGAACCTGCTGCGCAACATCCGTCCGACCCGCTCTCGGGCGACCCTCGTGCTGCGCAAGGATCCGAACCACTCCGTCTCCAAGGTGCTGCTGCGCAAGGTGTGACCCGCCGTTTGTCACCGCACAGTGCGCTCCGCCGGGTGTCACCGCACAGGCACCCTCGACGTGCGGGCACCCTCGACGTGCGGGCACCCTCGACGTCCGGGCACTCCGGCCGTGAACCAATTCGACGGAGATTTTGACGAAAAGCCGGTTTCTGTGGCTGTTTCGGAACGATTCGGCCACAATCTCCGTCGAATTCGTCAGGGGCGCGGGGCGGAGCGGGCGCGCGGGGCGCGGCCGAAAACGAGGGCGCGGGGCCCGCGGCCGAGAACGAGGGTGCGGCCGCGGCGAGAACTCTCTAGAGGGCGAGCTGCAGGCGCACGATGTCGGCCAGCTCGTTCGCGAGCCGGTCGGCGGTGCCCTGATCGGCCGCTTCTACCATGACGCGCACCATGGGCTCGGTGCCCGACGGTCGCAGCAGCACCCGTCCGGTGTCCCCGAGCTCGGCCTCAGCGGCACGGATAGCCTCCGCGATGACCTCGTTCGATTTCAGCCCGTGATGGTCGATGCCGCGCACGTTGACCAGGATCTGCGGGTAGACCGTCATCACCGAGGCGAGCTCTGCGAGGGTCTTGCCGGTGCGTGCCATTTCGGCGACCAGGTGCAGCCCGGTCAGGATGCCGTCACCGGTCGTGGCGAACTTGGTCATGATCACATGACCGGATTGTTCGCCGCCGAGGGACAGCCCGTCGACGTTGAGCTCTTCGAGCACGTACCGGTCGCCGACCTTGGCCTCAATCATGCGGATGTCGTTGGCCGCCATGGCCTTACGCAAACCGAGATTGCTCATCACCGTGGCCACGAGCGTGCGGTCCTTCAGAACCCCGCGCTCGGCCATGGAGACAGCGAGGATCGCCATGATCTGGTCACCGTCGATGATGTTGCCGTCGCGGTCGACGGCCAGGCACCGGTCCGCGTCGCCGTCGTGGGCGATTCCGACGTCGGCACCGGCCTCGAGGACGGCACGGGAGAGATTGTCGAGGTGGGTGGAGCCCACCCCGTCGTTGATGTTGTTGCCGTCGGGGTCGGCTCCGATGACCGTGAGCGTGGCACCGGCATCCGTGAAGACCTGCGGCGATACGCCGGCGGCGGCGCCGTGCGCGCAGTCGAGCACGACGTGGATGCCGTCCAGGCGGTGCGGCAGCGTTCCGAGCAGGTGCACGACATAGCGGTCCTCGGCGTCCGCGAAGCGGCTGATGCGACCGACGTCTCCGCCGATCGGCGTGAGCATGTCGAGCGACAGGTGCTCTTCGATGCGGTCCTCAACGTCGTCGGGAAGTTTGGTTCCCCCGAAGGCAAAGAACTTGATGCCGTTGTCGGGAGCGGGGTTGTGCGAGGCGGAAATCATCACGCCGAAGTCTGCGCCGATATCGGCGATCAAGAAAGCCGCGGCGGGCGTCGGAATGACGCCCGCGTCGAGCACGTCCACACCGGAGCTCGCCAGTCCGGCCGCGACCGCGGCCGAAATGAATTCACCGGAGATCCGAGGATCCCGGGCGAGCACCGCAACGGGCCGACGGCCCTCTGCGCGACGCAACTCCGCGCGGCGGCCCTGAGTCAGGACCGCCGCACTGGCCTGGGCGAGGGCCAGAGCCAGGCCAGCCGTGAGATCACGGTTGGCCAGACCCCGGACGCCGTCCGTGCCAAATAGTCGAGGCATTTTTCTACGGTGCCAATCGACTTAACGCTTGGAGAACTGAGGAGCCTTACGGGCCTTCTTGAGTCCGGCCTTCTTACGCTCCTTGACGCGAGCGTCACGGTTGAGGAAGCCGGCCTTCTTGAGGATGGCACGGTTGTTCTCTTCGTCGATCTGGTTCAGCGAACGCGCGATACCGAGACGCAGGGCACCGGCCTGGCCGGAGGGGCCACCACCGGTGATACGGGCGATGACGTCGTAGCTGCCGATGAGGTCGAGCACCTTGAACGGGTCGTTGATGAGCTGCTGGTGCAGCTTGTTCGGGAAGTAGTCCCCGAATTCGCGGCCGTTGACGGTGATCGTGCCGGAGCCGGGGACGATGCGCACGCGGGCGATGGCCTGCTTGCGACGTCCGACGGCTGCGCCGGGGACATTGAGGATGGCGCGGGGCGCCTTGGTTACAGTCTCGGTCGGAGTCTCGGTCGAGTAGCTCTCCGGAGCCTGGTCAATCTGATCTGCGATTTTCGCCACGATGGTGTGAATCCTTTTTTCTTAGAATCGAAAAGTCTGGAGGCCGGCGCTACTGAGCGACCTGGGCGAGGGTGTACGGCTTCGGCTGCTGCGCGGCGTGCGGGTGCTCCGGGCCGGCGTAGACCTTGAGCTTGGCCAGCTGGGCGCGGCCGAGCGTGTTCTTCGGCAGCATGCCACGGATGGCCTTCTCGACCGCGCGGGTCGGGTGCTTCTCGAGCATCTCCGAGTAGTTGGTGGCCGTGAGGCCGCCCGGGTAACCGGAGTGGCGGTACGCCATCTTCAGGTCGAGCTTCTTGCCGGTAAGGGCAATCTTCTCGGCGTTGATGATGATGACGAAGTCGCCCATATCCATGTGGGGAGAGAACGTTGCCTTGTGCTTCCCGCGAAGGAGAATGGCGGCGTGGCTGGCAAGACGACCGAGCACGATATCTGTGGCGTCGATGACGACCCAGTCGTGCTGGACTTCGCTTGCCTTGGGAGTGTAAGTGCGCGTCACTATTGAGCTGCTTTCTTGTTCGAACGGAGGTGTTCGTGAATCCCGCTCCGGGTGTGTTCCCAGAAAGGGAACACGATCGATGGAGGGCTCACGTTCGTGTGTCTGGCTGCAACGCACAGACACCAAGGAATAACACTAACGCCGTCGGCCCGGCAGCGCAATTCAACCATTACTCGGTGTCGTCGATGAGCTCCCGGCGCGCGCGCGTTTCGCGGGCCCGCAGGGCGAGCAGTTCGTCGGCCGGATAGCCGACCTCAAGCAGCGTGAGACCCTGGGCGGGCATCACCTTGAACTCGCTGGTACGTGCCCGCTCGATCCGGAGGTCGACGAGGCGGTCCCCGGACAGCCGCCCCTCCCCCACCGCGACGCAGGCCCCGACCAGCGCGCGCACCATGCTGTGGCAGAAGGCGTCAGCCTGAACGGATGCGACGAGCACACCATCCGGATCGCGGTACCAGCGGAACTCCTGCAGGGTGCGGATCGTGGTGGCCCCGGGCCGCGGCTTGCAGTAGGTGGCGAAGTCGTGCAGGCCGATCAGCGTCGCGGCAGCCGCGTCCATAGCGTCCACGTCGAGGGCGAAGCCGTGCCAGGTGGTGCGGAACCGCTGCAGCGGGTCGTGCCCGACGACGGAGTCGGCGATCCGGTACTCGTAGCGCCGGTAAAGCGCGGAGAACCGGGCGTCGAACCCGGGCGGGGCGAGCACGGAGGATATGATCACGATTTCGGGCTGGGTGACGAGGATGCCGCTGAGCCGCCGCTGCACCATGACCGCCAGGGGCGTCGGGGGCCGCCCCTTGCCGCGGGAGATGCGCACAAGGCCGTCGGCCTGGTCGGGGTTCAGATCGAAGTGGGCGACCTGCCCGGTCGCGTGCACACCGGCATCCGTTCTCCCGGCCACGGTCAGGATCGGGGTCGGCGGGTGGCTGTGCAGGATGCCGGCCAGCCCGGCCTCGATCTGACCCTGCACGGTGCGGAGGCCCGGCTGCGTCGCCCAGCCGCTCATGCCGGTGCCGTCATAGGCGATGTCGAGCCTGATCCGGGTGGTGCCCGCTGCTTGGGTCTCGTCGGGCGCCGGGGGAAGAATCACGGAGGTAAGTGTACGGTCCGGTCCGGGATATCGTAGAACCCGGACTTCGGTCCCCACCTGTCATGAAAATCTGCCGCCCCCGCCCTCTGACGCTCATCCGGACTCCGTGAACGTGCCCACCAAACGCCTGGCCGGTCTCGACGGCCTGCGTGGCATCGCCGTCGTTCTGGTCGTGGTGTTCCACTTCTTCCCCGCGGTCCTTCCCGGCGGATTCATCGGGGTCGACGTCTTCTTCGTGATCAGCGGGTTCCTGATCACGGGCCTCCTCATCACCGAACGGGACGAAACCTCGCGGATCGCGCTCGGTCGATTCTGGAAACGGCGGGCGCTGCGCCTGGTGCCGCCACTGGTCCCTCTGGTGCTGATCCTGTGCACTGCCGCCTGGCTGATCGGCGGCGACGTGCTGGTGGGCCTCGGCTGGCAGCTGCTCGGCGCGATCACCTTCGGCTACAACTGGGTATCGATCGCCGGGTCGGCGAGTTACTTCAGCGCCACGGCGCCGGAACTGTTCCGCAACCTGTGGTCGCTGGCGGTGGAGGAGCAGTTCTACCTGGTCTGGCCGTTCGCTCTCCTCGGCCTGCTGCTGGTGAGGAGCGGCCGGCTTCGCCTGGCACTCGTCGCCGGCCTGGCCCTGGCCTCTGCCGTCTGGATGGGGCTACTGTACGACCCCGCCGACCCCACCCGGGTGTACTACGGCTCGGACACGCACAGCTTCGGGCTCTTCACCGGTGCCGCGCTCGCGCTGCTGCTGCGCCGTTCGGGCCTCCCGGACGGCACGGCACCCCGCCTCGCCGCCCTGCGCGACCGCTGGCGGCCGTGGCTGGGTCGGCTCGCCCTGGCCGGGGTTCTGGCGGCGGCGTTCGCCCTGCCCGACACCGGCCTGGCGACCTATCGAGGCGGACTGATGCTGGTGAGCCTGCTGACCGCGGTCGTGATCTGGGCGGCCGTGCGCGGGCCAGGCTTCGGCCAGGCGCTGGATACCGCGCCGCTGCGCTACCTGGGTGAACGCTCCTACGGCATCTATCTGTGGCACTGGCCGGTGCTCGTGCTCGCCCAGGGGGCGTGGCCGGCGGCCGCCGCGTCGCCGACCGTGCTGACGAGCATCGGAGTCGGGGTGCTGGCGGGCGCGCTGACGCTGCTGGCGGCCGGTGGATCGTACCGCTGGCTGGAACTTCCCGTGCGCACGAAGGGGGTGCGCGGCAGCATCCGTCGCCTGCGGCAGGGCACGAGCGGCGCGCGCACGATCCGCATGCCCGGCAGGCTCGTCTGGTTCGGCCTGTTCGGCGCCGCCGCGCTGTTTCTGGCGACCGGCACGACCGCGGCGCTGCTCACCGCTCCCGCCCAGACGAGCGCCCAGAGCGAGATCGAACGCGGCC
Organism: Cryobacterium sp. M96; assembly: GCF_002929845.1. Taxonomy (GTDB): domain Bacteria; phylum Actinomycetota; class Actinomycetes; order Actinomycetales; family Microbacteriaceae; genus Cryobacterium; species Cryobacterium sandaracinum. The sequence goes on from NZ_PJJS01000049.1 coordinate 54,261, forward strand.
AGAAGGCACTGGATGCTGCGCAGCGGCAGGCCGTGCAGAACGCACGGCGCGCGTCCCGGCCGGCCGTCAGCGCCATTGAACGCGCGGCGCCCGGGGACCTGATCACGGCCGTGGGCGACTCGGTGATGCTCGCCTCGGCCCCCGAGCTGCAGGCCGGCTTCCCGGGGATCGCGATCGATGCCACCGTCTCACGGGGCATGGGGGCTGCCCCCGACATCCTGGCCACCCAAGCCGAGGCCGGCACGCTCCGGCCGGTGGTCGTCGTGGGCCTCGGCACCAACGGGCCGATCCGTTCGAGTCAGCTGGCGGCCATCCGCGCGGTGATCGGCCCGGACCGGGAGCTGATCCTGGTCACTGCCTTCGCCGAACGTGACTGGACGGCCGGGGTCAACGCCAGCCTGGCCGAGTACGCTGCCCGGCACCGCACGGTCGAGCTGGCCGATTGGAGCACGGCGATCGCCTCGCACACGGATGTGCTCGCAAACGACAACATCCATCCCGGTCCGGCCGGCGGTCGGATCTATGCCGACGTCATCCGGGCCGCTCTGGAACGGCTCGCCGAGCCGCCGCCGCAGCCGGGCCTCGAGGCGTATCGCCTGCCCGACCCTGCCGGGTCACCCTCTTTCCGGCCGCCGCTGCTGCCGTGACCAAGGCCGGGTCGGCCGGGTCGGCCGGGTCGGCGGGTGCGGGTCCCGGGTGGGACTAGAGCTCAATGGTGAAGGCGAGACTGCGGGTGGTGGGCGTGAAACCCATGCCGAGGTACAGGTTCAGCGCGCCGGTCGGACTTTCGGAGTCGACGACCAGGGTCGCCCGGGCCAGACCCTCGGTGCGTGCGGCATGCAAATGCAGGCCCAGCAGGGTCCGCGCGATGTGTTTGCCCCGCCATCCGTCGATGACGCCGACGAGGTCGACGTGGCTGCCGGTGTAGCCCTGGTTCAGCCAGTCGTCCTCGTTGACCGTGGCCAGGGTGAAGCCCACGACCTTCGGGGTGCCGTCGGGGCCGGCCGCGAGGGCCAGGTATGAGAGGTCGGGGCGGAATTTGCGACTCGTCACGAAGGAGTCCCAAGCATCGTCGCTCATCGGCTGGCTGGCCCAGTGATCCCGGAACGACGAGTCGCGCGCTTCGTGAACGGCCGCAGAGAGCTCCGAGGTAAACCGGATGACGCGGATGTCAACCGGAAGGTCGATCTCGGGGATCAGCTCGTCGAGGCGCCGCTCGAGGGACTGGAAGTACCGGGCGCATTCCATGCCGAGGCGCCGGAACAGACGGGTGCTGCGGTACGCGGTCTCCTCGGTGTAGGCGAGGATCCAGCGTGGAACCGAGGGATCGTCGGTGGCGAGCTGCTGCTCGGCCCGGCCCAGCTGCCACGCGAGCAGCTCGCGGCCGATTCCGCGTCCGCGGTAGTCGGGGTGCACCCCGCCGACCAGGATCGCGCGGGCCAGCGTCTCGCCCGGCGGCGCCATCACCATCCCCATCGCCACGAGGGTGCCGTCGGCGGCGAACCCGATCAGGGAATCCCGCTCCGGATGGAAGTACGACAGACCGAAGTCCCGCTCGATTCCCTCCCGCGTCGTCAGGTGGTACGGATGGTCCGCCTTGCCGACCGCGCAAGTGAACTGCCACAGGTCGTCGGCGTCCGACACCGTTGCCGGACGCCACCGGGCGATCTCAGGGTGGGCGGGCCCCGGCGCGTCGAGCGGCGGGGCTGCACGCCGACGCGGGCCCTGATTCTGGGTTCCGCTCAGGCGTTCCATGGCCAATATTGTAACCGGGGCCCCGCGAGGGTGCTAGCCCGTCGCCGGGGCACAGAGAGGGGCCCGACCGAAGTCGGGCCCCTCTCAATTCAACACAGCGATTCAGCTGAGCCGATACAGCGCAGAGTGCTTACTTGGATTCCTCGGCGGCAGCGACATCATCCTCGACGACGTCAGCTTCGACAGCAGCATCCTCGACGACGACCTCGGCCGGAGCCTCGGCATCGGGCGCTGCCGCGGCGGGCTTGGAAGCAGCCTTGGCGAAGGAGCGCTTGACCTTCGGGGTGACGGGCTCGAGAACGAGCTCCATCTGTACCATCGAAGCGTTGTCGCCCTTGCGGAAGCCGAGCTTCGTAATGCGGGTGTAACCGCCCTCACGAAGGGCAACCTGAGGTGCGATCTCGGTGAAGAGCTCGTGCACGACGGTCTTGTCGCCGATAGTGGCAAGCACGCGACGACGGGCGTGCAGGTCACCCTTCTTTGCGAAGGTGATCAGTCGCTCGGCGACCGGACGCAGGCGCTTGGCGCGCGTCTCGGTCGTCTTGATGGACTTGTGGGTGAATAGGGATGCGGCCAGGTTGGCGAGCATGAGGCGCTCGTGGGCCGGTCCGCCTCCGAGGCGGGCTCCCTTAGTGGGGGTAGGCATTGGTTATCTCCAGTATCAAAGTCGAAAGTCAGTCTGAACGACTGCTTTAGATGGTTTCTTCGTCGTAGCCGCTGTAGAAGTGGGCGCCGTCGAATCCGGGCACCGAGTCCTTCAGGGACAGTCCGAGCTCAACGAGCTTGTCCTTGACCTCATCCACCGACTTCTGTCCGAAGTTGCGGATGTTCATCAGCTGGGTCTCCGAGAGGGCGACCAGTTCGCTGACGTTGTTGATGCCCTCGCGCTTGAGGCAGTTGTACGAGCGAACCGACAGATCGAGGTCTTCGATCGGAATCGACAGCTCGGTCGACAGCACGACATCGACCGGCGCGGGGCCGATTTCGATGCCCTCGGCGGCGGTGTTCAGCTCACGGGCCAGACCGAACAACTCGGTCAGCGTACGACCGGCGGATGCGATGGCGTCGCGAGGCGAAATGGCCGACTTGGTCTCCACGTCAACGACGAGGCGGTCGAAGTCGGTGCGCTCACCGGCACGAGTTGCCTCGACACGGTAGGTCACCTTGAGCACGGGCGAGTAGATCGAGTCAACCGGAATCTGGCCGGCCTCAGAGTACTCGTTGCGGTTCTGGGTGGCCGACACGTAGCCGCGGCCGCGTTCGATGGTCAGTTCGAGTTCGAACTTGGCCTTGTCGTTCAGCGTGGCGATGACCAGCTCGGGGTTGTGCACCTCGACACCGGCCGGAGCCGAGATGTCGGCGGCCGTGACCTGGCCGGCACCCTGCTTGCGCAGGTACGCGGTGATGGGCTCGTCGTGCTCGCTGGAGATGACGAGGCCCTTGATGTTGAGGATGATCTCGGTGACGTCTTCCTTGACACCGGGAACGGTGCTGAACTCGTGCAGCACACCGTCGATCCGGATGCTGGTGACAGCGGCTCCGGGGATCGATGACAGGAGGGTGCGGCGCATCGAGTTGCCGAGGGTGTAACCGAAACCAGGCTCAAGAGGTTCGATGACGAACCTGGATCGGAACTCCGAGATGTTCTCTTCGGTGAGCGTGGGGCGCTGTGCAATAAGCACTGTTGATTCCTTTCGGCTAAGTGTCCGCTATATGACACTTGCGTGGCGAGGTTTTGAGTTGTGTGTCTCTCGACAAGCCCGACAATCGAGCACATCGTCGAACGAGGGAGGGGTGATGCCCCACGACCCGCCACAGCCGGGCCCGTCTTGTGACGGGCCCGGCCGATGGCGAGATGCCGGTTGGTTAGACGCGACGACGCTTGGGCGGACGGCATCCGTTGTGCGCCTGGGGGGTGACGTCGTTGATCGAACCGACCTCGAGGCCGGCGGCCTGGAGCGAACGGATCGCGGTCTCGCGGCCCGATCCCGGTCCCTTGACGAAGACGTCAACCTTCTTCATGCCGTGCTCCTGCGCCTGGCGGGCAGCCGACTCGGCAGCCAGCTGCGCGGCGAACGGGGTCGACTTGCGCGAACCCTTGAAGCCGACTCCACCCGAGGACGCCCAGCTGATGACCGCACCGGTGGTGTCAGTGATCGAGACGATGGTGTTGTTGAAGGTGCTCTTGATGTGGGCCTGGCCCACAGCGACGTTCTTCTTTTCTTTCTTGCGCGGCTTCCGAACGGCCGACTTTGGTGCTGCCATGAATTTCTCCTGAATCCTAAAGGCGAGACGGGCCAGGCCGAGGCCTAGCGCGCCTTCTTCTTGCCGGCTACGGTGCGCTTCGGGCCCTTGCGGGTGCGAGCGTTGGTCTTGGTGCGCTGGCCACGAACGGGCAGGCCCTTGCGGTGGCGGATGCCCTCGTAGCTGCCGATCTCGACCTTGCGGCGGATGTCAGCGGCAACCTCACGGCGGAGGTCACCCTCAACCTTGAAGGTTCCTTCGATGTAGTCACGGAGGGCGACGAGCTGCTCGTCACTCAGGTCCTTGACTCGGATGTTTCCATCGATTTCAGTGTCGGCGAGGGTCTTGAGTGCCCTCGTGCGGCCAACACCAAAGATGTAAGTCAGTGCAACTTCCACGCGCTTATCGCGAGGAATATCAACGCCGGCTAGACGTGCCATTGTGGCTTCTCCTGTATATGAGTGGAGGTCTGTGACAGTGCCTGTTCATCGGCCTCCAACCGATGGTGTCCCCCCGAAGGGTTCCCGGCACTGCTATTTTCTGTATTCAGTTGCATCTCGACCGACTCGACCGTGATCGAGCCTGTCGAGATCAGCCCTGACGCTGCTTGTGACGAGGGTTCTCGCAGATGACCATCACGTTGCCATTACGGCGGATGACCTTGCACTTGTCGCAGATCTTCTTGACGCTGGGCTTGACCTTCATGGTGTGTCCTTGTATTCGCTGTCTTCGTACCCCAGGAACGCCTCGGGCCGTTACTTACAGCACTCTCTACTTGTAGCGGTAAACGATCCGGCCGCGAGTCAGGTCGTACGGGCTCAGCTCCACGATCACACGATCCTCCGGGAGAATGCGGATGTAGTGCTGACGCATCTTGCCTGAAATGTGGGCAAGAACTTTGTGGCCGTTGCTCAACTCGACGCGAAACATCGCGTTGGGAAGAGCTTCGACTACCGCGCCCTCGATTTCGATGACACCGTCTTTTTTGGCCATAACTCACTATCGCTAGGGTATTGATTGCTGGTCGTGCGTGGATTGTGGTGCACTGATACGCCGCATACGTGCGCACAAGGCACCAAGGATTTACTCTATGGTACGGAGTTGCCTTTTGGCAATTCTTCCCTATAATCCTTCGCGGGATTCTCCGCTCAGAGGGCCTTCTGCACCGCGGCCACGACCAGGACCACGTCGGCGAACAGCGGATGCGCGACGTCCAGACCGCACACCGACGCGGTGAACGATTCGGCTGTCTCGTCGCGCAGCATCCGTTGCAGCAGGGCGCTCTGCTCATCGTCGGCGACGTCGAACCGGAGTGCGGCTTCGACGGCTGCGAGCAGCGCGACCGGGCGAGTGCCGTGTTCGGCGATCTCGGCGGCAGGGCCGATGAACCGTTCGTGGCGGCTGAGCTTGCGCAGCGGCTGGCGGCCGACGCGCTCTACCGTGTCGGGCAGGGACGGGTTGGCGAAGCGCACCAGGATCTTCTCCCGGTAGGCGCGCTGGGCGTCTACGTCGAGGCCGTGCTTGGCCAGGAGCAGGGCCGAGGTTTCCTCGAGTACCGCTCGGACGCCGTCCAGCACCGCCGGCACCAGGAGCGCGTCGGAGATCTTGGAAGCCCCGGCGACACCGCCGAGGTAGGCGACGGTCGCGTGTCCGGTGTTCACCGTGAACAGCTTGCGCTCGATATACGGCGCGAGATTGTCGACGAAAGTCGCACCCGGGATGACCGGCACGGCGCCGTTGAAGGCGCCCTGCTCGATGACCCACTCGTAGAAGGCCTCGACGGTTACGTCGATGCCGTCGCTCTCGGCCTGGCCGGGCACGATGCGGTCGACTGCCGTGTTGGCGAAGACGACGCGCTCGGCCACAGCCGCTCGCTCCGGCTCCGGCACGTTGGCCCAGAGCTGTTCGGCGAGGACATCCGTGGCGTTGATGGCGTTCTCGCACGCCATCACGGCCAGGGGCGGCAACTCGGCCGACCGCCGCCCCAGTCCGGCCGCGATGACCGGTGCCACGAAGCGGAGGACGGTGGGGCCGACCGCGGTGGTGACGATATCGGCCGTCGCGATCTCGTCGATCAGTGCGGCCTCATCCGTGGCGCTGTTGATGGCCCGGAAAGTGTCGACCACGCGGGTGGTCGACACTTCCCCTGCCTCGTGCACGGCGTAGCTGCCGGCAGCCTGCAAAGCGTCGATCAGGGAGACATTCACATCGGCGAAGACAACCTCGTATCCGGCATCGTGAAGCAGGAGGCCGACAAATCCGCGGCCGATGTTCCCTGCACCGAAGTGAATGGCCTTCATTCTGCGTTTACCTCCTCGAGGAGCATGAAGATGTCCTCTGCTGTGACGGCGTCAATCAATTTCTGCACTTCGTCCTCGTCCGAGAAGACGATCGCGATCTTCTGCAGGATTTCGAGGTGCTCATTGTTGAGCCCCGCGATCCCGACGGCGAAACGCACCTGCTGGCCGTTCCAATCGATCGGTTCGGCGTAACGCACGAGCGACAGGGCCGACCGGACGATCGACTCCTTGGCGTCGTTGGTCCCGTGCGGGATCGCCAGGAAATTTCCCATATAGGTCGACACGCTGGCTTCGCGGTCGAACATCGAGTCGACGTAGTTTTCGCGCACGGCGCCTGCGGTGACGAGCAGGGCGCCGGCCTCACGGATTGCGTCGAGCTTCGTGGTGGCCGACCCCGCGGCCACGACGTTGCCCAGTTCCAGAATGCGGTCGGTCATCGCGCTACCTCCTCGGCCGCCTGGCCCTGAATCAGGGCGACGACGTCATCGTATTTCGGGCTGTTCATGAAATTCTCGACCGAGACATGCGTCGAGTCAGGAGACTTCGACTGGGCCCGGGCGGTCAGGTCCTGGTGCGTGATGATTAGGTCGGCCGTGCCGTCGAGGTTCGCGATCGCCTGGTTGGTCACGGTGATGCCGTCGAGACCGGCCTTCTTGATCTTGTTACGCAGCACCGAAGCGCCCATGGCGCTGGAGCCCATTCCGGCGTCGCACGCGAAGATGATGTTCTTGACACGGCGAGCGGCGGTGGCCGAAGTGCCGGAGGCTCCGAGGCCGCCGAGGATGGTGCTGGCCTTGCCCTTGTTCGCTTCGGTCTTGGCGATGGCCTCGGCCATGTCACCGGTATCGCCGGCGGTCAGGTCGCGCTTGCGGCTAGCACGGAGGATGACGGCTGCGATCAGGAATGACACCGTGGCTGCGCCGATGACGGAGAGGATGACGCCGACGTAGCTACCCGGGGCGGTCTGGATCAGGATAGCGATGATGCTGCCGGGTGAGGCTGGGGCGCGCAGGCCGGTTGCGAAGGCCACGTTGATGGCGACACCGGTCATGCCGCCGCCGACTGCGGCGAGGAGCAGTGCCGGCTTCATCAGCACGTACGGGAAGTAGATCTCGTGGATGCCGCCGAAGAAGTGGATGATGATGGCGCCCGGTGCGCTTGCCCGTGCGATGCCGACTCCGAAGAAGGAGAAGGCGAGCAGGATGCCCAAGCCGGGGCCGGGGTTCGCCTCCAGCAGGAACAGCACCGACTGGCCGTTTTCAGCAACCTGCTGCACACCGATCGGCGTGAGCACGCCATGGTTGATGGCGTTGTTGAGGAACAGGATCTTGCCGGGCTCGATGAAGATGCTGGCGATGGGCAGCAGGCTGTTGGAGACGAGCCAGTCGACGATCATCTCGAGGAAATTGCTGATCCCGGTCACGAGCGGGGCGATTCCGAAGAACGCACCCAGCGCGAGGATCATTCCGAGGATGCCGGACGCGAAGTTGTCGACCAGCATCTCGAACCCGGGCTTGATCTTGCCGGCCCAGAGGCTGTCAAGCTTCTTCAGGAGGTACGCCGATCCCGGGCCGACGATCATGGCGCCGATGAACATCGGGATCTCGCTGCCCACGATGACACCCATGGTCGCGATCGAGGCGATGACCGCACCACGCGTTCCGTAGACCATCCGGCCACCGGTGTTGGCGATCAGGAGCGGCAGCAAGTACACGATCATCGGTCCGACGAGCGTTTCCAAGGTCGCGTTCGGGGTCCAACCGGTCGGAATGAAGAATGCGGTGATCAATCCCCACGCGATGAATGCAGGGATGTTGGGCATGACCATTCCGCTGAGGAAGGTTCCGAAGCGCTGAACGTGCACACGGGTTCCTCCGCTCTTGGTTTTGGTAGCTGACGTCGTCGTCATTTCTCTGCCTTTCGTAGGGATGCGATGAGGAGTTGCCCCGTCACGTTGCGACTTATTCAAGTCTGACCAAGGTGGTCGTGCGGGGCCACCAGAGACTTTTCCGCACCCCCGGAAATCTCGTGGCAGAGATCCGGCCGGGAGCGGCGTGGGAGACTTGCGTTTTACTTGGGAGTTTCATGCAATGAGCGACAAACAGACACGGATGCTGGATTTTCTGTCGCAGACACCGGCCTGGGTTACCGCCGGCGAGCTTGCCGACCTCCTGGGCGTCACGCCCCGAACCGTGCGCAGCTACGTCACGAACCTGAAACTGGCAGCCGGGCCGCTCGAGATCATCGAGTCGGGGCCGGCCGGGTACCGGCTGGACCTCGAGGCGTTCGCCGTGTTCCGCGCCAGGGGGCGCATTCACTCGGACGAAGCCGAGACCCCGACGGATCGCCTTTACGCTTTGGTGCGCCGGCTCACGGAGTCCCACGAGGGGCTCGACGTCTACGCTCTGTCCGCCGAACTGTTCGTCAGTGACTCCACGATCGACTCCGACCTGACCAAGGTGCGACAGCTACTGCCCGCCACCGGGCTCACGCTCACCCGCCACGGCAGCGTGGTCACGCTCGCCGGCTCCGAGACCGACCGGCGGAGGCTGCTCAGCCGGCTGTTCCGCGAGGAGAGTTCGCGCGGTCTGCTCGAACTCGAGGCGATCCAGCGCGAGTTCGCCTCCGAGAGCCTCGGAGAGTTCAAGACGGATCTGATCGCGATGCTCGACTCGCAGGGGTATTTCGTCAACGAGTACGGCACCAACGACGTTCTACTCCATGTCGCCATCGCCATCGACCGGGTCACGAGGCGCACCTCCCCCGTGGTGGCCGAGACCGCGGCATCCGTCGGCTCCCCCGACGCGATGACCCTCGCCCTCTCCGGGCTGATCGTGCGCCACTTCCACGTCGAACTGGGTGTCGGTGACCTCGACTACATCGCACTCCTGCTCAAGACCCGGGTGATCACACCCGGGCAGGACCAGCCGGCGCAGGTTCTGATCGAGAGCTTCGTCCGCCCCGAAGATCTCGACGCCGTGCGCCGGATCGTCGGCCAGGCCGGGGACGAGTTCCTGCTGGACCTCGCGGAGGAGAACTTCATCGTGAGGCTCACGCTGCACGTGCGCAACCTGATCAACCGGGCGACAGACCGCTCGTACTCGCACAACCCGCTCACCAGGTCGATCAAGACGTCCTACCCGATGATCTATGAGGTCGCCGTCTACATCGCCAGCCTGTTGCAGCGGCAGGAGCAGATCGTGATCAACGACGATGAGATCGCGTACATCGCGATGCACGTCGGTGCCCACCTTCAGCAGCAGTCCCGGCGCGAGGACCTGGTCACGTGCGCTCTGATCTGCCCGAACTATTACGACATGCACGTGCTGCTGCGCGAACGGATCGAGCGGGTCCTCGGTGACGAGCTCGAAGTTGTGTCGGTGGTAACCCGCAGCGACGTCGACTGGAAGGCCCTGGATGCGAAACTCGTGCTCTCCACCATCGAACCGCAGTCGCCGGCCGAGGCCGTCATCGTGATCCAGCCGTTCCTGACCGAGGCCGACATCGACCGCGTGCGGAAGGCCGCCAGCCGCATCCGCCGTCTTCGGCGTCGCGCCGCTCTCAAGGACGAGCTGCTGCAATTCTTCGACGAGTCCCTGTTCGCGCACAACTTCCACGCCGCTGACGAGACCGCGATGATCCGCGCTCTCGGCGAACGGATGATCGCACACGGCGATATCGACGAGAGCTACATCGACGGCGCGATCGAGCGCGAGCTCATGTCGTCGACGGCGTTCACGGACAACGTGGCGGTGCCGCACTCGATGTCGATGACGGCAATCCGTACCTCGATCGCCGTCGTGATCAACGACACACCCATGGCGTGGGGCGAGAACCGCGTCAACGTGGTGGCGATGGTCGCTTTCAGCGCCGCCGGGCGCAAGAGCTTCCAGACCGTCTTCGACCAGTTCGTGGAGGTCTTCTCAGACCGGGCCGACGTGCAGCGGCTGGTCAAGCGGTCGGTGGACTTCGCATCCTTCATCGACGAGCTCGTGCACCTGATGGACCAGTAGGCCACCGGTCGGGCTACTTCTTCGTTTCACCCCAGTCACGCGTCTTGTACGCATAGATCGCGGCATCGAGCGCTTCGTCGCCGTTCTGCGAGGCGAAGACGGTCTCCTCCAGCAGGGCGATGCCGACCCCGGCGTGCACGGCCTGAAGGCGGATCTTCTCAAACCTGGGTGCCAGGTGGGGACCCACTAGAAGCACGTCGACCGGGCCGAGGGAGGCCGGCAGATCCGATTCGCTCCCCGCGAAGACGTGGACATCCAGGCCGCGGGCCGCGGCGGTGTGCCGAACCCGATGTGCAACAAAGGCACTGGAGGCGCCAGCACCGCAGACGATGAGAATCTTCATGGAATCGCTCTTTCCCTGAGCCGCGACGGACGGTTTGCCCTCTCCTCCATCCTCCCGCCTCCGGAGTCCCGGAGAGACCAGATCCCCGCCCCCGAGCGCGGCTGGTTCGGGCCGTGTGTGGCTCCGGGAGCGGGTTCCGATTGCCGCGGGTGAGGGGCGATCGCGGGTGGCGGGTGAGTGGCGATTGGTCCATTTCTCGGACAGGCGAGAAGTTGACCGCAGCGCGGGGTGGATGCGCGCTGCAACCGCCGTCTCGTACGAGCCCGGAGCCCGGGGTCGACTCACCCCGAACGAATTCGACGGAGATTCTGCCCAAAACACCGCTTTCGGGCACGAAAACGGGTGTTTGACCCAAAATCTCCGTCGAATTGGTTTGGCATCGGGCACGACGTTTCGCGTGCGGAACGGCGTCCACGCAGTGCGGTGAGATCCGACGTTCCGTGTGCGGCTGGTTCGGGCCGTGTGCGGCTACGGGAGCGGAACGGGCGTGATGCCGAGCGGGGCCAGCCCCGCAGCGCCGCCGTCGGCGGCGGTGAGCACCCAGATGCCGTCCTTGTGCACGGCCACGCTGTGCTCCCAGTGCGCGGCGGCCAGGCCGTCGCTGGTGGCGACGGTCCAGTCGTCGTCGCGCACGAACGTCTCGATGGACCCCATGACGACCATGGGCTCGATCGCGATCACCAGACCGGGCTTCACGTCCGGACCCTTCTGGCGAACGCGATAGTTGAACACGGGCGGGGCCTCGTGCATGGACCGGCCGATGCCGTGACCGACATAGTCGGTGAGGATTCCGTAGTCCCCCTGAGACTCGACGTAGTCCTCGATGGCATCGCCGACCTCGTTGAGGTGACGCGCCACCGCGAGCCGGGCGATCCCGTGCCACAGCGACTGCTCCGTGACGTGCGACAGTTTCTCGCGCTCGGCGACGACCTCGGGCCGGGCCGGGTCCGGAATCACGAAGGAGAAGGCCGCGTCGCCGTTCCAGCCGTCGATGATGGCACCGCTGTCGATCGACACGATGTCGCCGGCGGCGAGCACGCGAGCCCCCGGGATGCCGTGCACGACATCCTCGTTGACGGACGCGCAGACCGTGTGGTGGTAGCCCTGCTCCAGCTTGAAGTTCGGCAGGCCGCCTTGAGCCACGATGGCCGCCTCGGCGGCCGCGTCGAGCTCGAGGGTGGTCGCACCGACCCGGATGGCCGCCCGGGCCGCATCCAGGGATGCGGCCGTGGCCAGTCCGGGCGCGATCATCAACCGCATCTGCGCCGGCGACTTGTAGATGGATCGTCGAAGGCTCATGGTGAAGATCTCTGCAAACTGCTGAGGACGCGCACGCTGGGCGTGCACGACCGGGTTAGGAGGCGCTGGCTGCGTCTCCGCTGGTGACGGGCACGCTGGTGACGGGCACGCTGGTGACGGGCACGCTGGTGACGGGCACGGAGAGTCCGCGCCCGGTCAGAGCCGCGAGGATGCGCCCGGTCACTTCGTCGACGGCGCCGAGGCCGTCGACCGTGACCACGAGACCGCGGGAGGAGTAAACGTCGATCAGAGGAGATGTCTGCTCCTCGTAGACGGAAAGGCGGTGCCGGATGACGTCAGCGGTGTCGTCCGCACGCCCCTGCTCGGCGGCACGCTTGAGGAGTCGGGCGACGACCTCTTCGGTATCGGCGACGATCAGCACGACGGCGTCGAGTGCGTCACCGTCGGCCTCCAGCAACCGGTCCAGTTCCAGAACCTGCTCCTGCGTGCGCGGGTAGCCGTCCAGCAGGAATCCCCCGGTGGCGTCGGGCTGCTGCAACCGATCGGACACGATCGCGTTGGTGAGGGAATCGGGCACGTACGCGCCGGCATCCATGAACGCCTTGACTTGAAGACCCAGCTCGGTGTCGTTCTTCACGTTGAAGCGGAAGATGTCACCGGTGGAGATGGCCGGAACGTCGAAGGCCTCGGACAGGCGCTCGGCCTGAGTTCCCTTGCCCGCGCCGGGCGGGCCGATCAGCAGCAAACGGGTCATCGGAGAAGCCCTTCGTAGTGGCGCTGCTGGAGTTGCGCGTCGATCTGTTTGACCGTCTCGAGTCCGACACCGACCACGATCAGGATGCTGGCGCCACCGAACGGGAAGTTCTGGTCGGCTCCGATCGCGGAGAACGCGATCAGCGGCAGCAGGGCGATCAGGCCCAGGTACAGGGCACCGGGCAGCGTCACCCGGGTGAGAACGAAGTCCAGGTACTCGGCGGTCGGACGACCGGCACGGATGCCCGGGATGAATCCGCCGTACTTCTTCATGTTGTCGGCGACCTCTTCGGGGTTGAAGGTGATCGCGACATAGAAGTAGGTGAATCCGACGATGAGGAAGAAGTACAGCGCCATGTAGAGCGGATCGTTGCCCTGCGTGAGGTTGTTGGTGACCCAGGTGACCCACGCTGCCGGCGCCTGTCCGGCCGCCGGCTGGTTGAACTGCGCGATCAGGGCCGGAAGGTACAGCAGTGACGACGCGAAAATGACGGGCACGACGCCGGCCATGTTCACCTTGATCGGGATGTACGTGTTGTTCCCGCCGTAGGTGCGGCGTCCGACCATCCGTTTGGCGTACTGCACCGGGATGCGACGCTGGGACTGCTCGACGAAGACCACCGCGGCGACCACGACCAGACCGACCGCGATCACGATCATCAGGATGTCGAGGCCCTTCTGCTGCCCGATGGAGGCGAGCGATCCCGGAAAGAGGGCTGCGATCGAGGTGAAGATCAACAGTGACATGCCGTTGCCGATGCCGCGCTCGGTGATGAGCTCACCCATCCACATGATCAGGCCAGTACCGGCGGTCATGGTGATGACCATGAGCATGATGGCGTACCAGGCGTCGTTGGTGAGCAGCTGCGAGCACTCGGCGCTGGCGGACGTGCCGTAGAGCGCTCCGCTGCGGGCCACCGTGATCAGCGTCGTCGACTGAAGGATCGCGAGGGCGATGGTGAGGTACCGAGTGTACTGGGTGAGCGTGCCCTGTCCGGACGCGCCTTCCTTGTGCAGTGTCTCAAAATGTGGGATGACCACGCGCAGGAGCTGCACGATGATCGAGGCCGTGATGTACGGCATGATGCCGAGCGCGAAGACCGACAGTTGCAGCAGCGCGCCGCCGCTGAAGAGGTTGACGAGCTCATAGAGGCCGCTGGCGTCCTGGTTCGCCGCCAGACACGATTGAACGTTTCCGAAGTCGACGAAGGGGGCAGGGATGAACGAGCCCAGTCGGAACAGGGCAACGATACCCAGGCTGAACCCGATTTTCCTGCGCAGGTCGGGTGTGCGGAATATCCGCGCGATGGCGCTGAACACAATGCCTCCAGTTAATAACGTGAAAAACGAGCTTGTCGAGACCAGCATCGAAAGATTTCGATTGGTGGCCTCGACAAGCTCGCTCAGCGTCTACGGACTTACTTGATTGAGCCACCCGCAGCGACGATCTTCTGCTCTGCTGAGCCGGAGACCTTATCCACTGCAATGTTCAGCTTAACCGCAATGTCACCATTGCCGAGAACCTTGACCTTCTCGTTGTCGCGAACGGCACCCTTGGCGACCAGGTCGGCGATGGTTACATCGCCGCCGTTCGGGTAAAGCTCGGCGAGCTTCTCGAGGTTGACGACCTGGTACTCGACGCGGAACGGGTTCTTGAACCCGCGCAGCTTCGGAGTACGCATGTGCAGCGGCATCTGGCCACCCTCAAACCCGATGCGCACGTTGTAGCGCGCCTTCGTACCCTTGGTTCCACGGCCGGCGGTCTTACCCTTGGATCCTTCACCACGACCGACACGCATGCGCGACTTCTTGGCTCCGGGGGCGGGGCGAAGGTGGTGAACCTTCAGAACCTGCTCGCGCTTCTCGGTCGGAGCAGCCTTCACTGCGACCTTGGCGGAGGCAGCCTTTTTGGGGGCTGCCTTCTGTGCAGTGGCGGGCTTGGCGGCTGCCGTGGCAGCTTCCTTCTCGTCAGCCATTAGTCAATCTCCTCGACCTTTACGAGGTGAGCAACGGTGTTGACGTAGCCACGGTTCTGCGAGTTGTCCTCGCGAATCGTGACTGCGCCAATGCGCTTGAGACCCAGGCTGCGAAGCGTGTCGCGCTGGTTCTGCTTCTCACTAATTTTGGACTTGATCTGTGTCACTTTGAGGCGAGCCATCAGGCACCTGCCTTTGCTGCCGCTGCAGCTGCTGCTGCGGCGGCGTCGGCACGCAGGAAGCGCGCCGGAGCGACGTCTTCGTACGCGAGGCCACGACGAGCCGCAACTGCACGCGGCTCTTCGAGCTGGTGCAGGGCCTCGACCGTGGCGTGAACGATGTTGATGGTGTTCGACGAACCGAGCGACTTGCTGAGGACATCGTGGATGCCCGCGCACTCGAGAACGGCGCGCACCGGGCCACCGGCGATAACGCCGGTACCGGCGGCGGCGGGACGCAGCAGGACGACGCCGGCTGCGGCTTCACCCTGCACGGGGTGCGGGATCGTCAGACCGACGCGGGGAACGCGGAAGAAGTTCTTCTTCGCTTCTTCGACGCCCTTGGAAATGGCGGTCGGCACCTCGCGGGCCTTGCCGTATCCGACGCCGACGAGGCCGTTTCCGTCACCGACGACGACGAGAGCGGTGAAGCTGAAGCGACGACCACCCTTCACCACCTTGGAAACGCGGTTGATGGTGACGACGCGCTCCAGGAACTGGCTCTTGTCGGCATCGCGGCTTCCGCGGTCCTTGTTCGGGTTGCGCTCACGACCGCCACGACGAGCCTCACGAGGCTCGTTCTGGGCAGGTGCCGTTGAGGCAGCGGTTTCGACGGGTGCCTCTGCGGCCACCACGGTCTCCTTGGTTGCTGTGCTAGCGGTTTCAGTGCTCACAGGTTCAATCCACCCTCTCGAGCTCCATCGGCGATCGCAGCGACGCGTCCTGCGTACTTGCTTCCGCCACGGTCAAATACGACAGCGTCGATGCCGGCGGCCTTCGCACGCTCGGCGACGAGTTCGCCGACCTTGCGGGCCTTGGCGGTCTTGTCACCATCGAAGGTGCGCAGACCGTCTTCGAGCGTGGACGCCGAAGCAAGGGTGAAACCCTTGCTGTCATCGACGACCTGCACGAACACGTGGCGAGCCGAACGGGTCACGACGAGACGCGGACGAAGCGCGGTCCCCTCGATCTTTTTGCGAAGACGTGCATGCCTGCGTCCGCGGGCAGCGGCCTTGCTATTACCTCTAGTTCCGAGACCCATGGTTATTTACCACTCTTTCCGGCCTTGCGGCGAACAATCTCGCCGGCGTAACGCACACCCTTGCCCTTGTAGGGCTCCGGCTTGCGAATCTTACGGATGTTGGCGGCGACCTCGCCGACAGCCTGCTTGTCGATGCCACCGACCGTGAGGCGGTTGACGCTCTCCACGGTGAGGGTGATGCCGGCAGGTGCCTCGACGAGGACCGGGTGCGAGAAGCCGAGGGCGAACTCGATCGAGCTGCCCTTCTGGGCGACGCGGTAACCGGTACCGACGATCTCGAGAGACTTGGTGTAACCCACCGTCACCCCGATGATCTGGTTTGCGATCAGCGTGCGAGTCAGTCCGTGCAGCGAACGCGAGTTGCGCTCGTCGTTCGGGCGTGTGACGACGACGTGGCCGTCCTCGATCTTGACCTCGATGGGGTTCGCGACGGTGAGCGCGAGCTCCCCCTTCGGACCCTTGACGTTGACGCGCTGGCCTTCAGTGGCGACCGTGACATCCGCGGGAATCGGGATGGGAAGTCTTCCAATACGTGACATTGTCGGCTACCACACGTAGGCGAGAACTTCTCCGCCTACGCCCTTCTTCTCAGCCTGGCGGTCGGTGAGCAGACCGCTGGAGGTGGACAGGATGGCAACGCCGAGACCACCGAGAACGGTGGGGATTTCGGTCGACTTCGCGTACACGCGCAGGCCGGGCTTGGAAACCCGCTTGATGCCGACGATGGAACGCTCGCGGTTCGGACCGAACTTGAGGTTGAGCGTGAGGGTCTTGCCGACCACTGCATCCTTGACATCCCACGCCGAGATGTAACCCTGGGCCTTGAGAATGTCTGCGATGTTCGCTTTGAGCTTGCTGTGCGGCATGGACACGGTGTCGTGGAACGCCGAGTTAGCGTTGCGCAGTCTGGTCAGCATGTCTGCGACCGGATCTGTCATTGTCATTTGTGGTGCCTTTCTCGCCTGGTTTCGTTCATCCGTTACACGGGTGACGACCTTGGTCGTGGTGGGGCTGGACGGTTGTCCAGCCCCGGATTTGTACTACAAGAGCCAAAGAGCCACTTTACTTGGTGTTTTCGGCCGTCTTGAACGGGAAGCCCAGCGCCTTGAGCAGCGCGCGGCCTTCTTCGTTGTTCTTGGCCGTCGTCACAACCGTGATATCCATACCGCGGATACGGTCGATCCGGTCCTGGTCGATCTCGTGGAACATGACCTGCTCGGTGAGACCGAAGGTGTAGTTACCGCTGCCATCGAACTGCTTGTCGCTCAGACCACGGAAGTCGCGGATGCGCGGAAGCGCCAGGCTCAGGAGCCGGTCGAGGAACTCCCACATGCGGTCGCCACGAAGTGTGACGTGCGTGCCGATGGGCTGTCCTTCACGCAGTTTGAACTGCGCGATCGACTTGCGGGCCTTGGTGACCTGCGGCTTCTGACCGGTGATCTTGGTGAGGTCGGAGACGGCGCCATCCATGATCTTGCCGTCGCGTGCTGCCTCGCCGACACCCATGTTCACAACGATCTTGACCAGGTTCGGAATCTGGTGAACGTTGGTGAAGCCGAGGTCCTTGCTGAGCTGGGCCATGATCTCATCGCGGTACTTCTGCTTGAGACGCGGCAGGGCGGCCTCAACGGGCGCTTCTGCTGCTGCAACTGAAGTGTCGGTCATCAGAGGTCCTTCCCTGACTTCTTGGCGTAACGGATGCGGACCGTCTTGGTGACGCCGTCCTTCGTTACTTCTTCGAGGCGGAATCCGACGCGAGTCGGCTTCTTGGTCTCCGGGTCGACGAGGGCCACGTTGGACACGTGAATCGGCGCCTCCATGGTCTCGATGCCGCCGGTCTTGGTGCCGCGCTGGGTCTGGCCCACGCGAACGTGCTTGGTGACGAAGTTGATGCCCTCAACGAGGACCCTGTTCTTCTCCACCAGGATGGCAATGACCTTGCCCTGCTTGCCACGGTCTCCGCCGCGGGCCTGGGTGCGGCCGGTGATGATCTCTACGAGGTCACCCTTTTTGAGTCTGGCCATGATTTAGATAACCTCCGGTGCCAGCGAGATGATCTTCATGAACTTCTTGTCGCGAAGCTCGCGACCGACCGGTCCGAAGATTCGGGTGCCGCGGGGGTCACCTTCGTTCTTCAAAATCACTGCGGCGTTCTCATCGAACTTGATGTACGAACCGTCTGAACGACGGGTCTGCTTTTTGACGCGAACGACGACGGCCTTGACGACGTCGCCCTTCTTGACGTTGCCGCCCGGGATCGCGTCCTTGACCGTGGCGACGATGGTGTCGCCGAGGCCTGCGTAGCGACGGCCGGAGCCGCCGAGCACGCGAATGGTCAACAGCTCCTTGGCACCCGTGTTGTCGGCAACCTTGAGTCGTGATTCTTGCTGAAGCACTTTTTATACCCTTCTATCAAGTAAGCGCGAGGCTTACTTGGCCTTCTCGAGGATCTCGACCAGGCGCCAGCGCTTGGAAGCGCTGAGCGGACGGGTCTCACTGATTAGGACCAGGTCGCCGACGCCGGCGATGTTCGCCTCGTCGTGAGCCTTCAGCTTGGACGTACGGCGGATGACCTTGCCGTACAGGGGGTGCTTCACGCGGTCTTCGACCTCGACAACGATGGTCTTGTCCATCTTGTCGCTGGTCACGTAACCACGCAGCGTCTTGCGGTAGCCGCGAACGAGAGCCTCAGCCTCGGCAGCGACGACCTTTTCGTCAGTCTTCGCCATGACTAGGCCTCCTTCGTCTGGGCGGCGTCGGCCGCAGCGGAGTCGTCGAC
This sequence comes from Cryobacterium sp. M96, assembly GCF_002929845.1. GTDB lineage: Bacteria > Actinomycetota > Actinomycetes > Actinomycetales > Microbacteriaceae > Cryobacterium > Cryobacterium sandaracinum. The sequence continues at coordinate 72,944 of NZ_PJJS01000049.1, forward strand.
GGACTCCACTGCAGTCTTGGCCTTCTTGGTCTTCTTCTCAGCCTTGGCCGGAGCCTCGACTGGTGCGGGAGTCGGACGAATGCCCAACTCGCGCTCACGGAGAACCGTGTAGATGCGAGCGATGTCGCGCTTGACCGCGCGGAGGCGGCCGTGGCTCTCGAGCTGGCCGGTGGCCGACTGGAAGCGAAGGTTGAAGAGTTCTTCCTTCGCCTTCTTCAGCTCATCGAACAAACGCTCGTTTTCAAAAGTGTCGAGCTCGACTGAGGCGAGCTCCTTGGATCCGATCGCCATTATGCGTCGCCCTCCTCGCGCTTGATGATGCGTGCCTTCAAGGGCAGTTTATGGATAGCGCGGGTCAGCGCTTCCTTTGCGACGATGTCAGTGACACCGCTGAGTTCGAAAAGCACGCGACCGGGCTTGACGTTGGCAACCCACCACTCGACGGAACCCTTACCGGAACCCATGCGGGTTTCGGCCGGCTTCTTGGTGAGCGGGCGGTCCGGGTAGATGTTGATCCAGACCTTGCCGCCGCGCTTCATGTGACGGGTGATCGCGATACGAGCGGACTCGATCTGACGGTTGGTCACATAGGCGGGCGTGAGGGCCTGGATGCCGTACTCACCGAACGACAGCTCGGTACCACCGGTTGCGTGGCCGGTACGGCCCGGGTGGTGCTGCTTGCGGTGCTTGACTCTGCGTGGAATCAACATGGTTATGCCTCAACTCCTGCTGCAACCGGTGCCGCTGCCTCTGCGCGGGGCGCACGACGCGGTCGGTCGTCACGACGCTCGGGGCGGGTCGACTTAGCGTTGGCCTGCTCGCGAGCGAGTTCCTTGTTGGTGATGTCGCCCTTGTAGATCCAGACCTTCACGCCGATGCGGCCGAAGGTGGTCTTGGCTTCGTAGAACCCGTAGTCGATGTTCGCGCGCAGAGTGTGCAGGGGCACACGGCCTTCGCGGTAGAACTCCGAACGGCTCATCTCGGCGCCACCCAGGCGACCGGAGACCTGGATGCGAACACCCTTGGCACCGGCGCGCTGGGCACCCTGCAGGCCCTTACGCATCGCGCGGCGGAATGCCACGCGAGCGGAGAGCTGCTCGGCGATGCCCTGAGCGACCAGCTGAGCGTCGACCTCGGGGTTCTTCACCTCGAGGATGTTCAGCTGGATCTGCTTGGCGGTGAGCTTCTCGAGGTCGGAGCGAATGCGCTCAGCCTCCGCGCCGCGGCGACCGATCACAATGCCCGGACGGGCGGTGTGGATGTCGACGCGAACGCGGTCACGAGTGCGCTCGATCTCGATGCGGGACACGCCGGCGCGGTCGAGACTGGTGCTCAACAGGCGGCGGATCTTGACGTCTTCAGCGACGAAGTCGCTGTAACGCTGGCCCGGCTTCGTGCTGTCAGAGAACCAACGCGACACGTGGTCGGTCGTGATTCCCAGACGGAAGCCATAGGGGTTTACTTTCTGACCCATTACTTCGTACCCTCCTCAGGAGTGGCGAGCACAACCGTGATGTGGCTCGTGCGCTTCTTGATCTGGAATGCGCGACCCTGTGCACGGGCCTGGAAACGCTTGAGGGTCGTACCCTCGTCTACGAACGCCTGGCTGACGAACAGGTCCTGCTCGTCGAGGAAGGTGTTGGCTGCATCAGCCTTGACTCGCGCGTTGGCGATTGCCGAGGCAACCAGCTTGTACACCGGGTCGCTCGCGCCCTGCGGCGCAAACTTCAGAATTCCCAGGGCCTCGAAGGCCTGCTTGCCGCGGATCAGGTTGACAACGCGACGAGCCTTCTGGGGGGTAACGCGGATGTGACGCACGCGTGCGATCGACTCCACCATTTCTTATCCTCCTTCACGTCCCCGCGTTAGCGGCGACGGCCCTTCTTGTCGTCCTTCACGTGTCCACGGAAGGTGCGGGTGGGCGCAAACTCGCCGAGCTTATGCCCGACCATGCTCTCGGTGACGAACACCGGGATGTGCTTGCGTCCGTCGTGCACGGCGATGGTGTGCCCGAGCATGCCGGGGATGATCATCGAACGGCGCGACCAGGTCTTGATTACGTTCTTGCTGCTGGCTTCGTTCGCCTTGACAACCTTGCGAAGCAGGTGGTCGTCAACGAACGGGCCTTTCTTGAGACTGCGTGGCATCGTCTACTCCTACTTACGCTTCTTGCCGACGGTACGGCGACGAACGATGAGCTTGTCGCTTTCCTTGTTCGGGTGGCGGGTACGCCCTTCTTTCTGGCCCCAAGGGCTGACGGGGTGACGTCCACCGGACGTCTTACCCTCACCACCACCGTGCGGGTGGTCAACCGGGTTCATGGCGACACCACGAACGGTCGGGCGAACGCCTTTCCAGCGCATCCGGCCGGCCTTACCCCAGTTGATGTTCGACTGCTCGGCGTTGCCGACCTCGCCGATCGTGGCGCGGCAGCGGGCGTCGACGTTGCGGATTTCTCCGGACGGCAGGCGCAGCTGGGCGTAGATGCCATCCTTCGCAACGAGGCGAACGGATGATCCGGCGGAGCGGGCCATCTTGGCGCCACCGCCCGGACGCAGTTCGACCGCGTGGATGATGGTACCGGTCGGGATGTTCTTCAGCGGCAGGTTGTTACCGGGCTTGATGTCAGCACCGGCGCCCGACTCTACGATGTCGCCCTGGTTCAGCTTGTTCGGGGCGATGATGTAGCGCTTGGAGCCGTCCATGAAGTGCAGGAGCGCGATGCGCGCCGTGCGGTTGGGGTCGTACTCGATGTGAGCAACCTTGGCGTTGACGCCGTCCTTGTCGTTACGACGGAAGTCGATCAGACGGTATTGGCGCTTGTGTCCACCACCGATGTGACGGGTGGTGATGCGACCCTGGTTGTTACGGCCACCGGTCTTGGACAGGGGGCGAAGCAGGGACTTCTCCGGCGTGGAGCGGGTGATCTCTGCGAAGTCTGCAACAGATGAACCGCGACGACCGGGAGTCGTGGGCTTGAACTTACGAATAGCCATTTCTTATTCCTCTAGTCCGCGCCGCTTAGCCGACGGCCGTGAAGATGTCAATGGAACCGGACTTGAGCGTGACGATGGCACGCTTGGTGTCCTTGCGCTTGCCCTGACCGAACTTCGTGCGACGCGTCTTGCCGATGCGGTTCATGGTGTTGATCGAAGCGACCTCCACCTTGAAGATCTTTTCGATCGCGAGCTTGATTTCGGTCTTGTTCGAGCGCGGGTCCACGATGAAGGTGTACTTGCCTTCGTCGATCAGGCCATAGCTCTTCTCAGAGACGACCGGAGCGATGATGACGTCGCGGGGATCCTTGTTGATCGGGGTAGCCATTATGCGGACACCTCTTCCTTCTTGGTCTTGCTCGCCACGAACGCGTCGAACGCGCCCTTGGTGAAGACGATGTCGTCGCTGACGAGAACGTCATAGGCATTCAGCTGGTCCCACGGCAGAACGTGCACCGTCGGCAGGTTGCGGATGCTGCGCAGCGTCAGTTCGTCGGTGCGCTCCAGGACGACCAGCACGTGCTTGCTGCTGGCGATCTGGCTGAGCAGCTCGATGGCGCCCTTGGTGCTGGGCGTCTCGGCGCTGAAGAGTGCGGTCACGACGTGCAGGCGGTCGCCACGGGCGCGGTCGGAAAGGGATCCACGCAGTGCTGCCGCGATCATCTTCTTGGGGGTGCGCTGTTCGTAGTTACGCGGGGTCGGTCCGTGAACGATTCCACCACCGGTCATCTGAGGGGCGCGGATCGAGCCCTGACGAGCGCGACCGGTTCCCTTCTGCTTGAACGGCTTGCGGCCGGAACCGGAAACCTCGCCACGACGCTTGGTCTTGTGAGTTCCCTGACGTGCGGCAGCGAGCTGCGCGACGACGACCTGGTGGATCAACGGGACGTTGGTCTGAACGTCAAAGATTTCGGCGGGCAACTCAACGGAGCCGGCCTTCTTACCCTTGGCGTCGATGAGATCGAGTGAGGTAGTCATACGACTAGGCTCCCTTCACTGCATTGCGGACGAATACGAGGCGGCCCTTGGCGCCGGGAACGGCACCCTTGACCAGCAGGAGGCCCTTCTCGGCATCCACGGCGTGAACCTTGAGGTTCAGCACGGTGACGCGCTCGCCACCCATACGACCGGCCATGCGCATGCCCTTGAAGACACGGCTCGGGGTCGAGGAAGCACCGATGGAACCGGGCTTGCGGTGGTTGCGGTGCGAACCGTGAGAGGAGGAAACACCCTTGAAGTTGTGACGCTTCATAACACCGGCGAAACCCTTGCCCTTGCTGGTGCCCATGACGTCGACCTTGGTACCGGCAGCGAACACACCGTCAACGGTGAGCTCCTGACCCAGGGTGTAGTCAGCGGCATCCGCAGTGCGGAGCTCGGTGAGGTGGCGGCGAGGCGTGACGCCTGCCTTTTCGAAGTGTCCGGCGGAAGGCTTGTTGACCTTGCGCGGATCGATGGCCCCGGCAGCGATCTGGACGCCGGCGTAACCGTCGATGTCCTTGCTGCGGATCTGGGTGACAACGTTAGGCGAGATTTCGATGACGGTGACGGGAACGAGCTTGTTGTTCTCATCCCACACCTGCGTCATGCCGAGCTTCTTGCCGAGGAGACCCTTGGTGGTCTTGGTATCTGAGTAAGACATCGCGGGCCCTAGAGCTTGATCTCGATGTTGACGTCGGCCGGCAGGTCGAGACGCATGAGCGAGTCGACAGCCTTCGGGGTCGGGTCAATGATGTCGATCAGACGCTTGTGGGTGCGCATTTCAAAGTGCTCCCGGCTGTCCTTGTACTTGTGAGGGGAACGGATGACACACACCACGTTCTTCTCGGTCGGAAGCGGCACGGGGCCGACGACAGTCGCACCCGCGCGGGTCACTGTGTCGACGATCTTGCGCGCCGAAATGTCGATGACCTCGTGGTCATACGACTTAAGTCGAATGCGGATTTTCTGTCCCGCCATGTCGAACTCGCTTTCTTGTCAAGGCTTCGTACATCCCGAGGGGCTGCATTGGACGCCGTAGTAGCACTGCTGCTGTCGCACCACTGTTCATCTGTCAATTTCGGCAGGGCCGCGGAGCGGTCATGCCGAGCCAACCCGCTTCTCCACACTCGCGCGTGGGGGAAGGCATGGATTTACCCAGCTGTCCCGGCTGTTGGTTTGAGCTATGTTCTGCTACCCGCGGCCTAACTGTGCACCTGGCGCCTTTTACGGCGAACGGCACAAGCTATGCACTGCCTGGCAGTGATCCCGACACCGCGTGCAGCGCGGCAGTCGAAAGTGTTGAACTAGAAGAGTCTGCCACAGGGTTGGGTCATTGTGCAACCCGGGCGTGTCGCGGGCGGCGTGTCGCCACATCCGCGTCGTTCCGCGGCTCGGCCGGCTCTCGCCCCGGGCGCGTCGCCGCCGCCATTCACGCCTCGCGCGAGTGCTGCGCCGCTCCGCGCGGGGCACGCCACCAGCGCAGCGGCGCAACACCCGCGCACCACCGGCACCTCACCGAAACTGGAGTCGCGGGCGCCCGAACGGCAGCCCCAACTGCAGCAGCCGAGTGCGCAGCCGACTCTGACTCATCCCGACCGGGAAGTCCCACCGGGTGAACGCGTGCACCTGGTGCCGCACGCCATCCTCACGGCGTTTCTCGTCGTAGAACACCTCGGCGGTGGTGCGATCGCCTCGCAACACGGGGTCGAAGTATTTGCCCTTGCCGTCGGCCTCCCCCACCGAGTTCTCGTCGATCCAGTAGAAGTCCGTGAAGACGGTCTTGCCTTCGACGACGAACGGATGCTGCAGCACCGGCTCCGGAAATCCGTTCAGCGCCACGTTGACGCGGCTTCCGGACTCGTTGGGGGAACCGGACAGCGTCGAAGAGAAGTCGATCACGGCCCGCGCCCGCACGGACCCGCGGAAGGGAAGCAACCCTTCCCAGGTCTCAAGCAGCCTGGCTCTGGTGGTCAGAGGCAGAATGCGCCCCCTGCGATCCACCGCAATGGAGCGGTCGGCCATGGCGACCGCGGACTTCAGATCCAGAGTGGCGGCGAGGTCGACGACCGTGCGTTCGACGCTGGTGACCAGGAGTCCGTTCACCACGGCGATATCCCGCGTGTCGAGTCCCAATGCATGCTTGCGGATACCCGGCGTCGAGCGTCCGCCGCGGGTGCGTTCGGTGAGGGAGTGGACCTCGGGCGGCCAGCCGGCAAGAGTGGGGAGTCCCCACAGGACAGCCGCGGACCCGTTCGCAGGTGGCATGCCACGCGCGAACCGGCGCACGACCCGCGCCACGGTGCGCTCGGTCACCGAAGTGAGCTCGACCAGCGGTTACCTGCCGTCGGGGCCAGTGCCTCGAGCGTCGCGGTCGGTCGGACCGTCCCCGCGACCGAGGTGTTTGTCCGCCGCCGCTCGGGCATCCTTGATCTTGTCGGCGTGCTTGTTGCCGGTGACCTTGTTCGCGGCGGCGGCGCCCCCGTCGAGGATCTTGTCGGCGATCTTCTCGCCCTTCTCTGTTTTGAGGAACTCCTGCGCTTTGCGGCTGATGTCGTTGAAATTCACGGGGTGCTCCGATCTGGGGCTGTTGAGGTTCATGTCAAGGCTAGTTCCTGGGCGATTCGGGATCAACTGGCCCCGCAAGTCGGGCACGAAAAAAGGGCCGGCCCCGAAGGACCGACCCCATTTTCTGAAGGGAACTACTTGACGATCTTGGTCACCGTTCCGGCGCCGACGGTGCGGCCACCTTCACGAATGGCGAAGCCGAGGCCCTCTTCCATGGCGATCGGCTGGATCAGCGCGACGTTCATGTCGGTGGTGTCGCCGGGCATGACCATCTCGGTGCCCTCAGGCAGCGTGATGACGCCGGTGACGTCCGTGGTGCGGAAGTAGAACTGCGGGCGGTAGTTCGCGTAGAACGGGTTGTGACGCCCACCCTCATCCTTGGACAGGATGTACGCGGTGCCCTCGAAGTCGGTGTGCGGAGTGACCGAACCCGGCTTGACGACAACCTGGCCGCGCTCGACGTCTTCGCGCTTGGTGCCACGAAGAAGAAGGCCACAGTTCTCGCCGGCCCATGCCTCGTCGAGCTGCTTGTGGAACATCTCGATACCCGTGACCGTGGTCTTGATGGTCGGGCGGATGCCGACAACCTCGACCTCGGAGTTGATCTTGAGGGTTCCACGCTCGGCGCGGCCGGTGACGACGGTTCCACGACCGGTGATCGTGAAGACGTCCTCGATCGGCATCAGGAAGGGCTTGTCCTTGTCGCGGACGGGCTCCGGGAAGTAGTCGTCGACAGCCTTCATGAGCTCAAGGATGTTGCCGACCCACTTCTCGTCGCCTTCAAGCGCCTTGAGTGCGGAAACGCGCACGACGGGAGCGTTGTCGCCGTCGAAGCCCTGGGCGGAGAGGAGTTCGCGAACCTCGAGCTCAACGAGCTCGAGGATCTCTTCGTCGTCAACCATGTCGGACTTGTTCAGTGCCACGAGCAGGGACGGCACGCCGACCTGCTTCGCGAGCAGGACGTGCTCACGGGTCTGAGCCATCGGGCCGTCAGTAGCGGCAACCACAAGGATCGCCCCGTCCATCTGAGCAGCACCGGTGATCATGTTCTTGATGTAGTCAGCGTGGCCCGGTGCGTCTACGTGCGCATAGTGACGCTTTTCGGTCTCGTACTCAACGTGCGAGATGTTGATCGTGATACCGCGCTGGCGTTCTTCCGGAGCAGAGTCGATCGACGCAAAGTCGCGCTGAACGTTCGTCTTGGACGGGTACGTGTCGGCAAGGACCTTGGAGATCGCTGCAGTCAGCGTGGTCTTTCCGTGGTCAACGTGACCGATCGTTCCGATGTTTACGTGCGGCTTGGTCCGCTCGAACTTGGCCTTGGCCACTGTGGGTCCTCCTCAGGACTCATGGCTCCATCGACCGCTGGTTTGCGGCCGGTGAAACTGCTGGATTTGTGTACTTATGCTACTCGGGCCGGGAGGCCGAAGCGATTTGGGCCCGAAGGCCCGGAGAGACCGGAAGCCTCAGGCTATTCGCCCTTGTTCTTCTGGATGATCTCTTCGGCCACGGCCCGGGGGACCTCCGCGTAACTCTCGAAGGTCATCGAGTACACCGCGCGGCCCGAGGTCTTCGACCTCAGGTCACCGATATATCCGAACATCTCCGACAGCGGCACGTTGGCGCGAATTACCTTCACGCCCTGAGCGTCCTCCATGGTCTGGATCTGTCCACGACGCGAGTTGAGGTCGCCGATGACGTCGCCCATGTACTCCTCGGGCGTACGAACCTCGACGGCCATCAGCGGCTCGAGCAGAACAGGGTCAGCCTTACGAACGGCTTCCTTGAAGCCCATCGAACCGGCAATCTTGAACGCCATCTCCGAGGAGTCGACATCGTGCGCGGCGCCGTCAAGCAGGCTTGCCTTGACGCCCACCATCGGATAACCGGCCAGGACGCCAACGTGCAGCGCATCCTGGATTCCTGCGTCCACCGAGGGGATGTACTCCCGGGGGATGCGGCCACCCGTGACCTTGTTGACGAACTCGTAGCTCTTCTCGGCAGTGATCTCGAGCGGCTCGATCGCGATCTGAATCTTCGCGAACTGCCCGGATCCACCGGTCTGCTTCTTGTGCGTGTAGTCGTGACGCTCGACCGCCCTGCGGATGGTCTCGCGGTAGGCGACCTGAGGCTTGCCGACGTTGGCTTCGACGTTGAATTCACGTCGCATCCGGTCGACCAGGATGTCCAGGTGAAGTTCACCCATTCCCTTGATGACCGTCTGACCAGTTTCCTGGTTCTGCTCGGTGCGGAAGGTCGGGTCTTCTTCGGCCAATTTCTGGATCGCAAGACCCAGCTTCTCCTGGTCCTGCTTCGTCTTCGGCTCGATCGCAACCTCGATGACCGGGTCAGGGAACGTCATCGACTCGAGCACGACCTGCGCGTTCGGGTCGCACAGGGTATCGCCTGTCGTGGTGTCCTTGAGGCCGATGACCGCGTAGATGTGACCGGCGGTCACGAAGGCCACCGGGTTCTCCTTGTTGGCGTGCATCTGGAAGATCTTGCCGATGCGCTCCTTCTTGCCCTTGGTCGAGTTGACGACCTGGGCGCCGGAGTCAAGGTGACCGGAGTACACGCGAACGTAGGTCAGACGACCGAAGAACGGGTGAACGGCGACCTTGAACGCGAGGGCCGTGAACGGCTCCGTCGCGTCGGGGTGACGCATGATGACCTTTTCCTCGTCGCGCGCGTCGTGGGCCTCGATGGCCGGCACGTCGAGCGGGGTGGGGAGGTAGTCGACGACTGCGTCAAGCATCGGCTGAACGCCGCGGTTCTTGAACGCGGAACCGCAGAGGACCGGATAGATTTCGCTGGAGACCGTGAGCCCCCGAATCGCGTGCTTGATCTCGGAGACCGTGAGCTCTTCGCCGGAGAAGTACTTCTCCATGAGGTCGTCGTCGGTCTCGGCGACGGTTTCAAGGAGCAGCTTGCGGTATTCCGCGGCCTGCTCGGCAAGGTCGGCCGGGATCTCTTCGATGGCGTACTTGGAGCCCATCTCGACGTCACCCTTGGAGTCGCCGCGCCAGGTCAGTGCACGCATTTCGACGAGGTCGACAACACCTTCGAAGGTGTTCTCGGCGCCGATGGGCAGCTGGATGACGAGCGGCTTCGCGCCGAGGCGCTTGACAATGGTGTCGACCGTGTAGAAGAAGTCGGCGCCGAGCTTGTCCATCTTGTTGACGAAGCAAATGCGGGGCACGTCGTACTTGTCGGCCTGACGCCAGACGGTCTCCGACTGGGGCTCAACGCCCTCCTTGCCGTCGAACACTGCGACGGCGCCGTCGAGGACGCGGAGCGAACGCTCCACCTCGACGGTGAAGTCGACGTGGCCGGGGGTGTCGATGATGTTGATCTGGTTTGAGGCCCAGAAACAGGTAGTCGCGGCAGACGTGATGGTGATGCCACGTTCCTGCTCCTGCGCCATCCAGTCCATGGTCGAGGCGCCGTCGTGCGTCTCGCCGATCTTGTGATTGACACCCGTGTAGTACAGGATGCGCTCAGTGACGGTGGTCTTGCCAGCATCAATGTGAGCCATGATGCCGATGTTGCGGACCTTACTCAGGTCGGTGAGCACGTCAAGTGCCACGGGGGTCCTCCGGAAGTTTGCTTGTGGATCTTGGGGCGAAACAGGGCATCCGGTCGCCGGGCCCATCGAGATCTGCTCTCGACAAGCCCGGATTCCGGAGCGCGACTACCAGCGGTAGTGAGCGAAGGCCTTGTTCGCCTCGGCCATCTTGTGCGTGTCCTCGCGGCGCTTCACAGCGGCGCCGAGGCCGTTGGACGCGTCGAGGATTTCGTTGGTGAGACGCTCGGTCATCGTCTTCTCGCGACGAGCCTTGGCGTAGCTGGTCAACCAGCGCAGAGCCAGGGTGTTGGCGCGGTGCGGCTTGACTTCGACCGGCACCTGGTAGGTGGAACCACCGACGCGGCGCGAACGCACCTCAAGGGTCGGGCGCACGTTGTCGAGTGCCTTCTTCAAGGTGACGACGGCATCCGCACCGTTCTTGGCAACGACGCCTTCGAGTGCATCGTAAACGATGCGCTCGGCCAGGCCCTTTTTGCCGTCGAGGAGGATCTTGTTGACGAGCTGGGAGACGATGGGGGCGCCGTATACCGGGTCAGCGATAACGGGACGCTTGGGCGCTGGGCCTTTACGAGGCATTACTTCTTCTCCATCTTGGCGCCGTAGCGGCTACGAGCCTGCTTGCGGTTCTTGACGGCCTGGGTGTCCAGTGCGCCGCGAACGATCTTGTATCGAACACCGGGGAGGTCCTTCACACGACCACCGCGGACGAGCACCATCGAGTGCTCCTGCAGGTTGTGACCCTCGCCGGGAATGTAGGCGGTGACCTCGGTACCGTTCGACAGCTTGACGCGGGCGACCTTGCGGAGGGCCGAGTTCGGCTTCTTCGGCGTGGTCGTGTAAACACGGGTGCACACGCCGCGCTGCTGGGGGTTGGACTTCAGGGCGGGCGCCTTGGTCTTGGTGACCTTGGGGCTGCGGCCCTTTCGTACCAACTGCTGAATGGTGGGCACTAATTACTCCTTGTTTGTGCTGCACGGTGACAGCTCATTGATGGTTAGCATTCGAATCGCTCCGTTTCCGGCCCGATCGAGTTCATCTGGACCCACCGAAACACGCGGAATGAGTTTCGCGGGCCGTAGTGGGTATGCCGTGGGGGCTGCTCGGAGAGCACACCCTGTGTGAGTGCCACATCAAGGCGCCTAAGGTGCGGCACGACAAGATCGCGGTGGCATGACTCAAGCGCACGACAAAGCGCACACCTCGAAAGGATATCCCGGGGGTGACCGCTGGGTCAAATGGATCACGCGGCCCCGGGGGTTCGTTCAGGTGTTGTTCACGGGCCGCGCGGCCAGAGCGGGGAATCGAGCGCGGTGTCGAGGTCGGCGAGGAGAGCGAGCACCCAGGGTTCGACGAATTCGGTGACGGCGCTGCGCATCCGTTCACGGTGCCGGGACAGTTCGGCGCAGACCCGACCGCCGACCAGTGCCGCGTGTTCGTCGGCGCGTGTGACCTCGGCGCGGATGGCCGCCTTCTCCTCGACGGTCAAGGGAGGCGGGTCAACGGGCAGGGCCACGGATGCCTCGGGCCGGGCGAGTTCGGCGAAGGTGAAGAGGTAGGGGGCGTCGGGCATGGCCGGCGGGTCGAGGTCGAGGCCGGTGTAGGCCGGGTCCAGACCCTCAGCGGGGCGGTAGGTCAACGCGGCCTGCTTGCGCTCCTCGTTCAGGCGGATCTCCCGGAGCAGCAGGGGGAGGTGCGTCTCGGTGAACTCGTCGACCTCGGCGTCGATCAGGTGCTTCAGGCGCATGGCGAGGGCGTGCTGCACGGCGTGCGGGACATCCGTGGCGAGGCCGGCGGTGGCGATGACCGGCGACCCGAAGCAAGTGCGGCACAGGCGTGAACGGCCGCGATGCGTGCCCGGGCGCCAGCGCGGCAGCCAGTTGAGCCAGTCGTCAACCTGTTGGCTGACCCGCAACTCGATGGAACCGCCCATGAAAGACAAGGGTACCCGATCGGAGTGCTCCGCAGTCAGCGACTTTCAGGCCGGCGGTGTTTCAGTCTTCGCCTTGCTCCCACGGCCATTTCGGGGGGCCGCGTTCGGGCATCCGTGAGGCGAGGACCAGCGAGTAGAGCAGGGTGACGATGAAGGAGAGGATGCCGGTGGTCACCGCGAACGGGCCCAGCAGCACGGAGGCTGCGAACCCGACGCTGTCGCCCGGGAGCCCGGCGGTGTCGGTCGGCACCCCGGTGCCGAGCGCGTAGAGCACCCCGCCCACCAGAACGAAGACGACAAGCGCGGCGACCCCGGTGCCGAGGGAGTACCCGACGGCGATCCGCTGGTTCTCCGGTCTGGTGCGCAGCCCGAGCAGCAGCATCAGGGTGAACACCAGCACCAAGGCGGCGGCGGTCATGAACGGGCCGACGAGAGGTCCGGCGTTGGGGTCACTGATGACATCCGTGTCGGTCAGCAGGCTGATCATTCCGAAGGCGGCGACGAGGAGCGCGGCAAGGAGCACTGCCGCGAAGACGGCGACGACCGTCGCGTACTTCTGGTAATTTCGCATCGCTCCCCCTTGATGGCGTACCTGCTGGGGCCCGGCACGCTGAGCGCCGGGCGTCGACCGACTAGTTGCTGCGGATGTCCTGCGGTCCGGCGGCGAGGACGCGGTCGTATTCGGCCTTCGCTGCAGCGTTGCGTTCGGTGACGGCACGGCCGTTGCGGGCGATCCAGGCGCCGGCCCAGATCGGCACCTCGCGGGCGACGACCGCAGCGGCGATGGCCCCCGGGTTCAGCCACTGCTGGCTGATGAAGCGCGCCGCCTGGTCGGGCGTGAAGTTCCAGGCCTGCACGCTCAACAGCGCCGCCCCGATGTAGGAGAAGTAGACGACCACGGCCACCAGGAAGCCGAAGAGCACGTAGGCCCACCAGCCGCCGCGGTTCACGATCAGCACCAGCAGGGCGAACGCGACGAAGAAGAAGATGACCGGCACGTAGAAGATGGGCAGCACGATGAAGTCGGTGAACTTCGAGGCCGTCTCGGTGATCGAGAGGCTGCCGATGCCGGACAAGACAAAGGCGACGATGGCATAGATCACGGCGAAGATGACGGTGGAGAGCAGGGCGATCAGCACGCCGGGGCCGCGGTTGCTCTTGTAGCGGGGCGCGGTCGGCGCCTGGATGTAGACGGGGGGCTGCGCCGTGGTGTTCGTGGGGGCATAGGCCTCGGCGGGTGGGGCCTCTGATGGGGTCGCAGCCGGGTTCTCGCCGGGCTCGATGCGCCGGGTCTCGGCGGTGGTGTTCACCGGGGCGATGTTCACGGAGGCGGCGGGCACGTAGGTGGGCGTCGCGGGCTCGCGGGAGGTCGCGGGGGTGTCATAGGAGATCGGCTCGCCGACGGGGGTGGCCGGGTAGTGCGCCGGTGTCTCAGCGGCAGCATCGGTCGCGTCGCCGGACTCGGCCGGAGCGGAGTGGGAGCCGGTGCCGGTGTAGTCGGGGGCATCCGTGCGCTCTTCATGGCCGGCGTAGTCGACCGGTTCAAGATTCGAGTCGTTGTTACGGTTGCGGTTGCCCTCAGGGGACGTTGTGTCGCTCATGGTGCGCTCCTTGTGGTTGGCCGGGACGATCAGCATCAATCTTAGCAATGCGACTCCCCCGGTCGAGGGAGGCGTGACCGGACGCGGCGCTGGTCAAGTCGGGCTAGCCTGCGGGGGTTGTTGCGGCGGCCGTATTGGGATCGAGAAGAACGTAGATGAGCGCCGAGATCGTGGTAGTCACCTGATCCGAACCCCCGAGGGTGTCGATGGCGGTCTTGTCGGTGGCCGCTGGCGCTGCAATGGGGGGAGACTCAACCATGGATGTTGCAAAGGTCGTCACCATGACCAACCGGGTGCCCTTCTGAAGACCCTCGATAAAGTCGAGCACGTTCCCATAGCTGCCGGAAACGGTGAGGGAGACGGGCACGGACACGAAGTTCGAGGCAGTGATGAGCTCATTGGGCACGGGAGCGAGGGCTGCGGCCTCCTCAGCCGCCGTCGGTGCCGTGGTTGGGGTGGGAGTGGGTGTTGGTGACGCAGCACCCTCTGTCGGCGCCGCCTCAGCTGCCAGTGCGGGGGGAGCGACAACGAGGGGTGCGTACGCCTGGGCGTCGTTCACCGAAATGTCGGTCAGCGTCACTTGATGCTGCTGCGCGATGGAGTCCAGCTGAGTGAGGAATGCGGGGATCTCAGCCGCATCTGGGACAGCCGATCTGAGCGCCGACAATTCGCCCTTGAGTTCTCCAATGCTGGCGAATTTCTCCTTTAGGGCAGCGACTTTGAGCTCAGATGCTGAATTTTGGGTCTCGACCACGACACGATCTGCGTCGGCGAGACTCGCTTCACTGAGTTTCGGGGAAATCCCGAGGACCCAGCCGAGGAGGGCGGTGGCCGCGATCAACACAACGGTGCCAAAAACCCAGAGCCTGTTCAGGTCCATGCTTACTTTCCTTCCGGGTCGGCAAAGCGATTCGAATACGCTCCACCGTTGATGTGCATGACCAGGTTGACGGTATACGCGCCCGTCTCGGATCGTTTGATCGACCCGGGGGTGGCATCCGCGTAGCCAGGCAGCCCCTTGATTGCGTCGAGCCACTGCGGTACGGACGGCAGGTTCGGACTGGTCACGGTGAGCGTGAGAGTCGCAACACGCGCAGCTTGCAGGGGTGCCGTGGGTTGGATGTATACGCCGAGTGGCGACGCGGCATCTACGCCGACCGTATCGATGGAAACGTCTGCTGGCAGCGCGGCCCTAACCTGAGACAGGTAGGCCTTCCAGTCGACTTCGGTGGACGCACCGAATTGCCGTGCTGCAAGGGTGATGTCGACTTCATTTTGGACCTGATTTACTTCGGCATACTTTGCCTGACTGGCGAGCAACTCTGCCGTGCGCGCCTGGGCGGAGGCAAGCTCATCCCGGCTCTGCTGCGCATGCCATGTGGCTGCGCCGACGCCAGTGATCATCAGCAGTACCACGGCGACGAGAGTAGCCCCAAGACGCCGACGCGTTGCGTTAGCCTTCTTGCCTGCCTTGACCTCCGGCGGCAACAAGTCAACGCGCGGCTCTCCACCAAAGACAAGCTCCTCGCCGACCTTGGAGCGGCTCATGCGTGGCTCCCAAGGGCGAGTCCCAGTGCGACGGTAAACGCACCACGAGTGTTCTGCAGCGCATCGACGTTGACGCCACGCGCAAGCAATACTGAAGCAGCGGGATCGGCCTCAAAAACTGGAAGTCGTGTCAACTCGCCTAGCGCGGCAGCGAAGCCACGCAAGTGAGCTCCACCGCCAGTAAGGACAATCCGCGTTACTGGAATGTGGTTTCTCGTGTTCACGAAATAGTTGACTGTGTTCCTCAGACTGTTGAGCAGTTCGGTCGTCACCTCGTGGATGATCGAAGTCGCCTGCGGATGCTCCGTCGCTGGGTCCAGACCGATCTTACGTTTAAGTAGCTCAGCCTCCTCGACGGTCAAACCCAGACGGAGGACCATCGCTTGGGTGAGGTCTCCACCTCCCGCGGGGATGAGCCGCACGAATTGAGGGACACCCTGCAGTGTGACAACAACAGTGGTGGTTGCCAAACCGACGTCGATCTGCACCACCCCGCCATCCGATTTCACACCTCTGTGGATTACCCGAGTCAGTGCGAACGGGATCAGATCTACTTCAACGGGCGTGAGTCCAGCCAACTGAACCGCCTTGACATTTCCCTGAACCGCATCCTTGACGGCTGCAATCAGTAGCCCGTTTACCTCTGGCCCGGATTCTCCTTCGCTCTCGGAAATAGGATAAAAGTCGAGCAGGGCGTCGGCCACCGGGACCGCGAGCAGATCCTGCACTTGGAAGGGAAGAGACTCCCGGATGCGTTTGATGGGCATTTTGGGCACCGTGAGATCGCGCGCAAGTACGCGATGGTTGCCCATACCCAGCACTACCTTCTTGCTCTTGAAACCGCCTGATGACCACAAGGTCTTGATCGCGGCCGCGACAGTGTTGGGCTCAACAACCTCACCACGGTTGACCGCACCTTCAGGCAATTCCACCGAGTGGTAGCGAAGTAAGGTCGGCTTCCCCTTGTCTGCGTCACTCACCTCAGCGGCACGCACACCGGACGTTCCGATGTCGATTCCTACGACACTTGTCGTCATTGCTTCTCCCTCGCGACTGCTGCGGTCATGCCAAACCAAAAAGCGACAGATAACCAGTGGCTATCTGTTCACCATAGAAGATGCCTAGCCATGCTCCAGCCAACATCCAAGGGCCAAACGGGATGCCGCTCTTGCGGTTGGCACGACGGGTGATGAGGAGCAAGAGCGCGAACAGGCCACCCAGTAGAAACGCACTGAACGCCCCGACAGCGAGCTGCCCCCAGCCGAACCATCCCAAGTAGAGGCCGAGCAGCCCAGCGAGCTTGACGTCGCCCAACCCCATGCCGGCCGGATAGGCCAACGCCATCAATAAATACAGTGCAAAAAGCCCGCAAACTCCGATGAGAGCGCCCAACAACCGACCGGGTTCACCGGTCAGCAAGGCGGCAACGGCCAGCAATGCAGCCCCGGCCGGGTAGGCCGGGAGCACGAGTCGGTCAGGGAGCGTGTGCGTGTCCAGATCGATCGCTGCCAGCGCGACGCTCACTGACACAAGATAGAGCAGAGCGAGAAGGATGAATGCGGTTCCGAGACTCACCCTTGTGGGGCCGATGGCGGGGCTCCATGAAAGCAACCATGTGGCCACGACTCCGAAGAGCACAGCAGTGCCCAGCTCAACGATCGGGTATCTCGAAGAGATCCTCACATTGCAGTCTCTGCAACGGCCACGCAAGTACAACCACGACAGAACAGGAACGTTGTCCCAAGGGCGAATTCTGCTGCCGCAAGCGCCGCAGGCGCTCGGCGGAGACACGACGGACATCTTGAGTGGGAGCCGGTAGATGACGACGTTGAGGAACGATCCTATAAAAGATCCGAAAACCCCGAGAAGAACCGCCACGCTAGGACACGTTAATGTTGCGAATCGCGGTACGGGCGCCGAGGACACCTGTTCCTGGGAGGCCACCGCCGGGCGTCGTAGTGCCTTCGCTCAGGTTGACACCGGGAATCCCGATAGGAACGTAATTCAAGGTGAACGCATTAGCTGTCTTGGTTCCGGCCGCATAGATCTGCCCTTGCCAGACGTCGGCAGAGTTGGTGATCGTGCACGGCGAGTAGATCAGGGCGTTCACACGGCTGCTAACAGTGACATGATTGGCCATCTTGAAGGCTCCGCCCGCTGGGCAGTCCGGCAGCTGGTTGGCCACGAGGTTGCCAGCGACGCCGCGATCGGGACTGATCAGCCACATGTTCTTCTGGGCCGAGTTGGACGAGACGAAGTCGTTACCACCAAGGTTGAACGAGGTAGCGATGATGGCCACGTTGCTCGTCAACGTCTGTGTGGGGCTGAGTTTGGTGAAATCCAGACCTCCGGGTCCACAGGCAAGCCCATTGAGCACCTTCGGAGTGGAAGACGCAAGCACTGTGCTCATGGCGCTGACGAAACCTGCGTCGCTGCAGTCCGCCATGAGGAACTCGGTGAAGCCCCCAGGCGTCCAATCGCCCAAGGCGTAGGGGTAGTCCACCCATCCAGGTACGAATGGAATGACGGGTGCGACGATGCCCGTCTTATTCTTGGTGATGGTTCCTAGGACGCTTCCGGTGTTGTTTACAGTGCCCGCTACGACGACCGAACCCGCCACGGAGCCCGTAATCTTAGTCACCCCAGCGGCGGGTCCAGCGATGACGTTCCCACCACCTGCACCCTGCACCAGAACCGCACCACCCG
The DNA here is from genome assembly GCF_002929845.1 of Cryobacterium sp. M96. Classification (GTDB taxonomy): domain Bacteria; phylum Actinomycetota; class Actinomycetes; order Actinomycetales; family Microbacteriaceae; genus Cryobacterium; species Cryobacterium sandaracinum. Next base: position 90,857 of record NZ_PJJS01000049.1, read on the forward strand.
CAGAGATGTTTCCCTGAACGGTCGCGGCGTTTGACAGAGACACCGAAGGATAGGTTCCGCTGTCGGCACTCACATTGCCGGTGACCTTTGCATTCTGCAGATCCACACTTCCCGACGCATAGAGGTCACCGTCGATAAGGCAATTGCTGGCCAAAGATGCCCCACCCTGGCCAAGAATCACGCTGCCGTGGATCGTGGAACCGGACGTGCAGCTCGCGCTTCCCGATAGGTACTGAATCGTGGCGGGTGTGCCGCCGGTGGAGTTAATATCTAGATTGTTGATGGTGCTATCGGTCTGCGAGAAGGAGTAGATCGCGGCACCCGAAGCCGTTATCCAAGTCGGCGGCGTCGGAATGTAGGGATAAATGGCTTCAATTTTCCGCTTGTTTCCAGAGGCGTTTCCGACCAGGCCGGGAGTTTTCGCCGATCCGGTGGATATGAGTTTGACCCTCTTGAAGGAGGCCGAGGTGGGGCAACCAGACACCCACGAAGTGTCAACGTCACCGGTTGCAGAGGCCGTCAGGAGTGAAGACCATACCGAGACGGTGAAGAAGGGTTCCGAGACCGCCGGAACGGCCGGATACGCAGCCAGACAGGCTGAAGTTGCCAATCGAGCGGCAGCGTAGTCGATCCCTGCCCCGGCAGCGGCCTGCGCCTGCACGCCGGATCGCGTCGCTGTTGTGTACCCCACCGCGTAGAGCGAGCTCGAGGTGATCGTGATCGCTATGATCGCCGCCACTGCTGTCATGCCGATCGCCACCAGCATGGCGCTGCCACGTTCTGGACACAAGCGGTCTGAGATTCTCTTACTTAGAAGCACGGGGAGCTCACCATCGAAACTTGTGGGGTGTAGGTCGTTGTGTTGATCAAGACATATGGGTGCGATCCGGCCGCGACATTGAACTTCAGGTCCACGCGAGAACCGCTTGGAGCGTTGAAGACTCGCGCGGTAACGGGGTCTGCGGGACTTATCCCGGTACCGAGAAGAGACCAGACGCCCTGGGGGCCAGCGGCCGGCACCGTAATCACGGACGCCGGAGAGGATGTCCGCTTCGTGTAGACAGCACCACCGTTCAGCGGCGTGTAGTACCAGGCCTGACAGGAGGCCGCCGTCGAAGACGGCTCGGTTCCGATGGTCCGGACTATCAGCAGTTGCGTACCGGCTGCGGCATCGCTGACTACCGTGACCGCGGAGGCGTTGCGCACTCCAGCCTGGACGGAACGCGCAATCTGCTGAGCGGTGGTCGCGGCGCCCGTGACGACCCGAGTTGTCTCCTGTGTTCGCAAGCCGTTGATCAACAGCCCACCTGCGACGAACAAGACGAGAACGAGAAGACCCATGTAGATCAAGAGTTCAGCAAGGGAAAACCCCCCTTCGCGACATTTTTGAGTCGGTGCCTGTTCTGACATGGCTAGTATCCGCCCGAGGCGACGAAGACGAACGTGGTGGCGGAGGCCGTCGGACTCGCATAACCGACTTGGGCTACCGACACAGTCACCCGAATATACCCCGGCACCACGCTGGGTGTGCACGGGGCGAAGGTGTCCCATGCAGGCTGCAGGTTCACTCCGCGAGGATCGACCACAGGCGCCAGAGTTACGGCCAAAAACAAGCTGATGTCATTGCAGCTCGGCGCAGTAGCTGTGGCGGAGCGGACGGCACGAGCCGCCTCGATTTGCTGATTGACAATCTGAGTTGCGGTGGCAATCGTCGTATTCCTCGCCGTGAACTGCAAGTTACTGATGAGAACAGGAGCGAAGGAGATGATCAGCAAGCCAAGCAGGAACATGGAGACGACGATCTCGATAATCCCAAAACCGCTTTCCTCGATACTCACTGCACGAGAATCAACGCGGATCTCATTCATCCTTACCTCGCTTAACTGGTGTGGTTGTGTCGAAGCGACCATGGCCCGTAGTCGAACCGGCGCACGCGTGCGCTACCACGTGACTTGATGACCTGCTATTGAGTGAGCACCCCAGCAGCTGAATACGCGGTCGAAGCGCTGGTAGCCACTCCGAAGATATTGCTAGCGCGGACTTCCGAATCGGTAACAGAGACTGCGTAGATGCAGGAGCCAGTTGACGGAGACGTGCCCTTGCTAAGCACGGGGCTAGCGCCGCTCGGCGGAGCATAGTTTCCAGCAGAGGTCGACGCAATATACCCGTACTTGGATGCTAAATTCGCGGAAGTCAGGTCAGCGGGAAGCATCCCATTCTCGTCCGTCGCATAAGCGACAACAGCGCTCTTAGCGTTTACGACGTCCGACTTTACGGGGCTATCGTGGGCTTCCTTCTGGACGCCCAGGTTAAGGGGGAAAGAGATTGCGGCAAGAACACCGATGATAATTACCACGACGAGGAGTTCAATCAACGTGAATCCCTTTTCCTCCGCCTGAAGCACTGTCTGCTGAGAAGGCAGCACAAGGGAAGTGTGAGAAGTCATCAACCCTGTCCGTTCGATACTGCATGACAATGTTTCGAGAGGAAACAATCTGGGGGCGGCCGCGCACAAAACCCACCCCCAGATTGAATCCGCAATTGCTACTGCGTGAGCACTCCGACGCTTGAACATGCAGTCGTTGCGCTGGAGGCGACACCGGAAATGTCGCTAGCGCCGACCTTGGTGCCAGTGACGGCTACTGCGTAAACGCAGAATGCAGTCGAAGGGGACGTTCCTTTCGTGAGGACCGGAATCGCGCCAGGCGAGGCGTAGTTTCCTGCAACCGTCGGCGGCACGTATCCGTATTTCGCGGGCAACGTAGCGAGGTCGGCAGGCAGTGCGCCATTGTTGTCCGTGGCGTAGGCCACGACTGCCGTTTTGGCGTTGGAGACGTCCGACTTCACGGCACTGTCCTTCGCGTTGTTCTGGATACCGAGGTACACCGGAATGGCGATGGCGGCGAGGATGCCGATGATGATGACGACGACGAGGAGCTCGATCAGGGTGAAGCCCTTTTCGCTCTTCTGCAGTGAATTACGGCGGCTGTTGAGCCCGCCCATGATGCGAGAAATCATGAGGATGTCCATTCAATCTAGTGCTGCTGTGGGCGGGAAGTCTGGATCATTTGACCCAACACGTATTGATGATATTGGGATAAATTCCCCAGTAAAATCCCACTTATGGGGGGGTCATGTAATGGTTCCGCCAGGAAGTAGGGATGGGTTGATCAACATGCCCCCAGTTCGGGGACTACTCGATCAGTGTCGAGATGTTAAAAATCGGGAGGTAGAGGGCGACGATCATGCCACCAACCACGACACCAAGAAAGGCAACCATCAGCGGTTCGATCATGGCGGTCAGCTGCTCGGTGGCCGACTCGACCTCCTGATCGTAAAAGTCCGCGATCTTGTTGAGCATCTGCTCGAGGGAACCAGAGTCCTCGCCAACGGAGATCATCTGGGTCACCATGTTCGGAAACACCGGTTCGTTCGCAAGAGGGGCGCCAATCGAGTGTCCTTGGCGCACTGAGTCGGCTACTTTGATGAGCGCCTGCTCGACCACCCAGTTGCCCGAAGTCTCACCTACGATGTGGAGGGCCTGCAGGATCGGCACGCCAGCCCCGATCATGTTGGCAAAATTCCGGCTAAATCTGGCTACAGCGATCTTCTTGAGCAACGGCCCAAAGACAGGCAGCTTCAACTTGAACGGGTCAAGGAGCTTGCGCACACCTTCGGTGTTCTTGTTGCGCGGCCACCAAATTGCAAACGCGATCCCAACCACGGCGAGAATCGGCACGACATAAACCATTGACCGGGACAGATACACGAGCAGCATGGTCGGCAACGGAAGCTGGCCTCCCAGGTTCGTGAACATGTTCTCAAACACTGGAACGATGAAGACCAACATTGCGATAACAGCCACGAGAGACATGATCAAAACGATCACGGGGTATGTCATTGCAGACTTGATCGTGCCGCGCAGTTTCACTTCTTTCTCGAAGTTCTCTGCAATCGATTCGAGCGCGCCTTCAAGGAAACCTCCGGTCTCCCCAGCCCGAACCATGTTGACCATCAGCGGGGGAAACGCCTCGGCATGTTGAGCCATCGAGTCAGAGATCGATACGCCAGTCTCGACGTCGTCCCTTACAGCGATCAGAACTTTCGTGAGTGGCTTGCTCTCAGTTTGCTCCGCAAGGATATTTAGCGTTCGCAGGAGCGACAGGCCGGCGCCGATCATGGTGGCCATCTGACGACTCATGATCGCCAAGTCCTTCAGACCCACTCCCTTTGTGAAACCGGGGATGTTGATCTCCATGTTGAGGCCAGCGCCCTGCGGGACCTCAACCATCGAGATTGGAGACAATCCCATCGTGCGCAGGCGCGTCATGGCGGCACTTTCGGAGGCGGCATCCAACCGACCTTTAACTGCCTTGCCGGCTGCATCACGAGCCTTGTACGCATAAGCCACTGTCGCGACCATCTACCGCCCCCGTGGGGAGAAAGAGTCGCCGAAGTCGATTCCGCCGGACATTGAGTTCACCGATGTCTCGGTCGGGTCAACGCGTCGGATCAGTTGCGCAAGGCCCTCCTGGTCCTGCGCCTTCTCCTCAGCCGACGCTCGGGTGATCAGACCGGCATCCACGAGTTCGGCAAGGTGCTGATCCATGGTGTGCATGCCGAGGGCTCGGCCGGCCTGCATTGAGGACGCGATCTGGTACGTCTTGCCCTCGCGAATCAAGTTAGCTACCGCTGGTGTGGTCACCATGACCTCGGTCGCGACCACGCGGCCGCCACCGATCTTCTTGACCAGGGTCTGGCAGACCACACCCTGCAGGGTGGCGGCAAGTTGTGCACGCACCTGGCCCTGCTGGTGCGGCGAGAACACGTCGATCACGCGGTCGATGGTCTGGGCCGCGGATTGGGTGTGCAGGGTGGCGAAGACGAGGTGGCCGGTCTCTGCCGCGGTCAGGGCCACCGAAATGGTCTCCAGGTCGCGCAGCTCGCCGATCAGAATCACGTCAGGGTCCTGACGCAGCACGTGCTTGAGCGCGGAGGCGAAGCTTTTCGTGTCGTGGCCGACCTCGCGCTGGTTGACCAGCGACTTCTGGTGCTTGTGCAGAAACTCGATCGGGTCTTCGACCGTGACGATGTGGTCGGCACGGGTGCGGTTGACCAAGTCGATCAGGGCCGCCAGGGTGGTGGACTTGCCCGAACCGGTGGGCCCGGTCACCAGAACCAGGCCGCGGGGAAGCTTGGCGAACTGACCGACCGTCTCGGGGATACCGAGGTCTTTCAACGGCTTGATCTCGCGCGGGATCAGGCGGAACGCCCCGCCGATCGAGTTGCGCTGGTAATAGTAGTTGACGCGAAAGCGCGCGCCGCCGGCCGTATACGCGAAGTCGAGCTCGAGCTCCTCCTCGAACTGCGCGCGCTGCTTCGCCGAGAGGATGCTGTAGAGCGCAGAGGTGACCTTGTCACCCATCCACTTGCTCGCGCCCTCAATCGGCCGCAGGCCGCCATCGACACGAATGCTCGGCGGCGCTCCGACGGTGATGTGCAGGTCGGAGGCGTTCAGGTCGAGAACCTCGGCCAGGGCGTTCAGCAGGTCAAGGTCGGAGACCTCGTTGTCGCCGGTGCGGTTGGCACGGGCGCGGCGCCCGGTCGTCTCGACCGCGCCGGTGTCCACCGGGAGGACCGTTGTCGCCGGCTGCGCGGCATCCGTCACATCGACGAACTCGAACTCCACCGAGTCAGGAGCGGCCGGCGCGGCATCGTGCTCCGTCGGTTCGGCACCACGACGCTCGGGATCGCCGAGGCTCCAGCTGCCCCCGGCGGCCCCAGGAGACGTGACCGGAATTTCATAGATGGGCTGGCTCATGCAGATATCCCCTTTTGCACTATGCGACCACTCGCAAGATTTCTTCGATCGATGTCAAACCCATTTGGGCCTTGGCCCAGCCATCCTCGCGGAGGGTGATCATGCCCTGTTCGCGCGCCACCCGGCCGATTTCGGCGCTCGATGCTCGGGCCACGGCGAGCCGCTCGATCTCCTCGGTCACGGTCATCACCTCGTGCACGGCGATGCGCCCCCGGTAACCGGTCTTCGAACACTGCGTGCAGCCGACCGCCTCGAAGATCGTGGGCAGCGGGCGCTCCGGGTCGAACGCGAAGCGGAGGCGCGTCAGGTAGTCGACGGTCAGCACGGATGGCGTCTTGCACTTGTCGCAGAGGCGCCGCGCCAGGCGCTGGGCGACCACGCAGTCCAGGGCGGAACCCACCAGGAAGGGCTCGATACCCATTTCCGTCAGCCGGGTGATGGCGCTCGGCGCGTCGTTGGTGTGCAAAGTGGAGAGCACGAGGTGGCCGGTCAGCGAGGCCTCGATGGCGATCTGCGCGGTCTCGTGGTCGCGGATCTCACCCAGCAGAACGACATCCGGGTCGCTTCGCAGGATGGAACGCAGCGCACTCGCGAAGGTGAGGCCCGCCTTCGGGTTCACCTGCACCTGGTTGATGCCGGCCATGCGGTATTCGACCGGGTCTTCGACCGTGATCACGTTGATCTCGGGGCGGGCGACCGCACCCAGGGTCGTGTAGAGCGTGGTGGACTTGCCCGAACCGGTCGGACCGGTGATCAGGATCATGCCGTAAGGCTTGGAATAGGAGGTCTTGTAGGCCTCGAAGTTGTGCTCGAGCAGGGCCAGCGCGCGCACGTCGAGGGTCGTGTTCGAGTTATCGAGAATTCGCATGACGACCTTCTCGCCCCACACTGTGGGGAGAGTCGCAACGCGCAGGTCGATCTGACGGCCGGCATGGCGCACGGTCATGCGGCCGTCCTGGGGTTTGCGCCGCTCGGCGATGTCGATATCGCTCATGATTTTGAGCCTGGAGATAACACCGTTCTGGATGCTCTTGGGTGCGGTCTGCATCTCGTGCAGCACGCCGTCGATGCGGTAGCGCACCCGCAGGCTGTGCTCGCCGGGTTCGATGTGGATGTCCGAGGCCAGGTCCTGGATGGCCTGGCTGACCAACAGGTTCACGAACCGCACGATCGGGGCATCGTCGTCGATGGAGTCCGAGACTCCGAAAGAGGAGCTCTCGGTGGCGGCGTTCTCTTCCTCGAGTGTGGAGGTGAGGTCGCTGAGCTCGTCGTCGGCGCGGTGGTAGCGGGTGATGGCGGCGAGTAGATCGCTGCGCTCGGCGACAACCTGGGTGACGCGCATCCGTGATGCTTCGCGCACGTCGTCGACGGCGAAGACGTTGCCAGGGTCGACCATGGCGAGGATGAGGCGGCCGTTGTCGACGGCGATCGGGAGCACTTCGTGGCGTTTGCAGACGGCCACCGGAACGAGAGCCACGGCGAGGCGATCGACCGGGTAGTCGATCAGCTCGACGAAGGGCAGGTTGGCCTGCTGGGCCCGAGCCTTGGCGAACTGAACCTCGGTGATGACGCCCTTGGCGACGAGGGCGCGGACGGCGCTCTCATCGGCGGGGTCGCCGGCCATGAGGTGGTCGAGCTCCTCGATCGGCAGCAGACCGTGCAGGATCAAGATTTCGGTGAGGCTGGCCACGCGATCCTCTCGAACAGGCTCGGTAAGTAAGTAACAAATAACGCTATCTCGGGGGCAGGGAATCCGGCCAGACCCACAATGAGGGGGACACGGTTAGAAAAAATGCCTGTGTTCAGCGATCCTAACGGGGCGGGGCATCGACTCGACATCGACACGGCCTCGACCCGGCCTCGACCCGGTTGCGGCCCGGCATCGACACGGATGCTGCCCGCGGAGCGGCAGGCGGAATGCGGCCGCTGCTGGGCGATGCCCGGGCCGGTCTCGGCCTGCTCGAAACGGTCTAGACACCCATCCAAAGGTTTTCGATGATGTTCTGTGTGTAGCCCAGCGGGCCGGCATTCGTGTACTTCGTGGCGAGCCGGATGCCGCCCCTCAGAAAGTGGGACTCACCGAAAGCGCCGTCTGCCGTGTTCGTCTGGATGACGCAGCGGCGGCCCTCCGACTGGGTGAAGCACTCCAGTCCGTTTGCGACGAGCCGGGCCTCCACCGCGGCGCTCTGTTCCGGGGTCACCCAGACCACGGTGGTGATAATCCCGGTGTCGGATCCCCCGTACGGGCTCGCCCAGACGCAGGTCAGGTGGTCGAGAGCGTCGATCTGGACGCGCAGCTCGGCATTGTCGGTGCCGTGGGACACGCCGGCATCCGGGTCCTGGCTCCAGACGGGGTTCAGGGTCAGGTCGCCGAGCGCCTCGACCATGGCCGGGCTGTAGAGCTGCGTGCACGCGGTTGGACGTGGATCGCCCGGCGCCGCGGTCTGCCCGGGTGCGGATTGCGTCGGCTTGAGGGTTGCCGGGGGCGTGGTGGTGGTCGGAGAACCTGTAGCGGTGAGTGAATTGGTCGGGGCGGGCATCCCGGTGGCGGTTCCGGTGGTCTCGCCTGCGCCCGGGAAACCCTCACCGCTCCGGGGTCTCCATTGAGGCAACCGGCGGCCTTGGACGGCTTCGGAGCGGCCGGAGTTGCTCAGAGATAAATTCGATTATTCTCTCAAATTATGTGAGTAACTCTCGACACTGGGTGCGAGTTGAGGTATTCTCTTAACATGACCAACCTCGCGGAAGACCTCAGGCAGGCGGCCGATGCCGTGGCCCTGCTGGGCTCGTCATGCGCTGACTTCTCGGCCCTTCCTGATGCCGAGGTGTTGGCCGGTCAGAAGCGAATCGCTTCGATCCGCCGTCTCGTCGATACCTATGCTGCCTGGATGGCGGCGACCATCGCCAAGCGTTCCCGACCGGAGCTCGGGCACTCGGGTTTGGCGGCGCAGCAGGGGTATCTCTCGCCGGTGGCCCTGATTCAGAACTCGACCGGCTCGTCGAAGGGCGACGCCTACAAGCTGGTCGCAGTCGGCACCATGATGGCCGATGCCGAGGCGGCCGACAGGCTCGTCGAGGCGGCGCTCTCGACGCCCGACGCGGATGCCGCCGAGGTCGCCGAGGTCGCCGAGGTCGAGGCGAAGGTGCCGTGGCAGGCGCCGATCGCCCGGGCCGTCACCGCCGGCACGCTCTCGGTTGACGCGGCCGAGGCGATCCGGGCCGGGCTCGGCCAGATCGATGCGGCAGTTACCGCGGAGAAGCTCCGGGTGGCCCTGGCGGCGCTGCTCACCGAGGCGTCGTCACTGAATGCCGATCAGGTGTTCAAACAGGCGAGACGGATGCGCGACCGGCTCGACGAGGCCGGCATCGCCGCCCGCGAGAAGCAGGCCTACGACGACCGCTACCTGCGGGTCTACCGGCTGGGCAACGGCACCGTACGACTCAGCGGGCTGTTTGCCCCCGAAGACGGCGAGTTCGTGCTCTCCACCTTCGACTCGATCACGGGCCCCCGCCGCGGCGGGGTGCGATTCGTGGATGCAGAGCGGGCAGCCTGGGCAAAGAAGATGCAAGACGACCTCCGCACGACCGAACAGATCGCCGCCGACTCACTGGTGCAGCTGCTCAAGATCGCCGGCGAGGCTGACCCGGGCCGGGTCTTCGGCGGACGCCGACCCTCGGTGCGCGTGATCGTGACCGAAAAGGCGCTGAAGCCGGAAGCAGCCGCGCAGGAAGCAGAGGCGCGGCAGCCGGCCGCTCACGGGCAGATCGAGGGCAACCCGGTCCCGATCTCGCAGGAGACCATCGACCGACTCCTCTGCGACACCGGAACCCGCGGCATCAAATTCGACGCGAACGGCCAAATCATCAACGTCGGCCGCGACGAACGGCTCTTCACTGAGAAACAGCGCGCCGCGATGGCAGTACGCGACGGCGGATGCCTCTGGATCGACTGTGACAGGCCACCGGCGTGGACTGAGGCCCATCACGTCAACGAATGGTTGAAGGAAAACGGGTACACCGATCTGGCCGACGGAGTGCTGCTGTGCCATCCGCACCATTTGCTACTGCACAACCAGAACTGGACGTTCATTCGCACCGGAACGCAGTACTGGCTTAGGCCACCGGTCGAGGTAGACCCCAAGCAGACGCTGGTGGCGTTGCCGAGTAAGAGGTCGGGGCTGTAGTCCAGTCACACTTCTCGACGACGGACAATGCGTCAACATCGGCCTCGCGCAGCGTCTCTTCACCGAGAAGCAACGCGCGGGAATCGTGGCCCGCTACGTCGGATGCCGCTGGCCCGGCTACGAACGCCCACCCGCCTGGACCGAAGCCCACCACCTCGACCGATGGCTCGCAGACGCCGGCGGCCCTGCCCGGCAAGAACGCCCTCCTGCAATCACCAAAACCCCCGGGAAACCGAAAATTCTGACGCTCACCGAATCTGAACCAGCACTGCTAGGTTTTCCCTAGGAACGACCAGGGGGCTGCATGATGATTGAAAATTGGTACTGGATGCTTGTCTATCCGGCCTTGATACTGGTCGTGATGGAAACGCTTTGGATCGGTTCACGCCGGCGCCCCGGCTTCGGGCACAAGAGTGCCATCGTGATCACCATTGTCGTGCGAATCATCTACCTCACGTGGCGCGTGTTGTTCACCATCCCGTCCGACGCCTGGTGGAACACTGCGACCGGCATTCTGCTGTTGACGGTCGAAGTACTCGGATTCGCACAATCGCTGGCGGTGTATGTCACCCTCTGGACCCCATACGCCGGGCGCACTGTGCCGTTGCCGCCAGCAGACGAGCTCCCGCGGGTCGACGTGTTCATTGCCACCTACAACGAGCCCGTGTCAATGCTCCGGATGACCATCGCCGGCGCCGTGGGCATGCGCTATCCGACCGACGGCGTTCGCGTTTTCGTCTGCGATGACGGCGCGCGTGAGGAAGTGCGCCAACTTGCCGAAGAGTACGGGGCCATCCATCTCACCCGGCCTGACCACGCTCACGCCAAAGCCGGCAACCTCAACAATGCGCTTGGGCGGAGCGACGGGGACCTGATCGTGACCCTGGACGCGGACATGGTTCCCCGGCCGGACTTCCTGGAGCGCACCGTCGGTCGTTTTCAGGACCCCGAGCTGGGCTTCGTCCAGGCGCCCCAGGCGTTCTACAACGAGGACCCGTTCCAGTACAACCTGTTCTCCGGTCAGGCTTTGCCGAACGAGCAGGACTTCTTCATGCGTACCCTGCAGGCCGGCAAATCACGCTTCAATGCGGTGATGTACGTGGGGAGCAACACGATGTTCCGCCGCTCGGCTTTGGAAAGCGTGGGCGGATTTGCAGTGGGTGTGATCACGGAGGATCTCGCCACGGGCCTCCTGATCCAGGGGGCCAAGTACCGGACCGAATTCGTGCCGGACATCATTGCGGCCGGGCTGGCCCCGGAGAACCTGGCCGACATGCTCAAGCAGCGTGACCGCTGGTGCCGCGGCAACATCCAGACGGCCCGCAAGTGGAACCCACTGACCCTGCCCGGACTCACACTCATGCAGAGGTGGCTCTATTCCGATGCGGTCGTCTACTGGTACTTCGGGGTTTTCAAGCTGATCTACATCATTACACCGCTGCTCTTCCTCCTCTTCGGGGTGGTCGCCCTGGACACGAGCGTGGAGGCCCTGCTTATCTTCTGGCTGCCCACCTATCTCTGCGTGATGCTGTGTTTCGCCATCATCGTCGGACGTCGCCGGAGCCATTCCTGGAGCAACATCTACGAATTGGCTCTGACCCCCGCCATCGCGCTCTCCGCGGCAGCTGAGACGCTGGGCCTGCGAGTCAAAGCCTTCAACGTCACCCCCAAGGGCGTTGGCCTGAAAGAACAGGTCTTCCACTGGCGAATCGCGCTCCCCCACCTGGTGCTTCTGACCCTGGCGGCCGTCGGCCTGGTGCGAGGAATCTTCCTCAGCCCGGAACTCGCCAACACGAGCGCGCTGTACATCAACGTCTTCTGGTGCCTGTACTTCGTGGTCGGCCTGGTGCTGGCCGTCACTCTGTGCGTTGAGCGTCCACGCCTCCGGTCAGCCGAGCGCACGCCGATGAGTACACCGGTGACCGCAGCCTTCCAGAATTTTGGCGCTCACCCGGGTGAACTCGTCGACCTGAGCCTGATGGGGGCACGCATATCCATTCCCTGGTCGGAGCGGCTCGACCCGAAGGGCTTCGCCTCCAAGGCATCGTCGGTCACCGCTCTTCAGATCCCTGAGGTCGGCGAACTGCCCGGAATAGGCAGCTGGATCGTGAACTCCTCGGACGGTGTGACGATCGGCTTCCGTTTCGATCCGCTCACCCCAGAGCAGACCGTGGACCTGGTACAGGTGATCACCGAATCACCGAGCTGGGTCCGGGGAGACGAGGAGGAGAAGGCCTACCTCGCCACTGCCGGCTGGCGTGCAGTACGTGGGGCCACAACGCCCACGCTTCCCTGGCGGCGCGCCCAGGTTCGGATGGCTACCAGCTCGTCGGCTGTTTTGCATCCCGTCACCCTCTTCGAGCGCGGCCCAGCTCTCGAACTCGCCCGGGAACGTGAGGCCGCGTTCGCCGTCGACCGCGTGCCCACCGCCGCGGCGGGAGGGCTGGCACTCGACGTCGTCGATCATCCGGAAGCGGAATCCCTGGATCGGGATCCCGGGGCGCTCACGGCAGCGGTCGAGGACATCGGCTTCGGCGGGTGCCGCCTATCGCTCCGCCACCGTCTGGAACCGGGAGCGCTCGTCATCGTCGAGATCCCCGGAAGCCTGGCACAACCGGAGGTGGCCGAGGTGCGGTGGGTGAAACGACGCTGGGTGGGCTACGAGGCCGGCCTTCAATTCGACCGGGCGAACCCGACGGGATAAGGCCGAGCAGTGGCACTCTCATAGGGCGGCTGCGACATCACCCTCCGCCCCGGGCACCGCAGAGCGCCAGGGCTAGTGGGCGAACTGCACTTCGGGATGCACGGACGGCGTGGGCTTGGAGAAAAGATAGCCCTGGCCGAAGCGGCAGCCCATGGATCTCAGCAGGTCCCGCTGGCTCGTCGTCTCGATGCCCTCGGCGACGACATCCAGGTTCAGGGAATCGGCCAGACGCAGGATTCCCTCCACGATCGCGCGATCGTGATCGGAGCTCTCGACGTCGCGAATGAACGTCAGGTCGATCTTGAGCAGGTCAACCGTGAACGCGCGCAGGTGCGTGAAAGATGAATACCCCGTGCCGAAGTCGTCGATGGCCAGCCGCACGCCCAGGCTCCGCAGCTCCTGGAAGGTCCGGGCCGCGGAATCGATGGCGTCGAGCACCGCGCTCTCGGTCAGCTCCAGCCAGAGCTGTTCCGGCGGCAGACCCGACTCGGCGAGGGCCCGCTTGACGACGTCACCGAAGTCATCCTGCACGAATTGCCGCGCGGACACGTTGACGCTGACCGCCACTCCCTGAGCCAGCCCCCTGGCCGCCCGGCACGCCTGGCCGAGCACCGTCGATCCGATTCCCTTGATCAGACCCACTTCCTCGGCGAGAGCAATGAAGTCACCCGGCATCACGAGCCCGCGCTCGGGCCTTCGCCAGCGTGCCAAAGCCTCGGTCGCCACCACCTTGTGGTCCTGCAGATCCACGATCGGCTGATACCAGGATTCGATCTGGCCCAGTTCCACCGCGTCGCGCAGGGCCAACTCGCTGTCGAGCCGCTGATGGATGCGGTACCGCAGGTCGTCGTCGAAGACCTCGTAGCGGGCGCGCCCGCGGTCCTTCGCCAGGTACATGGCCTGATCCGCATTGCGCAGGAGCAGTTCGGCATCGTCGTGCCCGAGGCCGAAAGCAATCCCGATGCTGGCGTCGACGGATGCCGACTGGTCGCCGATCGTGATCGGCCGCGCGATGGCCGCCTGGATCGAATCGGCGATCCGGTGCACATCCTCGCTGCCACCGACATCCGGGCAGATCACGACGAACTCGTCGCCTCCGATTCGGGACACCGTGTCGCCGGCCCGGATGCTTTGCCGGAGGCGGATGGCAACCTCGTTCAGCACTGTGTCACCGGCGTGGTGCCCAAGGCTGTCATTGACGAACTTGAACCGGTCGAGGTCGATGAATAGCACCGCAACGCCGCGACCCTGGCGCGACGCCTGCAGAAGCGCCTGCTTCAACCGGTCGAGCAGGAGCAGACGGTTGGGCAGGTTCGTCAGCGGGTCGTGGAATGCCAGGTGCTCAACCCGCGCCTCGGCCAGGCGTCGGGCGGTGATGTCCTCCAGCTGGTACAGCAGTCCCCCGGCCTGGTCGCCCTCGAAGATCTCGGCGATGCTGACCTTGACCCAGGTTTCCTGATTGCCTTCGTGGCGCATCCGCCGGTCGATGCGTTGTCGGGTCGACGGACCTTCCAGGCCAGCGCTCTCCATCTCCTCATCGTCAGCGTCCTCAGCCGGCATGAAGATCGTCTCGATATGGGCGCTGACAAGCGGGTTCTGGTGACCCGCCAGTTCCAGGAGCCGCCTGTTGGCGGCCACTACCTGTCCGTCGAGCGTCACGATGGCCGTTCCCAACGGCGAGGAAGCGAAGGCAGCCTCGAACCGGGCCGCGGCGGCCGTGGCCGCGTTCTCGGCCTCACGCTGCGCGGTGACATCGGTGACGCTGGCCAGGTGCCCGATGATGCCCTTCTCATCACGCATCGGAGCGGTGTTCACCTGCACCCAGTTGATGTGGCCCTCAGGGGTGCGGAACCGCAGGGTGGTTTCGAAGGGCTCGCCGGCTGCGGCGCTCGCTTCCCAACCGAGGAGCACCCGTTCCGCGTCATCCGGATGGAGCGCGGTGGCCCAGCCGTCGCGGCGCGACTGACTCTTCGTGAGGCCGCTGAGTGCCAGCCACTGGTCGTTGGCGGACACGAGCCCGCCCGCGGCATCCATCTGCACGATTCCAACGGGTGCGATCTTGATGAGGGTGTGCAGCGTGTCGGCCGTCTCCGCGAGCTGGCGGGTTCGGTTCTCGACCGTCGCCTCCAACGTGTGGTTGGCCTCAGCGAGAGCCTGCATCGCGCCATCACGCTGACGATCGAGGTCACGCAGCCGGCGGGCAGCGACCCACGCCAGCACGCAGCTGAGCACTGTCATGCCGAGAATCAGGATGGCGACGCCGAAGGCCGTGTCGTACCAGCCCTGGCGCTGTCCCCACAGCCGCAGCCAACCGAGGATGAACGGTCCCAGAACTAGGAATGGAATGACCTGGCGGAGGAGCCGACCCGCACTGCCACCGTCTCGGAAGAGGCCGATCAGACCGGCATCGGGGCGCTGAATCAACAGGGCCGTGGCGAGGATTCCGACGCCCAAGGCCGTCTGCCAGGCCATACTCGTGTAGCCGCCCAGCGAATACAGCGAGGAGACGCCATAGGCATAACCCAGGATCGCGACCAGGCTGACGCCCAGAGCCGCGAATGCGAAGCCGAGCATCACGGCGGATCGAGCGGCCCGGCTGGCGATGACGGACGCACCGAGCAGGACCAGCGCCACCGACGTGGACGGCGCCATCCGCTCCGACCGCCCGCCGAAGTCGATTCCCGGCAGGAGCACATCGATGCCGAGTGATCGGCCGACGACGAACTCCGCGATCGTGAGGGCGCCGATCATCAGTGCCAGCAGACCCAGGATCACGGTCAGCCTGCGACGATCGACGGCCAGCACGGCAACCGCCACCAGCACGAGCCCCAGGGCTGCCATCGGCTTCATCGCCAGCAGGTCGCGGAGCACGGGCGGCAGGGCGTCGACTCCGACGTACCAACTGACCAGCACCAGGAGACCCATGGCACCGACTAGCGCTCCACCGAGCTGCCCGACCAACCGCATACTGTTCCTCTGCTCCCGAAAAGCAGGTCTGCCGGTCGTTGCTTCTACCCTACTTTGTGCGCGGATTGCGGATCTCCCGGGCGACTACTCGTCGGCCCACACGTTGGCGATGATGTCGTGCGTGTAGCCGTCCGGTCCGGTATTGACATATCTGGTGGCCAGCCAGATGTCGTCGCGAAGAAAGTGCGACTCACCGACGAGTTCACCATCCTCGGTTGTCTCGATGAGGCAACGCATTCCGCCGAGTTCCTCGTAGCAGTTCATACCTGCGGCGGTCAGCCGGCTTTGAATCTTGGTCGACTGTTCCGGGGTCACCCACACCAACTCCGTGGTCAGTCCCAGGCCGGACCCGCCGTTGGCGTTCGCCCACACGCAGGTGAGGCGCTCCCCGGTAGCGTCGATCAGGGCGATCAACTCCGGGTCCCCGGACCCGCGGTTGACGTCCGAGTTCTCCTCAGCGACCCAGGCCGGGTTGAGCACCAGGTCATCGAAAGCGGCCACGATCGCCGGGCTGTAGAGCTCATCACAGGTCGACGGATGCGGCCCATCCGTCGTGGCCGTCGGAGCAGGCACACTGGCGAGGGCCAGGGGCGCAGGGGACGAGTGCGGCTGCGGCCGCCCGACCGCCTCTCCCTCCGGCGCGCCCGCGCCGCCCCGCCAGACAATGAGCAGGACAATGAGGGCGATGACCAGCATGGAGCCGACGGCGCCGAGGAGCACCCACATCCGTCGACGCGTCATTGCCGAAGCGGACACCGGACCTGCACCCATGCGATACCCCCAGAAAGATTCTGGACCAGCCTATCGCGGGTCTCGACAGGCTCGGGTTTCGACAGGCTCGACCAGCGGGGGCGAACGGGCTTAACCACGGACGGCCCCCTGCCGAGGCAGGAGGCCGTCCGTGGAACCTATCGCTAGTGACTAGTTGTAGGTGCCGGGGGTGAAGTCATCCGACGAAAAGCTGTCGAAGTCGACGAAGCTCAGGTCACCCTCGTTGAACGCTGCATCATCGGTGAAGATGCGGTTCGGGTAACGCTCAGCCTTGGCTTCATCCGTTGCCTCGACGGTGACGTCGCGGTAGCGGGGAAGACCGGTGCCGGCCGGGATCAACTTACCGATGATCACGTTCTCCTTGAGGCCCATCAGCGGGTCGCTCTTGCCTTCCATGGCCGCCTGGGTCAGAACCCGGGTGGTCTCCTGGAAGGAAGCGGCCGACAGCCAGGACTCGGTCGCCAACGAAGCCTTGGTGATACCCATGACTTCTTGACGAGCCGACGCCGTCTTCTTGCCCTCGGTGAGCGCGGTGCGGTTGAGGTCGTTGTACTTCAACCGGTCAACGAGCTCGCCGGGGAGCAGGCCGGTGTCGCCGTGCTCGACGACGGTCACCTTGCGCAGCATCTGGCGAACGATGACCTCGATGTGCTTGTCGTGAATCGGCACACCCTGCGACCGGTAGACATCCTGCACTCCACCGACGATGTGCTTCTGCACGGCGCGAACACCCTTGACGCGAAGAACTTCCTTCGGGTCGACGGCGCCGATGATGATCTGCGTGCCGAGCTCGACATGCTGGCCATCCTCGACGAGGAGAGTGGAGCGCTTGAGCACCGGGTAGGCAATCGGCTCATCGCCGTTGTCGGGGGTCAGGATGACCTTCCGGCTGCGGTCGGTGTCCTCGATGGTGATGCGACCGGCGGTGTCGACGATCGGCGACGCACCCTTGGGGGTACGGGCCTCAAACAGTTCCTGCACACGAGGCAGACCCTGGGTGATGTCGTCGGCGGATGCCGATCCACCGGTGTGGAAAGTACGCATTGTGAGCTGGGTACCCGGTTCACCGATGGACTGTGCGGCGATGATACCGACGGCCTCACCGATGTCGACGAGCAGCCCGGTGGCGAGCGAGCGGCCGTAGCAGACCGCACACACTCCGACGGCCGACTCACAGGTCAGCACGGAGCGCACCTTGATGGTCTCGACACCGGCCTCGACCAGCTTGTCGATGAGCACGTCACCCACGTCGTCGCCGGCGTCAGCCACGATCTCACCCTTGGCGTTGACCGCCGGGGTGGCCAGGCTGCGAGCGTATACCGCGTTCTCCACGTTGGGGTGGCGGACGAGATCGCCCATCGGGTTGACCTCGGCGATCGGCAGTTCCAGGCCCTTGGTCGTGCCACAGTCGTCTTCGCGGATGATGACATCCTGCGAGACGTCCACGAGACGACGCGTGAGGTACCCGGAGTCGGCGGTACGCAGAGCCGTGTCGGCCAGACCCTTACGAGCACCGTGAGTAGCAATGAAGTACTCGGCGACGGACAGGCCTTCGCGGTAGCTCGAGATGATCGGGCGAGGAATGATCTCACCCTTCGGGTTGTTGACCAGGCCTCGCATACCAGCGATGTTCCGCACCTGCAGCCAGTTACCACGGGCACCGGAGGTGACCATGCGGTTGATGGTGTTGTCAGCCGGGAAGTTCTCCTGCATGGCCGCGGCGACGTCTTCGGTTGCCTTGGTCCAGATCTGGATGAGCTCCTGGCGACGCTCGAGGTCGGTCGTGAGACCCTTCTCGAACTGCGACTGCACCTTGGCGGCCTGCTTCTCGTAGCCGGCAACGATCTGCGGCTTGTTCGGCGGGGTCAGGATGTCGCTGAGCGCCACGGTCACACCGGACCGGGTGGCCCAGTAGAAACCGGCGTCCTTGACGCGGTCAAGCGTCGCGGCGACTTCCACCTTCGGGTACCGTTCGGCGAGGTCGTTGACGATCGCCGAGAGGCTGCCCTTGTCGGCGACCTTTTCGAAGTACGGGTAGTCAACCGGCATGGCCTCGTTGAAGATCGCGCGGCCGAGCGTGGTGGTCACCAACACAGTTCCGACGGCCTGGCCGTTGACGAGTTCGACGCCTTCGGGCTGCGTGCCCTCTTCGAAGTACTTGTCGGCCAGACGGATGCGCACCTTGGCGTTCAGGTCGAGGCCCTGGTTCGCGTCCTTCTTCTGGTCGAAAGCGAGAATCGCTTCCGCGATCGAGGAGAACGCCCGGCCCTCGCCGATGACGCCTTCCTTGAGCGTGGTCAGGTGGTGCAGACCGATGATCATGTCCTGGGTGGGCAGGGTCACCGGGCGACCGTCAGACGGCTTCAGGATGTTGTTCGAGGCGAGCATCAGGATGCGCGCTTCGGCCTGGGCTTCCATCGACAGTGGCAGGTGAACTGCCATCTGGTCACCGTCGAAGTCGGCGTTGAACGCGGCACAGACGAGAGGGTGCAACTGGATCGCCTTACCCTCCACGAGTTGAGGCTCGAACGCCTGGATGCCAAGGCGGTGGAGCGTCGGTGCCCGGTTCAGCAGCACGGGGCGCTCGCGGATGATCTCCTCGAGCACGTCCCAGACCTGCGGGCGTGAACGCTCGACCATGCGCTTGGCGGCCTTGATGTTCTGAGCGTGGCTCAGGTCGATCAGGCGCTTGATCACGAACGGCTTGAACAGCTCGAGTGCCATCTGCTTGGGCAGACCACACTGGTGCAGCTTGAGCTGCGGGCCGACGACGATGACCGAACGGCCGGAGTAGTCGACGCGCTTGCCGAGCAGGTTCTGACGGAAACGACCCTGCTTGCCCTTGAGCATGTCGCTCAGTGACTTGAGGGCGCGGTTACCGGTACCCGTGACGGGGCGGCCACGACGACCGTTGTCGAAGAGCGCGTCAACGGCCTCCTGCAGCATCCGCTTCTCGTTGTTCACAATGATCTCGGGGGCACCGAGGTCAAGCAGACGACGCAGGCGGTTGTTGCGGTTGATCACGCGACGGTAGAGGTCGTTGAGGTCGGAGGTCGCGAAGCGGCCACCGTCGAGCTGCACCATCGGGCGTAGTTCGGGCGGGATCACGGGGACGACGTCGAGCACCATCGCGGCCGGCGAGTTGCCGGTGATGATGAACGCGTTGACCACGCGGAGGCGCTTGATCGCACGGATCTTCTTCTGGCCCTTGCCCTCGGCGATCTGCAGGTGCAGGTTTTCGCTCTCGGTGACCAGGTCGAAGGCCAGCAGGCGCTTCTTGATGGCTTCGGCGCCCATGTAGGCCTCGAAGTACATGCCGAAACGGTCCTGCAGCTCGTGGAAGACGGAGTCTTCGGGCTTCAGGTCGCCGACCTTGAGGGTGCGGAAGTCTTCCCAAACGCGCTCGAGGTGAGCGATCTGCTCGTCGAGAGACTTGCGGACCTGGCTCATCTCCTTTTCGGCGGCGTCCTTGGTGCGCTTCTTCTGGTCGCTCTTGGCACCTTCGGCCTCCAGCGCTGCGAGGTCGGTTTCCAGGCGCTGCAGACGGTCAGCGATGCGGGAATCGCGCTGGCCCTCGATGGTCTTGATCTCGAGGCGGAGCTCGTTCTCAAGGCCGGGCATGTCTTGGTGGCGGCCGTCTTCGTCAACCGTGATGACCATGTACGCGGCGAAGTAGATGACCTTTTCGAGGTCCTTCGGAGCCATGTCCAGCAGGTAGCCGAGACGCGAGGGGACACCCTTGAAGTACCAGATGTGGGTGACCGGGGCGGCGAGCTCGATGTGGCCCATGCGCTCACGGCGCACCGACGACTTCGTGACCTCGACGCCGCAGCGCTCGCAGACGATGCCTTTGAAGCGCACTCGCTTGTACTTGCCGCATGAGCATTCCCAGTCCCTGGACGGGCCGAAGATCTGCTCGCCGAACAGGCCGTCTTTTTCCGGCTTGAGCGTGCGGTAGTTGATTGTTTCGGGCTTCTTGACTTCACCGTGAGACCAGCGACGGATGTCGTCGGCGGTCGCAAGGCCAATGCGAAGCTCGTCAAATGTGGTTACGTCGAGCAATTTCTCTCCTTGGAAAGTATTCGAAGTGTTCGTCATCGGCCGGGCCTAGATGTCGTCGATCGAAGACGACTCAAACCGGGTGGAAATGTTGATGCCGAGTTCTTCCGCAGCGCGGAACACCTCGTCATCCGTGTCGCGCAGGCTGACGGCGGTACCGTCGCTCGACAGCACCTCGACGTTCAGGCACAGCGACTGCATTTCCTTGATCAGAACCTTGAAGCTCTCGGGGATACCCGGCTCCTGAATGTTCTCGCCCTTGACGATGGCCTCGTAGACCTTCACCCGGCCGAGGATGTCATCGCTCTTGATGGTCAGGAGTTCCTGCAGGGCATAAGCGGCTCCGTATGCTTCGAGCGCCCACACCTCCATCTCACCGAAACGCTGTCCGCCGAACTGCGCCTTACCACCCAGCGGCTGCTGCGTGATCATGGAGTAGGGGCCGGTGGAACGGGCGTGGATCTTGTCATCGACAAGGTGGTGCAGCTTCAGGATGTACATGTAGCCCACGGAAACCGGGTTGGGGAACGGTTCGCCGGAGCGGCCGTCGAACAACTGGGTCTTACCGGTGCGGTCGATCAGGCGGTCGCCGTCACGAGTCGGGGTCGTCGAGTCGAGAAGACCCTCGATCTCGACCTCGAGCGCGCCGTCGAATACCGGGGTCGCGACCTTGGTGTTCGGAGCTGCGCTGTGCGCGGCCTCGGGCAGACGGCCGGCCCACTTGGGCTTGCCTTCCACCTGCCAGCCCTGCTTGGCGATCCAGCCCAGGTGGGTTTCCAGAACCTGACCGAAGTTCATTCGGCCCGGGATGCCCAGCGGGTTGAGGATGATGTCGACCGGGGTTCCGTCGGCGAGGAACGGCATGTCCTCGATCGGCAGGATGCGGGAGATGACACCCTTGTTGCCGTGACGGCCGGCGAGCTTGTCACCCTCGGTGATCTTGCGCTTCTGCGCGATGAAGACCGCGACGCGCTGGTTGACGCCCGAGCCGAGCTCGTCGTCGCCGTCCTGCGAGTCGAAGACTTTGACACCGATGATGGTGCCGCGCTCACCGTGGGGAACCTTGAGGCTCGTGTCGCGAACTTCGCGGCTCTTCTCGTTGAAGATGGCACGCAGCAGGCGCTCCTCGGCGGACAGCTCGGTCTCGCCCTTGGGCGTGACCTTGCCGACGAGGATGTCGCCGGGGCGAACCTCGGCACCGATCCGGATGATGCCGCGTTCGTCGAGGTCGGCGAGCAGATCAGGCGACACGTTGGGCAGGTCGCGGGTGATCTCTTCCTTGCCCAGCTTGGTGTCGCGAGCGTCAACCTCGTATTCCTCGATGTGAATCGACGAGAGGGTGTCGTCCTTGACCAGGTTCTGGCTCAGGATGATCGCGTCCTCGAAGTTGTAGCCTTCCCATGGCATGAACGCGACGAGCAGGTTCTTGCCGAGAGCGAGTTCTCCGTTTTCGGTGGCGGGGCCATCGGCGATGACTTCGCCGACTTCGATCCGCTCGCCGGCCTGCACGATGACACGGTGGTTGTAGCTCGTGCCCTGGTTGGAGCGCGCGAACTTGCGCAGGTAGTACTCCTGCGTGCCGCCCTCGTCGAGCTGAATGGTGACGACGTCGGCCGAAACCTCCATCACCACGCCGGCCTTGTCGGCGGTGAGCACGTCACCGGCGTCGATGGCCGCAAAGACCTCCATGCCGGTACCGACGAGCGGGCTCTCGCTCATCAGGAGCGGGACGGCCTGACGCTGCATGTTGGCACCCATGAGGGCGCGGTTCGCATCGTCGTGCTCGAGGAACGGGATGAGCGAGGTGGCGACGGACACCATCTGGCGAGGCGAAACATCCATGTAGCCAATGTCTTCCGCGGGGAAAAGGTCGACCTCTCCACCCTTTTTGCGGGCGAGAACACGGGCGTCGGCGAAGTGCCAGTCCTTGGTGAGCGGGGCGTTCGCCTGGGCGACGATGAACTCGTCTTCTTCGCTGGCGGTGAGGTAGTCGATCTGGTCGTTCATGACCTTGCCATCGACGACGCGGCGGTACGGGGTCTCAATGAAACCGAAGGCGTTGATCCGCGCGAACGAGGCGAGCGAACCGATCAGGCCGATGTTCGGGCCTTCCGGGGTTTCGATGGGGCACATGCGGCCGTAGTGCGAGGGGTGAACGTCTCGCACCTCGACGCCGGCACGGTCACGGGACAGACCACCCGGACCCAGCGCGGACAGGCGACGCTTGTGCGTCAGTCCGGCGAGCGGGTTGTTCTGGTCCATGAACTGCGACAGCTGGCTGGTACCGAAGAACTCCTTGATCGCGGCGACGACGGGGCGCACGTTGATCAGGGTCTGCGGGGTGATCGCTTCGATGTCCTGCGTGGTCATGCGCTCGCGAACGACGCGCTCCATGCGGGACAGGCCGGTGCGCACCTGGTTCTGGATGAGCTCGCCGACGGCACGGATGCGACGGTTGCCGAAGTGGTCGATGTCGTCGATGTCGATGCGGATGTCGGTCTGCTTGCCGTCGCGGACGCCGGCGATCGTGGTCTGGTTGTCGTGCAGCGCAACCAGGTACTTGATCGTGGCCAGGATGTCCTTGAGTGTCAGCACGGAGTCGCTGAGCGGCGCTTCGAGTCCGAGCTTGCGGTTGATCTTGTAACGACCGACCTTGGCCAGGTCGTAGCGCTTGGAGTTGAAGAAGAAGTTGTCGAGGAGCGCACGCGCGGCCTCGGCGGCAACCTGCTCGCCCGGACGCAGCTTGCGGTAGATGTCCTTGAGGGCTTCTTCCTTGGTGAGGATGTTGTCCTTCTCCAGGGTGAGTTCGATCGACGCGAAGCCCTTGAACTCCTCGAGGATCTCTTCGCTCGTGAGGCCGAGGGCCTTGAGGAAGACGGTGACGGACTGCTTGCGCTTGCGGTCGATGCGAACGCCGACCTGGTCGCGCTTGTCAATCTCGAATTCGAGCCAGGCACCGCGGCTCGGGATGACGCGAGCGGAGTAGATGTCCTTGTCGGACGTCTTCTCCTGCTGGCGGTCGAAGTAGACGCCCGGGGAGCGGACCAGCTGTGAGACAACGACGCGCTCGGTGCCGTTGATCACGAAGGTGCCCTTGGGGGTCATCAGCGGGAAGTCACCCATGAACACGGTCTGGGTCTTGATCTCACCGGTGAGGTGGTTCATGAACTCAGCGTTCACATAGAGAGGTGCGGAGTAGGTCTTACCCTTTTCCTTGCACTCGTCAATGGTGTACTTCTCCGGCTCGAGTTCCGGGTTTGTGAACGACAGCTGCATCGTTTCGCCGAGGTCCTCGATGGGTGAGATCTCTTCGAAGATCTCGTCGAGCCCGGTGCGAGTCGGCAGGTCCTGTCGACCGGCCGCCTGGCCTTCTGCGACACGCTGTTTCCAGTTGTCGTTACCGACGAGCCAATCGAAGCTCTCGGTCTGCAAAGCAAGCAGATCCGGAACAGTCAGATTGTCGGTGATCTTCGCGAACGAAAGACGGCCAGCGGCGCGTCCGTTCTTGGGTGAGTTGGTGGTTGCGTTGCGCGCAGCAGCCAAGGAAATAACCTCCGTGGACCCCGTCAGGTCTAGTCACTGTTAGTAAGGAATACCGAGTACGAACTCCTCAGACCCTCGCGTTCTGAAATTCCGGTGTTCTGAAATCCTGGAACGAGGTATGCGTCAAGGTGGCTTGAGCACGCAAAGCCGACCGCAATATGAAGGCAGAGTTTAGTCTGGGAGCGCAAAGAACAACTATATGCCGGTTAGTTCACCATGTCCACTCAATTCTTGACGTGCCATAAATTCTCAGGTATAACCCGGTTTCGGGCCGCCCCGGTGCAGACTGCGGAGGGCGCAGACTTGAGGGATGAGCAGGCCTGTAGCGCAACATCCGTCGATCACCTTGAAATTGAGCGGCCACCACGCCGTCATCGAGCCCGACCGATTCACCCCGGGCAGCTTCAACCTGATCGTGGACGGCACGCCGCAGTCGAACGTGAACCTGGACGATCCGGGCGAGCTGTTCTTCGAATACGTGCAGCGGATCGGTCACGTGATCGACCTGATCGGCGAGGTGGGCGAGCCGATCACCGCCGTGCACCTCGGCGCCGGCGCGCTGACCCTCCCCCGATACGTGGAGGCGACCCGGCCGGGCTCCCGCCAGCAGGTCGTGGAGTTGGAGAGCGACCTGATCGATTTCGTTCGCGGCGAGCTGCCCTGGGACAAGCGGGCGCAGCTGCGCGTGCGGCACGGTGATGCCCGCGAGGTTCTGGCCAAGCTGCCGGCCGGGCTGCACGGCGCGGTGGACCTCGTCGTCGTCGACATCTTCTCCGGGGCCCGCACCCCGGCCCACGTGACCAGCCGCGAGTTCTACGACTTGGCCGCTCCCCTTCTGTCGCCGCGCGGGGTGCTCGTCGTGAACGTCGCCGACGGGCCCGGTCTGCCGTTCGCCCGCTCACAGGCCGCGACGCTGTCAGCCGTCTTCGGACACGTGCTCGCCCTCGCGGAGACCCAGGTGCTCAAGGGGCGCCGGTTCGGCAATATCGTCTTCGTCGCCGCGCACACCCCCATCGACACGAGCTGGGTGTCGCGGCTGCTGGCGGGCGGGCCGCATCCGTCGAAAGTGGTCGAGGGTGCTGAGCTCACGCACTTCATGGCGACCGCGATGGTGACGACGGATGTGACGGCCACCCCGTCCCCGCTGCCCGGCCGCACGGTGTTCCAACTCGGCAGCTGAGCCGCGGTTACGCCGGGGGTCACGGGTTGGGCGTCGCGCGCCGGGGGTCACGGGTTGGGCGTCGCGCGCCGGGTGATGTGTGGCCAACTCAGGAGATCCGGGGCCAAGGTGCTGCGGGCATCCGTGTTCATGCGGCTTTATGTGCTCACGCGCTGGGATCTCCTGAGTTAGCCACGTGTGCGGCTCGCGGCGGGGGGACGAGGGCGACGGATGCCGGTGGATCAGGCCGGATCGGGGACCAGCCCGGCCCGGCCCGGCTACGCTGGTTGGGACCACGTTTACTCCGCGGCATGTGCCGCCTTCGCCTCAGGACCACACCCTGCCCATCATCATTGGCTATGACGCCGTCACCCTGCGTGAGAAAGTCGACCTCTCTGCTGCTGAGCTGCGCCTCGAAGAACTCGGCGAGCTTCGCAGCCTGTCCGCCCTCAACGAGAAGGTCGTGCTATTGCGGCTGACCGGCCGGATCGACGAGGCCTGGGACATGGCGAACACTGCGCTGCGCCAGTCCCGGTTCACCGGGTCGCGGGAAGAACTCGCGTTCAGTCGCATCCGTCGCGCCCAGGTACAGCAGTACCGAGGCAAGCTCGACGAGGCGGTGACCGAGCTGACCCATTGTGTGCTCGAGTCCGAGACGCACGAGTGGGGCGCCGTCGCGGCGTTCGCCCGGGAAAGCCGCGGCAAGGTTCACTTCGAACAGGGCGACCTCGACGCCGCCCTGGCAGACTTCACGGCCTCGGTGACGCTGCGGGAGCAGGCCGGCGCCACACCCGCCCTCCTCGAGAGTGCGCTCGTCGCCGTTGCGGTGGTCGAGTCATTCATTGCCGAGCGGCGACAGTCCCGCTTACAGCAGTAGCGCGTCGGCACCGCGGGGCGCCGGCCGGCGATTGACCGGCCGGCTGCATCCGGACATCGATTTGCAGGAGCTACGCACGGAACGGGCCACTCACCACGAAGCAGAAATTCGGGGCATGCTGGACACAGCGCCGGCGAGCGTGCCGGTGCGAAGGAGGTGGAAGATGAGCGGGCGGATGCCACCACGCAGCGGCGCGGCCGGGGTGCTGGCCCTGGGCGCGCTCCTGCTGCTCAGCGCGTGCACGGCGACCGCGCCCGGGCCCGCGGCAGAAACCTCGACCCCCGCCCGGCCGGTTCCGTCCGACACCGTTGCACCCGGGCCGACCGGCACCGCCGGGCCATCGGTGCGGCCGGTCGACGCCCCGGTCGTGATCGCATCCGGGCTGGATGCCCCCTGGTCGGTCCTGCGACTGCCGAACGACGGCACCCTGATCAGCGAACGCGACACGACCCTCATGCGCGAACTCCTGCCCGACGGCAGCCTGCGCGACGCCGGCCGGGTCGCCGAGGCGAGCCCGGGCGGTGAAGGCGGGCTGCTCGGCCTCGCTGCACTGGCCGACCCGGTCGCACCGGGCGGAACCGGGTGGGTCTACGCCTACTTCACGTCCGCCGACGACAACAGGATCGTACGGATGCCGCTGCTCGGCACGGTCGGAAGCCACACCCTCGGCGCATCCGAACCGGTGCAGGGCGGCATCCCGAAGGCCGGTAACCACAACGGCGGTCGGCT
The DNA here is from genome assembly GCF_002929845.1 of Cryobacterium sp. M96. GTDB lineage: Bacteria > Actinomycetota > Actinomycetes > Actinomycetales > Microbacteriaceae > Cryobacterium > Cryobacterium sandaracinum. The sequence continues at coordinate 117,671 of NZ_PJJS01000049.1, forward strand.
CGGTTTCGGCCCGGACGGCCTGCTCTACGCCACGGTCGGCGACGCCGGGAACCCCGAGAACGCCCAGGACCTGGGTTCCCTCGGCGGCAAGATCCTGCGGATGACGCCGACCGGCGCCGTGCCGGACGACAACCCGTTCGGCACGCTCGTCTACTCCTACGGCCACCGCAACCCGCAGGGGATCGCCTGGGACTCCAGCGGCCGACTCTGGGCCAGCGAGTTCGGACAGAACACCTGGGACGAGCTCAACCTCATCACCCCGGGCGGCAACTATGGCTGGCCGATCGTCGAGGGCCGGGGACAGAGCGCAGACTCCGGCTACCTCGACCCGGAGCAGCAGTGGCCCACCAGTGAGGCCAGCCCGAGCGGGCTCGCCATCGTGAACGACACCATCTTCATGGCAACCCTGCGCGGCGAGCGGCTGTGGCGCATCGATCCCTCCACAGGCGAGGTCGATGACTGGTTCGGGAACAGCTTCGGGCGGCTGCGCGATGTAGTGTCTGGGCCCGATGGCACACTGTGGTTCGTGAGCAATAATACGGATGGCCGCGGCACCCCTTCCGCTGGCGACGACCGGCTTTACCAGGTGGCGGTCGCACCCTGATGGCCGACCTCGACCGGGTTCGGCACTGGGCGGAAGCGTTGATCACGCTGCACCTCGATCCCAGCTGGACCTTCGCCTTCGACAACGCGAAGAAGCGAGCGGGGCTTTGCAACTTCACCGTGCGGCGCATCACCGTGTCCCGCTACCTGGCGGCGCGCTACGAAGACGATGACGTGCACCAGATCCTGCTGCACGAGGTCGCGCACGCTCTGGCCGGACCGCGCGCCGGCCACGGGCCGAAGTGGAAGGTGATCGCGCGGAACCTCGGCTATGACGGCAAGAGCACGCACGACGGGGACATCGCCGACGAGCTCGCGCCGTGGGTCGGCACCTGCCCGGCCGGCCACGCGCACTACCGTTACCGACAACCCACCCGGGCGTTCGCCTGCGGGTTGTGCGTGCGCGGATTCGACAAGCGGTTCCTGATCCGGTGGACACGGCGCGAGATCACGGCCGCCGCCCGGCGACAGGCTGCGGGGGCGGCGAAGCCCTAGCGCTGCCCTGTGGTCTCGACAGGCTCGACCACCGATTACCCGGGCCGTCCGTCCGGCCAGGAGCGGTCTACTCGGAGACCTGGACCTCTTTCCAGAAGGCGACGTAGTTGCTGTAGTCCTGGCCGACCCGGTCGAAGGAGGCCGAGGGCGGAGTCGGGTAACTGAAGGCGCGATCCTGCAGCAGAGTCTCACCGTCCTTGACGCTGAAGTACTGGCACGCGCCCTTCCAGGAGCAGGTGTACTGCGTGGGGCTCTCGACGAGGAACTCGGAGTTCACGCTCGCCGGTGGGAAGTACCAGTTGCCCTCGATCTTGAGAAGATCTGCCTGCGGTGCTTCGGCGATGACGGTGCCGTTGAGTACTGCCTTCATGGGAGTTGCTCCTTCAGTGAGATTCAAACGGTGAGGGTGAAACGAGGGGTTCGGCTCAGAGACCGCTTTAGGAACAACCTCAGCCCGGAAAGGCGAATTCCCGCAATCGGGAGATTCCCGGGGAGCGCGCCGGGGCATCCGTCGCCTGCACCTCGGCCGACCGCCCCTCGGCGACGAGCGCCTGGGCGGTTTCGGACGCGGTGACCAGGTGCCGCACGGCCCGCGCGAGACCCGCGAATCCCGCGGCGGCCGCGGCCGCCTCCGGCGAGCAGTGGTCGATGCCGCGGGCGGCGAGGGCGTCGATCACGGCGCCGGCGGCGAGGAAGTCCTCCACCGCGAACCGGGGGGTGCCGCCCTGGCGTTGCTCGCCCACGGCGATCACGGCCACGGAGAACCGGTCTCCCTTCTCCGCCTGGCGGGCGAGCACCCAATCAGCCACGCTCTCGCGATTGGCGAGGTTCGCGGCGATGACCTGGTGCTCGTGCAGGGCAGTCGGGAGAACGATCTCGGAGCCGGGCGACGGCAAGGCGTCGGCCAGGATGACCACGTCGGCCTCGGCGGCCAGAGCCTGGAACCCGGCCAGGCCGACATCGAAACGGACCTGGTACTTCTGTTGGGGCGCGTCTTTGTTCACTCCCCAAGGGTAGCGGCGGCGCTACCGGTCGTCGAAGCGGGCGAGCGCGTCGGCATCCGTGGCATGGGTCATCGCGCTGCGCGCGGTGTCCAGTGCGGACACCGGGTCGGCCTCCGAAGCCGCCAGGCTCAGCTTGCGTTCGGCCTCCGCGAGGCGGGTGCGCGCCACAGCGCCCACGCGGCCGGAATGCGCGGTGATGAAGTCGCGGGTCACGGTGATCTGGCTGCGCGCGGCCAACAGAGCGCCGGTCAGCGCGCCGCGGGCGTTGTCGAGCCGCAACTGGCGGTTGCGGGCCTCGGAACGGATCAGGTCGAGACCGTCCATTGCCGTGCGCAGTCGGGACTGGTCAGCGGCAGGGTCGCTCAAGCGCGACGGCTGCCGCAGCTCGCCGACCACCCGGTCGGCCTCCGCAATAACGCGGTTCAGTTCGCCGCGGGCCGTGGTCTCCTCGTGGGTGTCGCGCAGCGCGCGCACCTCGGCCAGCTCGGCGTCCGCCGCGTCGAGCGCTCGAGCCAGGGAGGCGAATCCGACGTGCAACTGGTCTTCGCCCTGTTCGATCGCGTCGAGCAAGGTGCCGGCGCGGTGCAGGGCCTGCTCGGCCGCGAGCAACTGGTCACCCACGGGGTCGGTGGCTTCGCGGGAGAGACGGGCGGCCGCGGCATCCGCTGCCCGGCGGGCGTCATCGACGGCCTCTTCGGCGCGGGCGACGTTGCCGCTGATCGGGGCCAGGGCGTGCGCGGCATACGTGCGGCTGAGCCGGGAGAGGCTGGCGGTGCCGGCCGCGACGCGGTCGGCGACCCGGTCGAGGCGACGACGCAACTTCTCAAGCAGCAGCGGGGCATCCCGTTCGACGCCGCGCCGGGAGTCGAAAGTGCGGGTCTGCGCGCCGAGGCGCTTGACGGCCTCGTCGGCGAGCACGATGATCTCCTCGGTCCAGCGGCGACGCTCACCCTCGGAGTCGGGCACGCTGTCGTCGAGCTTCTGCTGCAGCAGGAACGCGTCACGCACCTGCCGCCGGGAGGCGTCGAGCGCGCCGGCGAAGTCGCTGGTGGCGTTCTCCCCGAACTGGGCGACCGCGAAACCGAGCTCGTCGGTGGCGACCTCGATCAGGTCATCCGCACGCACGAGGGCGATTGCGGCGGCTCGGGTGCGCTCCGCGGCCAGAGCGAGGTCGACGCGCGCGCGCGCCCGGACCCGGCGCCGCATGATCATCACGATCACCACGACGACCGCTGCCGCCCCACCGAAAACGACGGCCGAGGGCACCCACCAGAACTCGCCAGTCATGCCTTCAGTGTACCGAAAGGATGCGCCTCACCCCGGCGCCGCACCCGGTGGCACGTCCTCGAAAATCGCCGATCCCACCCACAATCGCCGCGGAAACGGGTCGCCTCGGCAGCATCTACGAAGAACGGCTGGTACCAGCGCTACTCCCGGCGCATCTGCCGCCGGATCACCTCGAAGTCGTGCCGGGAGATCTCGAGCAGCCCCCGGCGCAGCTGGTAGCCCCAGTCGGGGTTGCTGCGGGTGAACTCGAGCACTGATAGGAGCGGGCGAATGGAGGCGGCCACGACATCCGTTTCGTAATCGATGTGACGTCGCCACGGGCGGTACGAGCTCGGGGCGGCGGACTCGCCTTGATGCACGATTCCGGGGGCGATGCGACCGATCGCGGTGAACTCGCGCAGCGTGTCGCCGTCGATGTTCGTCTTCGGGGAATAGTAGACCACCCCGTCGGACTCGCCCATCTGCTCGAGCGCCACCCGGGCCCCGTGGCTGGCCTGCACAAGCCCCACCGCGACGGCGCGCAGCACGTGTTCGCGTGAGGCAACGCCCAGCCAGTATCGAATTGCCACCCTCTTAGTTGTACTGCATGCCCCAGCACCACAGACTGGGATCATGCGTGTTCTTCTGAAAGAGATCCTCGACTGCTCCCCCGATGCCGCCTGGCGCGCCCTGCGGAGTCCTGCCGTGTTCCGCGAGGTAAGTTCGCCCGTGGTGAGCGTCGAATCGCTTGAGATGGATGGGTTCCCCACCATCTGGGAGCCGGGTGAGCATCCGGTCAGCTTGACTGCGCTCGGCCTGGTGCCGATGGGCGACCAAGTGATTCGCCTGACCATGGCGACCACCCGGAAGGATGGCGTGCGCATCCTGCGTGACACCGGCCGCGGGGTATCGGGGCCGCTCGCCTCGGTCACCCTCTGGGACCACCGGATGGCCGTGTCTCCCGACCCGGCCGGCACCGGCAAGACGCTTTTTCGAGACCAGCTGATCTTCCGCACCGGCGCGCTCACCCTGGCCAGCTGGCCCGTTTTCTGGGCGCTCTGGCAGTGGCGGCTGCACCAGCTCAAGCGCCTCGCGCCGAACTGGAGCCTCGACCTCGGCGTCGATGAGTCCGGCGCGAGCTCGTGAGCACCACCCTCGGCGCCCTGCAGGTGGCCGACTGGCGTCGGCGCGTGTTCGGGCTGTACGGCAGCGTGCGCCAGCTCAGCGCGCACGACCCGGCCGCCGGCCACGAACTGTGGCGGAGCGGCAGGGACGACCTCTTCGGCGGGCATTCGGCGTCGCCGTTGATGCCCGACGACCGGGCCGGCTTCACCGGGCTGCCGGTCGCCGCCTACGACCCCGACTGGCGGTTCGAGGCCGAGGTGCACCGCGCGGAACATCCGATGCGCATCTCGGTTGACACCGGCACCGACGGGAAGGTGCAGTTCGACCTCGTCGGCACCGTGCGTTTGCCCTACCTGGGACCAATCGACCTGTGGCGGCTCTCCAACTACGGCGGCGGGCTCTTTCTGCCTGTGCGCGACGGTCTGGCCGGCAAGCCCGGCGGAACCTACGGCGGCGGTCGCTACCTGCTCGACACGATCAAGGGCGCCGACCTGGGCGCCGGGGCCGACGACGACAGCATCATCCTCGACTTCAACTTCGCCTACAACCCGTCCTGCGCGTACGACCCGATGTGGGCCTGTCCGCTGCCCCAGGCCGGCAATACCGTGGCCGCGGAGGTGCCCGTCGGCGAGCTGACCCCCGGTGCGGAGCGCCATCCCACGGCTCCCGTCGGGCGGGCGTTCGACCCTAGGGCTTGACAGCATCCGCTACGATGGAAGCTTGCGGGTGCGTAGTTGCGCCCGCTGCGTCGTAGAACGCCTCTTCTTATTGCGGCAGCCCACCAGGGCCGGCCCGATTTTTCGAATTAAACCTTCTTACGGCGAACGGATGTGCCCATCGGCACCTTCGCCATGTGAAACCTCTGAGGCTCCGAGTTGCCGCCCGTGCGGAACGGATGCCCGAGGAATCTGATGCCCGAAAGGCACCATTTTGTCTGAAACTTCCTTTAGTGCGCTTGGCGTGCCGGCCCCTCTCGTTGCCATCCTGACCGAGCAGGGCATCGACAGCCCGTTCCCGATCCAGGTGGACACGCTGCCCGACACCCTCAACGGCCGCGACGTGCTCGGCCGCGGCAAGACCGGCTCCGGCAAGACCCTCGCGTTCGCACTGCCCATGGTGTCGCGCCTCGGCGGCAAGCTCGCCGGCGGCCGACGTCGTCCGGGCCGCCCGCTCGGCCTCATCCTCGCCCCGACCCGCGAGCTGGCCACGCAGATCACCAACGCGCTCACGCCGCTGGCCGAGGCGTACGGCCTCAACACAACCACGATCTTCGGTGGCGTCTCGCAGGGCCGCCAAGTCTCCGCACTCAAGGCCGGCGTCGACATCGTCGTGGCCTGCCCGGGTCGCCTCGAGGACCTCATGAAGCAGGGCTTCATCAGCCTGGACGCCGTCGAGATCACCGTACTCGACGAGGCCGACCACATGGCGGACCTGGGCTTCCTGCCCGTCGTCACTCGCATCATGGACAAGACGCCCAGCAGCGGCCAGCGCCTGCTGTTCTCGGCCACGCTCGACAACGGGGTGGACAAGATCGTGCGCCGTTTCCTGCACAACGAGGTCATGCACTCGGTCGACGAGGCCAACAGCCACGTCTCCGCGATGACGCACCACGTCTTCGAGATCGACGGCGTCGAATCGAAGAAGGCGCTCGTCGAGAAGCTCGCGAGCGGTTCCGGCCGCCGCATCCTCTTCATGCGCACCAAGCACCAGGCCAAGAAGCTCGCCAAGTCGCTCACCGACGCCGGGATCCCCTCCGTCGACCTGCACGGCAACCTTTCACAGGTGGCCCGTGACCGCAACCTCGCCGCGTTCAGCGCCGGCGACGTGAAGGTTCTCGTCGCCACGGATGTCGCCGCCCGCGGCGTGCACGTCGACGACATCGAACTCGTCATCCACGTCGACCCGCCGGCCGAGCACAAGGCGTACCTGCACCGCTCGGGCCGGACCGCCCGCGCCGGCAGCGCCGGCGACGTCGTGACTCTGGTTCTCCCCGAACAGCGCCGCGACACCGACGCGCTGCTGCGCAAGGCAGCCATCAAGGTGACCCCGCAGCGCGTGACCGCGTCCTCCCCCGCCGTGGACGCCCTCGTCGGCGACGTCGCAGCGTACGTCAAACCTCTCCCCCGCGTGGAGCAGCCGCACGGCCAGTCCCAGGGCGGCCGCTCGCAGGGCGCCAACGCCCAGCGCAAGCGCGTCAACCGCGATGAGCGCGACTCCGGCGCCCGCGACTCCGGCGCCCGCGCCGGTGGAGCACGTGGCAACCGCGGACACCGCGGCAGCGACGCAGTGGCACCCACCGGCGGAGCGCGCCAGGAGCGCTCGGGCCGCCCCGCGGCATCCGGTCGCAGCCAGGGATCGGGCAACGCCCAGAGCCGTCCGGCCCAGGGTGGTCGCTCCGGCGGCCTCCAGGTCGGAGGCCTCGTGCGCGGCGCCGGCGCCACCGGCGGCGCTCGTCGCTCGGCCCCGCGCCGCGCGCAGGGCTAGTCGCTCGGCAGCATCTGCACGTTAGTTCCACTGTGAACGGGCCGGCCTCTCCCGAGGCTGGCCCGTTCTGCGTTGTGGCCAACTCAGGAGAAACATGCCCGTGACGGATGCTCGGCCCCGGAATCACGTGGCGCCGCACCATGGCGCCACCGGATCTCAGGAGTTAGCCACTTGTTATCCGACTCATCGGCGGGGTCTGGAGCCGCCGTAGACCGGGAAGTCGCGGGTCGGACGGGAGCCGTCGGCGCAGTGACCACGGGCAGAACCCGGCAGCGTCAATCGGGTGCCTGCGGCTGAGCTAGTCTCGGGTCATGGCCACCACAGCAGTACTTCGTCCCGTCGCAGAAGCAGATGCCGACAGCCTCGGCCGCGTGCATGCCACCTGCTGGCACGAAACCTACGACCAGTTGCTCAGCGAGGCCGCCCTTGAGCAGCTGCAGCCCGCACGCCTGGCCGCCATGTGGCGCCGGTTCAGCGCCCAGGGACCGAACCACCGCCAGGTTGCGGCCCTCGTCGACGGCGAGATCGTCGGATTCGCCGGTAGCGGGCCGTCCCGCGACGCCGACAAACCGGCCCCGATGGAGCTCTACTTCATCTACCTGCTCGACGCCTACCACGGCACCGGCATCGGCCAGCAGCTCTTCGACGCCGTCGTCGACGAGGGCCCGTCCTACCTGTGGGTCGCCGAAAACAACCCCCGCGCGCACTCGTTCTACAAGCGCAACGGCTACGCCCCCGACGGCCACGAGCAGGATCAGGAAGTGCTCGGCGAACAGCTCCACGAAGTGCGCCTGGTGCGACCGCGCTCGCTCGCGCGTCGTCTGTCACTCGTCACGACCGAGTAGCTCGCAGCGGCGGCCCGCAGGATCGGGCCGCCATCAGGCGGCTTAGCGCAGCTCGCCGACCGAGGCGAGCGCCATGCGCAGCAGCGCCCCGCGCCCGCCCTCCATCTCGGCTGCCACCGCGTCGGAGGCAGCCTCCTTGGGGGTCATCCAGGTCAGTTCGAGGGCGTCCTGGCGCGGGTCGCAGGTGCCGGTGACGGGAACGACGTAGGCCATCGAAACGGCGTGCTGGCGGTCATCCGTGAACGCGGTGATGCCCGGCATCGGGAAGTATTCGGCCACCGTGAACGGCACCGGGCTCATCGGCAGCTGCGGGAAGGCCATCGGGCCGAGATCCTTCTCGAGATGCCGGAAGAGGGCGTCGCGCAGGGTCTCGCCGTAGAGCACGCGGCCGGACACGAGCATCCGGGTCATCTCGCCGGTCGACCGGGCGCGCAGGAGCACGCCGACCTCCACGACCTGGCCGAGGCCGTCGACTCGCACGGGCACCGCCTCGATGTAAAGGATCGGAAGTCGGCGCCGCACTTCGGCCAGCTCGACGTCGCTCAGCCAGCCCGGGTTGGTGTGGGGCGGCCCCGCGCCCTCGGGGCCAGGCGTCCAGTCCGGATCGGGGTCAGGTGTGCGCACGCTCATGAGGCTATTCTGTCTTACCCTGCGCCCGGATACGCCATGGGCACCCCGCTGCGGGTCGGACGGAACGGGCGCGGTCCGGCGCGCGTGCGGCGACGGTCTGCGCATGGTGAGGCAGAGAACTGCGGCGGCGCGCCACGACCGCGCGCTCGGCGCCTTCACCGGCTGGCCCTCGGCGATGCACTCGGGATGCCGACGCAGGACCTGTCCCGGGCTTAGATCGAGGCCGACTACGGCGCCAGTGAGGGGTTTCGGAACCCCGGACCGCACCAGCCGATCGCCGTCGGGATGCCCGCCGGGTCGATCACGGATGACACGGAGCAGGCCAGTCTGCTGGCCCGCTCCTGATCGATTGTCACGGCCAGGGCGACCCCGGCGTCTTCGCGAAGCAGCTTCTCGACTGAGTGAAACGGGCGCGGGCGCGCGGCTCCCTCGATCTGTTCGGACCCTCGACGACGACGCTTGAGCGCCTGCGATCCGGCGTGTCATCCCTCGAGTCCGGGCGCTTCGGCACGACCAACGGCGCGGCCATGCGCATCACCCAGTGGGGATCTCCTTCGGCCTCGCTCCCCTCGCCGGGTTCATCGACCGAGTGGCCCGGGCCGGCGCAGTCACCCACAACACCGGACTGGGGTTCGCCGGCCGTCTCTGGTGGGCGACGGGCCGCCTCGCGGGCCTCACTCCGGCGGCGCGGGGCGAGGCGGCGGACCAGCTGATCGGGACATCCGTCGCCGGTCGAGCAGGTGGCGATGGATGCTCGGGCTGGCCAGGGCAGGCCAGGCGGGGCGAGTGAGGTGAGGCTGACTCAGGAGAAACGGGTGGCTGGCGCGGCCACCCAGCGAAACGACGCGGTAACATGCGGAACTCTGTGGGGGCGCGCCCGCCGCTGCCGGAATCTCCTGAGTTGGCCACGGGGTGCCCGCGGATGCCGCCGCCACGTGGGGAAGTGCCGGCCAGTGCTGCATGACCCCTGAAATTCGGCGGAGCGGTGGCACGGTTCCCGCAAATACGGGCATCTTTCCGGCTTCTCGCAGCGGATCGCCGGAGTTCTGCACGGGGTACGACGGATGCCGACCGATTTTGCCGCGTCCCCGGGAGTGGAAAGATTGACCCGTCGGCGTTTCCCGGTGTCGACCTCGAACAGGAGGACCACCATGGGCCCGAACGACACCAATCCCGGCGGCGACGCCTCCACCGGGAGCGACGACACCACCGAGAGCAGCACCACCGGCGCCGCCGCCGCGTGCGCCGAGCCCATCGACCCGGATGCCGTGCTGTGGAGCGCGTCTGGCGCCGACCGCGCCGGGCGACCGCTTCTGCTGATTCTGCACGGCTACGGTTCGCACGAGGGGGATCTCTTCTCGCTGGCGCCGCACCTGCCGCTGCATCCGGTGATCGCCGCGCTGCGCGCCCCGCTCCCGGCCGGTCCGGGCTGGGCCTGGTTCCCGATCGGGGCCGCCGGCGCCAAGGTCAACCCGGGCTCGCCGAGCGCTGACGCACTGGATGCTGCCGCTGCCGGGGTGCTCGAATGGCTGGACGGCCTTCCCGAGCAGCCCGCGTCCGTCGGACTACTCGGCTTCTCGCAGGGCGGGGCTATGGCGCTGCAGCTGCTGCGTCAGGCACCCGACCGGTTCGCGTTCGCGGTGCAGCTGTCCGGTTTCGTGGGGCGCAGCAAGCACACCGGTGACGAGCGCCTGCGTGAGCGGAGCCTGCCGGTCTTCTGGGGTCGCGGCACGGCCGATCCGGTCATCCCGCAGGATGCCGTCGACCGCACCCGGGCTTGGCTTCCCGAACACTCCACACTTACCGAGCGCATCTACGAGGGCATGGGCCATTCCATTTCGCAAGCCGAACTGGGCGAGATCGTCACGTTCCTGCGCGCGCAGTACGACGCCTAGGAGGCCCGGCACCCCGACCCCCGCTACACCCGACACCCGGCACCCGACACCCGACACCCGACACAGCAGCGTCTCCCGCCCCGAACGAATTCGACGGAGATTTTGGCCCGAGTTGGCCAAAAAGGCCGGAATCGACGTCCTACAGGCAAAATCTCCGTCGAATTGGTGAGACGACGCGGAGGGAGCGACGTGCGCGCGGGACGGCGGCGCTAGCGGCCGCGACCGGCCTTCTCGTTCTGGGCTGCCTGGCGGGCGACGTGGGCGATCTTGCGGGCGCGCTCGGCGTCGCGGTCCTTGACCCGGATCTGCTCCTCGCGCACCTCATACTGGGTGGCACGCTCGGTCACGAGCCAGGCTGGCGGCTGCTGCAGCAGAGCCTGGATCTCGGCGGAGGTGAGCGGCTCCGTCACGGCGCCGCGCACGAGGCCGGAGATCGAGACGCCAAGCTTGGCGGCGACGACCTGCTTGGGATGCGGGCCGTTCGCCCGCAGTTCGACCAGCCAGGCAGGCGGTTTCGCTTCGAGCGCGGCCAGTTCGGTGCGCGACACGGGCGCGCTCTGGAATTCTTCCGGGGCTGCTTCGAGCAGAATCCCGAGCTTCTGGGCCGCCGTGGCGGGCTTCATGGTCTGGGTCTTCTTCTCGCTCATCAGTCAAGCGTATAGCCTGAGAGCACCCGCATAGCCTGAGAGACAGCCGCTCCCCACGGATCTACGTTCGCAGTGCCATCACGAGAAAGGATGCCGGTGACCTTTTCCCTTGCCTTCGTCGCCGGTGTGACCCCCACCAAGTGGACCCGCACCTGGGCCGATCGACGCCCCGACCAGCCACTCGAGGTCTTCCGCACCGACCCGTCCGAACAGGACGCGGTGCTGCGTGACGGCCGCGCCCAGGTCAGCCTGGTGCGCCTGCCCGTCGATGAGACCGATCTCAGCCTGATCGCCCTCTACCGGGAGATCCCGGTGGTCGTCGCGGCCAAAGACCACTTCATCGCCGACGCCGACAGCGTGCTGGTGGCCGACCTGGCCGAAGAACACCTGCTGCAGGACCCCGACGACGTGCCCGAATGGCGCCTCGTGGCCACCGAGGTCAAGGACGGCACCCGACGCCCGCTCCCGGCCATGCGCGACCTCGACGACGCGATGGCGCAGGTCGCGGCTGGGGTCGGAATCCTGATCGTCCCCCATTCGATCGCCCGACTGTACGGCCGAAAGGATGTCGTCTCGCGCCCGGTCGAGGATGTCGCCGAAAGCCAGGTGTCCCTGGCCTGGCTCTCCCGTGAGACCACGGTAGACGTCGAGGAGTTCATCGGCATCGTGCGCGGCCGCACGAAAGACAGCTCGCGGGTCGACTCGCTGCCCGCCGGCACCGAAAAGGTCAAAAAAGAGAAGAAGACCGACAAGGCCAAAGCGGCGGCGAAGGCCGTACGGGTCGCGGCGGCGAAATCCAAGCCGGCCGTGGCGAAGAAGGCGACGAGCGCCCCGGGCCGCACCCGCAACACCCCCAGCCCCCGGGCGGGCAAGCGCCGCGGCGGCCGGTAGCCCTCCGTGCCGCAACTCCTGCACTGGGTGCTGGTACCCCTGATGTGAGCCTGGTCGGCGGCCGTGACGCGCGACTACGACGAAATCCCGCGGCCCCGGGACACTCCTCAGGCGCATTCCCCGGGAACCGACAGTGACCGCGTGCTCCTCTTCGGCAGCGGACCGGCCGTCGGCTGGGGCGTGCTCAGTCACGACGTGGCCCTGCCCGGATCTCTCGCGCGGGCGTTGTCGACTCGCACCAGGCGGGGCACGGATGTCGACGTCATCCCGAACCCGCTGGTCACCATCCGCACATCGCAGGCCGAACTCGACGGGCTGGGACTCTGGCGCTATGACGCGGTCGTCGTGAGCCTCGGCACGACCGACGCCATCACCCTCCTGTCAGCCCTGGTCTGGCAGCGCGAGCTGTCCGCCCTGCTCGACCGGATCCGGCACAAGTCCTCGCTCAGCACCAGGATCTTCGTGCTCGGCGTGCAGCCGATCCGGTCTATCGCGGCCTTCGACTCCGGGCTGGGCTCCGTGGTCGAGAAGCACGCCCGCAGCCTGGACGAGGCCAGCGCGGCGATCTGCGCGGGGCAGGAGCGGAGCTGCTTTGTTCCCATGGCCGCAACCCTCGCCTCAACGCCGGGGCGGGTGCGCACGGCCGCGCAGTACGTGCATTGGGCCAATCTCCTCGCCGACAAGATGGCGCCACCGCTCGATGCCGAGTACCTGGCTGCTGCCCGAGGAACTTCCCGAGGAACGGCCGAGGGCCGCGCGGAAGCGTGGGGTGCCGAGCCGCTCTCGCCTGGCCCCCGCCGGGCGGTCGCCAGGCTGGGCATCCTCGCCGCCGACACCGAGGTGCGCTGCGACCACATCGTCGCCTTGGCCAGAAGCGCCTACGGCACCCGGTCGGCCGCCCTGACGCTCAGCGACGGCGACCGGCTCTGGGACCTGGTGAGCGTGGGCTTCACTCCACGCGTCTACTCGTTGGCCGGGTCGATCACGGCCCTCGCTGTGAGCGGGGCCGGAGCGTTCGTGATTTCTGACATGCTCCTGGACGACCGGTTCACCGCCCGCCCGCCCCGTCTGGGCCAGGAGCAGACCCGCTTCTACGCGGGTTTCCCCATCGAGGCCGACTCCGGCGAGCGGATCGGCGTTCTGTGCGTGTTCGACTCGGAACCCCGGGGCACCGCCGAGGTCGACCCCGTGCTGCTGCGGGAGTTCGCCCTCCTGATCCAGGCCGACCTCGGCCGGCGTCAGGAGTAGGCGCCGCCCGGCCGGCGCGGGTCAGATTGGCGCGACCGGCGCGACCGGCTGTCTCAGCACCGTCTTCAGCTTCGCGGGCGCGGCGCGGCGCGGGACGCCGAGGTAGATCTCATGGTGCCGGCCGTTCACCCTCAGCCCGTAGCTTGCCAGGAACTCCCCGTGCAGACGGTCGAGGGCGGGTGCCTCGGCGGCGTAGGGCCCGACATGCAGCAGCTGCGCCGACAGCCCCTCGTCGAGCCTTTCCACCCGCACCCGGGCGAGCGCGGACAGCTTCTTCTTCGCGAGCGCGCCGGTGATGGCCCCGGCGATGAAGGCATCCGTCACCCAGTCCGGCTGGCTCATCAGCAGCGTCCATTTCCACTCCGCCTTCGCGCCGGCGATGAAGACGGAGGCATCGTCGGCGTACCAGAGGCCTTCGAGCGGTGCGATGACCATCTCGCGGCCGAGCGCACGCTTGGCCGCGAACTTGACCGCGAAGGCGATGGCGTAGAGGGCCTCGACGGCCTCGATGTAGGCCGGCGCCGTGTCCGGGTCGCCGACCCCGTCGAGGGCGACGAACCGCTGGGCCGGAACCACGATCAGCTCCCAGTCCACGTTGGCAGGCCCGTAGAGCGACGGATGAACGCGCTTCACGTCCCAGGGGCCGGCCCCGCCGGGCGCGGTGTTGCGGGGCGCGCGCAACGCTCCGGTGCGCCGGTCGGTGCGGAATGGCACCGGGTCACTCATGGGCACTCTCCAGGGGATTCACTGACTCCTGCTAGCGGGAACTGATGGACGCGAACTTGCGCACGCAAAGCGGAACGAACACGACCAGCATGACCGTGGTGCCGATCAGCACCGTGGCAATCGGGTTCTGCATGGTCCAGATATCGGGCACCGGAGCTGTGCCCTCGTTGCCGAACAGCTCCCGTGCCGCCTGCACCAGCGACGAAACCGGGTTCCACTCGGCGAAGACGCGCAGCGGGGTCGGCAAGGTGTCGCTGGGCACGAAGGCGTTCGAGATGAAGGTCAGCGGGAAGAGGATCAGGAAGGACGCGTTGTTGATGACCTCGGGAGTCTTCACGTTCATGCCGAGCAGCGCCATCACCCAGCTGAAAGAGTAGCTGAACAGCAGCAGCAGTCCCACGCCGGCGAGGAATTCCGGCACCGAAGAGTTCACCCGCCAGCCCACGAGCAGCCCGGTCAGCATCATGATCACCATGGAGATCGTGTTCAAAGCCAGGTCACTATTGGTGCGTCCGATCAGCACGGCGGAGGAGGTCATGGGCAGGCTGCGGAAGCGGTCGATGATCCCTTCCTTGAGGTCCTGCGCCATCGCCGCGCCCGAGAAGGTCGACCCGAACACGACGGTTTGAGCGAAGATCCCCGCCATGAGGAACTGGACGTAGTCGGTGCCTTCCACGGAGATCGACCCGGCGTAAACCTGGCTGAACAGCAGCACGAACATGATCGGCTGGATCACCGCGAACACGAGCATGTCGGGTGAGCGCTTGATCTTGATCAGGTTGCGCTTGGTGACGGTCCAGCCGTCGGAGTACCAGAGCGAAAGCGGGTTCCAGGTGGGAAGGGTGGCAGCGGAGCTCATTTCGACTTCTCCAATTCCACGTCGTCCGCCTGGTCGGCGGCCTTGTCCGCCTTGTGGCCGGTGAGTTTCAGGAACACGTCGTCGAGCGTGGGCCGGCGCATGCCGGCGTCGTGCAGACGGATGTCCGCGTCACCCAGCGCCGCCAGCACCTGCTGCAGCGCCCGCGGCCCGTCGACCACCGCGACCTCGAGGCCGCGGCCGTCGCTGGTGATCGCCGGTTCTCCCGCGCCGTAACGGGCGAGGATATCCCGTGCCGCCACGCCGTCGCCGGCCTCTACCAGGGCCACCTCGAGGCGGTGGCCGCCGATCTGCGCCTTGAGGTGGTCGGACGTGCCCTCTGCAATCACCCGGCCGTCGTCGATGACGACGATGTCGTCCGCGAGCTGGTCGGCCTCCTCGAGGTACTGGGTGGTGAGGAGCACGGTGGTGCCGTCGGCGACCAGGCGCTTGATGACGGCCCAGAGCGCGATCCGGCTGCGCGGGTCCAGCCCTGTGGTGGGCTCGTCGAGGAACAGCACCTTCGGGTTGATCACCAGCGCGCCGGCCAGGTCGATCCGGCGGCGCATCCCGCCGGAGAAGCCCTTGACCGGGCGGTTGCCGGCCGCGGTCAGCTCGAAGAGGTCGATCAGCTCCTGGGCCCGGCGCCGGGACTCGGCGCCGCCCAGGTGGTACAACCGACCGACCATCTCGAGGTTTTCGAACCCGGTCAGGTTCTCGTCGACGGCCGCGTACTGCCCCGAAACGCCGATAATGCGCCGTACGCCCTTGGGGTCGGCGACGACGTCGATGCCGTCGACGAACGCGGTGCCGGAGTCCGGCCGGATCAGGGTGGTCAGCATCTTGACGACGGTCGTCTTACCGGCGCCGTTCGGGCCGAGCAGCGCCTTGACGGACCCGCGCGGCACGGACAGGTCCAGCCCGGCGAGCGCACGCACCGGCCCGGATTTGGAGTGGTACACCTTGGTCAGACCTCTGGCCTCAATGATGGTCATGGGACATCCCTGCCTGGTCGGGGGAAAAACGAGGGAAACGAGCGGGAACGAGCGGAGCCACGAAATCAACATTTTATGGACCTCGACCGGCTCGGACAAGCGCCACACCTGAACGCACGGATGCGCCCGGCCGACCAGGTCAGCGTGGAACTCCATGTCGACCGGTCCGGACGCGACCTCGGCCAGGTGCAGAAGGGTGCCGTGCTCGTCGGTGCTATACCGCACCAGCACTGCGGCGGTGCCCGGCACGACGGCCGTCTGTCCCAGAAAACCGGTCGGTTCGAGCGCAGCCGAACGGCCGGCTAGCCGGCGGCGAGGATGTCGACGACGAAGACGATCGTGTCGGTACCCGAGATGCCTGCGTCGGGCTGGCCCTCGGCGCCGTAGCCGAGTTCCGGCGGAATCGCGATCATCACCTGGGAGCCGACCGTCTGGCCGACGAGACCCTGGGCGAAGCCGGGAACGACGGCGGCCAGGGAGATCGGGGTCGGACCGCTCTTGCCCCAGGTCTGGTCGAACACCTCACCGGTGGACCAGACGACGCCCGAGTAGTGCATGACCACGGTGTCCGCTTCGGCGACTGTGGCACCGTCACCCTTCTTGAGAACCGAGGTCTTCAACTCGGTCGGAGCGTCGGTTGCCGGGATCGTCACGGTCGGAGCACCGTCCTCGGCCAGCTTGACAGTCGGGAAGCCGTCCTCCGGCTTCTGGTCCTCGCCGTTCGCGCGAGGGGGGATTTCACTTTTGACGTCGATGACGAAGATGATGTTGTCTTCGGCCCCGACCTTGAGCTCCTCGTTGCCGGTCTCGCCGAACGCGTCAGCCGGCGGGGCCACGACCGCGACGCGCGATCCGTAGTTCGCGCACGCGACACCCTTCATCAGCGCCGGGAATACACTCGAGTCCTTGGCCAGGGTGATGGGAGCGCCGAGGTCGTCACCGAAGCCGCCGGCGTTCATCTTCTCGCCAGTGTTCGCGTTGTAGACGGAGAACCCCAGTTCGACGATGTCGTCGGTCTTGACGGCGTCACCCTTGCCCTCGGTCACGACGGAGACCTCGGTGGCCTTCGTGGTCAGCGGCGACTCGAACTTCACTTTGGGCTCGGTGCCGGCCTTGCCGGAGACTTTCACGGCCTCCGACGCCGTGCCGGAATCGACGCAGGCGATTCCCGCCGCTCCGGTGTTGTCGGAGGGAGACCCGCTGCACCCGGCGAGGGCGAGCACGGCAACCGTGGCAATGGAGATGAGGGCAGGAAGTTTACGCACGCTGATCTTTCTCTTCGACAGTGATCTGTTCACAATGATCTTTTCGACCACTGATCTGTTCGGCAGGATTCGATGCACACACTGGTTTGCGAGGCATCTGAGTCGATGGGCATCCGTTCGGGCCTTCGCCAGTATGCCCGACCGAGATCAGTGCCGCCTGAATCCCGGCTGGCACACTGTCAGCCGGGCAGGCTCAACACCGGCACGCCGCCGGGTCAGAGACCTTCGGCGATCGCGGCCGTGGCAACGAGCCACGCTTTACGGGTGCGCGGCGCGAGCGCGTCATAGTTCAGCGATCCCCCGGCCACGAGGGCGGAGTCATACGGCACGTCCACGACGGTGCGGGTCAGCTTACTGAAGTGGTCGTGTAGCCGCACGGAGAGCTGACGATCGGCCGTCTTGGCCGGTGACGCCAGGATTGTGACCGCCTGCGCGACTTTGTCGGCGTGGCCCTTCTGACGCAGGCCGTCGAGCAGCGAGGCCGCGCCGTACGCGGTGTCCTCTCGGATGGTGGAGACGACGACGAGTTGGTCGGCCGCGTCGACGGCCGCCTCCCAGTTGGACGCCCGCATATTGTTGCCGGTGTCGATGATCAGCACTCGGTAGAACCGGCTGAGCGCGGCATGCAGTTTGCCGAAGGCCACGTCGTCGATACTGGCTGCCCCGGCAGGGTCGAGGTCGGAGGCAAGCGCGTCGAACCGGGCGTCACCCTGGTTGCGCACGTAGTTGTCGAGGTCGCCGACCCGGGCGGAGCTTGAATAGGCGAAGTTGTCGAGGTCGCGGAGCAGGTCAACTGCGGTGTTGGTATGGGCGGCGGTCTGCGCCCGCACGCCGAGGGTGCCCATGGTCTCGTTGTTGTCCCAGGCGAGGGTGTACCCGCCGCGATGGATGCCGAAGGTCGCGGCGATGAGCAGGGTCGCGGTGGTCTTGTGCGCGCCGCCCTTCGGGTTGAGCACGACGATCGTGCGCGGGCCGACCAGGCTGCGCTGCACGGACGCGACCGCCGCGCGGTGCGACATCTCGCCGGTTCCGGGGGCCGGGGAGACGAGTCCGCCGGTGAGGCGCCGCACCGTGCCCTGCCAGCCCAGAAGGGCCGGCCCCGCCACGAGCGGCGGACGGGAATTCATGAAGTCCGCGAGGTTCGGACCGCCACTGGCGAGCGCCGCGGGGGCGATCGAGGGGTCGTCGGCGGGCACCTCGGCGAACGTGCCGCCCGGCACCGGTGCCGGGCCGACGAGGTTCGTGGCTGCCCGGGGAGCGGAGAAGGGCGAGGCCGCGAGGTCCTGCTCCTGATCGTCCTCATCGTCGCTGTCGGCGTCGAGATCGAGCACGAGGCCATCGAACGCGGTAAGGGGTGGGACATGGGCCCGTGCCGACGGGGCCGGTTCGATCTGCTGGATGACCTCGGCATCGGCATCGCGCATGTCGGCATCGCGCTTGGCTTCCTTCAGCGTTGCCGTGTCAAGCGCAGCCGTGCCGAGCCCAGCGTCATCGAGCCCGGCGGCCTGGAGTTCGGCGGTGTCGAGACCCGATTTCTGCTGTTCCGCGGGCACGACCAGCGCGATCAGTTCGACGTCCTCGGTTTCGGAGACAGCGGCGGAGACGGGAGCAGGCGCGGTCGACACCGGCTCCGATGCCTGTCCCGGTTCCAAGGAGGTCGGGATGAAGGCCCCATCGTCTTCTACGTCCCCGTTCGGGTGAACGATCAACGGCGACTTGCCCTGCTCGTCTTCCGCGGTCAGGCGCACCGCGCGATCGATCGCGCGCGCGGCATCCGTGACCCGGTTGATGATTTCCTCGCGCACGCCGGCCTCGTCGGCGGCGGTGATGCGCGAGCTGACACCGTCGATGACGAGCTCTCCCGTTCCGTCGCTTCGGATCATCGCGCGGATGCGGGGAAGTTCGGAAATGTTCTGCGTCATATTCGGCCTTTTTTCGTCGAGCTCAGCTCATCAAGCGTGAGCACGTCGAATTTCGGTCAAGCGTGCCCCGTTCAGCCTACGGGGTAGCGGCGTCCACCCCTCGTTTGGCCGGGCGACGCACTCAAAGGAGTGCGAGGATCGGGCACTCACCCCCCTTCGCGGGCACGCTGCAGCAGCCTCCGGGCGGGGAGGCTGTTCATCACAGGTTGAGCAGCGTCTCCGGCGGTGAACCAATTCGACGGAGATTCTGCTCTGAAACGACCTTTTCGGAGTTTCTGGCATTGATTCGGGAATAATCTCCGTCGAATTCGTTCGGGGCACGGTGTGACAGGGCGGGCCGGGGTCAGGCGTGCTCGGCTAGGCCGCGTGTGGCTCCGGCACTGCCCAGCGGATGGCGCGCAGGCCGGACCTGGTGGCGTGCGTGTCGTCATGGCCGCTCTGCCGTCGGCATTCCACGAGGTCGTTCGTCGGGGTGATGTACGGGTCGCGGCACGAGCTGGCGTAGCTGGTGTAATCCGTTTCGAGCAACAGCTGATCGTCGGTGAGGTGTTTGTCGGTCATCGATCTGCGTTCCTGGTTCAGGCGCACAGGCCGAGTTTCCCACGACGGTTGCGCGCAGTGCTGCCCGTGTTCTCTGGCACGTTCTGGTGCGGCCGGGCTGAGTGATTGCGTCATAGCGTACGTTGGCAGACGCCGAATGTCTCCACAATGTCGAGTACTGGTCATTTCATCCACCTGACCGAAACCCGCCCGGCCCGCGAGCGGCGACATCCATCGACCACAGGTCGACCGAGTCCTGAGACGAGCAATCGGGTCAGCGGAAGGCGCTGATCCCGGTGAGGTCCCGCCCGATCAGGAGCGACTGCACGCTTTCGGTGCCCTCGTAGGTGTGCAGCGACTCGATGTCGGCGAGGTGCTGGATGACGTGGTTTTCGAGCAGGATGCCGTTGCCACCGAGCATGTCACGGGCCATCGACGCAATCTCCCGCGCCGCCCTGGTGTTGTGATACTTCGCCAGCGACGCCTGGATCGGGCGCAGCGTTCCGGCGCCGTCGAGCTCAGCCAGACGCAAGCAGTGCAGCTGCATCGACGTGAGCCGGGACAGCATCATGGTCAGGCGCTCCTGCACGAGCTGGAAACCGGCGAGCGGCTTACCGAACTGGATGCGCTGGGTCGAGTAGTTCAGAGCCGCCTCGAACACCGCCGTGGCGTGGCCGAGGGCCGACCAGGCCACTCCGAGCCGGGTCGCGAAGAGCACCGTGGAGGCGTCCTTGAACGTGTGGGTACCCGGCAGCACGGCGTCCAGCGCAATCCGCACATCCGTGAGGGTGATCCGAGCCTGGTGGATGGCGCGCAGGGACCCCTTCCCGGTGATCGTCTCTCCGTGATACCCGGGGGTGTCCTGTTCCACCAGGAAGCCGCGCACATTGCCGTCGTCGTCGCGAGCCCAGACCACCG
Source organism: Cryobacterium sp. M96 (assembly GCF_002929845.1). Classification (GTDB taxonomy): domain Bacteria; phylum Actinomycetota; class Actinomycetes; order Actinomycetales; family Microbacteriaceae; genus Cryobacterium; species Cryobacterium sandaracinum. The sequence goes on from NZ_PJJS01000049.1 coordinate 138,026, forward strand.
TCACGTCGCCGACCGAGCCGTTGCCGATCCACTTCTTCTCGCCGTTGAGCACCCATTCGTCGCCGTCGCGCTGTGCGGTGGTCTCCAGGCCGACCGAGTCGGAGCCGTGGTCCGGTTCGGTCAGGGCGAAGGCGCCGAGTTTCTCGGCGCGGGCCAGCGGCACCAGCCAGCGTTCCTGCTGCTCCGGGCTGCCGAAGAGGGCGATACTGCGCAGGGCCAGCCCGCCCTGCACGGCGACCACGGTACCCATCGAGCCATCGCCGCGGGAGATCTCCATGTTGACGAGCCCGGCCGCGAGCGGCGACATGGGACTCAGTCCGGGGCCGACGACACCGTCGGTGAGAAGGTCGAGCTCGCCGAGTCTACGGGCCAGGTGCAGCGGGTACTCGGCTTTGTCCCACGCAGTCGTCAACTCGTCCAGCGACTCGGTGGCAAAACTGCGGGCGCGGTCCCAGAAGGCCCGGTCAGTTTGAGGCACGTCGGCGAATACGCCGTAGTAGTCGGTGTCGAGGGGCGTGGATACGTCGTAGTCGGGCACGGTTTCCCTTTCGTGGAGGACAGCGAAGTCGGGCAGGCCTGATCGGCTGATGTCGTCCGGCACCAGGGAATGAATGCCCTCGTGCGCCGGTCAGAAAATACCCAGGTACAAGTTCTATCTGACACTCAGTCTCAGGTCAAGTGATACTGAGTCTCAGCGGGAGCGCGTCTGGGCGCGCAGCCGCTCCTCGATGGCGCGAGCCAGTTCGGTGGGATCCGTGGCGGCCGGGAAGACGGCGACGACCACGTCGCCCGCGGGTCGCACCTCAGGACCTGGCTCCGCGGCATCCAGGTGGAAAAGCCGTCGCACCTCGGTGAGTTCGGCGGCCAGCGAATACGGGTCGACGTTGTCCGTCGCCCGGATCAAGCGCCGCAGCACGAAGTTGTGGGTGGCCGTCACGGCGGCCGCGAAGCGGATGGCAGTCAGGGGCGGCACACCCGGCACGGTGCTGCGCAGGTAGCTGGCGAACATCCGTTCATACCGGATCGCCATAATGGTCTCCCGGTCCCGCAGCACGGGGGTCTCTCGCAGGACCCGGTCCCGGATGCGCACGATCTCCAGTCGCTCGCGGAACCGCTCGAAGACCATGGCGGCGGCCTCACACACGGCCAGCCAGGGATCCGAATGCGTCGCAGCGAAGTGCTCGTCGATGCGGGCGACCAGCTCGTCGTGGTCGGCGAAGATCACGTCGTCCTTGGACCGGAACTGCCGGAAGAAGGTGCTGCGCGAGACCCCGGCCGCCTCGGCGATGTCCACGGTGCTCGTGGCCTCATAGCCGTGCTCCTGGAACAGGCGAACCGCGATGTCGGCAACCTCGACCCGCGAGAGAGGTCTCTGCGGCCCGAGCGGCTCGGCAGGCCGGGAGGATTCGGCAGGCAGGTCTGACATGGTCAGGTGAAATTATCATGGAATGCGCACGAACGGATGCCCTGACAGGCCACCCCCGCTTGCCCGGTGCGGCACGGACGGGCAAGCGGGGGTGGCGCAGGAGTGACCCTGGCCGCTGCAGGAACGAGCGCCGGCACCCAGGCAGAGCAGGCGCCGCGCGGGGCGCCGCGCCCTCACGACCTCCTAGATTTCCGTGGCCTTCCTGCCGGTGTTTCTTGTCGACGCCGCACTCCTGGGTGATGCCCTGCTGAGCTGCCGGGTTACGAGCGCGACGGCCAGGAGCCGGTCCCGCTGGGGGCAGCAGCATTGGCCGGCCTCCCGAGCCGTTCTTGTGCTGCACGCTCCAAGCATTGAGGCGATGGTGTTCGGCTTCAAGGCACGACGCCTCGGCGCATAGCACCCGCAAAAGTGGCTCCGCCACCTCAGCTCTGGTCGCACACGCCGAATCGGAGTAACGTCACCCGCACGGTCAACACAGACGGCAAACTGCCGCGCCGAGAGAGAGCGCTCCATACATGGACTTCAATCCCCAGTGCCAGCAGGCCGCTTGCGCCGGACTCATGCGAACCCGAGCCGTGGCAACCGACACCCTGGCGGATGAAGAGATCTGGTTCCTGTGCGACGAGTGCGGCTCCGAGAAGCACTGGACGAATCTTGCCGACCAGGACGCTCCGCGGCACCACACGAGAGGGTCCTGATCGATCGGTTGCGTAGCTCCCGGAGGGGCCAGAGCTGACCACACCCCGGGGATGCCTGTCGGCACAGGCGGAGCGCCGGGTCAGCTGTCGAACCGATTCGACGGAGATTTTCCTGAAAAACAGCTGTTCAGCAGTGTCTAGGGCCATTTTGGCCCAAATCTCGGCTCTCCTGCTGCTTCTGTGGGTTAAACCCGGCCGGGGAGTGCGGGTTTGTGGCCGCCGAGGCTGAGCATGGC